>JAZUQH010000055.1:0-8748 GCA_045605605.1 Acutalibacteraceae bacterium | reverse complement strand
GAAGCGAAGCGTTCCTTATCGTGCCGAAGGCACACTTCACAGCCGTAGGCTACTTCATTAGCGAAAGCGTCTTCGTGTTCCCAAAGGGAACGCTTCATTTCCAAAATAAAAAGCACTTCCGAAGAAGTGCTTTTTATTTTGGGAGTTTTGAACTTAATGACACGAATTGAATAGCTCTGAAAACTGAGGATTTTAAAAATCTGGCATTTCTTCAATTTTACTCAAGTATATTGGATGTTATATAATCGACTCCCCATTTTGCTAATTGTTCTGCAATTTCTTTTTTATCAACAGTCCAGCAATTAATCTTTATCCCTGCATCATGCAGAACATCTATAATTTCTTTATTAAGTGCTTCATAATATACATCGACATCCATCTTATCGGCAACCAGTTTTTCTATCAGTCCCTCGGTAAATTCACGAAACAGGAATTGCACCGGTTGTTGCGGAAGTATATTCTTTATTTTTTTCAAATTCTCATAATAAAAGGAAATAAATGTGGTATGCTCTAAATACTCGTAACCCTTTATAATATCAATAAATCGAGCTGTTTCTTCAACCGTAAAATTTGATTTCAATTCTATTACGCAATGCTTGCCATATTTTTTACAAATGTTGATGTAATTCTCCAAACTACAAGGACGCAGGTCTGCCCTATCTTTACTACCATCTTTATCATAAAGAACTATATTCTGCAGCGTTGCTAGGGTTGCGGTTTCGACATCAATATCTTTTCCCGTTAGACGCCTAAGATTATTGTCATGACTAACAATAAACCTACCATCCGCAGTACGATAGATATCTGTTTCGATGCCATAATAGGAACGATTACCTGCGGCAACAAAAGCAGCATTAGTGTTCTCCGTCTCTATTCCCGAAAGACCTCTGTGTGCAATTACTTTCGCATCCTTGTTTTTAAATTTTATTGTATTCATAAAAATCACCGACCTTTAAATGTATTATATGCTTGTGTTAAATCAGGGACAATTTTTAATTACAATATCAATTTAAACACCTGATAAGCTGTAGCCTCAAGATTTTTATATGCGTTATCTGTATTCAGTGCATCATCAAGTGTCGTAACACCTCTGACTATAGGGAAAAAAGCATCTATTCCGTGTTTGTTGCAGACCTCAGCGTCATCAGTAACACAGCCCGAAAAAGCAATCACTTTTTTACCGTGCTTTTTTGCAAGACGAGCAATGCCTATTGGAGCTTTACCCATAACTGTCTGAGAATCAAGTCTACCCTCACCGGTTACGACTATATCGGCGTATTTAATATCATTTTCAATTTTAGTTTCCTCTAAAATTATTTTATTTCCCGATATTAAAACTGCATTTGTAAAGGATAAAAAAGCAAAGCCTAAGCCTCCTGCCGCACCTGCTCCCGAATAATTTTCATCAGCTTTTTCTGATACGGTTTTTGCAAGCTCGGCATAATTTTTAAGCCAAGAATCCATATCCTTAATCATTTCGGGAGTTGCCCCCTTTTGAGGAGCAAACACAGCACTACAGCCTTTTTCTCCACAAAGCGGGTTAGTTACATCACAGGCTATATTAAATTCACATTCGTTAAGCTCAGGTATAACATTATCGGTTTTGATTTTATATAAATCCTTGAGTCCTTTTGCACCCAAAGCAATAGGATTATTGTTTTTATCCAAAAACTCATAACCCAAAGCGGTTAGCATACCTGTGCCGCCATCATTAGTAGCACTTCCGCCAATACCAACAATAAAACGTCTGCAACCTCTTTTTATTGCATCTTTTATAAGCTCACCCACACCATAGGTGGTGGTTTCTAAAGGGTTAAGTTCATTCTTAGAAACAAGTGTTATACCCGATGCTGCTGCCATTTCTATAACAGGAGTATTTGTTTCCTTTAAAATGCAGTATTTAGCAAGCACAGGCTTTAAAAGAGGACCTTTAACCGTTAATTCTACAATTTCAGAATCAAAGCCCGAAGAAAGTGCATCAACAGTACCCTCACCGCCATCTGCCAAAGGTTTTATTAAAACCTCAGCTTTATTATCTAATCTTAAAATTGCATTTTTAACAGCACTGCCCGCCTGCAAGGAGCTTAAACTACCCTTAAAGGAATCTATCGCGATTACTACTTTCATTTAATCACCCGATAACAGAATTTATAATACATTCTATATATAATTTTTGCATTTCATCTGTCAAATCACAGTGACCTCTTTCGGGTACTACATAATAGGTTATATTATGGCTATCCTTCATTTTTTCTACAAATTTATCACTATGCTTTTGCTTATTAACCGCCATATCCTCTTCGCAGTGGAAGATATAATATTTTGATTCCTTTGGCATTTTATCCACAATATGAAAAGGTGAAGCAGATGATAAAGCCTCATTTAAACTACAATCATAATTGAAAAAAGCACTGTATAAAGTTCTCGGCAAATCAGGACGCTCTGTAAAATGATAAGGTAAATCACATACAGGACAGTTTGCTACACATGCAACAGGAGTACGCTTAGCATAAGCCATATAAACAAGTGCAGATAATCCGCCCATACTTCCACCTGTTGATACAATAGGTAAATCTTCTGGCAAATCATATTCTTTAAAAAGCACATCAATAATTTCATCTGTGTAGGCTATATTCTGCTTATTTTGCCAAGCCCAAGGGTTTTGATAAGGCACAACATAAAGTATTCCTTGCTCCGCAAATCTGATACCGTCTTCGGTATCCTCATCAAACATTAAAGCACCGCCCAAACCGAAAAACGATATAGCAACACCTTTAATCGGCTTTTTGCAAATATTATTATTGCAATATGCAAAGCTCCTTAGATTTTCAATGTTAATAATTTTTTCCATTTAAAATACCCCTCAATTCTTTATGAAACTTAATTCAATATGGTACGCCAAAAATCACACCAGTTTATAAGAAATCATACCACACTTTGCCTTTTTTTACAAGAATATTATATAGTATGGTATGATGGTTATTCCTGCCTTGCCTTACAAATTTGATGAATAAGGCAAGGACAAATGATTATTTGTCCCTATTGTAGCACAAGCATAGCATAAAAGCGGTGGAGGGGCAATAATTATTTATTATTCATTAGCCGTGCGACTTCATTCTTTATTATTCATTGAAAATCCGTTCCCTGTTAATGAATAATGAATGAAGAAAAATAAATAGTGAATAATACAAACAAAAATCCGTCTTCAAACGGGTGTGCGCCATAGTGAGAAATTGCCCGAACGCGATGCTGTATATCACATATATTACCTTGAGCAGATGCTATGCACCGTTTGTTTTATCACATCAATGCGGTGCTTCGCAATTTCACCGATTGCACCCACCACCGATTCGTCAGGCAGGTAATCGTTTTGGAGAACATTTCCTTTAAGCAGGGTTTCAAACCAAGTGGCGGCAACGGCATATCTTCCGTATAAAAGATGCATATGGTAACCGTCACGGCAAAGGCTTGGCTCCTGAGGATAGTTGAACTCGGGTGTGGCGCGAAGGGTTTGAATAACATCACCTGACGGGATAATGCCGTGAGCGCTTATTTCATTTGCTATTTTTTCGTAGACTGTGCAGATAGCGCTATACATTATCTGTTGATTTTTGCAATAACCTACAAATCCACTGTGCGAGCTATCCTTTTCGTATGCCCAGGTCTTATGCAACCAAAGCTCGGTAGCCTTCTGATGCTTTCTTATGTAGGCCGCAAGCTCATCAATATAAGGATGATAGCTTGAATAAAGACCGCTAAGGTGGCTTACCTGCTGTATTGTAACAATATCAAACTGATTGTTTTCAATTATCTCGGAAAGACGGGCCGTTTCACGGCTTTCGCCGTTTACTGAATAACCGTAGGCGGGGATATCTGCCATCATATTGTTATAGTGTCGCTCTAAAGAGCAACCACCTATACACAAATGATGCACCTCCACCTCTATTCCCGAAGCCAATGCCATATCTCTAAAATATGCCAGCGCATCCTGCGAAAAACTATTGCCAATAGATAAAATCTTCATTATTTCACCCCCAAGATAAATTCCATAACAAGCTTACCGAATACACTTTCACCGTTTTGGTCTGTAGCTCCTACATAGGCGCAATGTGTGCCATTCATAATCTTCAACTGTACATTTTTTGAATGACCAAAATGCTTAAGCGTAGAGACCAAAAGCATTGTTTGTTCATATCGGTTCTGCATATCATTATCAGACACAAGAATAAGCATAGGTGGATATTGCTCATCCGCACCTATATGATACAGCGGAGCAGAATCATTGATAATTACACGCCGCGTATCTATGCCTCTTTCACGTAATACATTAAAATGGCAGGTAGGCTGACCCGCGTCGTGAACAAAACCTGCGACATTAGTAGGCTGAATACCGTGTTTTGATAACCATGTCTTATCAAAGCAAAGCATCTGAGAAATATAACCGCCTGCAGAACTGCCACCAACATATATCCCGTTGATTATACCGAATTTTCCAATATTCTCAAACACCCATGCGGTTGCATCTGCTGCATCGATAAGAAAATCAGGATACTCAGCATTCGGATACATTCTGTAATTAGCACTCACTACAGCAACGCCATGAGAAACCATATAATCAAAAAATTTTCGATTAGCCGACTTGTCGCCCGATTCAAGTCCACCGCCGTGAAAATACAGCAACACCGAAAACCCATCACTGTCAGGCAAATAAATGTCCAAATACTGTTTAGTTTTTTCGTTATAGCACACATCAAATACTGTTTTCATTTTTCCGCTCCTTATCAAGCCGATAATTTCTAATATAAAGACACAAATCAATTCCAACCATAATTAAATTAAGCACATAGAAGAAAAGCACATACCATTTTGAAGAAAATGACATCATATAGGCTTCGTTCGAAATTTTTGAGATAATACCGGCAACATAACCAAAGAAAATCAGACACAAAAACGCCAGGCTTTTTCCTTTAGTTGTTCTCGCTTTATATGATTTAATAACGTTAAGCGGCCAAGAAGCCCCAAAGCTTACTATCATAACAACTTCCAAGAATTCAGGCATAATCATTCTCCTTTCGTGTTTAATATTACAACCGATTCACCATATTGTAAATCATCAAATAAGTTATAACACCACAACTTGAAAGTTAATGTGTTTTGTAATATAATGATTATAGAAAGGAAGTGTTTATTATGGAAATATTACAGTTAAAGTATTTTTGCGATGCTGTGCAGACACAAAATTTTTCAAAAACCGCAAAAAAATTTTTAGTGCCTCCATCAAACATTTCGCAGACTATAAAACGTCTTGAAGCCGAGCTTGAAACACCTTTATTTGAAAGGCATGCCAACAAAATAACACTTAATGATTCGGGCTTACTTTTTTATAAAAACGCAAAATCGGCTTTAGACTTGCTTGAAAATGCAAAAAAATCTTTGAAAAATCCACTCAAAGCAGAAATAATTAAAATAAATATACATATTTGCCGCCGAATCGTGATGGAAGTAATTGAAGATTTCAGAAAAATTCACCCTGAAGTTTCTTTTATAACCACACATAATAACGATCAAATTTCTGACGAATTTGACATTATAGTGACCGATAAAGAGCTTGATTTACCATATTCAAAAACAAAAGCAGCCGAAGAGAATTTCTTATTGGCTTATAATAAAAAGGAATTTGTTTTTAATAACAACTTAATTCCTCTCGAACTTGAAAATGCTCCGTTTATTACAATGAACAGCGGGAGCAGTCTATATGCAAACTCCTTAAAAATATGCAACAGCTTGGGCTTTAATCCGCATATTGTCTTACAAAGCGAAGATCCGTTTTATATAAGAAAATGTATAGAATTGGGGCTTGGAATATCGTTTGTTCCTGAGCTTTCATGGCACGGACAGTTTTCAAAAAACATAGCTCTTAAAAATATAGGAGAAAACAAAAGAATCATCTATATTTATAAAAAATATGGTATAAACGAATTTGTTAATAAGTTTTATGATATGCTGATGGATAAATTTTCTTCTTAAATATCTCATTGAAATATACTTTGTTTGTAAAAATAGCTCATCACAGAATTAATTGTTTTGTCCCTATTGTAGCGCAAGCATAGCATAAAAGCGACAAGATTAAATGAAATATGGCTGCCGCCATATGAAATAATCCTTTCGGATTATGAAATATTTTGCTGACGCAAAATGTGAAATAAAATTCGCATCAAAACATTTGCGAAGCAAATATTTCATAGCGAAGCTATTTCATATGCGATAGCATATTTCACTCGCCGTAGGCGAATTTCATTAAAAAAACTCCTTGAGAAATCTCAAGGAGTTTTTTCTGGGAGTTTTGAACTTAATGACACGAATGAAAAGTGCCTGAAAACCGAGTAATTTCTTAATCTTGAATATTATTAGAATCTTTATTTTGTGTAAATAAAACTATGGTAAAAATATATGTGCAAAGTTTTGCTACTATACTGTAAACGCTATTTGATGGTGTTAACATGCTTAAATACGAGAAAAAATCATTCCCCATATTTCGTATCATTGTGATTACACGAATATACTCTAAAACATTAAACAATGCACCTAAAATAAAGGCACCACCTAATATAATCCAACTCAATTTATTTAAATTAAGTTTGTTTTTTAGCAACCACTGACTTCGCAAAAGAATAACAACAAAAATAATCAAAGGTCTAATTATTTCATACACTAATGCGATAATTTCACTGAATAGAAATACAGATACAATTTGTTCAAATATGAAAAATCCAACTACTAAACAAATCGATTTTAAAACTGACTTCGAACTGATATTAGGTTTTGAAGCAATTAAAAAGCACCCAAACAAAGCAATATAAAAAACGATACTTGTTACTATGTAACCCAAGGGTTGCGAAAATGATAAAATCGAAAGTATTGTTGTTCTCAAAGGAGATTCTATCAAAAAGGATGCTGCTAAAATTAGCATGATTAGTATCTGTTTTTGTTTTGTAGAATTCATTAAATCACCGCCTTGGCTGTATTATAGCATAAAAGCGGCAAATCCGCAATACCTATTACCTATTACTTCTTACTTATTACTTCCCAAAAATCCCGTGCGAATTTTATTTTGAGGTAAGAGTGAAGAGGTAAGAAGTAAGAAGTAAAAATCCCGCCCACTTTCGTGAACGGGATTTTTGGGACCGACACTCAAAATGGAACCGGTCTTAAAACTTGATTTTCTCTATACTATTCAATTTCTTCTATGTATAAAATAATATTGTTTCTAACATCATCCTCTATATATTTAATTTTCAGGTATTGACCATTCTCCTTGATTACGCCCCCATAACAAGCAGGTGTATTATACCCATTTGACAATTCGAAATTCGAATACTCGAAATATATACCATTAATTTCAAAATGCTCGGTATCATGTCCTTCTAGCGGCATTGCATGATATTTCTCCACTATTCCTTCAACAACAATAGCTTTATTGTTGTCAAGAATGTCTTTTTTCTCTTGGTAATCAACAATATGTGCTGCAGTTATCAAAATAAAAAGGCAAATAGCAAAAATTCCTACAATCCAACCTATCCATTTAAAGAACACATAACCTGTATATCCTTTAGAACCTTTTTGGTCTGTTCCGGGATTTTGCGAAGGATACCATTTGAATGTAAAGAAAAATCCCAATCCTACAAATAATGGAATTATCAGAATAAAACTTTCTAACCAATTGAAGTTTAGTTCGTATAAAACATTGCCCATATCATCGCCGCCTTGGGTGTATTATAGCATAAAAGCGGCGGAAAATCAATGCGGAGCGTTGTATGTAATGAAATATCGCTATGCGATATGAAATAATCCTTCGGATTATGAAATATTTTGCTTTCGCAAAATGTGAAATAAAATTCGCATCAAAACATTTGCGAAGCAAATATTTCATACGCTTTAGCGTATTTCACAGCGAAGCTATTTCACTCGCCGAAGGCGAATTTCATTGAAAAAGAAAAGACAAGTCTTCCGACTTGTCTTTCTTTTTCTGTCTCTCGTGTCCGAAAAAGAACTTGTCAAAAACCGAAGATTTTCTTTATATTTTTATTTTTAATGTCCTCTCATATCAAAATCAAGCAATTCAGAAATAAAATCTCCAAACATTTCTCTTCTGTCATCATCCCAACAGATTATGGAATAGTAAGTTTTATCTCCCGACTTTATATCTGCATTAAAAGACACATTTTGAATAAAATCAAGATTTACCGTTTCTTGTTCATTAACTTCAATATAATCAAATTTAGATGAATAATATTCTTTAAGTTCTTCTTTGCTCAAATAACTATCAACAAGAATAGCACCCATATACTGCATACCGTTTCCGTTGCCTGTAAGCTTAGCGGCAGCTGAAACTGAATCTACCAATTTTGTGTTTGAAGGAAGTTGATATGAAACTAAATCTTTTTCTATTTTATCAGCAATATAGTTGTTAGTAATAACAATTCCAATATATGAGATAACAGGTAAGATAAATATAGCAATTAATAGTATTATAAAAATTCTCTTTACTATTTTCATACAATCACCTCTTTGGGTGTATTATAGCATAAAAGCAGTGGAGGGGCAAGGGTTTTAAGTGAAGCACTCGCTTTCGCTCGTATGAAGCGGCGGCTTTGCCACCGTGAAGCATTTTGCTTCGCAAAATATGAAGCGAAGCGTTCCTTATCGTGCCGAAGGCACACTTCACAGCCGTAGGCTACTTCATTAGCG
>JAZUQH010000054.1:0-31243 GCA_045605605.1 Acutalibacteraceae bacterium | reverse complement strand
CGATGCCGGTGCCCACCGCCGCCGCTGCATTATCGCCGGCGCCGGCCACTACTATCACCTCTGGAGAAAGCCCCCAAGCCGCCGCCAGCTCCGGGAGTAACTTGCCCACCGGCTGATAGCTTTCATACAGCGCCGGCATCTGCGCCTCGGTGAGGCCACACAATTCCAGCATCTCTGCTGACCAGCACCGATGCTCCACATCCAGCAAAAGCATACCGGAAGCATCGGAATAATCGGTGCAATGCACACCGGTGAGTTTGTAATTTATATAGTCTTTAGGGAGCATTATCTTACTGACTTTTTCAAAATTTTCAGGTTCATTATTTTTAAGCCATAAAAGCTTTGGTGCAGTAAAACCCGCAAATGCAATATTTGCCGTTAAATCCGACAGTTTTTGCTTTCCGATAATGCTGTTAAGATAATCTGTTTCTTTATCTGTTCTGCCGTCATTCCACAGGATCGCGGGACGTATTACGTTGTCATTTTCATCAAGGACAACCAGTCCGTGCATTTGACCGCCTACGCCGATGCCTGCAATTTCATCGGGATTGATATCCTGTACGAGTTCCTTTACGCCAGATAAAAACGCATTCCACCAATCCTCAGGATTTTGCTCGCTCCAAGCAGGCTTAGGATAATACACCGAATAAGATCGCGATACAGTTTTTAATATTTCACCGTGAACATCCACTAATAGTAATTTTAATGCCGAAGTTCCCAAATCGGCCCCAATAAAATATTTCACACTTTTCACCTTTCAAGCATTATTTTACCGAAATTTTAAGGCACCTTGACCCACTTAATTCCTCGCTTAAACGGTCAGGCTGATGTCCGCCTACAAAAAGCTCGATTTGGCCATCAGGCGTTACTCTTTCACCGTTTTCTAAAACAGCTTTTAGCCAATAGTTGTTTATTTCTATTTCTGCTTCGGCAGTTTCGCCCCTATTAAGCATTATCGCTTTAATTCCACACAACTGATAATTAGGCGTGCTGGTTCTACTATCAGTAAATTTTGCATAAACCTGTATTTTTTCAACAGTATCAAATTCACCCTCGTTAGTGAGGGATACCTTGATTTTAATTTTTTCGTCATCACGGAATGTGATTTGGGCTTTATTATAATTTATTTTACTAAAGCCGAGTCCGAAACCAAAGGGATAAAGGGGTTCTTCTTTTAAATAACGATAGGTTCTGCCATCCATATTGTAATTAGTAAAATCAGGAAGATTGTTATCCTGCTTATAAAAGGTAAGCGGCAACCTGCCAGAAGGCGAAAACTCGCCATTTATTAACTTTGCAACTGCAAGACCGCCAACTGCACCCGGATACCATCCGTGGATTATTGCTTTTGCGTGAGCGTTTACCTTTTTACCTAAATCCACAGAGCTTCCGCTCAAAACGATTACCACAAGATTTTCGGTAATGTCACAAATAGCCTCAGCCAATCGAATTTGTGTTTTAGGCAGACATAAAGAGTTTCTGTCACCACGGCGGGCATAATCATCATCAAGATTAAGTTCTTCACCCTCTATATTACGGTCAAGACCAAGACAAAGAACTGTGAGATCTGCTTCACTAGCTGCCGCAAGGCCCTCACTTAGCAAGTTAAAAAAGCCATCGCCGTTGTTTATTCTTTCTTTCCATATCTGCGAACCCTCTGCCACTCTGATTTGAGTTTTTTGGAAGGTTTTACGCATTCCGTCTGCTATAGTGAAATATTCAGAAGCATGACCGTTATAATTCCCTTCTAAAGCCGTTATTGAATTTGCATTAGGGCCTATAACGGCAATCTTTTTATATTCGCCGTCGGAAATAGGTAAGAAGTTGTTTTGGTTTTTAAGCATAACCAAAGCCTGTTTAGCGGTTTCAAGATTAAGTTCTTTATGTTCTTTACAATCCAACCTATCATAAGAAATTTCTTTAAACGGACGATTTTCTTCAAACTCGCCAAGTAATGCCCTTACAAAATAAAGCTTTTCAACAGCGCGGTCAATATCTTCGTCGGTTATAAGATCCTCCTCGTAGGCTTCTACAAGGTGCGTATATGCACCACCGCAGTTAAGATGACATCCTTTTTTAAGCGAAATCGCAGCCGCTTCTTTCATAGTTTCGGTAAAATGATGGTGCTTATTGATATCAGTGATAGCGCCACAGTCCGAAACAAAATATCCATCAAAGCCCCATTTGTTTTGCAACACTTCCTCCATAAGATAACTATGCGCACAGCAGGGCTCACCGTTTGTGCGGTTATAAGCACCCATTACACCTATAACACCTTTTTGAACAGCATTTTCAAAAGCGGGGAGATAAGTTTCCCAAAGGTCCTTCATTCCTACCTTTGCGTTAAAGGAATGGCGTAGCGCCTCAGGACCTGAGTGAACGGCAAAATGCTTGGCACATGCAGCCGATTTCAAAAAATCGCCATCGCCTTGCAAGCCCTTTATATAAGCACTTCCCATCTGCGTAGTAAGGAAGGGGCATTCGCCAAAGGTTTCTTGACCTCTTCCCCAACGCGGGTCTCTGAAAATGTTTATGTTTGGTGTCCAGAAGGTTAAGCCTTTATAAATGTCGAAATCCTCGAACTCAACACTTTTATTGTATTTTGCGCGCGCTTCGATTGAAACTGTATCTGCTACGCGTTTTATTAAATCGGGATTAAAGGTTGCCGCCATACCGATAGCTTGTGGAAATACAGTAGCAATACCTGCACGGGCAACACCGTGGGCGGCTTCATTCCACCAGTTATACTCTTTAATACCCAATCTTTCTATTGCGGGAGAATTATAAAGCAATTGTGATAGCTTTTCATACGGGGTCATTTGCGATGTAATTTCTTTCGCTTTCTTTTTGGCATAGTTATAATTCATATGTAACTCCTTTTAACAGTTTCTTTTTTATAATCATACAACAATCAATTTGACTTTTCTTGCAAGAAATTATATAATATATAGACAGAATTTGACTTTTGGAGGTTGTTATGTTTTACGAATTCAATCATTTAGGCTCACCCGATTACCTAAAAATAGAAAGAGGTGCCGATTTCAGTTTTTCTTCACATCTGCATCAATGTTTTGAAATTGTAATAATTCTTTCGGGAGAGATGAAAATAAAGGTAGACGGCAAGCTATTCAGTCTAGAAAAAAATGAGGCATTGCTTATATTTCCAAACCAAATTCACGAGTTGGAATCAACCAAAAGCGAGCACGTGCTTTGTATTTTTTCGCCAAAGCTCGTTCAATCCTATGCCACTAAACTTAACAACAAAATTCCAATAAACAACAAGTTTTATCCCGATGTATATCTAATTAATATGCTTAACGGTTTCAACCTAACCGCTTCATCCTTAGCAGAAAAGAAGGGGCTTTTATATTCTTTATGCGGGCAGTTTGACAAAACGGCAGAGTATGCCGAAAAAAAGGCTGATAGCGAAAAACTGCTTTATAAAATATTTTCATTTGTGGAAAGCGAATTCATGAGCGAGTGTTCTTTAACAAGACTTTCCGGTATAATAGGGTATGATTATTCCTATCTTTCCCGTTACTTCAAAAAGACAATCGGAATTTCTTTTAATTCTTACGTAACCCACTATCGCCTTAGTCATGCCTGCTATCTTATGGAAAATACCGAGCAAACTATTCTACAATACGCATATAATAGTGGATTTTCGTCATTACGAAACTTTAATCGTTGCTTTAAAGAATATTTAGGAATAACACCCACACAATATTTAAAAAACTTAAAAGCGAGGTGAATTTCACCTCGCTTTTGCTATTTCGTTAAATTAATGAATAATGAAAAATGAATGATGAATATTGAATAATTAATGTGTGCCTTCGGCACGTTTTATATCGTCGGCAAAGCCGACACCGAAACTATTCACTATTCACTATTCATTATTCACTATTCACTCGCAAGGTTTCACCTTGCGCCCCTGTTGCTTTTGGAGAGTTATCAGTCATTGTATGAAGTTGCTTACGTCTATATTGCAGAGCTGGCAAACCTATTGCTTTTTTAAATGTTTTCATAAAGTGAATTTCATCCGAAAATCCGCAAGAGTAGGCAACCGAACTAACCGATAAATTAGTTGTTCGTAAAAGCTCACAAGCATGGTCTATCCTCTTTTTTGTTATATACTTACTAAGCGTTACGCCATAGGTCTTCTTAAAAAGCCGTAAAAGATGTGAATGGCTTATGCTAACATCGCGGCAAACCTGTTCAATGCGAAAATTTGGCGTTGCAAAATTTTCATCAAGCAACCTTTTTACCTGTTGTATCTCGGTAAGCTCGTAACGGACGGTCGAAATATCTAAAATTTTATAAAAAGCAGATATAACGCTAAAATATCCACCTTCGTTATCTATTAGCAAATCAAGTAATTTTTTGAGTGAGCTTTTGATTGTTTCAAAATTTCGACTTTTACATACAGGGTTTTGGAATGAAAAACCAACAAGTTCACTGTAATGCTCTATTAAATCTCCTTTAAAAGAAAACCACACATATTCCCAAGGGTCGCTTTTTTGGGGGAAATACCTCATTGGTGTATTCGGAGGAATGAAAAACATTTCCCCGTTTTTTATATTGTATTTATTGTCGTATATCTCCAAAGTTCCACTGCCCGAAATTACAAAATGCCACGTGTAAAAATTCTGCGTTCTGAATTCGGTGATCGGCTTAACAACACTAAAGTCATCATATCCAACATTTATAATGCTAAACTCCTGATTCGAATAATAGCAACTGGAAAATGAGGCTTGTTTAATAAAATTTCCCATAATTCATCACCCGAAACCATTGTACAACAAGGCTTTATGTTTGTCAATGATAAAAAAGGACAGTTTTTTGATAATTTTTTACATTGTGTTATCAAGATGCAATTATTAAAATAAACATATATAACGGCGCTAATTACGAAGAGGAGTTTTTGCCTGATTTGTGGAAGAACCTCACACCCGAAGGAAAAAAGCAGGTCACGGCGGAACGCTTGGTAAGCTACGTGAGAACGAGATATGAGGAGAAACAATATGCAGATATTAACTACAATGATAACACCGTACAAAAACGACGGCAGCATAGATTTTGATACCGCTGAAAAATATGTTGATTGGTATTATGAAAGCGGAATTGACGGAATATTTGCCGTTTGTCAGTCAAGCGAAATTTTTTATCTTTCATTGGAAGAAAGGGTAGAACTCAACCGCAGAGTTTATAAAAGAGCAAAAGAGCTGAATAAAGATTTCGTTGTGGTTTCTTCGGGCCACATTTCAGATACCTTGGAAGAACAGGCAAAAGAATTAAATGCAATTTATGAATCCGGAACAGATGCTCTTATACTTATAACAAACCGCCTTGATATAAACAACGAAGGAGACGACGTGTTTATCGCCAATGCGGAAAAACTTATCGAAAAACTTCCAAAATCAGCAAAGCTTGGCTTATATGAATGTCCTTACCCATATAAAAGAATGGTTACTCCAAAAATACTCGATTGGTGTCTCTCTACCGGACGTTTTTATTATATGAAAGATACCTGCTGTGACGTGGCAACTATGGCTGAAAGGTCAAAACAGCTTAAAGGCAGTCATTTTAAACTGCTTAATGCAAATTCTCAAACCCTGCTTGAATCTATGCGAAACGGCGCAGATGGTTATTGCGGAATAATGTGTAATTTCCATCCTAAGCTTTATGCTTGGCTTGGGGAAAATTATAAAAATGAAGAGGCGGATTTTGTTCAGTCTGTTATAGGTTCAATCAGTTTTACACAGTCGGATCTGCCTTATCCACTTACCGCAAAATATCATATGAATCTTTGCGGAATTAAGACGGAAAATATAGCACGTAACCGCAACTCCGAAGAGCTTACGGATTATGCAAAAGGTTGTATGGAGCAAATGAAATTGGCAACCGATAAATTTGAAGAAATGTTGGAGGCGTAATAAATGAAGCCAATAGCAGAGGATTTTACCGTTGTAAGACGTTCGCAGTTTCCGGATAAGGAGTTTTTATATACGCCATCGGTATTGCGCCTAAAAAACGGCAGACTTCTTGTGAGTCTTGACGTAAGTTGTCAGTGGGGAGAGATTTACGCCTCGGATGACGGCGGTATTACCTGGCAACAAAAGGGTAGAGGAAACTTCATACATGCCACCCTGTTTTCAGACGGCGATACGGTGTATCTCATTGGGCATAAGGGACATATCGTAATTATGGTTTCCCGTGACAACGGAGAAACTTGGAGCGAGGAATCTGTTTTAGCAGAGGGTCAATGGCATCAATCGGCATCCAGCGTTTGCTATAAAAATGGATACGTTTATCTCGTTATGGAATGCAAAATGTTAAAAGAAAGCGAGGTAGAGCGTTATTGGTGTCCTAATTTTTTGGCGCCTGTGGTTATGCGAGGAAAATTAGGAACGGATTTAACTAAAAAGGAAAATTGGCTTTTCTCCGAAAAGGTTGCCTTTAGAGATTTTCTTCCTGATGAGGATATGCTGGATTGGTTCGGCGTGCCTTTTTTCAATACGGTTTCAAAATACCCTGCCGATGAATTTCACACAACCTCGCCCGAGAAATACAGAGAGCTGTATGATTTTGAAAACAATAAAGAGTGGAAGGCTTTTAGCACTCAACCAATAGGATGGCTTGAAACAAATCTTGTAGATATTGTTGATCCGAGGCATTATTGGTATGACCCAAGCGGTAAAACTCTGATGATGTTCATGCGTTCTCATACAGGTGGGAGCGGATATTGCTGTGTGGCAAAGGCGGTGGAATCTACCGTTAACGGCAAAGATGAAATCAAGATTGAACTTGTTAAAAATCCTTCGGGCAAAAAGTTGCTGTTTCTGCCAATGCCCGGCGGTCAAATGAAATTTTATGTTAAGTTTGATGAAAAAACCAAATTGTATTGGCTTTTATCAACACAGGCTACAGATACTATGTGCCGAATAGAATGGTTGGATGACGAAAGATATAACATTCCTTGTGATGAGCGTGACCGCTTAACACTTCATTTTTCTAAAAATATGGTGGATTGGGTGTTTGCGGGTCTTGTAAGCAAGGGCGATACGTTTAAGCAGTCAAGACATTATGGAAGTATGGATATTGACGGTGAAGATTTGGTTATCGTCAGCCGTTCGGGCGATAAGGATTGCGCAAGCGCCCACAACGGCAACATAATAACCTTCCACAGAGTTAAAAATTTCAGAGACTTAATTTACTAAAACGGTTATTTGATGACTTTATGAAATATAATCATCAAAATAAAAAAGGAGAAAAATATGATAAACAGTTGTGTTATCGGACTCGGACAGCGCGGATACTCTCTGCTTCGTGGTGTGTTATTAAAAAACGAGGATATTAATATTGTTGCTGTTTGCGATTTATATGATGACAGAATAGAACAAGCCCAAAAAGCTGTAGCAGATGCAGGGCAAAGCGCAAAGGGTTTTGTCGATTATAAAGAAGCGCTTGATACCGAAGGATTGGATGCGGTATTTATTTTCAGTGATTGGAGCACCCATACCGAAATGGCAATTTATGCGATGAAAAAGGGAATTGCCGTTGCAAGTGAGGTAGGATGTGAATATTCGTTGGAAAACTGTTTTGAGCTTGTGAAAACTCAAGAAGAAACAGGCACTCCCTACATGTTTATGGAAAACTGTTGTTGGGGTGAAGGCGAACTTTTAGCCACAGCTATGGCAAGAAAGGGAGCTTTGGGCACTATCGTGCATTGTTCGGGCTCATATGCCCACGATTTAAGAAATGAAATCGCGTACGGTCACGTCACCCGCCATTATCGTTTTGATAACTATGCAAAACGTTGCTGTGATAACTATCCCACCCATGACCTTGGACCTATTGCGAAACTTTTGGATATAAATCGAGGAAATAGAATAATTTCGGTTTCATCATTTGCATCTAAAGCGGCAGGTCTTGATGAGTACATAAAAAACCGCGAAGATGCAACCGATGAAATGAAAAACACCACATTTTTGCAAGGTGATATTATAACTACGGTTTTAACCTGCACTAATGGAGAAACTATTCTTCTGCGCCTCGATACAACACTGCCTCGTTCATATAGCCGCGATTTTACAGTTCGCGGTACAAAGGGAATGTATATGCAGGATCCTAACATAGTTTTTCTTGACGGAGAAAAGGAATGTTTCGAAACAACGGAATATTATAAAAACAACATTGATAACGGTGCTAAGTATAAAGAAGAGTTTTTGCCTGGTATTTGGAAGAATATATCTGACGAAGAAAAAAATGCGGGGCACGGCGGAATGGATTGGTTTGCTTACAAAGCGTTTACTGATGCATTAAAAACTGGTGCGGAAATGCCGATAGATGTTTATGATGCTGCCACGTGGCAAGCGGTTTCAGTGCTTTCTGAAATTTCTATTAAGCAGGGTGGTGCTCCTCAGGCAATGCCTGATTTCACAAATGGAAAATGGATTAAGCGACCAAGGAAAGATGTTTGCAATTTATAAAAAAAACAGCGTAGTGAATTTTACTGAAATTTCACTACGCTTTTCCTGTTGTCTAAAAATTAATGAATAATGAAAAATGAATGATGAATATTGAAAATTTGCGTGTCGGCTTTGCCGACATTATATATATCGCGCCGGTTTAAAGGCTTATTTTCCTAACATCTTTCTATATTCACCGGGCGGCATTCCTGAATGCTTTTTGAAAAAGGCGTTAAAATAATATTCATTGTTAAAGTTCATTATTTCGCTGATTCGGGCTAAGGAAAATGAGGTTTCTGCAAGTAGCTTTTCGATTTTGGCTATACGCTTGTTTATAATATATTCTCCGGGTGAGAGGTTTTCATATCTTTGAAAAATACGTGTAAGCTGCTTTGTACTCAAGCAGCAATATTTCGATACCTCGGCAACGCTTAGTGATGTTTCTATGTTATCGTTGATATATTGCTTGGCTAAAGACAGCATTACATTTTCATCCTGCTTGGAGATTGTTCTTTTTTCTTTTATGCCTAAAAGACGGAAAATCGAAATCAGAGTTTCCAAAATGCTGTTTTCAATAAGGGTAGAGGATATTTCTTTTGGTAAAAATCCCTCTTTGGATATAAAGGCAAGATTGGAATACATACGTTCAGAAAGCTTACCAAAAAAGCAATTTCTATGCACATCGGTCTGCCAAGAAAAAGTAATGGAGTTTTTTTGCGTAGCAGGAGCGGAGGCAATAACCGTATGCGGAACGTTTGGGTATATCAGCAAAAAGGAACCGCGTTCGAGCGTATAAACCTCTCCGCACACATCATACGTCTGACAACCGCTTGTAACAAAGTGCAGTTCAAATTCGGAATGGTGGTGGTCTTTTTTTGAGATGCTTGTTCGGTCAAGCTCCACAGACAGCGTCTTGAAGTAACATTTTTTTATGCCGTAACGTGCCAAGCAGCCGTTTTTGTTCTGCGACGGCTGTTTATACAAAACTTTCATAATATCACCCCAAAGTATTATAACCGATAATCTCTCTGTAAACAATAGAAATGTCGCAAATTTATAAAAAAATGTCCTTGTATTATATTGTGTAGATGCATTTTACCAATTATAATAGTTATAACGTATATGATAGGATGGTGTTTTTATGAGCAAACAACCCAAAATATTAGTTGTGGGTAGTCTTGTTATGGACCTTATTGTAGGTATGGATAGATTTCCCACAAAAGGCGAAACAGTGCTGGGAACATTTTTTAAGACCGCTACAGGCGGAAAGGGAGCCAATCAAGCCGTGCAATCCGCGCGTCTTGGCGCCGATGTTACTATGGTAGGTAAGGTGGGCGATGACGATTTCGGCAAACAGCTTATTCGAGCCGTGTCGGAATGCGGTGTTGATACGACCAAAATAAAAGTAAGTAAAACCTCCTCTACCGCTATAGGAAACATACAAATTGAAAACAAAAACGGTAAAGCGGACAACCGTATTTGCGTTGTATCGGGAGCCAATATGGATATATCGCTCGATGATATTACGTTTCTTGAAAAAGAAATTGCAGACTATGATATGGTTTTATTGCAATTTGAAATCCCAATGGAAATCAATATGAGGGTTGCCGAATACGCTGCCAAAAAGGGAGTTCCTGTTATGCTCAATACGGCGCCGTTTGCGCCTATCCCAAAAGAAATGCTCCCTTTACTCACATACGTTTCCCCTAATGAAAGTGAAGCGGCTGCTATCAGCGGCATAGAAATTAAGGATGCCAAAAGCGCGGATGAAGCCATAAGGGCTATTACCGCTATGGGAATCGAAAATGTAATCATAACCTTAGGAAGCCGAGGGGCAATTATCGGTAACAAGAACGGCTCCACCTTCTTCCCATCTGTTGAGGGCGTCACCGCGGTGGACCCAACGGCAGCGGGAGACAGCTTTGTGGGAGCATTCTGCACGGCTATTTGTTCGGGATATGACCAAAGCAGCGCTATGGAATTTGCCAATGCTACCGCTGCTATCACCGTATCGCGAATGGGCGCTATGCCTAGTCTTCCCACGCTTAAAGAAGTGAAAAATCTGCAGGAGGAAATAAAAAATGGAAAAAACGCTTAAATATTATTTAGAAACCGTCAAAAAGGAAAGCACGGAATTTATTGACGGTATTGATGAAAAAGAATATTACGCTGCCGCACAGCTGATATATGATTGTCAGGAAAACGGCGGAAGATTACATATTACCGGTATAGGAAAGCCTGCGCATATAGCGGGATATGCCGCCTCATTATTTTCTTCAACAGGAACACCCACTTATTTTCTTCACGGAACCGAGGCTGTGCACGGCTCGTGCGGTCAATTAACAAGCGGAGATGTAGTTATTTGTATTTCAAACAGCGGCGAAACCGCCGAAATGAAAAGCACCGCTGTTGCAATACGCAATAACGGTGGTAAAATAATAGGAGTAACAGGAAATTCTGCATCCTGGCTTGCAAAATTTTCGGATGTACATCTTTTTGCAGGTGCCAAAGCAGAGGGCGGTCCGCTGAATCGCGCGCCAAGAGCTTCTATCATAAACGAAACCATAGCCCTTCAGATTCTTTCGGTAATACTTCAAGATAAATGCGCCATAACACCTGAGCAGTATGTTTTGCGTCATCCCGGCGGAACGCTTGGTAAGCTACGTGAGAACGAGATATGAGGAAAAACAATATGCAGATATTAACTACAATGATAACACCGTACAAAAACGACGGCAGCATAGATTTTGATACCGCCGAAAAATACGTTGATTGGTATTATGAAAACGGGCTTGACGGAATTTTTGCAGTGTGCCAATCCAGTGAGATTTTTTATTTATCTCTCGAAGAACGGGTGGAGCTTAACCAAAGAGTTTATAAGAGAGCAAAAGAGCTTGATGAAAACTTTTTGGTGGTATCTTCAGGTCATATTTCGGAAACTATTGAGCAACAGGCAGAAGAACTGAATGCCATATACGAATCGGGCACAGACGCGCTGATTTTGATTACCAACCGCCTTGATATCAACAATGAGGGCGATGATGTTTTTATAAGTAATGCTGAAAAATTGCTTGAAAAGCTTCCGTCTGATGCCAAGCTGGGATTTTATGAATGTCCGTACCCCTACAAAAGACTGGTTACACCGAAAATTCTTGATTGGTGCCTTTCCACAGGAAGATTTTATTATATGAAAGACACCTGCTGTGATGCGAGCGTAATGAAAGAACGGTGCGAACAGTTAAAGGGCAGTCATTTTAAACTGCTCAATGCCAACTGCCAAACCTTGCTTGAAACTATGCGCAATGGCGCCGACGGTTATTGCGGTATTATGTGCAATTTTCATCCTAAGCTATATTCGTGGTTAAGAGAAAATTACAAGAGCGAAAAAGCAGATTTTGTTCAATCGGTTATAGGTACTTTTGGATTTACCGAGGTGGGACTTCCTTATCCGCTTACCGCAAAATATCATATGAACCTTTGTGGAATGGAAACCGAAAACCTTGCCCGTAATCGAGAATCACAGGAGCTTACAGAATATGCAAAAAGCTGTATAAAGCAGATGAAATTTGCTACGGATCAATTAGAAAGGTTTCTAACAAAATGAAAGGTTATAATTTCTGGAGCTATGCTCCCTATAAACCACTTCTTCGCGATGTAGGTGATATTTATATCTGCCGCATTGCACCTAGTGAAAATTCTATACATTTTGAATGGCTTAATATTGGTGAAGCGGAATATTCTGTTTTCTATCGACAAAGAAATACCGCCGATTTTATGCTATGTGGCAAAACAACCGGCACGGAATTTGACATAGATAATCTCAAAACCGATACTGATTTTGAATTCTATGTATGTTCGGGCGAAAAGAAAAGTCTTATTCGTCTTGCCCGAACGGGAAAAACTGTTGGAACGGTTGTAAACTACCTGCACCCCGATGATGATGCGTATTCATTTTCAGGCAGATATTTGTGTTCGCCATCTCTTGTTCGTCATCCTGACGGTTTCCTTTTGGCATCAATGGATTTGTTTGGTCATAGTGCGCCGCAAAATCTCACACTAATATTCCGTTCGGATGATGATGGAGAAACATGGTATTATGTGAGTGAACTGATGCCCTGCTTCTGGGGAAAGCTTTTTATACATAAAGGCGAGCTTTATATGCTTGGATGCTCAACTGAATACGGTGATGTTATAATAGGAAAATCCTCTGATGGTGGCAAAACCTTTTCTGCTCCCGTTTGTCTTTTGCGCGGCGCTAATGGTAAAAGTGGTCAACCCGGATTTCATAAAAATCCTCAAAATATATTTAAGTATAACGGCAGAATATATGAAACAATTGAATGGGGAACATGGACGGGAGGATGTAGGTCAGAGGGTATTACACATTGCTGTATGGTGATGTCCTGTGATGAGAATGATGATTTACTTGTTCCTGAAAATTGGAGCTTTACCGAACCGCAAAAGGCTGATACTAGCGAAGGCGATAATATCGAGGGCACTATAGTACTTGATAAAAAAGGCAGGCTTCTTAATGTTATGAGAATTTGTGACACAGGGGGCAAGGCTGCATTATATGAAATAGATAAGCTCAATCATGAGGCGGCTCTTAAAAAAGTTGGCTATATAGATTTTCCTTGTCACAACTCTAAGTTTATGATAAAATATGATGAGATTTCAGATAAGTATTATTCAGTAGCAACAAGAATTTATGCCGGTAACGGAACTAACAGAAACTTACTTTCCTTAATGGTAAGCGACGATTTAGAAAGCTGGTCTATCGCAACCGATATCTATGACTATCGAGGAGTAGATGATGAACATATAGGTTTTCAATATGTGGATTTTGAGATAGAAGGCGAAGACATTATTTTCCTTAGTCGCACCGCAATGAACAAAGCTCATAATTTTCACGACTCTAACTATTCCACTTTCCAGCGCATTCAAAATTTTAGAAAGCTATAAGGCAAAGCGAGGTGAAATTCACCTCGCTTTTGCTATGCTTAAATTAAGTTGCACTGTTTTTCTTTTTTATAGTTCTTCGTTTTCAATTGCGGTTATCATATCTACTCTTTTCTGATGTCTGCCGCCCTCATATTCGGCATTTAAAAATTCATCAACGATATTCTCTGCCGTCTTTTCATCAACCACCCTTGCGCCAAAGGCGATTATGTTGGCGTTATTGTGCTGTCTTGTAAGTCTTGCGGAATAACTCTCTGAGCAAACGGCGGCGCGGATACCCTTAACCTTGTTTGCGGCAAGGGAGATGCCTATTCCCGTTCCGCAGATAAGTATACCAAGCTCACACTCACCGTTTTTAATGGCATCGGCAACCTTTTTGCCATAGATGGGATAGTCACAGCTTTCATTTGTATCGGTACCGAAATTAACCATTTCGTAGCCCTTTGCTTCAAGGTATTTTACTATATGGTTTTTCATCTCCACTGCAGCGTGGTCGTTTCCTATTGCGATTTTCATAATTTATCTCCTATAATTTATTTTTATATCCTGAGCCAAAAAGCTTATCGGCAAACCATACTTCATTTACCTCAAAGCTTTTACCGTTTAAATAATTTAAAATTCCGCCATCGGTATCAAAGCGGAAGCTTAACTTATAAGAATAACGCGCCTGCTTATCAAAGCCTATCTTTTTATCATCACTAAGCTTTCCGTACTTCCCGTCACCTAAAAGGGCATGACCTATGGATGCCATATGCGCTCTTATCTGATGGGTTCTTCCCGTAAGCAGTTCGATTTCAAGAAGTGAAAGATTATTTTTAGAGGCTAAAACACGGTATCTCGTTCTGATGGTAAGATTCTGGTCGGTTTTATGCTTACTTAAATATACCTTATTTTTGCTTTCGTTTTTTTCGAGATAGCCTTCAAGGGTAGCGGTTTTTTCCTTGGGTATTCCGTGAACCACCGCAAGATACCGCTTATCCATCTCTCTATCCTTGATTTTCTGACAGATAATTCTAAGCGCCTCGGCATTCTTGGCGGCTATTACTATGCCCCCTGTGTTGCGGTCAATTCGGTTAGTAAGAGAGGGCTTAAAGCTATTTTCGTTTTGGGGGTCATACTCACCCTTATTATATAGGTAGTGCTGAATTCTGCCTATAAGGGTATCCCGATACTCCTTTTCATCAGGGTGAACAATAAGCCCCTGAGGCTTATCAACAAGAATAATATTTTCATCCTCATAAACTATATTTATTTTATCGGGTGAGCTTAAAAAATCATACTTAGGAGTAACGGTAACAAAAAACTCATCATTTATATAGGCATCCACTATATCGCCCACATTAAGCCTTGTGGATATTTCGGCTCGCTTGCCGTTAACCTTAATTCTTTTGGTGCGGATATACCTATACATAAGGCTTTGGGGCAGAGTGGGACACACCTTTGATATAAACTTATCAAGGCGTTTTGCAGCGTCATTTTTTTCTACCGTAAAGCTTTTCATATATTCTACCCCTTTGGATAAAAAAATTATACCCCGTTGTCTTTTTAAAGTCAAGGGTGGGACAATATAAAAAAGAACCTTTCAGCCGAAAGGTTCTTTTTTATTCTTTTAAATGTTTCTCTGATTTTTCCACTCTTCTGCTTTTTGGGGTGAGAGTCTTTTAATATCCTCTTTTTTGTAAGGTGACTCGCTTCCGCCGTTTACATAGAGAAAGAATTTTCCGTTTTCGGTTTCATAAAGGCTTTCCTCGAAGCCTGCCTCATCACCGAAATTGCCCTCTGTGAAGGTGGCTACCTTTTTTGAATTTTCAGTATCATATTCAACCTTGCAAATAATCTTTTTCATAAATTTTTCCTTTCTTTTTCTTGTGCGTTTTTACGCCTTAAAAAGTATAGCATATTTTAAAACGCACTTCAAAGGTGGATAATTGGAAAAAGTTATGCTATATATTTCTTGATTTGGGGAATTCTGAAAATCAATGCGGAAGCTATTGCGGTTATAACCATTTCGGGAAGCATATAGGCTCCGTTATAGCAAAATGAATACCACCAGGCATTATCCCACTCGCACCAAATATCAAATATGGCGCCGCCCGTAATGAAATGACAGATAAATCTCAAAAATACAGCAAGGCAAACTCCTATAACTATGCCAACAGTGCCCTTTCTTCTGAAAATACCCGAAAAGCCTAATACCGTATAGGCTATTATATAATCAAAAAGGAAGGTGACAATAAGGCTTACAGGGGTAAGTCCCCATCCCATAACCTCTACGAAGCTTAATCCCATCTGAATAAGGGAATAAACAAAGGTGGCGATAAAGCCCCACTTGTTACCGAGAAGAAGCACCATCATAACAACAGGCACCATACTCATAACGGTAACTCCGCCGCCTAAAGGCATTTCAATAGGCTTAAACATACTAAGCACCGTGCCAAGGGCTATAAATATAGCGGCAAGGGTGATTTTGTAAACGGGTTTTTTTGTGTTTTCCATATAAATCCTTCTTTCCTTCGGGAAAACAATTTCCTCGTGAGACCGACTGCAACAAAAAAGCCGCAGGCGGTAACCTGCGGCAAAGATACACAAAGCTGTGTTATTTCCTACGGCGGCATTATCCGCATCAGGTTACACGGTCGAAGCATAGCCGTTAAAACGGCGGCTTCCTCTCAGCCTGAGTTAATCAAGCTCCCGAAAATTAAATTTGATATTATTATAGCACTCCTAAAGCATTTGTCAAGACTCTTTTTTATCATCAAAGGCTGTAAGGTCGATATTAAACCCACCCTCAAAGCCTTTATCGTTTGGATTTAAAGAAAAATCCATAGGGGGAAGGTCGTCGAGAATATCGGGTTTTATGTCAACCTCTTTTTCCTCATCCTCACCCGCTAACAGCTCCTCGGCGGCATCTATCAGCTCTTCCTTGTGCCATTTAAGGAGAAGCTCATCCCCCTCGGGATAGCAGTTTTCGGCAGGCTTCTTTTTGAAGTAAACCCCACATCCGATAAAGTAAATAAGGAACAAAAGCAAGGCGCCTAAGGTAATCTCTAAGCCCAAATTAAGATACGGAGTTTCGTAATTAAAGCGGATGGTAGAATCCCCCTTATCCACCTTAACTGCCATAAAGCCGTTCATAACCTTATCTATTTCGGTATCAACGCCGTTTACGGTGGCGCTCCATCCCTCTTCAAAGGGAACAGAGAAGAAAACAAGGGTGGTTTTTTCTCTTTTTACCTTGGCGGTAAAGCCCTTATTATCGGTAGTGAATTCATAGGCGCTTGTGCTTCTCAGCCGCTCACTATCCTTAGCCATAGCCTCGTTGTTTGTGGAAAGAGTCATAGGCTCTTCGATTGGCTCTTCCTTGGAAGGCTCCAAAGCATCGCTTTCGGCATCCTCACCTAAGCCTAAGGTCAGATCCTCGCCTATGGTGGCATCGGTTACGGTGTTTTCATACCCGTTTTCTATCTCCTCTTCCTTCCAAAGCTCACTTATGTTAGTGAGAATTCCGTCATATTTGCTTATCTGCTCACTGTCAAGAGGCAGAGCCTTAAGCATCATACGGGTTTTGGTATTATCATCATAGGAATCAAGGGTTTCGGCATCAATATAATAATCATAGGAAAATCCGTAAGGGATATAATTTAGGTTTTCATAGATATAATATCCGTCTCTTGTATCGAGATATTTATATCCCGCCATTTTTGTTTCGCCGTTATCATCTATAAATGGGTCATCATCGGTGCTGTTGATAAGATACTTTACCGATAAAAGATTTCTTAGCGCAGGTATATCGGTTTCGGGCCTTGAAGCCACATCCCTTTCTATGCCGATGCTATTATAAAACTCCATAAGACTGCCCGGTACTACCGAATGGAAAGCGTTTATGGAGGGGTAGCCTAAATACATAGCCGTATTATCCATACCGTCATAAACATCTATACGGTAGTTGCTGTCATCCTCTAAATCAAGCTCTCCCTCAATAAGTCGGTCAATGACCACCTCATCAATTTTATAGGAATGCTTTCTTCCCGAATAGATATAAACGCTGCCGTATATAATCGAAATTATGCATACGCAGACAACTGCGGAGTTTAAAAATGCGGTTCTGTTTTTCTTTAGAAGCTTCAAAAGCATAAAGGCTATTGCAAGGCTTATAACCGCTATTGCCACGCTTACCCAGAATCTTGCTATATAAATGGTTTCCTCAGCGTTGGTAAATAAACCGAAAATTATTTCGTCATCATCATTTTTCTGTGGGAAAAATCCTATAACGAGAGCGAATACAAGGGTAATAGCCCCCGTCCACCTGAAGCCCTGCTTTATAAAGGCAGAGTCTTCTTCAAAGAGCATTACTGTTGCAAGGCACATCATAAGAATAGGCATATAGAACCATCTTGCGTAATATGCGCTGTTAAAGGCATAAAAGGCGCTGTTTAAAATCGGCACCATAGACATAACAAGGCATACGCAGATAATTCTCTTAAGCCAATGCCCCTTTTTGCCCTGACACCAACCGAAAACGCCTATCATACTAAATAAAGGCAGCCATCCGCCTAAGGAAGACCACTTAACGTCGGCTCCGGGGAAAAATACGGGACGGGCAGGTATATCAGGCGGGAAGAAGAAGCACTGAATAATATTAAGATATATCTGCTCCTTTCCGTAGGTGATGGCATTCCAGCCTATCATCATATCGGTAATTCTGTTGTTGCCGAGTATGGCGAAAATGGCTGGGAAAAGAAGCACTGACGACATTAAAAGACCAAGCACTGCCTCAAAGATAAGAATAAGAAATCTGCCGAAGGGCACCTTTATAGCCCTTGAAAAAATTCTTACAAAGAAGTAAATTATACAGAAAACTACCATACCGAAAAAGAAGAAGTAATTAACAAGGGCGCAGATAGCTACGCAAAGAGCAAATACTCCTCGGCGGTTTTCGGTAATTAGAAGCTCTAAGGATAAAAGCAAAAGGGGGAAGAAAACGAGGGGCTCATGGAAATGGTTAAAGAAAATATTATAAATTGAGAAGCCCGAGAAGGCATACATAAGTCCGCCAAGACAGGCAAACATAGGATTTTTAACAAATCGGCGGATATAAAGATAAGCCGTAAGGGCGGCGCAGGCAAATTTAAGAATTAAAAGAGGGGCTACAAGATAAGGCACTACGCTGTTGGGAAATAAAAGGGTAACCCAGAAAAAAGGGCTTCCCAAAAGATAAAATGCATAGGAGCCTATAAAGTTAGCGCCTAAATCGGTGTTCCAGCTCCAACTCGTATTGCCCGATTTTATAGCCTCGTGGGCAAGCTGATAAAAGGGGATTTGCTGAGCGTTATAATCGCCGTAGAAAACAAAATATCCCCCATCCTTTATTATATACGGTATAAAGAGTAATACCGCTGTAAACAAGGCTATCAGAAAGGTAAAAAGTCTTTTTTCTTTTTGTGGCTTTAAAAAAATCAGCTTCTTATAGGAAAAATCCACCCCGTCACTCCCTCTTGGTTAGAATAAAATCAAAATATCTTATTGATATTATAACAAAAAATGCTATAATATTCAATAGGATTAAAAAAGCAAAGGATGTAAATTATGAGCAGTCATTTTTTTGCTATGCTTAGCAGAATGAAAAACATATACCGTTGGGGACTTATGCGAAACACAAAGGCAGAATCCTTAAGTGAACACAGCCTTGAGGTTGCCTTTATTGCTCACGCCCTTGCCCTTATTAAAAACAAGCGCTTTGGCGGAAGCTTGAACGCCGAGCATATTGCTGTGGCGGCAATGTTCCACGATACCAGCGAGATAATAACAGGCGATATGCCCACCCCCGTTAAGTATTATAACGAGGAAATCAAAAAGGTATATAAGCAGATAGAGGCTGTTGCCGATAACACTCTTATTGATATGCTTCCGGAGGATTTAAAGGAGGATTATTTACCCCTTTATACCCTTGATGAAGAGGAAAAGAAAATAATAAAGGCGGCTGATAAAATTTCTGCCCTTATAAAGTGTATCGAAGAGCTTAATATGGGCAACCGTGAATTCGAAACCGCCGAAAAATCCACAAGGGAAAAATTAAAGGAGCTTAAGGCTCCCGAGGTGGATGTTTTCCTTGATGAATTTATGGGAAGCTTTAATTTAACCCTTGATGAATTGAGGTGCTAAAATGAAAAGTTTTAATTTTAAGGATAAACCAATAAAGGTTTTCGGCGCTCCTATGTTTGATGAAACGGGCACCTTTGAGCGCTTTCCCGAGGAGCTTCTTCCTTATTTTAAGGCAATAAGCAATAACTCTTGTGACCTTAGAAGAAGATGCGCAGGAGCAAGAATCGGTTTTCGCACCGATTCCACTAAGGTTACCGTAACGGTTAAGGTAGAAAAAATCGCAGTCGATGTGGGTATGGCGCTTTTCTCCGCCGATTCGGTGGCTGTGATTACGGGAAACAGGCAGAATTTCACCTATAAAGGCTTAGCTTATCCCAAAAATTATGAGGAAACTGAATATTCAGGCACCTTTAGCAAAGAGCCCTTTATGGAGGATGTTATGCTTTGCCTTCCCCGCAACAGTTACATAAATGATATTGATATCGCCATTGAGGATGGTTGCAGTATAGAGGCTCCCACACCTTATAAAATAGAAAAGCCCGTTGTTTTCTACGGCTCCTCTATAACCGAGGGTGCGCATAGCTCTCTGCCCTTTACCTGCTATACGGCTTTGCTTTCAAACCGTCTTGATTTTGATTATTATAACTTCGGATTTTCGGGCTCTGCTTTAGGCGAAAAGGAAATGGCAGGGTATCTTGCAGAAATCCCCTCAAGTCTTTTCGTTTTCGATTATGACCATAACGCCCCCACCCTCGAACATCTTAAAAACACCCACGAAGCGTTTTTTAAGATTATAAGGGAGCGCAACCCCCGCCTTCCCGTTATAATGATGTCTAAACCAAAGGCAATATACGACGATATAGATAAAAAGCGCAGAGATGTTATTAAAACGACCTATGAAAACGCCAAGGCAAATGGGGATAATAACGTTTATTTCGTTGACGGCGAAACATTTTTCGGCAAAGAGGAAAGGTGCATTTGCTCTACCGATTGTACCCATCCTAACGATAACGGCTTCTTGCGAATGGCAGATATATTAGAGCCTGTTTTCAAAAAGGCTTTAGGTATTTAACAAAAAACGCAACCTTCGTTGCGTTTTTTTAAACCTTTTTAACATATAGTTAACAAATAGGATGTAAGATAATTACAGAAAATGGTAAAGATAGATATATGTAAGTTTTTTTGAAAGGCGGAAGGTAATTGTTACAGCTTAAAAATATCGTAAAGGATTATCCTGCAGGGGATGGCGCCGTTCACGCCCTTAAAGGAATTTCTCTTAACTTCAGAAAAAGCGAGTTTGTTTCCATCTTAGGTCCGTCGGGCTGCGGTAAGACCACTATGCTCAACATAATAGGCGGTCTTGATAAATATACCGAGGGCGATTTGTTTATCAACGGCATTTCTACAAAGAATTTCGGCGATAGGGATTGGGATGGATACCGTAATCATTCGGTAGGCTTTGTTTTCCAAAGCTATAACCTTATCCCTCATCAGTCTGTGCTTCAGAACGTGGAATTAGCCCTTAGCCTTTCGGGCGTTAAGAAAGCCGAAAGAAGAAAAAGAGCAAAAGAGGCGCTTATTAAGGTTGGCCTTTCTGAGCAGATAAACAAGAAGCCCTCTGAGATGTCGGGCGGTCAGATGCAGAGGGTAGCCATAGCTCGCGCTATCGTTAATAACCCCGATATCATCCTTGCCGATGAGCCTACGGGCGCTCTTGACACCGAAACAAGTCTTCAGGTTATGGAAATTTTGAAGGAAATCTCCAAGGATAGACTTGTTATAATGGTTACCCATAACCCTGACCTTGCTAAAAAATACTCCACCCGTATAGTGCGTATGCTTGACGGTGAAATTACCGAGGATTCGGCTCCACTTATGGAAGAAGAGCTTTTAGCCGAGCAGAAAAAGGCAGAGGAAAGAGTAGAAAATGAAAGGCATATTAAAAAGCCGTCAATGTCGGTTTTCACCTCCTTTGGTCTTTCCCTTAAAAACCTTGTTTCCAAAAAAGGCAGAACTATGCTTACCTCCTTTGCAGGAAGCATAGGAATTATCGGTATCGCCCTTATTTACGCCGTTTCTCAGGGTACCACCGCCTATATAGACGCCGTTCAGGAGGACACACTTTCCTCCTACCCCTTAACTATTGAGGAGCATCATACCGATGTAAGCTCTCTCTTTACTGCCTTTTTAGGTCAGGCGCAGTCTTCGGGTGAGCATCAAAAGGATGCGGTTTACCAAAAGGCTATGATTTACGAGCTTGTAAACGCCCTTAACTCTATGGATACAAACGAAAATGACCTTAAAGCCTTCAAAGCCTTCGTGGAAAAAGAGTTAAAAAACAAGGAAAGTGATTTATATAAGGCTCTTACGGGTGTTCAGTATACTTATAATACCGATATGCTTGTATACACCGAAAATGTTGACGGTACCATCATCCGCTCTGATTCTATGGAGCTTTTACAGGAGCTTCTTATTGAATATATGGGTGTTGACTTTTCACCTATGCTTGCTATGAGTGAGCAAAGCCCCGCATCATCTATGATGTCGCCTCAGGCTGTTTTGTGGCAGGAGATGTTATCGGGCGAGGAAGGGGAGCCCATAAACGATATTCTTAAAAGTCAGTATGACGTTATCCACGGTAATTGGCCCAAAAACTATAATGAAATAGTTTTGGTTGTGGATGAAAACAACGAAATAGATGATATGACTCTCTATGCCTTAGGTCTTAAGTCAAAAGAGGAAATTGATGCCCTTGCCGATGCGGCATTCAGCAAAAAAGATGTGGAAATTAAAGAAACCAAGTGGTCCTATGAAGAAATCTGCGGTATGGAATTTAAGGTAGTATTTTCCTCCGATTGCTATACCTTAGATGAAAAAACGGGACTTTATACCGACCTTCGCACCTCTCAGGCAGGAATGAAATACCTATATGATAAGGGTACCGCCCTTAAGGTTACGGGAATCCTCCGTCCAAGCGAGGAGGCTTCCTCCACAATGCTTTCAGGCTCCATAGGCTATACCCGCCTTTTAACCGAATATATTATTGAAAATTCTAAGGATTCTGCCGCCGTAAAGGCTCAGCTTGAGGACCCTTCCACAGATATTTTCACTTCACTTCCCTTTAAGGAGAATTCGGGAAAGCTTACAGAGCAAGAGAAAATTGATGAGTTCAATTCTTATATCAAGGGCCTTAACACAAAGGGCAAGGCGGAGGCTTATGTTAAAATGATGAGCCTTCCCTCTGCTAAGGAGACCGAAGCCGCCATCGATAACGCCCTTAAAAACGTTAAGCGTAAGGATATGGAGGAGGCGCTTGTAGGAGCCCTTGGTTCTCAGATGTCTATGTCCGAGAGCGAAATTAAAAATTATCTCGATTCGGTTACCGATGAGGATTTAACCGAAATCTTTACCCAGATGGTAACTGAGCAGTATAAGGCTCAGTATGCGGCAGGGGTTAAGAGTCAGTTAGCCCTTATGAGCGAGGAACAGCTTGCCGCCGCCCTTAGCGCTACACTGCCCACTCTCTCAAGGGAGCGCCTTGTGGAGCTTTATGACGGAGTGCTTGAATTTTCCGAAAGCACCTATGAGGATAACCTTAAAAAGTTAGGCTACGTGGACCTTGATACCCCCGCAACCGTAAATCTATACGCCGCCACCTTTGAGGATAAGGATGTAATTGAGGATATTATTGCCGATTACAATAAGGGTAAGGAGGAAATGGAGAAGATTACCTATACAGATTACGTAGGTCTTATGATGTCCTCCATAACCACCATTATAAACGCCATAACCTATGTGCTTATAGCCTTCGTTGCCGTATCCCTTATCGTTTCCTCGATTATGATAGGTGTTATCACCCTTATCTCCGTTCAGGAGAGAACCAAGGAAATAGGAATACTCCGAGCCATCGGCGCATCCAAGAAAAACGTTTCAAGTATGTTTAACGCCGAAACGGTTATGATAGGCTTTTCTTCGGGCCTTTTAGGCGTAGTTGTAACCTACCTTTTATGCATACCCATAAATGCAATTCTGAATCACCTTACGGGCATTGCAAACCTTAAGGCAATACTGCCCCTGCCCGTAGCGGTAATACTTGTGGCAATAAGCGTGATTTTAACCCTCTTCGCAGGAATAATACCCTCACGCTCAGCCGCCAAAAAGGACCCCGTAGTAGCGCTAAGAAGTGAATAAAATCAGCGTGTTATCTTAACTAATAACTCGCAGCGATATAAATTCTAAAAGAGCATTGTGTTTGTTTGCAAACATATCGCAAAGCAGAAAAAGAGAGAACATTTCGGCTATAAACCGATTTGTTCTCTCTTCTGTTGTTATAGGGTTTAAATGCTTTGGCTAACCCCTACCACTAAAAGCATCCTTACTTTTTACTGATGACATAAACTCTCTCGGCGTAATTCCTTTATAGCGTTTAAATATTTTTGAAAAATAGCTTAAATCATTGAATCCGTTGTCGAGGGCGGCTTGAGTGATGCTTTTATTCTTACCGGCAATGTCATAACAGGCGTGTTCGATGCGCTGCTCATTTACATATTGTGTAATGGTTTGACCGGTAAAGTTTTTAAATATCTTGCAAAGATAATTAAAGTTTAAGTTAGAAATTTGCGAAAGCTTCTTAGAGTTTATCTCTTCTTTTAAATTCTGATTTATCCACTCCAAAACAAAGCCGACTAATTCCACCTGCCTGTTCGGCTGCGCAGTATTTGATAAGGTTGCGTGGTTATTTGAATAAAGTTGCGAAAGCATAGTAAAAAGCGTGGCGAATACAGACAATTCGTAGTATGCTTTGGGATTGCTCATCAAAACGAATAGTTTCGTTACGGTTTTGTAAAGTTCGCAGTTCTTCGGAAGGAGTGTGTTTTTAACGCTGACTTGGGAGCTTGTTATTTGCAAAATATAATGATTGGTAATGCTATCATTTTTTGTTAAAAGCATTTTTAAATCGACAACTATACATTCATAAACACATTCGGATGGCTCTCCCCTGTGCAAAGAGCCACACCCTACAAACAAAATATCGCCTTGCGTAAGATTAAACTCTTCGTTATTTAAATAAACGGTAAAGCTTCCCGATAAAACACGTATGATTTCAAATTCCTGATGCCAATGCGCATTCATAGCATATCGGGGATGAGTTTTATCCACATAATAATATTGAATAGGAAAGGCGACTGTGCCGTGTTTTCTTTTTTCTATATAATCTGTGTAATTCATAAAATGCTCCAAAAGTGAAAATTGTTATAATTATAAGCGAATTTCGTGTGAGTATTATAACATATAGTTTGATATAATACAAGTGTACTATAATTTAATAAGGTAATTTTTATAAAACTGCTCGTACTGAAAATCTTCGCAAGGAAGGTGCCGGTAAAATATGAAGTTTTTTGAAAGCAAATGAAATAATTATAAAAAACTTGAATTTGAATTTGAGAACAGAAAAGCTTTTAAAGTTAAATATACCGATTTTTATGGTCTGTGGCGATAACGATACTGTTGTTCCCTATGAGGAAAAAGGCAATAATTTGTTTCGAATATAAAGTAATATAAAATTTTAATTATATAATGATTTTTCAATAAAATATGGAGGAATAAAAATGTCAAAAAACAGATACATAGGCGATTATCCTGTAATAGGAATACGACCAACAATCGACGGTCGTAGAGGCCCAATGAAGCTCCGTGAAAGCCTTGAAGGACAAACAATGGCTTTAGCGGAAGCCGCAAAGAAGCTGTTTGAAGAAAATCTTTACTATTCAAACGGTGAACATGTAAAGGTAGTTATAGCAGATACTACAATCGGCCGTGTACCCGAAGCTGCTGCTTGCGCCGAAAAATTTCGCAAAGAGGGTGTGGATATTACCCTTACTGTAACACCTTGTTGGTGCTATGGCGCAGAAACAATGGATATGGACCAAAATACTATTAAGGGTGTTTGGGGCTTTAACGGTACAGAAAGACCGGGCGCTGTGTATTTGGCATCAGTTCTTGCAACACACGCTCAAAAAGGCTTACCCGCATTCGGTATCTACGGTCACGAAGTGCAAGATGTAGATATGGTAGATACTATTCCCGATGATGTAAAAGAAAAACTTTTAAGATTTGGTCGCGCCGCTATTGCGGTTGCCACAATGAGAGGCAAGTCGTATCTCCAAATCGGTTCTCAGTGCATGGGAATCGGCGGGTCTATTATAGATCAGGATTTTATGGAAGAATACTTTGGTATGCGTGTAGAGAGCGTTGACGAGGTAGAAATTCTTCGTCGTATGGAAGAGGGCATATATAACGAGGAAGAGTACAAAAAGGCTCTCGCCTGGACCAAAGAACACTGTAAAGAGGGCAGAGACGATAATCCTGACTTTGTTAAATTCTCAGATGAAGAAAAAGAAAAACAATGGGAATTTACAGTTAAGATGTACTGTATAATCAAGGACCTTATGGCAGGCAACAAAAACTTGCCCGAAGGCTTTGAAGAGGAAATGGTGGGTCACAACGCTATTGTAGGCGGTTTCCAAGGTCAAAGACAGTGGACAGACCATTGGCCTAACTGTGACTACCCCGAAGCACTTTTAAGCTCTTCGTTTGACTATGAGGGCGCAAGAGAGCCTTATACACTTGCAACCGAAAATGACGTGCTTAACGGAATGGGTATGCTCTTTATGAGATTACTGACTCACAGAGCACAGATTTTTGCTGATGTTCGTACATATTGGAGCGGCGATGCAGTAAAGCGTGTAACAGAATATGATTTAGAAGGCAAGGCAAAGGAATCTGACGGTATTATCCATCTTCTCAATTCAGGTGCTGCTTGTCTTGATGCTTGCGGTGAATGTAAGGATGAAAACGGTAACGCTACTATGAAAAAATGGTGGGAAGTAACCGAGGAAGATATAAAGAAAATGACCGACGCTTGCTGTTGGTGTGAAGCAGGCTTTGATAACTTCCGTGGCGGTGGATTCTCAAGCCACTTTACAACTAAAGCAGAAATGCCCTGCACAATGATTCGTCTTAACCTCGTAAAAGGTTTAGGACCTGTTCTTCAAATAGCAGAGGGTTGGACAGTTAATCTTCCTGATGAGGTTTCAGACACCCTTATGGAAAGAACTAACCCCACTTGGCCTTGCACATGGTTTGCTCCCCGCTGTGACGGCAAAGAGGGAAGTCCATTTAAAACTGCTTATGATGTAATGAATAACTGGGGCGCTAACCACGGCGCAATTTCTTATGGGCACATCGGCGCTGACCTTATTACAATGTGCTCAATGCTCAGAATCCCTGTTTGTATGCACAACGTACCTGAAGAAGATATTTTCCGTCCTGCTTGCTGGAATGCATTCGGTATGGATAAAGAGGGTGCAGACTTCCGCGCTTGTCAAACCTACGGCCCTCAATTTAAGAAATAAGGAATCTCTGCTATAACAATTTAATAAAACTAACAGTAGGTTTATAAAGGATAAAAAAGACAGGCGGGTGTTATAACAACACCCGCCTGTCTTTTTGTTATGGCAGAGCTTATAGCTTCCATAATATAATTCGCTTTATTAAGCCCTTTTTTGTATCATTTCAGGCAATTGCGCTATTATTATTGCGGCGAAGACCAGAACGCAACCGAAAAGCTCTCTTGAGGATAGGGTATCCCCTGCTATTACCCAACCGCCAAGGGCGGCGAAAACACTTTCAAGGCTCATTGAGATAGAGGCTACGGCAGGCTCGGCAAAGCGCTGACCTATAATCTGAAGAGTATAGGCTACTCCGCTTGACATTATGCCAAGATAGGCTATCTGCGGTGCAGCGGAAATGATATTTTCTATTGCAAACCCATTCTTTTCGAATATCAAGGACAAAATAAGGGATATTATTCCGCAAACGAAAAACTGAACAAGAGAAAGTCTTATTCCGCCGATTTTATCGCCTAAGTTATCCACCGATATTATGTGGAAGGTGAAAGCAAGGGCGCAACAAAGCATCAGTATATCGCCTATATATATTCCGCTTATTCCACCCGAAAGGCAGAGAAAATATGTACCCGCAAGGGCTGCTGCCACGGCGCCCCAGACGATAGGGGAAACCTTTTTGTTAAAAAACACAGAGGCAATGGGCACCAGCACCACGTATATGGCGGTTAAAAATCCGCCCCTTGCAGATGCGGCAACTCCATCGGGATATACGGCTAAGCCAAACTGCTGAAAGTTAACCGAAATCGCTAATAATACACCGCAGAGAAGACCGCCTAATAGTACGGTTTTTCTTTTTTCCTTTTCCTTTGGTATTATCTTTTCTTTGGTTTTAATACCCCTTATTTTCATTACCGCCCCTAAAAACACAGAGGCTAAAAAGGACCTTAGGCAATTAAAGGCAAAGGGGGGAATTTTATCTGCCGCATCCGATTGGGCAACAAAGGCAAGTCCCCAAATAAGCGCCGCTAAGCAAAGGATAATACTACCCTTTAAATTATTTCTTTTCATTATCTAACTTCTCTTTTCTCATTGTTAGTGAAATTCGGTTTTTATTTACATCGGTATCAAGCACCCATACCGTTACGATATCCCCAACCTTTAAAACCTCGCTTGGATGCTTTATAAATTTATTGGTTATCTGAGAAATATGCACAAGTCCATCCTGATGAACACCGATATCAACAAAGGCGCCGAAGTCAATAACGTTTCTTACTGTTCCCGTAAGCTCCATACCTCTCTTTAAATCCTCTATAGACATAACGTCGTGGCGCAAAAGGGGTGGTGGCAATTCATCACGGGGGTCACGGCCCGGCTTTTGAAGCTCGGATACGATATCCTTAAGGGTTGGAAGACCGATACCAAGCTTTTCTGCAACACTCTCCTCGCCCTTTTCGGCAACACGGGTATTAAGTTCTGATACATTACCCTTTTTAACATCCTCGTCACTATATCCGCAAAGCTTTAAAAGGTCGGATGCCGCCTTATAGCTTTCGGGGTGAACGGCGGTGTTATCGAGCACGTTTTTACCATCCAAAATCCTTAAAAATCCTGCGCACTGCTCAAACGCCTTAGGACCGAGCTTGGATACCTTTTTAAGCTGAGCGCTTTCGGTAAAGGCACCGTTTTCCTCTCTGAAGGCTACAATATTTTTAGCCACAGCGCCGCTTATTCCTGCCACACGGGAAAGAAGCTGAACAGAAGCGGTATTAAGGTCAACACCAACCGAGTTTACGCAGCTTTCCACCACTCCGTCAAGAGCAGTTGCAAGCTCCTTTTCGGGCATATCGTGCTGATACTGACCAACGCCTATTGCCTTTGGGTCTATCTTAACAAGCTCGGCAAGTGGGTCCTGCAAACGTCTTGCAATAGAAACGGCGCTTCGAAGAGATACATCATATTCGGGAAACTCCTCCGCCGCAAGCTTAGAAGCAGAATAAACACTTGCTCCCGCCTCGCTTACTACCATATATGAAATTCCGTCGTTAAGCTCTTTAATAACCTCTGCCGCAAAGACTTCGGTTTCGTGACTTGCGGTACCGTTTCCTATGGCAAAGGTGCGAACGCTATACTTTTTAACAAGGCTTGTGATAACCTTTTTTGCTTCCTCTATCTTGCTGTGAGGGGGAGCGGGATAAATAACAGAGGTATCAAGCACCTTGCCCGTTCCGTCAACAACAGCAACCTTACAGCCCGTTCTGTAACCGGGGTCAAGACCGATAGTCACACTATTCTTAACGGGAGGCTGCATAAGAAGCTGACGAAGATTAGTGGAGAAAACCTTAATTGCCGAAACGCTTGCCTTATCGGTAAGCTCGTTTCTCATTTCCCTTTCAATTGAGGGGAAAATAAGTCGGCTATAAGCGTCCTCTGCCGCTTCTTTTACGTAAGCGGTAGCAGGTGAGCCCTCTTTTATATGGTTTTTGGATATGATAAACATAGCCTTATCCTTATCAAAATCAACCGAAACCTTTAAGAATTTTTCCTTTTCGCCTCGGTTTACAGCAAGAATTCTGTGGGAGGGAATTTTGGATAGAGGCTCAGAGTAATCGGCATACATATCGTATACCCCTAAATCCTCACTATCCCCTTTAACCTGCAGGCTTCCGTGAGCCATACAAACAAAGCGCATACGCTTCCTTATATCCGCATCATCAGATATGATTTCGGCTATGATATCCATAGCTCCCGCTATGGCATCCTCTACCGTTTCCACGCCAAGCTCTTGGTTTACATAATCCTTTGCCGCCTCTTCGATATCAGGGCAATCACGCTCCTGCGCGTAGATAAGCTCTGCCAAGGGAGAAAGCCCCTTTTCCTTTGCCACGGAGGCTCTCGTTTTACGCTTTTTCTTATAGGGCCTATAAAGGTCATCAAGCTCAGTAAGGGTGGTTGCGGCATCAATAGCGGCGATAAGCTCCTCGGTAAGCGCACCCTGCTCTTCTATATTTGCCTTTATCTTTTCCCTCGTTTCATCCATATTGCGAAGATAGTTAAGCCTATCATAAAGCTCTCTTAAAACCTGGTCATCAAGAGAACCCGTCATCTCCTTGCGGTAACGGGCAATAAAGGGTATTGTATTATCCTCATCAATTAGCTTTACTGTGTTTTCCACCTGCCAAGGCTTCAGGGAAAATTCTCCTGTTAATTTTTCTATAATCGTCATATTCCACACTCCGAAAACAAACTAAGGGAATTATACCATAAAAATCCTTTTCAGTAAATAATAAATATATATTATAATATTGATTTTTGTAAAATTATGGGTTATAATTTACTTTAGGTATTTATGCCTATTTTTTCACACGGAGGTTTAATGTGTTAGAGCTTAAAAACATCTCCTTTAACGCCGAAAGCGAAAACGGAGTAAAGGAAATTTTAAAAAATATTTCACTTAAAATAGATGATGGCTTTGTTGCCATAACGGGACCTAACGGCGGCGGTAAATCCACCCTTGCAAAGATTATTGCAGGTATAGTTACCCCAACAAGCGGTCAGATTTTGCTTGACGGTGAGGATATAACAAATTTATCCATTACCGAAAGGGCTAAAAAGGGTATATCCTTTGCCTTTCAACAGCCCGTTCGTTTTAAAGGAATCACTGTAAACGACCTTATCCGCCTTGCCGCAGGTAAGGAAATTGATATTTCTGCCGCTTGTGATTATCTCTCTCAGGTGGGTCTTTGCGCAAGGGATTATATAAACCGTGAGGTTAACGCCTCCCTTTCGGGCGGTGAGCTTAAGAGAATTGAGATAGCAACCGTTTTAGCCCGTGGCAGTAAGGTATCCCTTTTTGATGAGCCTGAGGCAGGTATTGACCTTTGGAGTTTTGGTAACCTTATAAACGTTTTTGAAAAGATGCACGAGACTCTTGGCGGTTCAATTATTATAATTTCACATCAAGAGCGTATTCTTAACATTGCAGATAAGGTAGCCGTGCTTGAGCGTGGCAAATTAAAATCATACGGCAAACGTGATGATGTTTTACCCGAACTGCTTGGTAAAACAAATGCAGTTTGTCCTGTGCTTACTAACAATATGAAGGGGGCGCAGTGATGAACAATATAGAAAAAGATTTGCTTAAAATTATTGCCGATATGGACGGTGCAGTAAACGGCGCATTTAACATACGTGCAAACGGCACTTTGGCAGAGCGCCACACCACCGAAAACGTGGATATACGCAACAAGACCGACAAAGACGGTATTGATATTATTATTCGCCCCGGCACCAAGGGTGAGACTATAC
>JAZUQH010000053.1:0-6124 GCA_045605605.1 Acutalibacteraceae bacterium | reverse complement strand
CTAAAGAAGCGTTTTTCCAGCTTCCGTCACCTGATAAGGTGCATCCGTTCTTAGCAAGAATACGGTTATATTTTGTGGAACCGTCAAAGCCTGCAACCTCAATTTTTACTTGTGCATCAGCAGAGGCTTTATACCAGAAGCGGATATCATCAAGCTGTGACATTTCATAGGCGGATGGGTTATCGCCGTTATCCCTACGGTAGCCTATAACAGCTCCTGAGGTGGCGGTAATGCCCGTAGCTGTAAGCTGATTTAATCCATAGGATGTATCTACGGAAGAATCGAAAGCAATATATGCGTCACCCTTACCGTCATCTCTATAGGTTACATTGTTATTTTTCCAATACCATACTTTAAAGTTTTCCTCTACAGGCTGGGGGATATACTCAAGGTTTCTCCATTCCTGCTTTAGTGGCTCTACTACAGATTCCTCCTCTTCGAATGCCTTGAGGGCTTCTATAAAGGCTTCTGTATTTGTATATTTTGAAAGGTCTAAAGCTAACGCATTTTCAATCCATTGCTCTTCTGTCCATAAAGCAGAGCCTTCAAGAGAGGTATCTATGTCAGGGCACATATATAAGCCGCCGAAGGTAATATCTACAGATTCGCTACCCTCTTCGATACCGCTGAAATTAAGCTGAACTCTTGTTACCTTTCTGGTGGACTGAGAAGTCTTTGCGCTATCCCAAGTAGCTCCTAATAATTCTGCTAAAGAAGCGTTTTTCCAGCTTCCGTCACCTGATAAGGTGCATCCGCTCTTAGCAAGAATACGGTTGTATTTTGTGGAACCGTCAAAGCCTACAACCTCAATTTTTACTTGTGCATCAGCAGAGGCTTTATACCAGAAGCAGATAGCACCAAGCTGTGACATTTCATAGGCGGATGGGTTATCGCCGTTATCTCTACGGTAGCTTGCAACAGCTCCTGAGGTGGCGGTGATGCCCGTAGCTGTAAGCTGATTTAAGCCATAGGATGTATCTACGGAAGAATCGTAAGTAATATATGCGTCACCCTTACCGTCATCTCTATAGGTTACATTGTTATTTTTCCAATACCACACTTTAAAGCCTTCCTCTACAGGCTGAGGGATATACTCAAGGCTCTCCCATCCCTGCTTTAAGGCTATTATATCAGGATTTTCAATTTCAAACGCCTTGAGGGCTTCTATAAAGGCTTCTGTATTTTTATATTTTGAAAGGTCTAAAGCTAACGCATTTTTGATCCATTGCTCATCCGTCCAGTTTTCAGAGCCTTCAAGAGAGGTATCTGCTGTGGGATACATATATAAGCCGCCGAAGGTAATATCTACAGATTCGCTACCCTCCCCGATACCGCTGAAATTAATGTTAACTCTTGTTACCTTTTCGGTGGAATGAGAAGTCTTTGCGCTAGCCCAAGTAGCTCCTAATAATTCTGCGATAGAAGCGCTTTTCCAGCTTCCGTCACCCGATAAGGTACGTCCGCTCTTATAAGCAATCATGTTATATTTTGTAGAGCCGTTATAGCCTGCAATCTCAACTTTTACTTGCGCATCAGCAGAGGCTTTATACCAGAAGCGGATATCATCGAGCTGTGACATTTCATAGACGGACGGGTTATCGCCGTTATCCCTACGGTAGCCTATAACAGCTCCTGAGGTGGCGGTAATGCCCGTAGCTGTAAGCTGATTTAATCCATAGGATGTATCTACGGAAGAATCGAAAGCAATATATGCGTCACCCCTACCGTCATCTCTTTGGGTTACATTGTTATTTTTCCAATACCATACTTTAAAGCCTTCCTCTACAGGCTGAGGGATATACTCAAGGTTTCTCCATTCCTGCTTTAAAAGCTCAAGCTTCTGCTCCTGCGCCGAAAGAGCCGAAGCACCTACAACACCGCTTAGCACGGGAAGAACTGTTCCGAGTATTATTGCAAAGGAGAGTATTGCGCTTAAATGCTTTTTAATAAAATTTTTCATTATTTCCTTTCTCCTTTACTGTTTTTTAGTCCATTTGGCGTAGATATATGTTGTGGAATTCCAAGAAGGATCGGTTGCGGTTACCTTTTCGCCGCTAAAGTCAGGCTCTAAATACCATCCTTCAAAGGTATAATCGGCATAGTCGTTAGAAGCTGTGGTACTAATATCAGGGAAGCTGGTGAACGCAACGCTCTCGCCGATATTTGCAATTGGGCAAACGTTTTTCATAGTAGGATCAAAGGGACTATGGTTGAAGTAAAGCCTATACTGACCTACTCTTATAATGGCTATTGCATAGCCTGCGGTCTCTTTAGGCATAGCCTTATTAGGAGTTACCTTAATAGCGATTGTATCGCCAACATTAAGGTCTGCAGAGGCGGTAAAGGTAGCGATTCCGCTGGCTCCCTGATTAAGAGTGCCTACTGAATCGAGAACATTCTGCGGAGCAAACTCATAATCCTCTTTTTCATCATTCGCATTGCTATAATCATAAATTTCGAAATTAAAATCTTCGCACTCAGTTCCAAAAACATCCTTAACAGCAATATCTACGCTGCCACCAGGCATAACCGAAAGCTCTGGATTTTCAAGCTGAACCTGAATCTGCTCATCCAAAGTAGTCAAAACAACGGTCATATTCCTTATATCCTCGCCATAGGGGATATCCCAATTGATATAGCCATCGCTATCAACCTTAAGTTCATCTATTCTTACGGGAAGAAGGTCAACATCGGCTCTTGGGATAATAGCGTCCTGATCACCGTCACCATCGTTATCAATGGGAGCGTTATACACATGCAAACCGAAGCTTCTGCCTATAAACTCATCACCCACATATACCTTAAGCTTGCGGGCTGAATCTGCCTTATCTACAGAAAGGAATACGGTGCAATCCTCATCCTTTACATAGGCTGAGCCGATAATATCATCGGAATCACACTCTGTTTTTACAGATTTGCTGATTCTTGGAATATATCTCTGAGCAAGACCCATAATGGCATACTTTTCCCCCACCAGTTCATAGCCCTGAGAGGGGCAGCTCCACTCACATATACGAATGTCATACTGGTCGACATTTGTGGGATAAGGAATATACTGACCGTAATAAAACCAATCACAGCCGCCGTTTAATCCCTCATTTGTCTGAGTTATAACAGCCGCAGCAAAATCATCCTTAAAATTATAGCTATGGTGATTACCTATTCCGTTGGCTGCGAACCTTGAAGAGAACTCGTTTATCATTATATCTTCATCGGGGAAAATGCTACGAAGGTTACTTATACTTTTAACTACAGTTTCATATTCCATACCACCGGATCTGTAATGATGGGTTACAAGACCATCCGCATAGCCTTTATCTATAAGGTGCTCCTTAGCATACTCCATAAAGGTGATTAGATGGTGGCCTTCTATTGACCAGCCCGCAAGGTCTGTACCAAAAATATAAATACCGTCACGAGTACCTGCTTTATTAAGCTCAATGCTTCTAAGACCTGCTTTATCAAGGGCGAGACTCGTTTTCTTAATAAGCTCACACCAATATATGCGCTTATCACCAAAGGCTTCAAAGTTGCCTCCGCTTACTTCGTTATAGAAGGTAAGATAATCTACGGGGATACCCAATTCTTCAATCTTCTTAATAGCAGCAGCACAGGCATTTGCAAACGAATCAAGATCCTTAGGCGCCGTTCTTCTGCCCGCTTCGGTAACAAATACATCCTCTATACCGTACCAATCTACCATCTCGGGAGGAACCGCTCCTGCGAAGTTGAGCAAAATTTTACTCCCTGCGTTAACTAAGGTTTGACAGTTTCTGACAAAGCCCTTAAAATCCTCGTTATCCCAGTTATAGATGCCATTCTCCCAGTTGGACTTCTGTTGCTCCTCAGTAAGACTTAAGTCCACCATCCAATGAGGCAAAAACAGCACACGCACATAGGCGCATTTAAGCGTATTAGCGCGCATATCATTTACGGTCTGATAGGCATCATTCATACCGTAATAATAGGCGCCGGGCCATAGGTTATCGCCATAGCCGTGGAATTCTTCTCTAAGCACCGTATCGGTATCTACGGTAACGGTTCTAACCGAATCTGCAACGGCAGGAACAGCTAAAGCAGTGACCGCGATAACAATGCTGCAGAGAAGCGCTATGCTACCCGTAAACACTCTTTTAATAACTTGCTTTTCCATTTTTTTCTCCTTTTTGTACGTTATAACTATTATAATCAGCTATTATAATCAGCCTATAATATATTTTACACAATATGATGCAAAGTTCAATATGATATGAGGACATTTTTTTATAAAATTGCGACATTTTTATTGTTTATAGAGAGCTTTCTGCAATTTCATAGCCATCCATAATCATTATAAATAATGCACTGATAAGATAGCAACCCCCTGCGGTGTACAAAAGATGTTAAAATCCGACTTTTTCGAAGAAGTTAATATGCCTTCAGGTATGAAGCGAGGCGACCTTGTAGCAACACTTACAACGGGAGCCTACCATTACTCAATGGCTTCTAACTATAACCGAATTCCCCGTCCCCCCGTTGTTATGCTTTCGGGCGGCAAATCCTATATAGCAGTTAAGAGAGAATCTCGCGAAGATATAGCAAAGCTTGATGAGTAAACTTAATATTAAATAAGTAAAGCCTCTGTGTTTCCACAGAGGCCTTACTTTTGGTCGAAAGAATATTTCAAAACTTAATTTTTATTTAGTTCTGTTCTTCATTTGATTCCTTATCTTTTTTCTTCTTGAGGATTATGAAAAGTGTTACGCCTGCAGCTACAACAACCACTGCTACGGCTACAATGATAATCCAAAGATAATCAGCATCACCAGAACCGGGCTTACGGACAACCCTGATTTTCTTCTTTTTCTTAGGCTTATCATCATCTTCTTCAGTTTCATCTTCGGATTCGGCTTCATCCTCATCCTCATAGGAGTCATCAGAGAAGTCATCGCCGTAATTATCGTCCTCATCATCTGAATCATCATCTGTGGGAACATCGTTATCGGTATCAATAGGCTCATCGTCGATTATCTCAACCATTTGTCCTAAAGCTACGCTGATTGCAGAAGAGATATCGTTAACTGTGAAGAAATAATAGCCATCCTTGTTTTCAAACTCTATCATTGAAAGTCCGCCGAATTCACCCTTGAGAACAAATATATCCTCAGTTGTTGAATATAGGCTTTCGGGGATGTAAAGAACCACTTCTCTTCCGCCTGTATCGGTTACAATATTTCCGTTTACATCAAGGAAGTAAAGCTCGTATACATCAGTGGTAACCTTAAGGCTCTGCTCCTTAGCGGAGGCTATTTCCTCAGCGGTAGCGGCTCTCTTAACTACCATCATATCCTGAATGGTATCAAAGACATCATTTTCGCTAAGCGCTAAAATTTCAGCCTTAATGCCTGATTCTTCATCAACTAACGTTGCGGCAATTCCGTTAACAGCGCGGCTTCTGAGTTCAAGTCCGGTAACACTAATCTCAGAAATAACACTTAGGATTTTATCACTATACCGCTGATACACCTCGTTTTCACCACGAACTATCTCAATGCGAACGTATCTTGCAACCTGAGGAACAAACTCATAGGTGAAAACACCATCCTCGGCGCTCTGCATCCAATTTTCAGCCGGTTTAGTATTCTTATCAAATAAGGAAATATCATCTGCGCCAAAATAGAAGTTAAGCTCATCAGGCCAATATTCTTCATTGCTTCCGCTAACTAAAGATATGCTATCTATAGAGTTAAGGGTGCCAAAGTCAGCTAAGAAGCTAATGCTCTCCTTACTGTTTACACCGTTAAACAAATCATATACAGATTCGTTATCGTTATCGACTGCTTTATAGAAGGGATACATTTTGTTCCAATCAGCCCAACTTTGAAGCCACTTGTGACCCTGTTCGGTTGTGGCGCCAAAATAACCTGTTTCCTTATCCTGCAGATAAAAGCTAAAGAGCTCAGGTCTTTCTTCCACAAGATTCATATAGGTAAATTCCTGATCGTTTCCGCCTATGGCAGACATTTCACTGATAACAAGATCTTCACCCTCATTTTCGAGAATTTCGAAACGTATGTAACGCGCCTTTATGGGAGATGAAGCATATCCCTTACCGAAATAAGTTTCTCCCAGTCCGTCAGTTTCG
>JAZUQH010000052.1:0-28598 GCA_045605605.1 Acutalibacteraceae bacterium | reverse complement strand
TTTCCGCCTATGGCAGACATTTCACTGATAACAAGATCTTCACCCTCATTTTCGAGAATTTCGAAACGTATGTAACGCGCCTTTATGGGAGATGAAGCATATCCCTTACCGAAATAAGTTTCTCCCAGTCCGTCAGTTTCGGAATAGATAAGTGAACCGTTATCCCAGATAGCATCCTCAACGGTGGAAGCGTAGATGTTCATCTTCTTAACGCTTCCAACACCCAACTTCATACAAATTTCCTCTAAGGTCATTTCAGCAGCTAAGTTATATACGAAGTCTATCTTCTCACCGTTCTTTATCTTAATATCAGCAACGGTGGCTTCATTTCCATCATAGGTGTTCTTATGCTCAATACCGTCATACTCGGCTTCGCTAACCTTAGCGCGATTACCGTCTGCTTCGGTGCGATAAACATCGACAGGAACGTGACTAGTAAGGTTTACAAGGGCATAGGGTTTAACCCACTCTTCACCGTAAACACCGAATTCAGAAAGGCGGATACCGTAGCCACCTGCGTACCATGCTTGCGTTTCACAATAATCCCAGTCACTGATAGGATAGGTAATGTGGAAGCTTACGTAACGTGCAATAACCTCGTTTTTGAGTGTGAATAACTGAGAAACTGCGGTTTCGTTGGGACCTTCTTTAGTATTATCATAAGAAAGCACCATATTTCTTGACATAAACAGTGAGTTCACATCACGGGAAGCATAAATCTCATACTTACCTGTTTCAAGTCCCTTATTATTCCAATGGTTTATAAACAACTTATCAATAGTATAGGTTGTTCCAAGGTCATAATAGAAGTGGAGGGAAATTGTATCGTCCTTTTCATTTATTGTATAAGCACCGTAAACCGCTACAGGTGTAGTATTATTAGCGTCGGTAAGGTTTTGAGGCTTGTAATTGCTCTTGCTACCAAAGAAATCGCCCCAGCTAAACTTCATTGATCCCGCCTTAAGCTTGGGAGTCTTGCCATCAAGGAGGTTTTTACCTATGGAAGCAATCTTATCGTTTGAGAAGTTGCCTGTTTCAACATCATACGTAACAACCTCGCCGAAAGCTTTAAACTCTGCAAAGCTTACGGTATCGGTATTACCAAACACACGAATACCTAAGTAGGTGCCGTTAACATCTGGCTTACCGTCAAAATTGAATCTCTGAACAGCCTTATTTTCTTCATTTGTAAAGGGAACCAAGAGATTTTCCTGAAGGAATAAGTCCGCTCTTGTATCAGCTACATAGATATAATACTTATTAGCTGTGTTAGCTATATCATTATAAATAACGAAATCGCTTATACTGCCCTCGCCTGCAAGCTGATAAATAAAGTCAGTAAAGGAAGCTTCGTTTGAATTATCAAGGCCTGTTACCGCGCCTATAGTTGCACTATCGCCATCGGTAAAGAGTTCGGGAGCAGCGCTTTCTACTGCGTTTTTGGTATTACCGTCTGCAGAATGCTCGATAACGGGAACAAGGGTTTCTAAAATGTTGATTCCGCTAATGTTAGCAGTATCTATATCGGCAGAAGCGGCATCGTCAAAGTTAGTTACATTAGCGCTACGGCCTATCTGTAAGCGGTCTCTTACTTCAATTGCATATTCGAGAGCCTCTTCAAAGGCTTCAGCACCCATATATTTTTCATAATCAATCTTAGAAACTGCATAAATCAAATCAGAAAGATTCCAGTTTTCACTGCCTGCAGGTAAAAGACCTGCACTGGCTTCGGTAACGATACTGCCAAGAGTGATAGTGCCGCCCTCGGCTTCGCCGATGCTCATAATCACACGGTAAACCTTACCGTCATATAAGCTGTGCTTTTCTACCCAGTTTTTACCGTAAACCTCATTAAAGGATACCTTATGCCACTGGCCGTCACCTGTTAAGGTGATTTCTCCGCCAAGCTTGGTGGGATTATGGTTTCCGTTTGCATCGACAACATAAATTCCGTTGATTATCTTAGCAGAAGCAGCGCCCTCAAGCTTATACCAGAAATACATATCAGCAATCTGACCTGCAGTGAAGGAGGTCGTACCGGCAGAGGAAGTCTCATAAAGTGCTGTCTGCTTATTTCCGCTGGTCTTATAGGCAGCTGCCATATCGGTAAGGCCTGAGAAAACGCCAAGCTTATTACCGAGATAAGATTTATAGTTAGTAGCATCTGCGCCTTCGGGAAGAGCGCCTGTATAAGCTGAAACATCCGAAGCATAGGCATTTGCCTGGCAGATAGTACCGTTTGCATCCCAATATCTTCTCGGGTAGAGATAATCACTTGAAGACCGTGAAAGACCGTTGGTTGCTTTCTTAAGCTGTTCGATAGCAACCGCTTCTTCACAGAGAAGCTTTAATGCTTCTAGCTTTTCGGCAAACTTTTCGGTATTACCGTATTGAGAAAGGTCGAGCTCCATAGCAAGCTTTAAAAGCTCTACGGCAGACATATTTGCTGCATTCTCAGGAACAGCAACCTTAGGTATAAATTGAAGTGAGCCAACAACAGCCTCTACAGTAGCATTGTTTGCAGAGCTTAGGTTTAACTGTAAGCCGTTAAGCTTATCTGTACCGCCAAGGGCTGCAAGACCGCCGTTTATAAGGTCGGTATCAGTGATAGTTACCCAGCTACCCTTTTTACTTGCGGGAATGGTATAACCATTAGCAAGAGCAGTATTATTAGCGCTACCTGCTACAACATTTGCATAAACAACTATGTCTGAGGTTAATTCTTCAAAATAAATATTGAAGTAGAAACCATTATAAGCTGTAACATCCTTATTTGTATAGTCAGCATTGTCAACATTACCATAAAAGAGGATACGCTGATTAGAATTTGTTCCGCTTGCAGTGTTAGTAACGGTATAGTTATGCTCTGTTACATAGTAGTCACCGAGCATTTCCTTAGTAGCATTATAAGGAAGTGTGCCGTTTGATGCTATTATATTATCACCCATATGGGTTTTCGAACCATTGGGGAAGGTATAGTTAGGATAAAGAACTGATACAGGCTTACCTGTCATCTCACCCCAAGCAGCAACAAGCTCTTGGGCTGCAAGATCTGCCTGAGTATAGCCATAAACAGATTCAATAGCGGCATATAAAGCGGCTTCGAATGCTGCGGTGTTCTTATACTTAGAAAGGTTAAGAGCCTTTGCATTATCTACCCACTGCTCATTAGTCCAACCTACTGAACCGTCAAGAGAGGTATCACGCTTAGTATAGGAAAGAGAGCCAAAGCTTACATCGATAGACTGAACGCCCTCATCAAAGGTTGCAAGATTTATCTGCAATCTCTGGAGATAATATCCTGCACCTGAGGTAATAGCACTTTGCCAATTGGTTTCACCTATAAGCTCCTTGACGGAGTAAAGCTTCCAGGTACCATCGCCTGTCAAAATAACATCATTAACATTTTTAATGGTATGGCAATTAGCTGTAGTGTTGCCTCCTATAAAGCCTATTCTTGCCTTAGCATTGCCCGAAGCCTTATACCAGAAGGTGATATCGGCTAAATCGGTAAATACGGTATTTGACTTAGCATCATTTCCGTTAATACGGTAATACGCCGAACCGTTAGCATCGGTCTGAGTAGAAGAAGCAACACCTGTTGCGGTAAACTGATTTTCACCGTAGGTAGTATCAACATTTTCATCATATACAAGCTTTGTAGCGTCTGAATTTGATTCTTTATATGTGGTACCGCCGTTCTGCCAGATACCAACCTTAAAGCCTTCATTAACGGGACTGCCCACATATTCAAGCTTTGCCCACTCCTGCTTAAGAATTTCTACAGCAGGATCCTCGGCGCTATATGCTTTAAGTGCATTTACTGCATTAACGAATGCAGTAGAATCAATATAGGCTGAGGTGTCTACTTCTTTAGCAGCTGAAAGCCAAGCTGCAGCCGTATCCTCCACATTGGTGGGAACGGGACAAGCTCCCGGAACCACCAATTTTCCTGAGCCTACGGTTACAGTAGCGCCCGAGGCATTGCTCATAGCAACCACTATTCTGTATAGCTTATTAGTGAGTGTGCCATACCAATTGCTTCCGCCAATTTCCTTTAAGGAAACCTTAACCCATTCACCGCTCTTTGAAGCGGAAATTACATAGGGGGTAAGGGTAATCTCTTTAGTGCCACTATCAATATCATATACCTTTATATTTAAGGTAAGGTCCTTGGTCAGATTATCCGCCTTAAGCCAGAAATAAACATCATCTATCTTATTGATATTTACGGTTGATCTAAAACCGGTAATTATGCCTGCTGAGCCGTTTCCGTCTTTAGCGAACTCATAGAGAATGCACTGCTTTGAGCCCATACCCGAAGCATCGCCAAGACCTGTAAAGGTAGCAAAATTAGCGCCTAAATCAACGTCCTCGATAAGAGCACCTGTATAGGTGGAGGAAGCTGCCATATTTGCGCTTGAAACAGTGCCCGAAGTATTCCACCATCTGTTAGGATTAATATCGGGATCGTGGAAAACAGAAAGTGCTTCCCACTCTTTTTTAAGCTCGCCTATAGCATACTTTTCACCGAAAGCGCTCTTAGCAGCATTAAGAGCTGCAATGAAAGCTTCTGTATTGTTACATTCTGCTATATTTACCTTTAAAGCAGCTTTAATCCAGTCAGAAAGAGTCCAGTCCGCAGTTTCACTATCGGCAGGAGCCTTTAAATTCTTAACGAACTGCAAGGAGCCAACAACGGCTTCTACAACAGTAGAGGTTGAAGCTGTTTTAAGACTTAACTGCAAGCCGTTAAGCTTATCTGTGCCTGCAAGTGCTCCAAGACCGCCATTTATAAGGTCGGTATCGGTAACAGTTACCCAGCTTCCCTTTTTATCGGCTGTTACGGTATAGCCCTTAGCAAGCGCGGCGTTGCTTCCGCTTCCGCCTACGGCATTAGCGTAAATAACCAAATCGGCGGTTAACTCTTCAAAATAAATATTGAAATAAAATCCATCATAATTGCTAACGTCTTTATTTGCATCATTTGCATTTTGTATGTTGCCGTAGAAAAGAATACGCTGAGTAGAATAAACATCAGCCTTTGTATATGTAACGTCATAGTTATGCTCTGTTACATAATAGGAGCCAAGCATATCCGCAGTAGCGCCGTAGGGCAAGGTAGCCTCATTGGCAGTAGCGTGGATATTACTTCCCATATGGGTTTTTGAATTATTGGGGAAGGTATAGTTGGGATATAAAGCTGAAGTTGGGTTGGCTGTCATCTGACCCCAAGCAGCTTTAATATTATCAACCACTACCTGCTCCTCTGCTGAGAGAGCTGAAACACTGCCAAGACCTGTTAAAACAGGAAGGAGTGTTGTGAGAACAATAGCAAAGGAGAGAATAATACTTAAATGTTTACTTATAAACTTTTTCATTTTTATTTCCTCCTTTATTCATTATCGGGCACTGCCCATTTACCGTAAAGATGTACGGTAGAATCCCATGAAGCATCACTCTTTGTGATGGCATTGCCTGTAAATTCAGGGTTATCATACCAACCCTGGAAGGTGTAACCCTTAGCATCTATAAAGCTTGGGTTACGAACACCTTTTGTTGTGGCAGGCGCAATATCAACCACAGCGCCCATCTCATAGAGATAAGAGACATATTCACCCTGAGATGCGCCGAACATATGGTTAAGATAAATTCTATATTCGCCAACTCTTACAATGGCTATTGCATAACCTGCGGTTTCTGCAGGCATTGTAGTATTCGGAGTTACCTTAATAGCGATGGTATCGCCTTTTTTAAGGTTAGTAGATGCTGTGAAGGTAGCAATACCGCTGGCGCCCTGATAGAGAGTGCCTACTGAATTAAGCACGGCTTCAGAAGCGAAGGCAAAATCCTCTTCTTCATCTACGCTACTGTAATCATAGATTTCAAAGGTGAAATCATCACAATCAATACCGAAAACATCCTTAACAGCAATATTTACGCTGCCGCCCGGCTGTACAGATAACTCAGCATCCTCTAAGAGAACCTGAATCTGCTCATCCATAGTGGTGAACGCCATAACTCCGTTAACAAAGCTATCAGCTTTAGAAAGATTATAGGTAAGAGTGCCGTTCTGGTCGGCTGTAACAACCTCTCTTCTAACTGCGAGAAGGTCGCCGTTTTCTATAGGAATATTTATATCATCTAAATAACCGTTTCGGTCAATATCTTCATTTACATTAGCAAGATGAACGCCAAAGGCTTTACCTGCATACTCAGAGCCCAGCTCTACCTTTACGGTGCGGTCGGTATCGCACTTATCAAACTCAACTAAAACGGTGCAGTCATCATCCTTAGCATAGGTTGCCGCATACATATCGTCTGAGTTAACCTCGGTTTTATATGTAACGCTGTGCTTAGGGATATAACGTGAAGCCAGAGCCTTTTGGGTAAAGTATCCGCCAACCCTTTCGAGTCCCTCAGAGGGCGCCTCCCACCAGCAGATATCAATAGCGCTTTGGCCAACATTCATAGGATGCGAGATTAAGGTTCCTGAATAGAACCAGCCAGCAGAACCCGAATAACCTGCATTTGCCTGAATCAGCAAATTGGATAAGCCGTTAACTCCATATCTGAGGGTAGAATAATTGTTCTGACCAGGGGTGTATGGATCATCAACCGAAGCTTGTGCTCCGTTAAATTCATTGATAAACAGCTCTACATCGGGGAAAAGCTCCTTAAGCTTATACGAAAGCGTCACAACAGTTTCTCTGCTCTTTACAAACTGATAATGGTGGTTGGAGGCTCCGTCCGCATAGCCCTTCTTTATAAGATGCTCATTTGCAAATTCTATAAACTCGCCAATAGGGGCTTCATCTACCCAACCTGCCAAATCGGTAGCAAGCACATAAATTCCATCGCGAGTACCTGCTTTATTAAGGTCTATACTGCGAAGACCTGCCTTATCAAGCTCGATACTTGTTTTTCTGATAACCTCGCACCAATAAGCGCGCTTATCATAGAAGGCTTCGAAGTTACCGCCGTTTACTTCGTTATGGAAGGAAAGGTAATCAACCTCTACGCCATATTCCTTAAGCTTATTGATAACAGCAACGGTAGTTCTTGCAAAAGCATCAATATCCCTCGGGGCGCTTCTTGTACCGCCCTCGGTTAAGGATACGTCGTCAATAGCATACCACTCTACCATCTCAACAGTAATACGGCCGCCCATATTAAGAAGGATTTTACCTCCTGCGTTATAAATGGACTGAGCGCTTCTTACAAAGTGCTTGAATTCCTCACTATCCCATTTATAAATGCCGTGAGTCCAGTTATATTCCTGCTCTTCAGGGGTTAACTCTGCATCAACCAACCAGTTAGGCAGGAACATCATACGCATATATGCGGGTTTAACCGTATTATTACGCTGATCATTAACAGCCTGATAAGCATCGTTCATACCGTAAGCATAAGGTCCTACCCAAAGGTTATCACCAAGACCGTGATAATCCTCGTTTAGCACCGTATCGGTATCAACGGTGATGGTTCTTGCGGAATTTGCCACAGCGGGAACAGCAACAGCCGTTACCGCAATTGCGATGCATCCGACAAAAGCCACTATACTCATCAGAGCACGTTTTGAAAAAATTCCTTTCATTTTTTCGTTTCTCCTTTCGACCTATTAGGTGTATACACCTAATATAAGTATTACGGACAGATATCCATATTCCATTATACATATATTTCAGCATAAGTAAATGTGATTTCTTACTGCCTTTATGTGAATTTTTAGCATGCTTCTTTGCAAAATTTATCAAATTCAATCATATTTGTTCAATATGTTTAAGTTTGTTGACTAAGATTTGTTAATATTGACCTATTGCAAACTTGAGTTCACATCAAATTTTACCATATATTAAAAAAGGGCGAACACTGTTCGCCCTAAATTTATATATATTTTTTTATAAAAGTTCTATTCCTTGCTCTTTGCATCGCTCTATCTCGGACTCAGGCCATACAGATGCGTGAACCTCGCCTATATGCGCCTTTTGTAAAATAAGCATACAAAGTCTTGACTGACCTATGCCTCCGCCAATAGTTAAAGGCAGCTTATCCTCCATAAGTGATTTATGGAAAGGAAGAGAAAGTCTATCAAGCTTATTTTCCCTTTCAAGCTGAGAAACAAGGCTTTCTTTATCAACCCTTATGCCCATAGAAGAAATCTCAAAGGCAGCTTCGGTTATACGGTTATAGATAAGAATATCGCCGTTTAGCTCCCAATCGTCATAGTCGGGGGCTCTGCCATCGTGCTTTTCGCCGTTTGAAAGCTTACCGCCTATCTTCATAAGAAAAACCGCGCCATACTTTTTGGCAATAGCGTTTTCTCTTTCCTTGGGTGTTTTATCAGGATAAAGCCTTAAAAGCTCCTCGGTAGTTATAAACTCAATATCTCTCGGCAGATAATTTTCGAGTATTGGGTATTTTCTTTCTATACCGTCAGCCGTATTTAAAACGGCGGCATAAATACGCCTTACCGTATCCTTTAAATACTCCTCGTTCCTATCTGCTGAGGATATAACCTTCTCCCAATCCCACTGGTCAACATAGATAGAATGGATATTATCGCACTTTTCATCTCTGCGAATAGCGTTCATATCGGTATAAAGTCCCGTATGCATCTTAAAGCCGTAGTTTCCAAGCGCCATTCTCTTCCATTTAGCAAGAGAGTGAACAACCTCTACTATCTCGCCGCCATCCGCTATATCAAAGCTAACGGGGCGCTCAACACCGTTAAGGTCATCATTAAGACCGCTTCCTCTTTTTACAAAAAGCGGAGCGGAAGCGCGGGAAAGGTTTAAGGCATCGCAAAGGTTTTCTTCAAATCTATGCCTTAAAGAGCGTATGGCCCTCTGGGTTTCAAGCACATTTAATTTTGCTTTATACATTTTATCACTACCTTAAGAAATTGAACCAACTGTTCTTGGATAAAGGATAACGTCACGGATATTCTGAATACCTGTAACATACATAATAATTCGCTCGAGACCTAAGCCAAAGCCACTGTGTGGAACAGAACCGAATTTTCTAAGAGAAATATAATCCTCATAGTCTTCAAGGTTCATACCTCTTACCTTCATAGCTTCAAGTAGCTTATCGAGGTCAGCTTCTCTCTCACTGCAACCAATAATCTCGCCAACACCAGGTACTAAAAGATCGGTGGCGGCAACGGTCTTACCGTCAGCATTCTGCTTCATATAGAAAGATTTTATCTCTTTCGGATAATCGGTTAAGAAAACAGGTCTTTTGCAGATAACCTCGGAGATATATCTTTCATGCTCGGTCATAAGGTCACAGCCCCACTCAACAGGATATTGGAACTCTTCACCGCAATTTTTAAGAGCCTCAATAGCCTCGGTATAGGTCATAACCGCAAAATCATTGCTTACGACATTTTTAAGCTTTTCAATAAGTCCCTTTTCAAAGTGAGCATCAAAGAATTTTAATTCTTCGGGGCATTTTTCGAGAACGGAATTTATAATATGCTTAATTAAAGCTTCCGCAATTTCGATAATATCGGGAAGCTCGGCAAAGGCAACCTCAGGCTCAACGTGCCAGAACTCTGCAACGTGACGGGGGGTATTGCTCTTTTCGGCTCTGAAAGAGGGACCAAAGGTATAAATCTTACCAAGCGCCATGGCGGCAACCTCGCCCTCAAGCTGACCCGAAACAGAAAGCGCCGCCTTTTTTCCAAAGAAATCGGCTTCGTTATATTCCTCTTCGCTCTTATATTCGTTGCTGTAGCCTATTGTAGTTACCTTAAACATTTCACCCGCGCCCTCGCAGTCACTTGCAGTAATAAGCGGAGTGTGGATATAAGAGAAGTGACGAGCCTGAAAAAATTCGTGGATACAGGCAGAAACTACCGAACGAACCCTGAAAGCCGCATTAAAGGTATTGGTGCGGACTCTAAGGGCGGGCATTGTTCTTAAATACTCAAGGGTATGACGCTTTTTCTGCAAGGGATATTCAGGTGGGCAAACGCCTAAAACCTCAATAGTCTTTGCGTTAACCTCAACGCTATCCTGAGCCACAACGCTTTTAACCACTTCGCCTACTACCTTAAGAGAAGTGCCAAGCTTCATAAACTCGCCTATCTCGCTTAAAACATTCTTATCAATTACTATCTGCAAATGCTTTAAGGAAGTACCGTCATTAAGCTCTAAAAATGCCATATTCTTAGAATCTCTCGATGTTCTTACCCATCCACAGACCGTTACCTCTTTGCCTATAAAAGAGGCATCCTTCATAATATCAACGATATCAATGTGTTTCATAATTTTTCTCCTTTAACACCAATATATGAAATAAAAAAAGCGCCCATTAGTCCTAAAACCTTAGGACGAATAGACGCATATCCGCGGTGCCACCTAAATTACTATCTTGAAGACAGTCAACTCACAACCTGACAGTTGTTACCGATTTAACGCATCGGTTACGGCTTACCTACTAAGTTACCCTTTCAGTTTGCGACTCCAAAGTGTTCTTCCCTACGCTCGTAGCACTGCGTTTCCACTATCCGCAGTTCACTTTACCTCGCCCTCGCAGGTACTTTTCTTTATCATAGTCTTTAAAATATATATTTGGATTATATCACCCAATTTTTTAATTGTCAATAGCTTTTTCTATTGCCCTGCGAACTTCTTCGGCGCCCGTTCCCTTTAAGGAAGAAAATGGAATTATTTCGATGCCCTCACAAAGAGAGCCTAACTCCTCCCTTATTCCTTCCATTCGGGAGTTAAACTCACTCTTATTTAGTTTATCGCTTTTTGTGAGAATTATTGCATAGGGAATTTTATTATACTGCAAAAACTCTAACATAGAGATATCAAAATCAGTAGCCTTATGGCGCATATCTATAAGTTGAAGGCAAAGGCGGATATCTCTGCCCGTACCGAAATAGCCTTCCATAAGGGCAGACCATCTATCCTTTTCTTTAAAAGGAACTTTGGCGTAGCCATAACCTGGGAGGTCAACAAGCCTCATATCTTGGAGCTTATAAAAATTAACGGTTACGGTTTTGCCTGGAGTTGAACTAACCCTTGCCAATGACTTGCGGTTAAGTACCTTATTTATAAGGGAGGATTTGCCCACATTAGAACGGCCTGAAAAACAAACCTCAGGCATATCGGATGCCGTCAGTTGTTCCAAGGTGCCGAATGCCGCTTCAAAATTCGCATTATTAAAATTCATAATTTTCTCCTAGCCAAAGCTACTGACTTATTCTTGCCGTTTTTTCTTGCGGAATAGAGCAAAATTCCGCTTCTTCCTTTATATGAGAAACAAGGGCATTATCAATTATTTCGGTAACGAAAGAGACGGGAACAAAACGAATATTATCCCTCACCTCTTTATCGACCTCATCAACGTCGGGAAGATTATCCTTAGGAATAAATACGGTTTTAACTCCGCCTCTATGAGCCGCCATAGCCTTTTCCTTAAGTCCGCCGATAGCAAGTACTCTTCCTCTTATGGTGACCTCACCCGTCATAGCTATATCTCGCTTTACCTCTCTGCCCGTAAGCGCAGAAATTAAGGCTACGGTTATAGTAACGCCTGCCGATGGACCATCCTTTTTAACAGCCGCCTCGGTAGCGTGGATATGGATATCCTTATCCTTATAAAAGGATGGATTGATTCCGTATTTTTCTGCATTGGCTCTTACAAAGGTAACCGCCGCTGTGGCCGATTCCTTCATAACATCTCCAAGGGAGCCTGTGAGTACTATTTTGCCCGTACCTTCAACTGCCGCAACCTCAAGCTGCATTATCTCGCCGCCTACGGCGGTCCAAGCAAGGCCGTTTATAATGCCCACCTCATCAGATTTTAGTATCTGCTCAGGTCTATATTTCCTCTTGCCTAACAGCTCTTCAAGGTCACTGCCCTTAATGACTACCTTTTCGCTCTCTCCTGAGGCTATCTTCTTTGCCGCCTTGCCGCTTAAAGAGCCTATTGCTCTTTCAAGCTTTCTAACACCTGCTTCACGGGTATAGAAATCTATAATTCCATAAATAGCATCGTCGGTAATACGGCAAAGCTTTTTATTTACCGCATGGCTTTCAAGCTGTTTTGCAATTAAATGGCCCTTTGCAATATTAAACTTTTCATCCCTTGTATATCCGTCAAGAGTGATAACTTCCATACGGTCTAAAAGGGGAGCAGGAATAGTATCAAGAATATTAGCGGTAGTAATAAATACAACCTTGCTTAAATCATAAGGTATCTCAAGGAAATTATCACAGAAATTGCAATTCTGCTCAGGGTCTAAAACCTCTAAAAGAGCAGCGGATGGGTCACCCTTATAATCGCTTCCCAGCTTATCAATTTCATCAAGAAGAATAAGGGGGTCGCTTGTTCCTGCCTGCTTTACAGCGTTTATTATTTTACCTGCCATAGAGCCGACATAGGTTTTTCTATGACCTCTTATCTCTGCCTCATCGTGAACGCCGCCCAAAGAAATACGGACAAATTTTCTTCCCATACACTCGGCAATGGTTTTACCGATAGAGGTTTTGCCCACCCCTGGAGGACCTGAAAGGCAGAGTATCTGACCTGTTATATCAGGGTTAAGGGCATAAACAGAAAGCATTTCTATTATACGTTCCTTAACCTTTTTCATTCCGTAAAAATCACGGTCAAGTATCTTTTGCGCCTTATTTATATCTACTTTAGCGCTACTTCTCTTGTTCCAAGGAAGCTCTAAGCATAAATCGAGCCAACCCCTTAGCACCGTTCCCTCGTGGGAGCCCTGAGGCATTTTAGCAAGCTTTGAAATTTCGGTTCTTATTTTTTCCTTAACGCTATCCTTAGCATCAAGCTCTGATACCTTCGCATAATAGTTATCAATCTCACTTGCACTATCATCACCGTAAAGCTCATCGCTTATTACCTTCATTTGCTCTTTAAGGTAATATTCCTTTTGATTTTCATCAATACTCTTACGGGTTTTATCACTTATGCGGTTATCAATTTCGCAGATTTCCCGCTCCTTATTTATCATTTCAAGCAGTATCTTAGCTCTGGAAACAGGATTTAACTGCTCCAAAATATACTGCTTATCATCAAAGGGAGACGGGATATTGAAGGCGATATAATCGCAAAGATACGGTATATCCTCATTAGTAGCCACCGTGCTTATAATATCGGGGGCAATATGGGGATTAACATTAACATATTTTTCAAATTCAATTCTTATTCTGCGAATTAAGGACTCTTTATAAACCTGACGGTTCTTTATCGGCGCCTCCTCGCATTTTTCCATCAAGGCGCTATAATACACCCCGTTATCGTTAAGGTTTTGATGCTTGGCTCTGTAAAGTCCCTGCACTAAAACCTTAACCCCGTCATTAACCTTAAGCACCTGACGAACCTTACAAACACAGCCTATTGAATATAAATCCTTAACCGTGGGATTTTCCACAGTGATATCCTTCTGTGTTACAAGATATATGGTCTGATTTGTATCCATAGCGGTAGTAAGCGCCCTTACGGATTTCTTTCTGCCCACATCCAAAGTAAGCATCATTCCGGGGAACGCCACTAAGCCTCTAAGACACAAAACGGGATAAAATTTATCGGTTATTTTAACTTCTGCTGACATTTTTCTCACTCTTTAATTACTGCTTGATTATTGCTGTTGCACTAAGTGCATTTTCATAGAAAACAAATATTACTTTATTTTTCTCAAACTCATATGTAAGGCTCTTACAGCCCTCAACATAAGGCATAAAGAAGCCTTCTTCTTTATCAAGATTTTTAAGCTCTGCCTCAAAACCACGTGATTTCATTTCTTCCTGAATTTCAACGTACATTACTCCAAGGTCATATCCGTATGCCTTTTCAAATATGGCTATAGCGCTTATGCCCTCGCCCTTTTTATCGGTTTCGTAGTAATAGTTAACGGTTGGGATAGATATAACGGTGCGCTTACCCTCTTCAAACTGAAGGCAGAAGGTTTCTTCGTGAACGGTTTCATCCTCGGTTTCCTTATGACCATACTTTTCCATAAGGTCACCGTAGGTTTTATCCACACCGTCACCTAATTTAATCTCGCTTTCGGGTATCTTACCTAATTTGGCATAATACTCCACATCCACGCCCTTATAATCCTTTTTACCCATTTTGCCCCCACAGCCTACAAGGGCGCAAAGGCAAAACACCAATAATAAAGCTATTATTTTTTTCATACTTATCCTCTGTTTCTTGAAACCTTTTTAAGAAGCTCATCTCTTTGCTTCCAAAGCTTTTCAGATAGGTCAACATAATAGGTGTGAGGCTTTTCAAAACGCTTAACCTCATCCCAAAGGGCATCCACCTGATTTGCTCTATACTCAGCAATTTCTTTTACGGTGGGTGATTCGTAAACCTGCTTACCCTTTTCAAATATCTTCTTCTGAAGCTTAACGGCTACAAAATCGGTAACAACCTTGCGCTTCCAGGTATGAATAGGATCAAAAATTTCATAAGGCTCAGAGCTATCGATTTTTTCATCATTTAGGGTTATAACATCGGCTATTGCCTTACCTGTTTTTCTATCGAACAAGCGCCAAGGAATTTTAACACCGGGGATGGTAATCTTAGCGGTATTTTCGCTCACCTTGATTTTAGGAATTATCTCGCCGTTTTTCTCAACTGCCGCCAATTTATACACGCCGCCGAAAACAGCCTCGCTTGAAGCTGTGATAAGTCTCTCGCCAACGCCAAAGCTATCCACCTTAGCGCCCTGAAAAATCATATCACGGATAAGATATTCATCAAGGGAGTTTGAAACACAGATTTTGCAGTCCTCATAGCCTGCCGCATCTAGCATCTCACGAACCTTGTTTGAAAGGTAGGTTATATCTCCGCTGTCTATTCTCACACCCTTAGGTCTCTTACCCAATGGCTTTAACACCTCATCAAACACCCTTATGGCATTTGGAACACCTGATTTTAAAACATTGTAGGTGTCAATAAGCAACAAACAGCTATCAGGATAAGCTTCAGCATAAGCCTTAAAGGCAGAATATTCATCCTCAAAAAGCTGAACCCAGCTATGAGCCATAGTGCCTGATGCCGCAACGCCAAAGTCCTTTGCAGTTTTAATATCAGAGGTACCTGCGCATCCGCCTATAATAGCGGCTCGAGCCCCATAATATGCCGCATCGGCGCCCTGCGCTCTACGGGCGCCGAATTCGAGAACAGGTCTGCCGCCTGCCGCTCTTACAATTCTGTTTGTTTTAGTGGCAATAAGGGACTGATGGTTAATGGTGAGAAGCACCATAGTTTCCACCATCATAGCCTGAATAGCAGGTCCCTTTACCGTAACGATAGGCTCCTGAGGGAATATGGGTGTACCCTCGGGAACTGCCCATACATCACATTCAAACTTGAAATCTCTTAAGTAATCAATAAATTCCTTTGAGAAAAGATTAAGACCTTCAAGATACTCAATATCCTCATTATCAAAATGAAGATTGTTAAAATACTCAATAAGCTGTTCGATACCTGCCATAATGGCATATCCGCCCTCATCGGGAACACGGCGGAAGAACATATCAAAATAGGTTATTGTATCTTTATATTCGCTATCGAAAATGCCGTTTGACATTGTTAGCTCATATAAATCCATCAGCATTGTTAAATTGCGGTTATCCTTTACCATAATAATACCTCTTTACATCTTTTCGGGAGCGGTGATTTTCATCATCGTAAGAACATTTTTAATAACTATTGCAACTGCATTTACAAGACTGAGTCTTGCCTGACAAAGAGACTCATCCTCGCATTTAACCCTACAAGCGCCATAGAATTTATGGAACTTGGTTGCAAGCTCGTTTACATAGTGGGTAAGACGGGCAGGGTCATAGGTTTTTGCCGACTGAATTATCTCATCAGTAAGGGAAGCTAAGTGTAAAATAAGCTCTCGCTCCTCAGGAAAAGCTAATAATTTAAGCTCGTCCTCACAGCAGCCTCTTGCCTTTATGCCTTCCTCTTCAAGATTTCGGATAATACTGCAAATTCGGGCATAGGCATACTGAACATAATAAACGGGGTTGCTTGAAGTTTCACTTACTGCAAGGTCAAGGTCAAAATCGAAGTGACTGTTAGGCTCCCTTAGATTAAAGAAAAATCTTGCCGCATCAATGGGCACCTCATCAAGAAGAGTTACAAGAGTAATAGCCTTACCTGAACGCTTAGATGCCTTTATTACCTCGCCGTCACGAACAAGGCGTACCATCTGCATAAGAACTACATCAAGGCGGTCTGCATCCACACCCAAGGCAGTAAGCGCCGCTTTAAGACGGGGCACATAGCCGTGGTGGTCTGCGCCTAAAATATCAATAGCCTTATCAAAGCCTCGAACAACCAACTTATTGTAGTGATAAGCAATATCGGGAACAACATAGGTAGGAACGCCGTTATTTCGTACAAGCACGAAATCCTTATCGCAACCAAAATCGGTAGCCTTAAACCAAAGGGCGCCCTCTTCCTCATAGGTATGACCGCTTGCCTTTAAAAGCTCAATAATTCTATTTGTTTCCCCTGACTTATGAAGAGAGCTTTCTTTAAACCAAGTGTCATACTCAATTCGGTATTTAAGCAAATCATCGTGAAGGCCCTTAATATTCTTAGGTAATGCAAACTCTACTAATGCCGCTCTGCGCTCTTCCTCGCTTTTTTCAATAAAGCTATCGCCGTTTATTTCAGCAAAGGCTTTGGCGTGGGCTATAATATCTTCTCCGTGATAGGAATCCTCAGGCATCTCCACATTATCCTTATAAATCTGCTGATATCTAAGGTCTAAGGATAAACCAAACTTATTTATCTGATTGCCCGCATCGTTTATATAAAATTCTCTTTCCGTTTCATAGCCTGCGGCAGAAAGCACAGCCGCTAAGCAGTCACCTAAAGCTCCACCACGGGCATTACCTATGTGCATAGGTCCTGTGGGGTTGGCAGAAACAAACTCAACAAGCATTTTCTTTCCCTTGCCAAAGTCACTCTTACCGTAATCCTCACCCTTAAGGTTAACATCCTTAACTATATCGGCATAGTACCTGTCCGAAAGGAAAAGGTTAATAAATCCGGGACCTGCTATTTCATATTTTTCAATATAGCTGTTCTCGATATCGGCATTAGCCATTAAATTCTCGGCTATCATTCGGGGAGCCTTTTTAAAGGCTCTTGCCCAAACAAGCGCAGCATTTAAAGCATAATCGCCGTGATCACGGTTGGAGGGAACCTCTATCACAAAATCGGGAAGGTCCTCTACTTTAACCTCGCTTCCCTCAAGGGACTTCTCAGCCGCCTTATATATAATATTTTTTATTTCTTCCTTTGCTTTTGCAACTATAACTGACATTTTTACTCTGCCTTTCTGACTGTGATTTCCACCGTATTTTCACTTATGGGTTGAAGGTTTGAATCAAGGGCATACTTTAAAAGTATCTCGCCCTTATCCTCACCGAATTTACTCTTAATTTCTTCACCGAAGATGCCTATTACCAAATCTCCGTGTGGGGTGCTGTAAAAGCAGTTATTTCTCTCCCCTTTTTTGATGACCAGCTTTGATTTATAATCCCCCGTTCTTTCCATAACAGCCATATCGGAGGAGACCTTTAAAAAGGTATTAACCTTTGCACCAAAAAGCTCACTTTCATCATAGGATAGGATTGCTTCTTCCTCTTTAATTTCTATTTTGCCAAGGGTATCAAGCTCTATCTTTTCCTGTTGTTCGCCTAAGCCCTGAGCGCTTTTAATTTTTATCAGTACATCCGTCATAGCTTATTTATATCCACCTGTTTGATTATAAGTTCTTCCGAGTTTTCTCTTAGCAGCACCGCCGCAGTTTCCTTAAAGGTCTGAGTTTTATCGCTGACAAAGAATTCTTTTTTTCCAAAACCTTCTTCGCAGTTTAAGGCGTTTTTTTCCTTAAGAAGCTCTAAAACTGCCTTAGCTGTTGCCTCGCCCATATTTATAAGATTTACCTTATCGCCTAAAAGCTTTGAGATAACAGGACTTAATATTGGATAATGAGTACAGCCTAAAATAAGGGTATCAACACCCATATCCTTCATAGGCTCTAAGTATCTTCCTACCGTTTCTAAAACTACACTGTCATCCTCATTTACCCATCCCGCCTCAACCAAAGGCACTAAAAGGTTGGCGCTGTTTTCCACTACTAAGGCATCGGGGAGAAGTTCAAGTATCTGCCTTTTGTGAGCGCCGCTTTTAATAGTAGCAGGTGTAGCAAGAACGCCTATCTTTTTATTTTTAGTAGAGCGTACTGCCGCTTTCACCGAGTGGGATACCACCTCAACAAAGGGTACGGGAAGCTTTTTTTCGTCTTCTCCCGCAACCGAAGAAACGGTGCCGCAGGCGGCAACTATAAGCTTAACATTCTGACTTAAGAGAAATTTTTCATCCTGAGCCGCATATTTTTTTATTGTTTCGTGACTTCTGGTTCCGTAGGGTACTCTGCCCGTATCACCAAAGTAAACGATATTCTCATTTGGCAAAAGCTTTACTATTTCACTTACCACAGTAAGACCGCCAAGTCCCGAATCGAATATTCCTATAGGACGGTTATCAGCCATAATTTCTCCCTCACCTACCAAATAATTAAAGTAATTCATTTTATATTAACACATTTTATCTCTTAGTGCAACTAATTTATACATAAATATTATATATAAAGGGCGGTTCCCCGCCCTTTTATTTTTATTCTCTACTCTGATAAAATTTTCTCAGTCCACCCTTTAGCAAAATTTGTAAGACCTTCGAAATCCATAGCCTTTATATAATATCGCTCAAGTCTATCGTGCTGGAGCTTAGCCTTGCTTAACTCCTTACAAGCGCAAAGGATAAGCTGCTTTGCCACCTCGCTGTTAAAAGCAAACCTTCCTCTATGCTTTTTCCTTACCGCTATATCAATAAATCTTCTGGCGTGGATACGTCGCTCCTCCCCTTCAATATGGCAAAAGGCATTTTCGGTTGCAAACATAAGAGAAAGCTCAGGAATTATTATATGGTCTATCATAAGGGAAGGTAAAAATGGGTTTCTGAGAGTTATAATACTGTAACCGCAATTTAAGGCATATTCCCTTATTGCTTCCATCATAACTGAGGATACGCCACCGTGTTTATCCTCAATTATTATTTTTTTGGCGTAGAATTTTGATAGATTGTTGATATAAGATACCACGCCCTTAGGCGTTACTCCACCCGTAAATCTAATCGCTTCTCTACCCGTTTTTTTAGTGGTGGGAATATTCTTTTTGCAAAGATTTTGGGTGAATTTCATAATTTTTTCTTTATCGGCTAAGCTGCTTGATATTTTATAATTATCTCGCAGCATCTGTCCACAGGCATAAAGATATCTTGAAGCGGTGCTGTGGTGCGCCTTGTTTTCAGCCATTATACTTAGGATTATGTCCTTATTATATCTTAATATATCACTATCCCAAAACTGACCTAAATTAAGTATTTCCTCGCAAATTCCTGGGTTTTCCGGCTCAACTATATGAGGCGCTGTGCCATCTAAAACAACTACTTTAATATCCTCAATTATTACCCCGTCAAGAGAATCGGGGTCGGATGAGCAAACGCAAAGAGTTACCTTCATACCCTTATCACTTGCCTTGGCGGCTATATATTTCATCATAGATGATTTTCCCGTACCTGGACCGCCCTTTATGATAAAGGCGCGCCATCCGTCTTTCAAAGAATAACTATCGGTAAAATGCTCACAAAAGCCTTCGCAGGAATTGGCAGCTAAAAAGTATTTTTCAAACGTTTTTTCCATAAAAACCCACCTGAATTCAAATTTTTCTACCAAACTATACTATTCTTTTAAGAGAACTTTGACACAATTAAAATTTTGTGCTATACTACCCTTGCGAGTCGGTTACACGGTTGCGCATACTTTGTATGTGAGGAAAGTCCGAGCCCCACAGGGCAGAATAGCAGTTAACGGCTGCCGAGGGTGACCTTAGGGATAGTGCAACAGAGATATACCGCCTTGTTTTCAAGGTAAGGGTGGAAAGGCGAGGTAAGAGCTCACCGGCATTGTGGAGACACAATGGCCCTGTAAACCCTATTCGGAGCAACGCTGAATGTGGCTATACATTTGCCCGATGTGCCACGAAAAGCGGCTTGAGCGTCAAGGCGACTTGGCGTCGAGATAGATAACCGTGCGCGACAGAACTCGGCTTATCGACCGACTCGCATAGCCAAAGCATTCAAACCCGAACCAGCCTAAAAGGGCGGTTTTAAGGCGTATTTTGGCTCTTTGTCACACATAGGCATAAGAAAATAAAGAAGCAGAGGCTTTGAATTTATTTCAAAGCCTCTGCTCTTTTTATATTATTTTCAGTGGTCTTTATTTTCTTGACAGTTACATTTAGAGCATTTCTCTCCGTACGGACAGCCAATGCACCCAGCACCGCTTTTCTTTTTCTTTATAAGATATCCGATAACGCCGCTGATAATAGCGACCATAACTGCTACAGCTATATAATCTCCCATAAAACACCTTATTTAGTAACCTTTGCTTTTTGTTTTGCAATAGACTCCTGCATTTGCTGTTTTTCTGTTCTTAAAACAAGTGCAACAACTATTGCAGCCATACAAAATACTGCTATAAATCCCGTCATAAAGGCAACACCTAATTTACCCGTTGTAATAAGTGTTCCTATCTGATAAATAAAGAATGCTACCGTATAACCAACTGCAAGCTGAAGACCGATTCCGCCCCAAAGCCATTTACTACTCTTCATTTCGGCGTTCATAGCTCCTATAGCGGCAAAGCAAGGAGGACTATAGAGGTTAAACATAAGATAAGCAAGAGCAGCAGCTTTGGTAAGCCCCATAACAGAAGCTACCTCGTTTGCGCCACCTAAAAGAGCTAACTCTTCTGTATCGATAAAGTTGGTAATAGAGAAGCAAACTGCCAAGGTTCCTACAACGTTTTCCTTAGCAATAAAGCCTGTAATTGCAGCGGCAGCCAACTGCCAGGAAAGAACGCCCACGATGGGCACTAAAAGATATGCAAAGGGACCTGCAATGGAAGCTAAAATCGAATCACTTGCGGTTTCGTTCGCCTCAGTAAATCTCCAGGTAAATGTCTGCATAATCTGAACTGCAGTATTGCAAAGTAAAATTATGGTAGCCGCCTTAACTATGTAAGACCAGCCTCTTGAACACATAGACTTAAATGCGCCCCAAAGGGATGGAACCTTATATTCGGGAAGCTCAATAATAAAGAAGGATTTACGAATCTTATGACCTGCAACCTTATTAACGAGCAATGCGCCTAAGAAAATAAGTAATATACCTGAAAGGTAACAAACCGTGCTCACCCAACCCTTGTTTCCGAAAAATGCACCTGCAAAGAGGGCGATTACGGGAATCTTAGCGCCGCAGGGCATAAAGGGTGCCAGCATAGCCGTAGCTCTTCGCTCACGCTCGTTGCGGATTGTTCTGCTTGCCATAATTCCGGGAACGGCGCAGCCTATGGTAATAACAAAAGGAATTACCGATTTTCCGGAAAGACCAACCCTCTTGAAAATTGGGTCAAGCACAACTGCCACACGGGACATATATCCGCAGTCCTCAAGTAAGGCAATAAGGAAATACATCACCATTACTAAGGGTAAGAATCCGATAACTGCAATAACGCCGCCGATTACGCCGTCAACGAGCAAGGCGGATATTAAAGGATTTGTTATAAATCCGCCTATCCAACCTTGAAAAGCTTCAAGCCAAGCTACCAAAGTATCTGCAAAGAAAGGTCCTACCCAAGCCTGCGAAATCTGGAATACAAGCCACATAACTACTGCAAATATGGGAATACCAAGCCACTTATTAGTAAGCACTGCATCTATGCTATCGCCAAGGTTTCTATCCCTTGTAAGTACCTTACGGGTTTCAACCCCACTGACCACTGCATTTACAAATTCGAAACGCTTACGGTCCGCTTCAGCAACGGCTTTTTTATCGGTTAAATCAACATCGCCCTGAACATAAGGAGCGCTCTGCTCTTTGCCAACAACGGAAGCTGCGGCGGCAACCACCGCCTTTAAGCCATCGTGGGAAGTAGAAACAGTCTCAATAACGGGGCAGCCTAATTTTTCTGATAAAGCCGCCTCATCAATTACCGTTTTCTTTTTCTCGTTAATATCGCTCTTATTAAGGGCAATAACAACGGGAACTCCCAACTCTAAAAGCTGTGTGGTAAAGAAAAGGCTACGGCTTAAATTGGTAGCATCCACAATATTTATAATAGCATCAGGATTTTCATTTTTAATGTAATCCCTTGTAATGCTCTCCTCACTCGTAAAGGGTGACATTGAGTAAGCGCCTGGAAGGTCAACAGCGATTAGCTTTTCTTCCCCGTCATAATAAACCTTTTTAATAGGGTGTTCCTTCTTTTCTACCGTAACACCTGCCCAGTTACCAACCTTTTCGTTTTTGCCCGTAAGAGCATTAAACATTGTGGTCTTGCCTGAATTTGGGTTGCCTGCAAGTGCAATTCTCATTTTGCTGTTCCTCCTTATTGTATAGTTAGCAATTGCTAACTAAGGGCCTGAAAAAAATCAGCGCTTTCGCTCTTCTTCACTTAATTTATATGATGATGGCTTCAGCTAATTGAACGTCAATATTATATCTCGCATCCTTAATGGAAACCATTAAGCTGTTTTTCTTCTGAGCTATAACCGTTATAGCCTCGCCGCTATAACAACCAAGGGAAAATAAAAAGGAAGTTAACTCCTCATCATCTTCAATAAGGATATCTTTAATTATGTATTCTTTTCCCTCTTGCGCTTCTCTTAAAGTCATACCCATCACCGTTCGTAAAGTAGGGTTAGCCTTGACTAACCTTACTGTATTATATGCCCATTGCTAAATTTTGTCAACCCTTTTTCCAAATAAAAATCAAATTATTTTTGGGAAATCCGAATATCACCCTTTCACCCGCCGTAAGACCTGTACATATACTGTAGCAGGAGGTGAAAAGGATGTCAAATTTACAAAACAGATGTAACTGTGTAGCATTATCTCTTATCGCAAGTATAGCCGTTGGAATTATCGGCGCCGTTTTATTGTTCACAGCGGTTATCACCGTTCTCCCCGTTATATATTGGGTAATATCAGGTATAGCTGTAGGCTTTCTTGCCTTAGCCTTTTTTATTTCGGCTTTTATACCCGATTGTAACAAGGCCTGCCTTCGCCAAGTGTTGACCACTTTTATTATCGGTGTTCTCGGTACAATTTTAACCGCCCTTATTCTCTTAGGCGTCGGCTTTGCCGCAACAAGTGTAATAGGCGCTATCGTTTTCGGCGCAGCAATATTTTTCTTCTCACTTTTAATAACCTCGGTAGTCTGCGCAATTAAATGCTTTATTGATTAAAACAAAAAACAGAGCGGAAATCCGCTCTGTTTTTTAGTATAAGTTGATATTATAAATAAAGTAATAATAACCGCAAAACATTCTAACCTTAAAATGTATATTTTGTTAAAACGCCATTTGTTTTATGTTATCCTATGAAACGACATTTTTCATATTAGCACTGCCTTTCTGATTGCATTATAGCATAAAAGCGGAGGAGGTGCAACACTTCTTCACTATTGACTATTACCTTTTACTTACCAAAAATCCCGATGCAAAGTTTTATTTAGTGAAAAGTGAAGAGTGAATAGGTAAAAAGTAAAATACCGAACGCTTTCGCTTTCGGGATTTTTGGGAGTTTTGAACTTAATGACACGAATTAAATATGCCTGAAAACCAAGATTTATTTATTAATTTTCCACTCACTCTTTATAATTCCGTAATCAACTATGTCAACAAATTCACCTGTTGAGGTTTTTAAATATTCCCGTTTAGTTCCCTCGTAAGTCATACCGCATTTTTGGGCGACCTTACCCGAACCTGTATTCCCGAAAGCGTGAGATATACCGACGCGGTTAACGCCTATTTCAGAAAACAGATAATCAATAACTGCCTTTGCCGCCTCTGTCATAAACCCTTTATTCCAATAAGAATAACCCAAACAATAACCAAGTTCAGCATATTCGCACTTATCACTGATTTTAACAGCGCATATCGAACCGATTGCTTTCCCGTTATATTCAATAGCCCAATTATATGTTTTTGCATCGTCGTATGCTTCAACCCAACCCTCTAATAGTTGCCTTGTTGCATCTACTGATTCGTGTGGTTGCCAAGTCAAAAAACGAGTTACCTTTTCATCGTTTGCCCAGTTAAAAAACATATCCTTAGCATCATCAACCGTAAATCTGCGTAAAACCAATCTATCAGTATATAAATTTTGTGTGCCTTTGTGTGTTAACATTTATCGTCACCGACCTTTAAGTGTATTATATGTTTGTGTCAAATTGGGAACAAATTAGCCTCCCTTGCCCTAAAGGGAGGGCGACCGCAAAGGCTCCCTTGCCTAAAGGGAGCTGGCAAAACCGTGGGTTTTGACTGAGGGATACTTAGCGGTGGAGGGATTTTCTTTATTAAAACCTATTTTTTCTTTGTTCTATCTTTTCTTGAATATTTGAAATAACAAACGCACCCATAGGTGTGAGCGGAATAAATATCCAAAAGAGGATACCCCAAATATTGCTTATTTCCCAAATTGTTTTTGATACTTCAACTACTTCAGCGTGATCACAAACAAAAAAACGTCCATTTTCTTGATAGCCAAGTCCTGCGCTTCCACCAATTATCATAGAAAACACAAAAAAACCTAAAATGACTATGACACCAAAAGCAATCCATAAAGATAAAAATACATCGCTTTTGTTTCTTTTATCTTTCATAAGATTCACCGACCTTTAAGTTTATTATATGCTTGTGTTAAATCAGAGACAAGTTTACTCATCAAAGTCGAATAATTCTAAATGCAATTTCCCAGATTTCTCATAAATTGTACCGTCATTTTCCCAATATACACGGTTGAACAAATAATAATAAATTGTTTCTCCATCGGTATAATAGTCGTAAGAATCTTTATACGGTTTCAATTCTTCGTTTTCATCGAAATAAAAATAACCATCTTCACTTAAATAGCAGTAGTCGCCATCGTAAGATTTTCCATTTTGATCCGTATAAGAGCCTGCTGTAAACCAAGCGTCTTTATGAGTATATGTATTCCCTTGCTTATCATATAGCGGAACATCATACAAGTCATCATATTCATTTCCGTGAACATCGTAAAAAGTTGCAAGAGGTTCCCCATCAATTTCGCTTTTTATGTAGCCTATCCCCATAGAAATAACCGATACAATCATCAAAATAGCCGAAAGAACAAACGCTATAATTGATGTAATTAGAAAAGGTGTGCTTCCCTTAAATCTAACTGTTTCCTTTTTTGATATCCATCGACGATAAACTTCAAAAGCAATTCTTGCTATAATTGGAGAAAAACAAATTGCAACAACCCATAAAAACTTGTGATTATCCTGTCTTGCTTTTAAAAGCTTGTATGTAGAAATAACCATAAACAAAATTGCTAATGAACGAAGGACAGGAACAACAATCAAATAACCCGTTGCACCTGTGGTGAAAAGTCCTTGAGAAATATTATCAAACATATTTTAAACCTCAATTAAATCCATATATTTATCTAATGATTTTATTATAATATAACATTTTTCTAATGATTTTTCAAGGCATAAAGAAATTGAAACATCTTAAAATCAAAAGATGTCTCGGTTTTTGATGGTATGACAAAAATCATACCCACACCTTGAAAATCATACCACAAGAAATGCAGTTGAAATCTTTGTTTTTAAGCAGTAAAACCGCCAAAAGTATGACGGTTATTCCTGCCTTGCCTTATAATATTTATATTGAAATGGAAAATAAAGTATGGTATACTTTATTTGTGATAGGGGTGGCACCCATAGCAAAAAACAGTATCACACATTTACAATAAGGGGATGATACCCATAGAAAAAAACATTGTTGTTGTAGATGAACAAGGAAACGAATATGAGGCGACCTACCCAAAAAGGGCAAAAGGTCTTGTAAAAAATGGCAGGGCACGCTTCATAGATGAAAACACTATATGCCTTGCGTGTCCGCCAGATACCAAATTGGAGGACAAAACAATGTCAGAAAATAAAAAAGTTGATTCTATTAATAATAACACACCTAACAATAACGAAACTCCCAAAGAGGTAGCTGAAGCAACGGCTAATTTGCTTACTCCTACAGCAGAACAACATTCAGAAAAGTTAACCATTGATTACATATTAGGTAAACTTGAAGAGATATCACTCGGCCAGGCATTTGCTACCGATGCGATTTTGGAACTTGGTAAAATGAAATCAGGTGGACCTGGCGATGTGGGAACTCAGGAACAAGCAAAAGCAGTAGGAGAGATTATTAAAGCGAGAGAAGCAACAAACCAAAAGCTCATCGCTTTTTACGAGAAGATGTATGATGATTTGAAGCCTAAGGAAGAAAGTGCAAAAAACAAAGCACTAGAAATGCTTTCTAAAATCGTAACAGAAGTAGGATTCTACGAAACTGAACAAGGTGCAGAAATTCTTTCTGATATGTTAGATACCATTAGACATTTAGGTTAACAAAAATCTGCCGAGGATTTTTCTTCGGCAGATTTTTTGTCCCTATTGTAACTCAAGCATAGCATAAAAACGGTGAAGCCGCATGATAACTGAATACAAAAAAACAAATCACCCTTCAACTGAACATTAATGGTATAGATTTGAGGGGTGATTCAATTGCAAAAGCTTTAACTTTTTTATTGTAAAAAAATATATCCTATGGTATACTTACTTTACTATCTTTTTTACTAACAATTTCATTTAAAAAAGAGGGAATTTATATGGTATTTGACATTAGAGATTTTGGCGCAGTAAACGATGGGGAAACCCTTAATACTATTGCTATTCAAAAGGCTATAAATGAATGCTCGGCTTCGGGCGGCAGAGTTTTGGTTGCAGGCGGAGTTTATAAAACTTCAACATTTTTTCTAAAAAGCAACGTAGAACTGCATATTGCTGCCGATGCTGTGCTTTTAGGCCCCAGCGAATGTGAGGATTATGTAGATTTAGAAAACCTTAAACATCTAAATACAGAATTTTTTCCTCGCCACAGAAATACTTGCCTAATATACTGTGAGGAAGCCGAAAATGTTTCTATTACGGGTATGGGAAAAATAGACGGTAACGGAACTTTCTTTGTTAAAGAACGCGCCGTATACCAATATGGTTGGACAAAAGAGAGAAAAAACGATAGAACCCCCTCCTTTGTTGTTGTATTTGCCGGTTGTAAAAACGTTAAGGTTGAGGATATTACAATGTGCAACCAACCTGTAGCTTGGTCTTATTGGGTTCATGACTGCGACTATGTTTCTTTTGATAAGTGCAAGATACTTTCTAATATAGAGTACCCTAATAATGACGGAATTCATATAAATTCAAGTAGGAATGTAACGGTTTCAAACTGTGATATGTACTGTGGAGACGATTGTATTGTTGTAAGAGCCAATAACATTACCCTTAAAGAAAACAAAATCTGCGAAAGAGTAACCGTTACAAACTGCAATCTTACAAGTTCTACAAACGGAATAAGAATAGGCTGGATAAAAGACGGAACTATTAGAAATTGTGTTTTTTCCAATCTTAATATAACCGATTCTAAAAACGGAATTGGACTTCATCTCCCATCTCGATTTGGAGATAAAAGATGGGCTGACGAGGGTAGAGAATCAACATTTATTGAAAACCTTTCCTTTAACAATATTATGATGGATGGGATTTACGGACACCCAATAAGATTTTTGATAAGCGATTGTGAAAACACCTTATGCGACACGGTTAGAAATATTGATTTTTCCAACCTTCGCGCGCGCAGCCTTGATGATGTTTTTATATGGGGAAGAAAAGATGTTCCTTTCAAAAACATTAAGTTCTCGGGTTGCTCTTTCCAAAAATTTCTTTCTGAAAAAGACTCAGGTTTTAAAAACAGAAAATCGACCCAATGGGAAAGGCCTGATGGCGAAAGTTGCATAAATTATGTAGAAAATCTTCAATTTATAGATACTACATTTACAATCGTTTAGAAACTATTTTTACATAACCCTAAAATTTTTCACCACTTTTATATGGTATGTTTATGTTTGGAGGCGCGATACGTCTATTAAAAAATTACTTTCTGTTGCAACTTCGTTTGTTTTGTTGCTAACAGTGTTTAGCGTTGTACCTTTTGGCAATTACGCAAGTGGTGCTACAATATACGATTCTAACAAGGTTAGTTACACTGCTTCCTACCCACTTATCATCAGGATTGTTTACGTATATTATATGCTTGTGTCAAATTGGGAACAAATTAGCCTCCCTTGCCCTAAAGGGAGGGGGACAGCAAAGGCTCCCTTGCCTAAAGGGAGCTGGCAAAACCGTAGGTTTTGACTGAGGGATACTTAGCGACGGAGGGGCAAGAGTTTTAAGTGAAGCACTCGCTTTCGCTCGTATGAAGCGGCGGCTTTGCCACCGTGAAGCATTTTGCTTCGCAAAATATGAAGCGAAGCGTTCCTTATCGTGCCGAAGGCACACTTCACAGCCGTAGGCTACTTCATTAGCG
>JAZUQH010000051.1:0-115086 GCA_045605605.1 Acutalibacteraceae bacterium | reverse complement strand
TTACGAAGAAACCTTGAAATACACAACTGTGTGAGTGAAAAACCTGTGTGTTTCTGCCGGTATTTCAGTATGTTTTAATCAAGTCCGTTATAAACACCCGCACCAAAATTCCCAACAAGGTATTTGCTTTGTTGGGGATTTTTTTATTTTACATTTTGCCGGTCAAAAGCGTCTTATAATCTTGTTTTTTAAAAATTCTATACAATAATTTGTAAAAGTGTTCATATTTGCAAAAATTTTGAATACCTTTAAATTGTAAGTATTGCACAAAAGTAACACACAATTTCGTGTTATTTCTGCCAAAAACGATAAAAGTTATTGACATTTGATGAAAAATATGGTTAAATATACTTGTCGGAAAACTGAAAACGTTTTCAGTTATCCTTTTTTACACGTTTTTCACCGTTTTTTTGAACAAAAAGGAACAACACAATGACCATTAAAGACGTTGCAAAATACAGTGGTGTTTCAATAACCACCATTTCCCGAGTTTTGAATAATCACCCCGACGTGCGTGAAGAGGTGCGCGCCAAGGTGTTAAAAGCTATTGAAGAGCTGCACTATGTCCCAAACAGCAGCGCAAGGGACTTGGGCAAAATGCAAACCGATACTATCGGCGTTGTGGTGCGCGGTGTTGGAAACCCCTTTTTAAATTCGGTTTTACATGCGATTGAAAAAGAGGTGAGCCGGGCAGATTATTCGATGGTGATGCATCAAATCGGTTCAAACGAAGATGAGCTTGCCGAAGGCGCATCGTTAGTAAGGTCTAAAAGATTGAAGGGACTTATCTTTCTTGGCGGGCGGTTTGATTACACACCCGAGCAAATTGCCACATTGGGTGTTCCGTTTGTCTGCTGTACATATACAAACACCTTTGGCAGTCTTAAAAAAACGGCATATTCTTCGGTTTATATTGACGACTATGCCGAGGCCTTTCGTGCAGTAAAAACACTGACCGATTTAGGTCATAAAAAAATTGCTGTTTTACTTGGTACAACCGACGACCACTCGATAAGTGAGCTTCGTTTTAAGGGTTATTGTGATGCCCTTAAAAGTGCCGGCATAGTATTAGATAAAGACCTTATTATTGAGGCCAAAAGCTTTAATATAGACGATGCCTTTAAAGCTACCGAAAGCTTTCTAAAAAAGGGTAAGGATTTCACTGCTGTTTTTTCCATTGCGGATGCTATGGGAATTGCGGCGATAAAGGCGCTTCATACTGTGGGACTAAATGTGCCTGACGACTGTTCTTTAATTGCGATAGACGGTATTCAGGTTTCAAAATATACTATCCCCACACTTACAACCCTTGTGCAGCCTAGTAAGCAGATGGGCACACGCGCGGTAGAGGTTTTGCTTAATGTCCTTAAGGATGAGTGCGGCAGCTGTCAGCTGAAGCTTGAAACAGCTTTACGCGAGGGTGGCACCCTTGCAAAACCTAAAGCTTGATTTTTACACCACTTGGTGTGGAAATAAATTATTTTAAAAAACGCACTTTGTGCGGAAATTTTCGAAGGAGGAAATTCAAATGAAAAAAGCGCTATCCCTATTATTAATAGCCATCCTTTGTGTCGGCTTGTTTGCAGGCTGCGCAGGTGGCGAAAAAGGCCGTGTTTACTGGCTAAACTTCAAGCCTGAATCTGATGAGGTTCTCCAAGAAGTTGCAAAAATGTACACAGAAGAAACAGGTGTTGAGGTTAAAGTTCTCACCGCAGCTTCAGGTACATACAATCAAACCTTGATTGCTGAAATGGACAAAGCAGAAGCTCCTACTTTGTTTGTTATCGGTAACCAGAATGCAGTTAAAGAATGGAAAGATTATGCTTTAAATCTTAAAGATTCTGCAATTGCAAAAGAGCTTAACACAGATGCATACAATATGTATGACGCAGACGGTAACCTTGTTTCTATCGGTTACTGCTATGAATGCTATGGCATCATTGTTAACCCCACCCTTATTGAAAAAGCCGGTTACAAGATGGATGACATCAAGAACTTTGAAGGCTTAAAGAAGGTTGCAGAAGATATCCACAAGCGCGCTGGCGAATTAGGCTTTGATGCTTTCAGTGCTTCTGATATGGATGATTCTTCTTCTTGGCGTTTCACAGGTCACATGGCTAACCTTGAATACTATTATGAATCTCGCGATGCAGGCGGTTGGAAGGAATGCCCCGCTGAAATCAAGGGTACATATATGGAAAACTTCAAGAACCTTTATGACCTTTGCATCAACAACAGCATGACCCCTGCTAAAGAATTAGCTACCGGCGGTCACGATGCTCAGAACCAATTCAAAACCGGCAAAGCCGCTTTCTATGTAAACGGTTCTTGGGAATATTCAGCAGTTGCTGAAGCAGTTCCGAACGCTACTATGATTCCTTACTATGCAGGTGTTGAAGGCGAAGAAAAAGCAGGTCTTAACTGCGGTACTGAAAACTACTGGGCAATCAACTCTAAGGTAAGCGAAGCTGACCAAAAGGCTACTATGGACTTTATGGTATGGTGCGTAACTAACGAAGAAGCTTCTCGCAAATTGGTTGATACCTTCGGCGTAATGCCTTATAAATCTGCTGCTGAATCCACCAACGGCTTCCTTGCTGCTGCTAACAAGTACTCAGCTGATGGTTGCTATGTAATGGATTGGGCTACTAACTATCAACCCAATGTTGATGAATATCGTAAAGCTTTAGTATCTGCTCTTAATGCATACAATGCTGATCAGACCGAAGCTAACTGGGCAAAGGTTAAGACCGCTTTCGTAGACGGTTGGGCTTACCAGTATGAGCAAATAAACAAATAATTATAACGATAATTAAATTGTTATAAACCACACAAGGCGAGGCGGGCGAAGATTTCGCCTGTCTCGCTTCCTTTCTTTCCTTCGAAAAAATCAAAAAGGAGAATTATAAATGAAAAATAGGCACCGTTCCCAAAACGTTCTTCAAAGGCCTATGGTTCGTTGGAGCTGGTTTTTCCTGCTTCCAATGGTTTCAGCTTTTGCTATTGGCTTTGTGTGGCCGTTTTTACAGGGTATATATCTTTCATTTTGTGATTTCCGTCTTATTTCCGATGCGAAATGGGTAGGACTCAAAAATTATATAAGCGTATTTCAGGATACAAACTTTATGCGCTCGTTTGGCTATACCGCAGTATTTGCTGTTGTTAGCTTAGCAATTATAAATGTTCTTGCTTTTATGGTGGCTTATGTGCTTACTCTTGAAATCAAGGGCTCCAATATTTTTAGAACAGTATTCTTTATGCCAAACCTTATCGGCGGCATTGTTTTGGGCTATATTTGGTCTATGGTATTTGACGGTATTTTGTCCCAATTTGACACATCTATCCTTCAAGAATCAACTTGGGGCTTTTGGGGACTGATAATATTGCTTTGCTGGCAGCAAATAGGTTATATGATGATAATTTATATTGCGGGCTTGCAGTCGGTACCGGGTGATATGCTTGAAGCGGCAAAAATTGATGGTGCCAGCGGTGCACAAACCCTTTTCCGTGTAATTATTCCCAATGTTATGCCAAGCATTACAATTTGTACCTTCCTGTCGTTGACAAACGGATTTAAGCTATTCGACCAAAACCTCGCTTTAACCGGCGGTCAGCCGTTCATTATTCAACCCGATGGCTCTGCTATTAAAACTACTGAAATGCTGGCTCTTAACATTTATTCTACCTTCTACGGTCAAGGTGCTTCGGCTCCCGGCTATGCACAAGCTAAAGCTGTTATATTCTTTATACTTGTTGCGGCTCTTGGTTTATTGCAGCTGTCCTTCACAAGAAAGAGGGAGGTGCAGCAATAATGGCTAATAAGAAATTGAGCGTTAATAATTCACTTGGCAAAAATATTTTAACGGCGATAATGTCTGTTATCAGTATTATTTATATTTTGCCCGTTGTTGCAGTTGTAATTAACTCATTTAAAGCTAACACATTTGTTAAAACCGATACCTTTGCTTTGCCTAATGCTGAATCCTTTGTTGGTTTTGCAAATTTTATTAAGGGTATGACCTTTGGTAACTATCCATTTGCAAAAAGCGCTTTATACAGTGTGGTTATAACTGTGCTTTCCACCTTCTTGATTCTTTTATTTACATCAATGGCGGCTTGGTATATTACAAGACGTGATACCATAGTTTGTCGCACTATTTACTTCCTTTGCGTTTTTTCAATGGTGGTTCCTTTTCAAATGGTAATGTATCCGCTTTCCAAAACAGCCGATAGATTAAGTCTTAATACTCCTTGGACTATTCCTGTTATTTATCTTGGCTTTGGTGCAGGTCTTGCGGTATTTATGTTCTCAGGCTTTGTAAAATCTATCCCCTTAGAGATTGAAGAAGCTGCTGCGATAGATGGTTGTAATCCCTTCCGTATATTTTTCTTGGTTGTGCTTCCTATGATGAAACCTACATTGATATCGGTAGGAATTTTAGAGATAATGTGGGTATGGAACGACTATCTCTTACCATATTTATCACTTGATATTAACGAATATAAGACTATTCCCATACACATTCAATATTTGAAAGGTAGCTACGGCACGGTAGACCTAGGTGCAACAATGGCTTTAATTCTTCTAAGTATTATTCCCGTTGTTATATTTTATTTGTTTTGCCAAAAGCACATAATAAAGGGGGTTGCTGCAGGTGCTGTTAAAGGATAACAAAATTAAAAGAAGCAGTGGTATTTTAATGCCAATATTTGCACTGCCTACACCATACGGCATTGGCACTATGGGCAAAGCCTCACGAGATTTTATAGACTTTTTAGAGGATTCAAAACAGACTTGGTGGCAAATTTTGCCTGTAGGCCCCACAAGTTACGGTGATTCACCCTATCAAAGCCCATCAACTCACGCGGGTAACCCTTACTTTATAGACCTTGATATTTTGGTGGAAAACGGTCTTTTGAAGCAAACTGAAATTGACTCGCTATTTTGGGGTGATAATCCTTGTTGTGTTGATTATGGCGCTCTTTATGAAAATCGATATCCACTTTTAAAAAAAGCATGTGAACGCGGATGGGATAGGGATTTTGAACGGATTGAAGCCTTTAAGAAAGAAAATGAATACTGGCTTTTAGATTATGCGCTTTTCATGGCACTAAAAAGACATTTTAATATGCTTTCGTGGCTTGACTGGCCTGACGAAGATATACGTCTTAGAAAGCCTGATTCAATAAAATTTTATACTGAAAAGTTGGCAGATGATATCCGCTTGTTCATTTATATACAGTTTCTTTTCTTTGAACAATGGAATGCACTTCGTAAATATGCTCACGAGCATTCGGTTGGTATTATAGGTGATTTGCCGATTTACGTGGCACTGGATTCTGTTGACGTTTGGGCTTCACCTAAAAGTTTTCAACTAGATGAAAAAGGTTACCCTACCGAGGTTGCGGGAGTGCCGCCCGATCAATTCACTGAGGAAGGTCAGCTTTGGGGTAATCCGATATACAATTATGATGTTATGCGCGAAAATGGTTATGAATGGTGGATAAAGCGCATTGAAGGGGCATCAAAACTTTATGATGTTATCCGTATTGACCATTTCCGCGGTTTTGAAAGTTTTTGGGCAGTACCATATGGAGAGAAAAATGCAATAAATGGCCACTGGGTAAAGGGTCCCGGTATGTCACTTATATCGGTGCTTAAAGAACGCTTTCCAAATATAAACTTTATTGCAGAAGATCTAGGTTATCCATCTGAGGAAGTTCTACAAATGCTAAAGGATTCTGAATTTCCTGGTATGAAGGTGTTGGAATTTGCTTTTGATGCCAATGATAATAGTGTTTACTTACCACATGCTTATATTGAAAATTGCGTTTGTTATACAGGAACCCATGATAATGACACCTTAAAAGGTTGGCTTATGGAAATGATCCCGGATGATTTAAAAATGGCTGAGGATTACCTTGGACTTAACGATCGTGAAGGTTATGTTTACGGAGTTATTCGTGGCGGTATGAGTAGTGTGGCGCGACTTTTTGTGGCACAAATGCAGGATTATCTTGAACTTTCTAATGAGACGAGAATTAACACTCCTGGCACACAAGAGGGTAATTGGCGATGGAGAATGCTATCTGACCAAATTCCACATGGTTTGAGCGATAAGATAGCTCATATAACTAAACTTTATAATCGATGAATTATATTATAATATCCCCTCACACTAAAATGTGTGAGGGGATATTGTTATACCATTGTAATTTGTTTTTCTATTATTGTGGTTTCCTTTTTCTTTTTCAATTTTTTCGCTAAAATTAGCGGCAGGTACATTATAAACATTACAATTGGTAGCAGAACAGGAAAGCCCCAAAGATGACTGCCGAGATACTTTTCAAAAAGACCTAAGGGGTTGCCTGTTTCGGGCTCCATTAAAAACATAAAGTTAGTATCGCACAAAAGGTTTATAAAATATATGGGTATGGCAAGGCAAATCAGCAGTAAAATACATTTTGCCATTGCCTTTATATCGGGCAAAAATTCCCCACCCGCTATTAAAATAAGTGGGTAAATAACCAACAGCATATGTATAGTAAAGCTATGAATGTGGAAGAAATTAAGGCAGGGAAGCACCGTCCAATTAGGGAATAGGAGTGCAAGAAGTGCTCCGGGGATACCTAAATAATAAAGAAAATAACGGACAATTTTAGTGGGCTTAACGGTATCAAAGCTTATAAGCACAACACTTATTCCGCAAAGGTGAAAGGGAAGATGCCCAACACCGAAATCTCCTATGGCAATTGCTACGATATTTTTAATCATTTCACTTGCAAAAACTAATGCGCCTAAGATAATCCGCATTTTGTTTTTGCCGTTTGCATCAAGCTTTTTATAAACAATTATAGAAGCAGTAAGTATTACTGCAAAGGCTAAAAGCCATAATAAATGAGTTAAACCAAAGGTAGAAAAGCCCACACCCTCAGGTATAGTCTCCTTAGTTAGAAAAAACATTATTCATCACCCGGAATTCATATTAACATAAAATTATTAAATTGTCACTATTTTTGAGTTATTTTACATTGTTATTCTAATTTCTTCGTGATATAATGGGGTTATATTGAGGGTATGGAGTTGATGTTATGCAGGTAAATATTAAGGAAAATCCCTTTGGCGAAAGGAAAGTTAACCCCTGGGATTATAAGGATATATGGCCTTCAAAATGGATAACTATAAAGGAAAATGTGCGAAAGCAAAGAATAGTTCTATTTAAATTAGAACCCGAATTCGATGAGGATACTACGATACGTTTGCATATCGCCGCTGACCAAAGATATAAGCTTTTTCTTAATTCTGTACGTGAGGGCGCAGGTAATGAGCGAGGCAATGTTGATAACTGGTATTTTGAAAGCTATGACCTTAATTTCAAAAAAGGGAAAAATAAGCTTGAGGTACTTGTGTGGCATTACGGCGATATGCCTCACCCTTGGGCGCAGATATCACAAGGTCTTTCTTTCATATTGGCAAGTGAACAGACCGATATGCTTAATACGGGTACGGCACCTTGGAAATATCAACTTCTAGATAATATCCGTTTCATTCCAAATCAGTATTATGAGCTTGGCGCAGGACCTAACGAGCATCACAATCTTAAATGTTCGAAAAGCTCTTGGTACAATCCAATTGTTGAAAAAACGGGGGTTATGGGCGGAAGCCATATCTATAATACAGGTACAAGGGGTTTAAAGCCTGCCACTTTGCCGCCACAGATTTATAGAAAATTGGATGAGTTTTCTTTCAAAGTATTAAAGGGTCAATCTTTCGAAAAAATTATAGATTTAAAGGATTATTATTGTTTTTATCCTGCCGTAAAATCCGTTGTTGGCAAAGGTGAAGTCAAGATATACACTGCCGAATCTCTTTTTGAAAAGGAAACGGGTGTAAAAGGAAAAAGAGATAAAACAGAAGGCAAGGAATTTAAGGGCAACTTCGATATATTTGATATTGATGGCGTTTGCGAAAGTCGAGAGGCTCTTTGGTGGAAAGCGGGAAGATTTATAAAGGTTGAGGCAGTAGCGGAAGAGGATATGGAGTTTTCACTGGTTTTAAATGAAACTCGCTATCCCTTTGAGCCCCAATATAAAGGAGTAAATAAAAGACATAACGATATACTTAAAATATGTTTAAGAACTCTTCAAATGTGTTGTCACGAAACCTTTATGGATTGCCCTGTTTACGAGCAGGTGGCGTATATTGCCGATACAAGAGTGGCGGCAAGAATAATGATGAAATATACAAATGACCTTGCTTTAATTAAAAAAGCGGTGTATTTGTTCGGCGCCTCTGCCGATTTGCATACGGGATTTCCTATGGGTGGATATCCTGCGGAAAATTGCCGTGTTATGCCTGCTTTTTCACTTTTATGGGTGGGAATGCTTTATGATTATATTAAGAAGTCCGAGGATATATTATTCTTAAAGCAGATGGCTAATATAATGCGTAAAACTCTCAATTCATTTTTAATGGACTTTAAGGATGATGAGCCCGTAAAGGTGCCGTCAGGATGGAATTTTATCGATGTCATTCCAAACGCCGAGCGCACTTGGATTTTGCACAGCCCCGATGAGAAGGGTACGGGCACAAACAGTGCATTTAATCTTATTCTCTGCAATACCTTGCTTATGGCAAGCGAGCTTGAAGATAAGCTTAATGAGTCCGAACTTTCATCAAGATATAAAAGAATAGCCGATAATATTATGAAAACGGTCGAAAAATTATACTGGGATGATGAGAAAAAGTTGTTTTCTGATGATTATCTGCATATTTGCACTTCGGAGCACGCTCAAATTTTAGCGCTTATGTGCGATAATTTGGATAAAGAAAAAATAGAACATCTTAAAAACGCCCTTAAAAAGAATGAATTTAACAATCATACAAATCTATATTTTAAACATTATCTCTTTGAGGTAGCGGATAAATTTGATGCGCCCGAAATAATAGAGCGAGAACTTAAAATATGGGATAAGTTTGTGGAAGACGGCTTTTCTACCGTGCCCGAGCATTTAACCGATATTCCCCGTTCCGACTGTCACGCTTGGTCGGCTTCACCCGCACTTTTGGATGGTAAATATTTTGAGTAAAAAAATTGCTTGAGTTTTAACTCAAGCAATTTTTATTTATATTATTTCCTCTTTATCATAATACCTTAACATCAGCTCTACCATTTTGTTATAGCTTAAAACTCCGCTTTTGTCCCCATTTGATTTAATAAAGGCATCGTTTACTTTTTGAGAACTTTCCATAACCTCTCCTTCAAAGCCTTTCCAATAATCGCTTCGCTGTTTAAGGTCACGAAGAACGCCCTCGCTTAAATGGCTCATAGCCTCAAGGAAAAGGTCTTTATCTGCCTTATAAAGAGAGTTAGCAAGATAGTTAAAGGTGGCAAGATTTCCTGAATAAACGAAATCCTTTTGATTGCTTGTTACACAGGCAAGGTAGCCTAAAAAATTACATTCATTTTCTCTGGCAAAGCCCATAGTGTGAGCAATTTCGTGGGCGGCGGTGTGCCCGAGCTCACTTCTTGGCACATCTGTATTAACGGTAGCCTCTAAAAGCCAAGGGCAATAAACCCCCGTATATCCCGTATAAGACCAAAGGCGTGAAAGGGATGCAGATTTAACCCTATGTGTACCTGTGGTAAGAAAAGGATAATCTTTTTTTAGGTTATTATAGCTATCATCTGCAAGTTTTAAAAGTTCGTTTTGCGAAACCGAAAGCATCGCGCAACCATTTTCATCTTCTGGCAAAGCCTCCCTTGCTTTAGTGGTGTTATCGGCAATAAAGCAGGTAAGGGTATATAGGTCGTTTACGGTATATTCTCTCTTTGGCAAATCAAAAAGCGAGGCTACGCTTTTTCTCGAAAAATTAACACCATCGGTAAGCATAAATATAAGCCATACTAAAGATAGGCAAAAGGCAGTGAAGCGAATGCCTTTTTCTAAAATTTTCTTTTTATTCTCAGCTTTAATTATCCGCCTTATCCATATTATAAGAATAAATATTACTGCGGGGATTAAAATGATAATAAGCAGCTCTGTAAGAGAAAAAGGAATAAATGCTATAAGCCACTCTATCGGCACCGAAATTATTTTAAAAATTCCGCGGGAAATAAACTTTTCTGTAAAGGCGGGGAAAAAGGGAAGAATAAAATATAAAGCGGCGGCGAAAAAAAGCGGTAAAAGAGCCAGAATCCATTTAATTAAAAGTTTATTTTGCTTCATTTCTCCACCTTCTTTCATAAATATTTTATTTTCAAATAAAACAAAAGTCAATAAAATTAAAAAAGTTTAATAATTAATCAAAATTTGGTAATAAATAGAAGTTACAATATTAAGAGAAGAAAGGGGATTTATATGGTGAAAAAAGATATAGTTTGCAAAGCATCTAAAATGAAGCGTAAGGCTATGCTTGAGCTTTACGAAAAATATAAAAAGCAGATATATAACTTTAGTCTTTTACTGTCAGATAATGAAGCGATAGCCCAAAAGTCAACCTTTAATGCCCTTAAATTCGCTTGGGATAGAATAAAAATGTTAAATATCAGCGAGGATGAGGAGTTTTTTAAGTGCGCAGCAACAGATTGTGCTAAGGCTATATTAAAGGATAAAAAGAGAAATATAAAAAGTATCAGCCCCGAAGAAATTTTAAACATCGATATAGAAAGAGAAAAATACACGGGCGATATAGAAAAAGGTATCGGTCTTTATAAAACGGCTATAGGTAAGTTGGATGAGGAAAGCACAGATTTAATTATTCTTTATTTTGCAGGCAGACTTGAGCTTAAGGAAATAAGCGATATACTAAGGGTTCGCCGTGGAATTATAAAAGGGGCATTTAAAAATTCTGCCGCCACCTTTTCCAGAATGCTTAATAAAGTAAGTATTGGCGGAACGAGAAGTGATGCGCCCACCGTAAATCAGTTAAGGTCTTTTTATAGGGAATATGCTAAGTTTACCTCTTACCCCGAAGAGCTTGATAAAGAATGTATTTTAAATATAAAGAAAAAATCAAAATTCAGATTATGGTAAAATTAAAAGCCTTGAGGTTTGGCTAAGTGTTCTTAAGGACACTTAGCCAGTTTTATTCGCCTTTGGCGAGTTATAGTGCTTCGCAGTGGTATTTGAACTTTGTTCAAGTGATATTCGCTTCGCGAGTTTATGGGCGAATAAAATATCACTAAAACCGCAAGGTTTTAATATCACTTGACCGCAAGGTCAAATATAACTGTGAGACTTGTCTCACAATATCACTTCTTTGAGATAGGTTGAACGGGTTTTAGGATCTCCTAACAAGTGGAATTTGATATACAAGTTCCCTGCTTGTTGTTGCGGTGTGAGATAAAAGAAAAAACTGTGCAGAAATAATCTGCACAGTTTTTTTCTGTCCTTAGAAACCTTGTTCATTAACCTCAAGGCTTTTTTATTCCGCCGTAGGCGGATTTAATTCTTTAGGCTCTGCATCGGAGCGGGAATTTTACCTGCTCTATCAATGAATTTTTTAGGACTGCTGTTTAGATTTACATCCATAATGGGAGCGAAGCCTAAAAGTCCGCCAAAGTTAAGCTCTTCTCCCGCTTTCTTATTAACTGCGGGGATAACTCTTACTGCAGTGGTTTTTGAATTTACCATACCGATAGCGGCTTCATCGGCTATTATTGCAGAAATAACCTCTTCGGGTGTATCACCTGGGATTGCTATCATATCAAGACCAACCGAGCAAACGGCGGTCATAGCCTCTAATTTTTCAAGACGGAGATTTCCTGTTCTTACAGCCTCTATCATACCCTCATCCTCAGATACGGGGATAAAGGCGCCTGAAAGTCCGCCAACCGAGGAGGATGCCATAACGCCACCCTTTTTAACTGCATCGTTAAGTAATGCCAAGGCGGCGGTGGTACCGTGGGTACCACAGTTTTCAAGTCCCATTTCCTCTAAAATTCTTGCAACCGAGTCACCGACTGCGGGGGTTGGAGCCAAGGATAAATCTACAATGCCAAAGGGAACATTAAGTCTTCTTGAAGCCTCACTGCCTACGAGCTGGCCCATACGGGTTATCTTAAAGGCAGTTTTCTTTATGGTTTCGGCAACCTCGCCTAAATCTCCGTTAGGACAGCGTTTTAAGGCTGAATGCACAACACCAGGGCCTGATACGCCTACGTTTATAACACAGTCAGGCTCACCAACGCCGTGAAAGGCGCCTGCCATAAAGGGATTATCCTCAGGAGCATTACAGAAAACAACCAACTTTGCGCAACCGATACAATCACGGTCAGCAGTTCTTATAGCGGCATCCTTGATTATCTTGCCCATAAGCTTTACTGCATCCATATTGATACCTGCCTTAGTAGAGCCGATATTAACCGATGAGCAGATGTTGTTTGTTATATCAAGGGCTTCGGGGATGGATTCAATAAGGCGTAAATCTCCTGCTGAAAAGCCTTTATGAACTAAGGCAGAATAACCGCCTATAAAGTTTACTCCCGTAGCATCTGCCACACGCTGCAGAGTCTTAGCATATAAAACAGGGTCACCGCCTGAGGCGGCAGCAACCATAGCAATAGGGGTTACTGAAATTCTTTTATTTATTATGGGAATACCGTACTGCCTTTCAATATCCTCACCTGTTTTAACAAGGTTACCTGCAAGGCGGGTCATTTTCTCATATATCTTATCGCAGGAAGCCTTCGCATCCGTTGCGGCGCAGTCAAGAAGTGAAATGCCCATAGTGATAGTGCGGATATCGAGATTATCCTGCCTAATCATATTTACGGTTTCCATTATATCCTTAAGGTTAATCATAAGTCCTCCAGATTATTCGCTCTACATTAAATGCGGTGCATAGAATTAAAAATATCCTCGTGCATAACGTGGATTTCAAGTCCCATATCCTTGCCAAGCTTCTGCAAGCTTTCAGAAAACTCACTGAAAGAGCAGGTAAGGGAGGATATATCGGTAAGCATAACCATACAGAACATATCCTGCAATACCGACTGGGTGATATCAATTATATTAACATTATATTCGGCGGCGGCAGCGCTGATTTTGGAAATTATTCCAACGCTATCCTTACCTATTACTGAAATTACTGTTTTCTTCATTTTTTATTCCTCGCTTTTTTCTTCGTGAGCTTTTTCTATCTCGTAGTTAGCACCCTGAAGTACAACTCTCATTATTCTTACTATAAATGCCATACAAATTGCGGCGGCGCCCGCAATATAGAAGGGCATATAGAATATACCTGCAATAATCATAATAACACTTGCTATAAAGCAGCTGTTGGACATTGCAAGAAGATGCCCTGCATTTTCGCTGTGAAATATATTGCCGCTTAAAATGTTTTTAAGAAGCTTTCTCAGTGAATAAAGCACAATTGCCGCTAAGGGTACGCAAGGATAGGTTGCAAGCATTATGGTTGCAAAAAGGTCGGTAGAGCGACCACGCACCTCAACATACCATCTCACTATCCACGGAAGAGTTATGGTAAAAGCGGCTAAAAGAAGCATAAATACATAGGTTACTATAAGGGCTATTTTAGCAGACCTTTTATAATTTTTCATAAAAGTCACCTCGCAAAGTTTTACAAATAACATTATACAACAAAGCTCTCACTTTTTCAAGTCGGTGAAAGGCACTTTTTGGCGGAGTATATTAAAGTTGTCGGCTAAGGCTGACAAAACTTATGACGGGAGGTTGCCTTATGAAAAAGGAAGATGAATTTTTTAAGGATTCGCTTAAAGCTTTACTTAACGAGGAGCTATCCGAGGCGGAAAAGCAATCCCTTAAGGATGAAGGCTACATACTTAAAAAGCCAAAACGGAAGGCCGCAGTTATGATAGCGCTCTATAAGAAGGCATCATCAGGCGACCTTGCCGCCATAAAGGAGCTTCGAAGCATCGTGGGCAGCGGTGCCGAGGGCTTAAAGGATGGTAATAAGGCGGTGACCATAATTGACGATACCGCCGATTAAGGTGAGCGAGGTAGTAGGCAAGGGGTATGATGAGTATTGGAATTGCAAGAAAAGATACCGAGTGCTTAAAGGAGGCAAGGCCTCCAAAAAAAGCGCCACTACCGCCCTTAATTTCATATACCGAATTATGCGGTATAGAGATAGTAATCTGCTTGTAGTAAGGCAGGTTATGAACACCCACAGAGACAGCACCTTTGCGCAGCTTAAATGGGCCCAGAATAAGCTTAAGGTTTCGCATCTGTGGAGTAATACCGTATCACCTATGGAGATGACCTATATACCAACGGGGCAAAAAATTCTGTTTCGTGGCTTTGATGATGTATTAAAGCTTGCCTCCACCACCGTACCTAAAGGATATCTTAACCTTGTATGGATAGAAGAGGCATTTGAAATTGAAAACGAGGCAGATTTTGAAAAGCTCGATTTATCAGTTCCCAGAGGTACTCTGCCCGACCGACTTTTCAAGCAAACTACTCTTACCTTTAATCCATGGAGCAGTGAGCACTGGCTTAAAAAACGTTTTTTTGATACTCCCAATAGGAATACTGCAACCTTTTCGACTAATTACCTCATCAATGAGTTTTTAGACGATACCGACAGGGAGGTATTCGAAAGAATGAAGCGTATAAATCCTCGTAAATACGAGGTGGCGGGGCTTGGCAACTGGGGTATATCAGAGGGGCTTGTTTTTGAAAACTGGGTGATAGAAAAAAAGGTCATTAAAGAGGAAGAACGGTATAAATGGAAAAGCTTTTTCGGGCTTGATTACGGTTATACCAATGACCCCACGGCATTTATAGCCTTCTTTGCTAATCCCGTTGATAAGGAGCTTTATATTTATGATGAGTTCTATAAAAAGAGGATGCTTAACTGTCATATTGCCGAAGAGATAAAGCGAAAAGGCTTTGCCAAGGAGCGTATCAGAGCCGATTGCGCTGAGCCTAAATCCAATGATGATTTGCGCCGTCTTGGGATTTCCAGAATTATGCCCTCCCAAAAGGGAAGTGACAGCATCCTAAACGGAATAGCAAGTATTAACGAATACCGTATTTTTATAGATCCTGTTTGCGTTAATACGGTAAGGGAATTTTCTTCTTATATCTATGATGATAAGAATTTAAAAAACGGTATGAAAATGCCTAAGGATAGCGATAATCATCTTTGCGATGCATTAAGATATGCGTTTTATGATGTTAAGTTTTTCCATCCCGAAAAAGAAAGGGAGGAAGAAAAAAAGGCTTTGGATATAACCGCAAAGGATTTAAGTAAAGGATGGGATATATGAATTTTTTATTTTTGATATGCGTGGGCGTTTCGGCATTTACCGCCGGATTTGTGTTAGGATTCATATCTGGCGGCAGAGGCAAGGGCAAAATTTGCGCCGCCTTTACAAAGGGCGCCGAGGAAGCGAGAATTAACCGTGAATACAGAAATTTTTTAACCTATGACGGCACGGTTCAGTAAAATAGGAGGATTTTAGTATGGAAAATGCAGAAGAGAATAAGCTTGATATACCACAGTCAAGTGAAGAGGATAATGCTTTAGAACAAAGGGAAACCACACCCGAGGTTTTAAACGAGGATATTAAGATTCCTGTAAAATTTAATAAAGAAGAAAGAGAGCTTTCCTTTAAGGAGGCTCAGTCCCTTGCCCAGAAGGGCCTTAAATACGATATGATAACATCGGATTTTACAAGACTTAAGAGTATGGCGGATAAAAGCAAAAAAAGCGTAGGCGAGTTTTTATCCTTTATAGAAAACGGCCTTAAGGAGCAAAGAAGAAATGATATTCTTTCTCAGTGCGGCGGAAATAAGGAGCTTGCCGATGAATTTATGAATATGGAGGAGCGACTTTCGGGAGATAATGAACAGCTCAAAGAGCTAATTGAGTATTTTCCTGAAATAGATAGCGCTGATAAGCTGCCGATAGAGGTAGTGAATAAGGCTAAGGAAAAAGGAAGCCGTTTGCTCGATGAATATTTAAGGCACCTATATACCCTTCAAAAAAAGGAAAAGGAACAAAAAGAGATGACCAAGGAAATAACAAATCATACCTTAGGCTCTCTTAAAACCGAAGATAATAAATCATCAGATCCTGTAAGAAATATGTTCTTAAAAGGAATCTGGAGTTAAAGGAGAAATTTTCATGTCAATAAATTCTATTGAAAATGCAGCAAGATATTCCGATGAGCTTGACCTTCTTTTTTCTCAGAAGAGCGCAACGGGATTTTTTGCAGATAATGCACTTGCTACAAAGTTTGTAGGTGCTAAGACCGTTATTATTCCCGATGTGGATTTTCAGGGACTTGCGGATTATGACCGTGATACAGGCTTTTCCCGCGGCGCTATTACAGTAAGCAACGCTTCCTATACAATGGCTATGGACCGCGCCCGTTCCTTACAGATTGACCGTGAGGATATGGATGAAACAGGCATTGCAAATCTTGCAGGTAAAATTCTTGGCGAGTATGTTCGCACCAAGGTTGTTCCCGAGTGCGATGCTTATGTGCTTTCAAAGCTTGCAGGTCTTGCCGCTTCAAGAGCTAACCTTATAAACGGCGATACAAACAAGCCCTTTGAGGCTCTTTGCAGCCTTATTAACGAGGTACAGAGCGTAGTAGGCTTTGATGAAGAATTGGTAGCCTTCCTTGATAGCTCTATGTATGCTGCCATTACCAACTCTGCAGAGCTTTCCCGTATGATTACCGTAAGCGATTTCAAGCAGGGTGAGGTTGATTTAAAGGTTAAGTCGATTAACGGCGTTGCTATTATTCCCGTTGTAAACGAGAGGATGAAGACAAGCTATACCTTTAATAACACTACTGCAGGTGGCTTTAAGCCCGCCGAAAATGCCCGTGAGGTTTATATGCTGGTTTGTCCTAAGTCTGCGGCTCACCTTGTTAAGAAAACCGAGCAGATGCGTATTTTCACCCCTGAACAGAACTTGGATGCCGATGCATATAAGTTTGATTACCGCATTTATTACGATGTATTTGTAAAGAAGAGCGGACTTGACAGCATCTGGGCATTTATTGCTCCTAAGGTAACTGTTACCGCAGAGCCTCAGAGCGTAACCGTTACTGAGGGCAACATTGATGCAACCCTTTCTGTAGCGGCTACCTGCGAAGGCGGAGAGGTTACATACCAGTGGTATTCCTGTAAGGATGAAAACGGCTTAGGAGCTGTGAAGCTTGCGGATGCCACCGATACAATTCTTCCCCTTGCAGATGAATTAAAGGCCGGTGAGTATTACTATTTCGTTAAGATAATGGTAAACGGTATTCCTGCTAAGGAATCTGCTGTTGCTTGTGTTACAGTAGAGGCATAATAACCTTAATTTATGGGAGCCGCTTTAAGCTTAAAGCGGCTCTTTTTTTGAAAAAACATAAGGAGGCAAATGATGAAATCGGAACCAAAAATAATTTTTAACGAATATTTAAAAGGGGTAAATTTCAAGGAAGCGTTGGGCGCCAAGGGACTTTGTGAGCAGACCAAGATAAACGAAAGATTTTATGTTGGCGACCAATGGTACGGTGCCAAGTGCGGAAATGACCGTCCTTTAGTAAGATACAATGTTATAAAGCGAATCGGGGATTATAAAATGTCTCAGATAGTTTCAGCTCCCGTTACGGTTAAGTTTTCAGCAAACGGCGTTGCCACGGATTTACATACTAAAAACAATATAAATCTAAAAAAGGCAGAGCTTTCACAAAATAAAATAAGTGAGTTTACGGGGGATATAGAGGCGGAAGAGGTAAATCTCATTATGTCTGTGCTTTCGGATTACAGAGTCTCAACCGCACACCGAGTAGGTCTTGATTGCCTATTAGCTACCGCCCTTAAAAAAGCCTTTATAAGTGGAACGGGCATTATTTATACCTATTGGGACAAAGGGGTAGATACAGATGTATCGGGAGATATAAACTGTGAGGTTCTTGATATTGAAAATGTATTTTTTGCCGACCCCTTTAATACAGACCTTCAAAATCAGCCCTATATAATCATTGCAAGCCGTCGTGATGCAGGCTCCCTTATAAGAGAATTGGGAGAAAACAAGGATGCGGCAAGAAGCATTAAGTCTGATTCTGATGGCAGAGTTTTGGTGCTGACTAAGTTTTATAAGCAATATCTGCCCGATGGCAAGTGTACTGTAAGATGCGTAAAATCTACTGAAAACTGCATTATCAGAAAGGATTTTGATACCCATCTTACCCGCTATCCTCTTGCGGCAATTTCCTGGGAGGAAAGAGGCGGCCTTATTTACGGTCAGAGCGAAATAACCTATCTTATTCCAAATCAGATTGCAATTAACCGAATGATTACGGCAAATGTTTGGGCGGGTATGACAATGGGAATGCCCATGATGGTGGTAAACGGGGATATCGTCACGGCAGATATCACTAATGAACCAGGTCAGATAATCAAGGTTTTCGGAACGAATGAAGATGTGGCAGGAGCAGTAAAATATGTTACGCCTCCCGATTTCAGCTCCGAATTTAGCGGAAACATCAAGGACCTTATTTCTAATACCCTTACACAGAGCGGAGCAAACGAGGTAGCTCTTGGTGACAGTAAAGCTGATAATGCTACCGCCCTTATTGCTCTTATGGATGCCGCTACACTGCCCCTACAGCTTTTAAGGAAGAAATACCATAAGCTTATATCTGAAATCGCTTTAATCTGGGCGGATTTCTGGTTTAACCAATACGGAAAGCGTTCTCTTTGCATAGAGGATGAAAACGGAGTATGGTATCTGCCATTTGATTCAAACAGATATAGGGATGTTTCGGTATCTGCAAAGGTAAGCGCTTCACAGAATGCAAGGGCAAGTGAAGCTGAAGCACTAAATACACTTACAATGCTCTACGAAAAGGGGATTATAAGTAAAAAGCAGTATGTAAAGAGGCTTCCTGATAATCTTGTGCCTGATAAAGAGGGCATAATTTTTGAGCTTAAGGAGGAAGAAAATGACGGGACATAATTTATTTGATGATGTGATGAAGCTATTGGGATATACGGATTTTGAAGGAAATATTCAGGATACATCAGGGCTAAAAGCAAGAGCCCTTACGGTTATAAACCGCATCCTTGAGGATATTGGCTCAAAGGCTAAGATTTCAAAGCTTTCGGATACGCTTGATTTAAGCAAGGAACAGGCAGAAGCCTTACCTTACGGCGTGGCTATGCTTTTATCTCTCTCGGATGGAAACGGAGAGAAAAACCGAATTTTTACCGCAATTTACAACTCAAAAAGGGCTATATGCAAGGGTGCAAAATCTTCTGTACGGGATATTCTTCCCGTAACATACGGAGCGTGAGCCTATGAAGTACGAAAGCACAGCTTATGTAAAGCAGGAAAAATTTCACATTCCTGCCCTTGATGGCGGAATAAATTTAGCAGAGGAAGAGTTTATAGCGGATAATCAGTTAAGCAGCTGTAATAATATGTGGTTTAAGTCAGGGGCGCTCAGAACCCGTCTCGGAATAGGCGCTGTAAAAGGAAGTATCATAGGCAGATACGATAAATACTCCTCCTGCTTGGTTCCTTTTAAAATGACCGATAGCAAGATTTTTATAGATGGTAAGCAGTATGCAATGGCATATTGTCTTGATAGCGATAACGAGTCCTATGAGCTTCTAAGGGTATTTTTTGTGGCAGGTGACGGTAGCGTTAAGGAAACTGCCGCTATATATATTCGCCGAACAAGCTCAGACCTTTTTTATAGGTTTTCCAGTGCTCTCTTTTTCAGCGCATCTGCTACTCAGGGTGGCGGAATTTACGCTTTTATTGAGGTAGCCGATGGAAACAATAAAGTATACAGAATATATGAGATAAACAGCGATTTTGGAGATTGGACAGAGCTTTACTCGGATAAGTATTATACTCCCGTGATTTATATGAACGGCAGGGGAAATAACTTCCCTGAAAACGAAAAGGAGAATATATATTATTCTGCTGCTCCGACAGAGCCTGAAGCTCTTAATATGCTCACTCCTCGATTTAAAGCATATTTTACAAGCGATAGCTTTTCCAGCACCTTTAAATTGCCAATATCAGAGCTTGATAATAATACGGTAATATGCAAGGTATATTATTCACCTACAGAATATACGAGTTGGGTAATATATGAAGGTAGCAGCTCAGCTACTGCAGTATTTAATAACACTACGGTTAAAATGGTTATAGACAGAGAAACGGGAATTTTTAGCTTTAGTAGCGGGGAAGGGGCTTATGTTTTGCCTTATATGAGCTCCTACGGCGGAAACAATATAGAGCTTACCGCCTTTAAAACCACAAAAAATGCTATGGGAAGAATTTTAAGCTCTAAGAAATACGTAAGCTATAATTCGAGACTTTTCTTCTGCGATAACCTTTATGAGCCTAACGAGGTTTATTCTGCAAGGATAAACAGTCCTCTTTACTTCCCCGTAAATGCAAAGGTATCCGTCGGGGAGAAATCGAGTCCCGTTACAGCGCTCGGCGTTGTATGCAATAAGCTGATAGCATTTAAGCCATCGGAAATTTATAAAATAAATCTTTCTGTGGGCGATGCTTATACACCCGAGGGAATTCTTTCGGGGCAAAGGGCAGGTTTTTTGCATAATGATACCTTAACTACCACGGCGGTACATTCATTCATAGGCTGTGATTGTCCCGATACCCTTAAAAACTGCTCAAACCGTCTTGTGTGGCTATCATCTGTTGGCAAGCTTTACACCCTCGCAACCACAACCTACGGTAAGGAAAATAATATATATGAGGTATCCTCTAATATTGAAGAAATGTTAAAGGAATATTCCCCCGATGCCCTAAGGAAAGCCTATGCCGCTGATACCGACGGCTACTATATGCTTATACTTAACAAAAAAATAGCAGTAATGGATTATAGAATAAAGGATTTCGGCTTCCCTGCAAAATATGCGGGAGCAGAGGAGAATTCAGGCGCGATTTCTTGGTATTTGTGGGAATATTGCTCCGAGCTTGATGAGGCATCCGTAACTAAAATCGAGGGCAATGTTTTATTTGCCTGCAATAGTGAGGACCTAAAATATCAGTATATTTCAAAGCTTAGCGGAGAAAGAGACGTTATAGTAAAAACCGATGAAGAGGGTAAGGCGAGTCTTTGCGAATATAATATAGAAAGCGGTTTTTCCTCTGCCAATACAGATTTTTCGAATATGGCAACCCTTAAAACCTTGGATGAAATTTATATAGGTCTTAAGCTTGGGGGCGCAGTGGAATTAAAGGTAGAAGGTGAAAAAACAAAGGGCGTTACCACTATTTTTAATAGTGAAGAAAAATATCAGGTAACTAAGATAATTCTTCCTATAAAAAGCACTAACAGGGTGAAAATCTCCCTTAACAGCAAGGATACATTTGCAGTAGGAGGCATATTATTTAAGTATAGACCTATATAAATAAGGAGTTTATATGAAAAGAGCCGTATTGCTTTGCCTTTGCTTTATTTTGCTTTTGTGCGGATGTACGCCACTAAAAAAAGAGCAAAGAATAAAAGATAATGTGAAAGAGTACCACAAGGGCTTATGGATAACCTATGGTGAGCTTGATAATATGCTTTTATCGGATTTTAAGCGTGAATTTTCTGAAGCTTTAGAAAAATGCGAGGAGATAGGTATTACCGATATATTTGTACATACGGTAGCCTTTTGTGATGCTTATTATAATTCGGAATATTTCCCGAAGGCTAAGGCTTCAGAGAATATGGACTTTGATGTTCTAAAATTTATGGTAAGCGCGGCTCACAGTAAAAACATAAGGCTTCACGCTTGGATAAACCCTTACAGAGTCCGTACGGCTGATAGCAATACTGAGGCTTTAAATAAAAATAGCCCCGCTTATAAGTGGCTGAGTGAAGGTAAAAATGATAATATTTTAATAACAAAAAGCGGAATATATCTTAATCCTGCCTCACTTGAGGCAAGGAGGTTAGTACTAAGTGGTATAAGAGAAATTTTGAACGGCTATGCCGTTGACGGTATACATTTTGATGATTATTTTTATCCAACCGATTGCGAAAATGAGGATTTTAAAAGCTATGAAGCATATACACTTACCTCACCAACGCCCCTTAGCATCAATGAGTGGCGGCGAGGGAATGTAAACGCTCTTGTAAGCAGCGCATATACTGCAATTAAGTTTATAAACAAGGATATTATTTTCAGCATTTCTCCTGCCGCCGATATAAATAAAAACTATGAAAGCCTTTATGCAGATGTAGGACTTTGGGCAAAGAGCGGATGTGTGGATTGGATAATCCCCCAGCTATATTTTGGATTTAATTATCCCGATAGTAATTTTTGCTTTGATAATCTCCTTGCTCGGTGGAAGGACTATTTATCGGATAGCAATGTTAAATTGTTGATAGGCCTTGCAAATTATAAGATAGGCACTACTGCTCAGCCCGATGCAGATGAATGGGTTTTAGGAGAAGAAATAATCAAAAAACAGGAGCAGATATGCAAGGATGATGAGGATATTTACGGCCATATCTACTTTTCATATTCTTATATAAAATAAGAAACGCTTAACGGTTTATCCGTTAAGCGTTTTGTTTTAATCACAAACTTTATTTATCCAGCCGTATTTGTCTTCAACCTTGCCCCACTGAATACCCGTAAGGTTATCGTATAGCTTTTGAGTGAGAGTGCCTATCTCGTTATTGCAAACGGTATATTCCTTTCCCTCGTAGAAAAGATGACCTATGGGAGAAACAACAGCGGCGGTTCCTGTACCCCAAGCCTCTTCTAAGGTACCGTTTTTAGCGGCCTCGAATAGCTCATCAACAGAGAAAAGTCTTTCCTCAACCTCATAGCCCCAGCTTTTAAGAAGCTCAACACAGGATTTTCTGGTGATACCGGGGAGAACAGAGCCTGTAAGAGCGGGGGTGATTACCTTGCCGTTTATTTTAAACATAACGTTCATGGCGCCTACTTCTTCGATATATTTTCTCTCAACGCCGTCAAGCCAAAGGACCTGAGTATATCCGTTTTCCTCTGCCTTCTGACCTGCTCTCAGACTTGCCGCATAGTTACCGCCGCACTTGGCTTCACCTGTACCGCCGCGAACAGCTCTAACATCCTTAGATTCAATGGCAATCTTAACGGGGTTAAGTCCCTCGGCATAATAAGCGCCAACGGGGGAGCAGATAACCGCAAAAACTGCATTCTTTACGGCGTGAACGCCAAGATGGGGGTCATTTCCGTAAAGGAATGGACGGATATAAAGGGAAGTGCCCTCGCTTTTGGGAACCCAATCCTTTTCAAGCTCAACAAGGGTTTTTATTATATCCAAAGCGCCCTCTTCATCAAGGGTGGGAAGACAGAGTCTTTTAGCGGAATTATTGAGTCTCTTAATGTTTTCCTCAGGTCTGAAAAGCTGAATTCCGCCCTCGGTGTTGCGGTAAGCCTTAAGCCCTTCAAAAACCTCAGCGCCGTAATGAAAAACGGTGGAAGCGGGGTGAGTGGGCATAGGACCAAAGGGAACTATCCTTGCATTGTGCCAACCTGAGACTTCACTATAATCCATAAGAAACATATGGTCGGTGAATATTTTTCCGAAACCTAATTTGCTCTCATCTGTAGGACGGGGGTTAGGGTTTTCTGTTTTAGTGATTTTGATTTCGTACTTCATAAATAAACATCTCCAAGATAAAATTATACGATTTTAGAAAGCTCTTCAATTTCACTTTCGGTGGTAGAAAAGCCCGTTGCAAATCTAACAACGGTATGGCTTTCATCATATTTTTCCCAAAAACCAAAGTTAACCTTTTCTTTAAGCTTTTCCATTTTTGAATTTTCAAGAATAATAAATTGCTGATTTGTAGGCGAATCAATAAAAAACTTATATCCCTTTTCTTTAAAGAGGGCTTTTATTTTTTCTGCCATATCAATAGCGTGACGGCCGATTTTAAAGTAAAGGTCATCAGTAAAGAGAGCATCAAACTGAATACCTAAAAGTCTGCCCTTAGCAAGTAAGGCTCCGTTTTTCTTTATGAGATTTACAAAATGCGCAGGGGTATTATTCTTAGTAAATACCACCGCTTCGCCGCAAAGGGCTCCCATCTTTGTTCCGCCTATATAGAAAACATCACAAAGACGCGCAATGTCCTTAAGGGTAACATCGGTCTGATAGCTCATAAGACCGTAGCCAAGGCGGGCTCCGTCAAGAAATAGAGGTATATTGTACTTATGGCAAATCTGTGATATATCTGTAAGCTCTTTTTTTGAATAAAGGGTGCCATACTCGGTAGGATGAGAGATATATACCATTCCGGGAAATACCATATGCTCGCAGTTTTCATCCTGATAAAAGGTTTCAAGTAGATTTTTAAGGTCAATGGAATTTATTTTACCTAAGGTCTGAGGAAGCTCTAAAACCTTATGTCCCGTATGCTCAACAGCACCTGCCTCGTGGGCGTGGATATGGCCTGTTTTAGCCGAGATAACACCCTCATACTTTTTAAGCACGGAGGATATAACCACCGCATTTGCCTGAGTTCCGCCTACCAAGAAAAAAACCTTGGCATCGGGGCAGTCACAGGCTGCTTTGATTTTTTCTTCGGCGCTAAGGCAAAACCTATCGGTGCCGTAGCCTGCTGCGGCTTCAAGGTTGTTTTCACAAAGGGCTTTAAGCACATCGGGGTGTGCTCCTGCTATATAATCGCTTTGAAAAGAAAGCTTATTACTCATAATCAATTTCGCTCTTTTCCTGATTTTCTTCGTTTAATGCCACCATCTTTTTGATACATTCGGGGCATATATAATGGTTATTATACTCAATAACATCTAAAATTTCTTCGCAAAATATACAGGCAGGCTGATACTTCTTTAAAACTATGGAATCGTTTTCCATATAAATTTCAAGACTATCTACATTGTTTTTAATATTAAGCTGACGGCGAATTTCCATAGGGATAACAACTCTGCCCATACGGTCTACGGGACGAACAACTCCTGTTGATTTCATCTGCTCAACTCCTTTTTTAAGATTATATCATTCTTGACATTATTTGTCAATAAAAACTGCCCGAGTGTTTCAGTAAAACAACTCGGGCAAAAGAGAGAGTTTTAATTATTCTTCACCGTTTTTTATGGCAGCGGCATGTTCAGCCTGAATATTTTCATCGTAGGAGATAACGGGCTCAACATCCTTACCTTTAACCTTACGGTCAACATAGTTCTTTGTAATTTTGATTACGAGAGGAATCATAAAGAGAACACCTATAAGGTTGGGAATCATCATAAGGCCGTTGAAGGTATCTGAAATGTCCCAAGCAAGAGAGGAGGTGAGAACTGCGCCGAAGATGATGGTGCATACGTGGATAATTCTGAATACTACAGTGCTCTTTGCGCCAAAGAGATATTCCCACGCCTTTGAGCCGTAGTGGGACCAACCAAGAACGGTGGTAAAGGCAAAGAGGAACATAGCAATAGCAACAAAGCGCTGACCGATATTACCCCAAGGGAACACCTCGTTAAAGGCGCCGCCAACTAAGGTTGCATCGCTAAGGCCATCTGCGATTTCACCGCTTACAACATTGAAAACGCCGCCCTCAAGACCGCCGGAAGTAAGAACAACCAAGGCTGTCATAGTGCAAACTATCATAGTATCGGCAAATACCTCAAAGATACCCCACATACCCTGCTTAACAGGTTCCTTAACACTTGAGTTAGAGTGAACCATAACAGAGGAGCCAAGACCTGCTTCGTTTGAGAAAACTCCGCGCTTAAAGCCATTGGTCATAGCAATAATAACGCCACCGATACCGCCGCCAACAAAGGCTTCAGGCTTAAAGGCATTAACGAAAATTGCTTTAAAGGCAGGAAGTATGGCATCGTAGTTTACGCCGATAATTACCAAGCTGCCTAAAACAAAAAGCACAACCATAAAGGGAACTATTTTTTCAGCAACGTTAGCGATTCTCTTAACACCGCCTAAAGTAATAACAGCGGTGAGAATCATAATAACTACACCTATAATAATATTATAAAGTGAAATATCGCCAAAAACAGAAATGCTTGAAAGCGCCTTAACATCAAATGCAGCGGCAACGTTGGCAACTATTTTGTTAACCTGACCCATACTGCCGATACCAAAGGATGCGAGCATTGTGAAGATACAGAATAAAACGGCAAGAACTTTACCGAGGTTCTTAAAGGAAGCCTTACTGTTCTTATCCTCATACTTATAGCCGCCAAGACCATCCTGAAGATAGTACATAGCGCCGCCTGACCACTCGCCCTCAGAGTTTTTGCGGCGGAAATAAATACCTAAAACATTTTCTGCATAGTTGGTCATCATACCAAAGAAGGCGGCAACCCACATCCAGAAAACAGCACCTGCGCCGCCTATACAGATAGCGGCGGCAACACCTGCGATGTTACCCGTACCAACAGTTGCGGCAAGGGCAGTGCAAAGAGCCTGAAAGGGAGAGATAACACCCTTTTCCTTGCGGTGACGGATTACATCCTTTTTGAACATACTTCCAAGTGTGTTTCTCCACCAAAGTCCCAAGCGGGAAACCTGAAAGAATTTGGTACAGCAGGTGATAATAACACCTGTACCGATGAGAAGCGCGAGGCCAAATATGCCCCATACAACTCCGTTGATACTGCCGTTGATTTCGGCAATCTTGTCAAGAATCATTTTTGACATCTCCTCAATAAAAATAATTTAAAACAAAATAAAATCGGACTGCGAAACGCAATCCGACTAAAAAACAAAATAAATATACCTAAGGTAAAATTTAAGCTTTGTCCTTTTGCCTGAGAGATTTGCTTTTCGCTTGCCCCTTCGGCACCTGAATTTAATCAGGCTTCTCCAAAGTTCTATCTGCTTACAGTCCCCATCTTTTCAGACACCTGAGAGTGTTACTCCTTCGGTAGCATTGCTTTTCCTGCAAGCTTCACATAGAAATATTTAATTTTATAGGAGTTATTATAACATAGATTTTACAAAAATCAACATGTTTTTTGAAATTTGTTGTTTTTAACGATATAGGTAATAAAGAAATATAAATTTTAGTGTAAAAATAGCAACTAAGTATTGACAATAACGCCTATACTTATATAATGAAAGAAGAAAGAAGGGGTAGTATGGCTAAACTTATTGATAAACTTTGGAATTGGGGGCATCTTGAGGGTGACCATAACAAAATAACCAATTTTGAGTGTTCCATGACACCTGAGGGCTTTGCCCAAGAATATGGAATCAAAAATGCATTTATTGTTTCTTATGGAGGAGATATACAGCCGCCTTTTCATGATTTTGCAAAGAGATTCGGCGGTCTTGATAATGTAATATGGTCTGTTTTAGGCGATGGTTCAACCCCGCTTCCTGATGATGAACTCGGCAATGCAAAAGATATTATAGAAGTTTTGGATGAAGGTAAAAATATAGTTGGTGGCGTTGTCGATGATTTTTTCTCTGCTAAACGTATTGAAAGATTCACTCCCGAGGTACTTAAAAAAATAAAGGCGAAACTAAATGAAAAAGGTCTTAAGTTCTGGTGTGTTCTTTACGCCAGCCAATTAGATCTTGAGTTGGAAAAATATGTAGATTGTTTCGATGGAGTTACTTTTTGGATTTGGGAGTGCGCTCATATAGCAAATCAAGAAAAATATACCGGAAAATTAAAAAGCATCTTCGGGAATACACCAATGATGTATGGCGTATATCTTTGGAATTATAACTCGGTAAAACCTATGGACACAGAGCTTTTTAAATCCCAGTTGGAATATTGCACTAAACTTTTAAAGGCTAAAGAAATAGAGGGAATTATATTTTGTTCCAATACTATTGGTGATGCGCCGCTTGAAACCAATAAACTGCTTAAAGAGTTCGTAAAAGAAAAGGGAAATATGGAAATTTAACGAATCAAAAAATAAAACAGTCGGTCTTTTGACCGACTGTTTTTATTTTTAAAACGTATCGTTAAGATAAATATTATACATAATCTGCGCAATTTCACATCTTTGAGCATTGCCCTGAGGTGCTACTGCGGTGTTATTTTCCTTGCCGCTGATAACTCTATAAGTAATAGCCCAATAAACAGCTTCTTCAGCAAAGTCGCTTACTCTACCAAAATCATAGTATTGCGCTTCAATATTTATTTTGGATAGCTCGCTAACATCTCTGTTTAGTCCTTTGTAAGCTGCATATCTATAAAGGAAGGTTACTATCTGTTCTCTTGTTATCATATCGCCTACGCCGAATTTTCCGTTGGCATAGCCCGTTGTTATTCCGTTTTGTACGCCCCAGTTTACTGCGGCTTCATAGTAACTGTTACGTCCTACATCGGGCATATTGCAATCATATTCGTACTGTGATAAATCAACGCCATCGAAACGGGATAGCATTACAAGGAAATCCTGACGCTGAATACCGTCTGAAATACCAAATTTGCCGTTCTGATAGCCCTTCATCAAGTTGCTGCCAACCACATAGGTAACAGGGGCGCTGTACCAAGCGTTGTTAGCGGTATCAGGGAAAAGCTTGGATATATCATAGAGGGTGAAGCTACAGATATCGCAGGTGTTATCATTGCCGTAGCGGTGTTCAATTTCTCTTTTTTGGTGGCAACGGTTGCAGTGGGTATCGCAGGCGTTATCGTATAAATGGGCTTCGGAGTCATGAATGGGTACCCAGTCGCCTCTTGTTTGTTTGCAAATAGTGCACTTTTCAATCTTCCAACCGTCTGAAATACAGGTAGGCAGTGAATCTACAAACCACTCGTAATCGTGGTCGCATAAGCTGTACTTAATATATAAAGTGTTGCCTAAAGTAACAATTCTAATGTCTTCGCTTTTGGTTACGCCCAAGGCCGCGAACACATTCCAACTTAAATTATTTTGGAATTCGTTTAAATCGCCATCTATATATATCTGGGCATAGTGGTTATCGTTAGAAAGCACGTCAATAAGTCTATTTTCATCATACGCTTCGAAAACCAAATTTTCTTTTACATAATAATTTTCATCATCAGAGGTGGCGTTAGGAAGATATGACTTTATAGATTGGTCGATAATATGACCTTCGTTAAGCTGTTCTTCGGTTATGTTAAAGTAGCTATAGAAAGTATAGTCACCCTGATCATCCCAAGTAACATCAGTATAGTACCATTCGCCGTTAAGCTTTACAATATTCCAAGCGTGAGGGATAAGTGAGGGGGTACCCGGCATATAGCTGTCACCGTTTACATACCAAACCTCAATACCAACATTTTCAAGAAGATGCTGATATGCACGGGCGTAACCGTTACATACAGCTTCGCCTTCAATTAAAGCGCCGTAAGAATTCTGATGGTTATTGCCATATATATAGGTGGTGATATCACAAATTCGGTCATGCAGAATTTTAGCCTTTTCATAATCGGATTTTGAAGAAAGATCGGCTGTAAGCTCATCTATCTTTTCTTCGTATTCTTCCTCGGCAGCCTCTATTTTATCTGCATCGGGTGTTCCAAGCTCCATAAAGTATGCTTCGTAAATAGGCATAATGGCAGAAACCTTAGAATGCTCCAAATAGGTATAAAGGGAGTATCCGGGCTTGCCGTTTCCAATCCAGAAATATTCAGGATGGTCGGCATAAAACATTTGGTAAACAAGGTATAATTCATCTACGGAAACATCCAACATATCGGGCACAGTAATCACTTTTTCAAAATCGCCGCAGCCCTCTACAAGCAAATTATATAAAGCAATTAGCTCGTCATGATTAGGTCTGCTGTCAAGAAGCTTTTTGCCGTAGAGCATTTGGTCATCATAAACAGGTCTGTAGCTCGGGCGGAAAGCAAATACCGAAACAGAGGGTAATGCTGTTACCAATAAAACGGTTACCAGAATCATAGCGATTAGTTTTTTTAGTTTTTGCATTATAAAGCCTTCTTTCACAATAGGTTTTTTTGCTAACATCCATATTATAATATACAGAGCAATTATTGTCAAATACTGTTTTAAAGAAATAAGGACACATAATTACTATGCGTCCTTTAAAGCTAATTATTATTCCTTTTCATCGCTTAATATTCCGATTGCAAGGTCGGAAAGCTGTTTTGTATCAACCTCTGCGGGAGCACCCGACATAAGCTCGGAGGAGTTTGCAACCTTGGGGAAGGCAACAACATCACGTAAAGAGTCAGAGCCTGTCATAAGCATACAAAGTCTATCAAGACCTATACCCATACCGCCGTGAGGGGGAGCGCCGTATTTAAATGCGCCCGTTAAGAAGCCGAATTTCTCTTCTGCCTCTTGGTCGCTAAGACCTAAGGCTGAGAACATCTTTCTTTGCAAATCAGGGTCGGTAATACGGATAGAGCCGCTTGAAAGCTCAATACCGTTTAAAACTAAGTCATAAGCATTTGCGAAAACTTTCTCAGGGTCACTGTCAAGATAAGGAATACACTCATCAAGAGGAGAGGTAAAGGGGTGGTGCATAGCATCCCATCCGCCTGTTTCTTCGTTATATTCAAAGAAGGGGAATTCGGTAATCCAGAGGAAGTTATACTGCTCAGGGATTATATCAAGGCGTTTAGCCACGGTAAGACGGAGGGCGCCAAGTACCGATAAAACAGTCTTTTTGCGGTCAGCAACTATAAGGATAACGTCGCCCTTTTCGGCATCCGTTCTCTCGTAAATTGCTTTTAGCTCATCCTCTGTCATAAACTTAGCAAAGGAGCAGGAGGGTTCATCCTCAACCCAACGGATAAAGGCAAGTCCCTTAGCGCCGATTCCTTTAGCCTCTTCGGTTAGCTTATCAATTTCTTTTCTTGTGTAAACACCCGCCGCATTTTTAGCGTTTATGGCTCTAACAGTGCCGCCTGATTTAACAGTATCAGCAAAAACGCCAAAGCCGCAATTTTCAACGATATCCGATATATCCTTAATCTTCATATCGAAGCGGGTATCAGGCTTATCGGAGCCGTAATCGTTCATAGCCTGAGTATAGGTAAGTCGAGGAAGCGGTAGAGGAATATCAACATTCAAAACCTCTTTGAATAGGCGCTTCATATAGCCCTCGGCTATTGCGAATACATCTTCCCTCTCAACAAAGGACATTTCAAGGTCAACCTGTGTAAATTCGGGCTGACGGTCAGCGCGTAAGTCTTCATCACGATAACAGCGGGCAAGCTGCATATAACGGTCAAAGCCTGAGAGCATAAGAATCTGCTTATACATCTGAGGTGACTGGGGAAGCGCGAAGAAGCTTCCTTTATGAATACGGGAGGGAACGAGATAGTCACGCGCACCCTCTGGAGTAGATTTAATAAGGGTGGGGGTTTCTATTTCTAAAAATCCGTTCTCATCAAAATAGTCACGGGTTATTTTTGCGATGCGGTGGCGCATCATAATATTATTCTGCAAATTTGCTCTTCTCAGGTCAAGATAACGGTATTTAAGACGAAGCTCTTCATTTGCCGTAGTGTTGGTAAGAATTTCAAAGGGAGGAGTCTGTGACTCACCCAAGATTTTAAGCTCGGTTACCTCTACCTCAATTTCACCTGTGGGAATATCAGGGTTAACAGAAGAACGCATACGAACCAAGCCCGTAGCCATGGCAACATATTCGCTTTTTAAAAGGGATGCCTTATCAAAAACTATCTTTTCGGTATTATCATCAAAAGCAAGCTGAATAATACCCGAGCGGTCCCTAAGGTCAACGAATATAAGTCCGCCAAGGTCTCTTTGCCTTTGCACCCATCCGCAAACGGTTATCTTTTCTCCTATATTTTCTTTTGTAAGCGTTCCGCAATAATGGGTACGCTTAGTGCCGTTCATTCTATCAAGTTGCACTTAAAACACCTCTAAATAGATATATTTAAAAAATTGAATTTTCAAGCTCCTCCAAAGCAGCCTTGGTTTTAATTTCAAGTAACGCTTCGGATATATCCTTTATTTTAATTTCTGCAATCTCACCTGTGCTCATACATTTAAGATTACATATTCCGTTATCTAATTCATTGTCACCCAAAACAACCGAGTAAAGAGCGCCTATCTTATCTGCATATTTCATCTGAGCTTTAAGACCTCTGCCACAGATATCGGTCTGAGCTTCAAAACCATCATCACGAAGTCGGGTACATATTTCGGTAGCCTTAAGGGCTGCTCTCTCACCCATTGGAGCGATATAAAGGTCACATTTTGTATCCTCAGGCATAGGGGTATTCTGATTTTTAAGTAAAAGCATGAGCCTTTCAATACCCATACCAAAGCCAAGAGCTGCCACTTCGGGACCGCCCATCTGCTTTACAAGCCCATCATATCTGCCGCCGCCGCAAACGGTGGACTGAGCGCCGATATCGCCTGAAACAAACTCGAAAACGGTTTTAGTATAATAATCAAGACCGCGAACAATATGCGGATTAACGGTGAAGTCAATTCCTGCCGCATTAAGATGCGCCTTAACGCCCTCAAAATGCTCTTTACATTCATCACAAAGGAAATCAAGCACCACGGGAGCATCCTTTGCAATACTTGAGCAAACGGGGGATTTGCAGTCGAGAATTCGCATAGGGTTTCTTTCGAGCCTTTCATTACAGGTGGCACAAAGCTCATCTTTTTTAGCGGTAAAATACTCTTTAAGAGCCTTGTGATAAGCCTCTCTGCATTTAGGACAGCCGATAGAATTGATTTCAAGGGAAATCTTTTCAACCCCCACACCTAAAAGAACCTGACGGGCAAGGGATATAACCTCAGCATCAGCGGCGGGGGAGGCGGCGCCAAAGCATTCAACACCGAATTGATGGAATTCTCTGAGCCTTCCTGCCTGTGGCTTTTCGTAACGGTAGCAACCGCCTATATAGCAAACCTTTACGGGTAGCGCGCCGTTTACAAGACCGTGTTCAACCGCACTCCTTACAACGCCCGCTGTAAGCTCGGGGCGAAGGGTAATAGACCTATTACCTTTATCAAGGAAGGTGTACATTTCTTTTTGAACAACATCGGTAGTATCGCCTACGTTACGGGAGAAAACCTCAGTATGCTCAAAAACGGGCACACGGATTTCTCTGAAGCCGTAAAGACGGGCGGTATCAAGCATTTTTCCCTCAACGTATTGCAGTAAATGGCTTTCATCGGGGAGTAAATCGTTTGTGCCTTTAACGGCACGGTTAATTTCTGCCATAAAAACTTAACTCCAAATCAGGATTTTTTAACGATATCACGCCAATCAAGGTCGCCGCGCTCAAGACCGTGAATAAGCATCTCAGCGGTGGCAATATTGGTAGCAACGGGGATGTTATGAACATCGCAAAGGCGAAGAAGAACACTCTCATCAGGGTCATTAGGACGGGGATTAAGAGGATCTCTAAAGAGTAAAAGAAGGTCTATTTCGTTACAGCCTATTCTTGCGGCAATTTGCTGAGAGCCGCCCTGAGAACCGCCTAAAAACTGGATAATATCAAGTCCTGTAGCCTCCGAAACAAACTTACCCGTAGAGCCGGTGGCAACGAGATTGTGTTTACTAAGAATTCCGCAGTAAGCGATGCAGAACTGTACCATAATTTCCTTTTTAGCATCGTGCGCTATTAACGCTATTGTCATAAAAATGACCCCCTTATATATTTTTTAATTTATATTTTTTTAGGTTTGGGAAGACGAATGTTTTCGCCCAAAAGCCTTTTGGCAATCCGTAAAACTGCCTTAAAAGGTCTTTTTCTCAGATGAAGCTTATGATTTACCGAAAGGAGCATAAGCTCACTGTCTGCAGGGACAACACCTAAAAGTCTCATCCCCGATGTATCGATTATATCATCGATGTTTTTATATGTACCGTTTTTGATAAGCTCAATATCAAAACGGTTAAGTATAAGTCTTGGGTCCTTTTCCGTATCAGGTAAAAGGTCGCATACAATACCTGCATCCCTTACAGATACAGGGTCAGGATTGCAAACGGTTATAAACTGAGTTTCCCTTGGTAACACATTATATAAATAAAAGTCAAGCCCTGCAGGAAAATCAAGAATAATCACATCGTAAAGGGGAGTGAGCTTTTTAAGTAAATCGGAAAAAGCCTCAGCGTCAATTTCCCCCGTATTTCTCGGAGCAGGGAGAAGATGGATATTCTCATTCTTATCTACGGGATAAACCGCATCCTCTATATCGGTGTCTTTTAAAACATCCGATAGGTCAAAAACAATGCGGTCGTCAAGATTTAAGAATAAATCAAGGCTTCTGAGTCCCTCATCCATATCCATAAGAAGAACTTTCTCATTAAGCTTTGAAAAAGCAAGAGCAAGACTTACCGATACGGTTGATTTACCCGTACCGCCCTTACCAGAAGTGGTTGCTAAAAGTAAAGACATATTTCAACTCCGTTTAGTTTGTAATTTTATCATAAATAATAAATTGAGTCAATATAAATTACTGCAAAACAACATAAGGAACGGTATCCGCCTTATTGTTTCCCTCGCTGAAAAAATAAGCATCCAAAAGAGATTTAACAATAGAACCTGCTGAATAACCCGAATCACCGTGTTCAAGGATAACCGATATGGCAATCTGAGGGTTATCGTAAGGGGCAAATACTATATAGGTGCTGTGGTCGGCGCCGTTATTGTTCTGAGAGGTACCTGTTTTACCGCCTATCTTTATTCCGTAATCAGCAAATACTCGGCTACCCGTACCGTCAACCGTAACAGAGAGCATACCCTCTTTTACAGAGTTTAAGGTGGAATCCTTTATGGTTACTGTATTAACCACCTCAGGCTTTTTATTTTCATAGGTTTTTGAAAGGTCGTAGGAAACAATCTTATCAATAAGGGTTGCCTTATAGTGTGTTCCGCCGTTAGCAAATGTGGCGGCGTAGTTAGCAAGCTGTAAGGGAGTAAAAGCGTTTAACTGACCTATGGAAATCTGCAGGGTATCACCGCCTAAGGTATCACTTTCAGGCTCTACCAAAATTCCCTTTGAATCATCAACCTCAACGCCTGTATAGGTGCCAAGACCGAACTGCTTATAGTAATCCGTAAGCGTTGTGGCGCCCACTCTTCTGCCAAGGTCAAAGAAGAAATAGTTACAGCTTTTTGAAAGGGCTGTATTAAGGTTTATAGTTCCGTGATAATGTAGGCATTTAGGCTTATAATCCGAAAAGTAATCGTAAACCTGAACGCATTTTATGGTTTCACCCTGATGATAAAGCCCCTTTTCAATAGCGGCAGTAGCTACAATAGGCTTAATGGTGGAGCCTATGGGATAAACGCCCTGAAAGGCACGGTTTGTAAGCGGCTTTCTGGGGTCCGATACAAGCTCTTCAAACTTTTCGCCTAAGGTTTCAGAATCATAGGTGGGATAGTTTGCCGCGCAGATAATTCCGCCCGTATCAATATCAATCATAACGGCGCTACCTGCAACGGCGGTACCGCCCTTTGACCTTAAATCTATAATGGTTGATTCGAGAGAATTCTGAGCGGTACGCTGAATGCTTCTGTCAAGAGTAAGCATAACAGTTTTACCTGCGATTGGCTCTTTGGTTATCTCCTTTTCAATAATGTTTCCTTCAGAATCAAGGTAGTAGGTTATCTCTCCGTCAATGCCGCGAAGATATTTTTCGGCATAATATTCAATTCCGCTTTTTCCTACTTTATCATTGTAGGAATAGCCCCTATCCTTGTAATTTTCACCGTCATCCCAGTCCTCTTCATAAATAGGACCCACAGAGCCGATTATATTTACTGCAAGAGAGGTATCAACATATTGTCTGAAAGGAAACACGTCAACCGTAACACCATCAAGCATAAAGCCTGATTCACTAAGCTTTCGCATAAGCTCGGTAGGAATATCCTCCGCAAAGGTATAAGGGTAGGAAATAGAAAAGCTTGCTATTTCCATACTGTATCTTACGCCCATTATTTTTCTTTGACTAAGCTTATCGTAATCTTTAAGCTCATACCTTTCCACAAGCCTTACAAAGCAGTTTTCTGCCGTGGCATAATGGTTAAGGCCTAAGGTTTTGATGAGCTTATCAGTGGATTCATCCGCTTTAAAGTTAAAGGGCGCCGTGGTATCTAAAGGAAGCTTGTCCGTATATTCCACTTCATTTTCCAAAAATATATTAACAAGGGATAAAATAACATCGTTAAGATTTTCCTTAACGTAAGCCTTGTTGAAAACTACATTGTAGCCGTCACGGTTTACCGCAATCTGACGGCCAAAGCTATCAAGAATCTCTCCTCGCGGCGCCTTAAGCACGGCAGTTCTTACCGTTGTGCTTCCTGCAACTGAGGAGTATTTTGAAGCATTTATAACCTGCAGGGAATAAATTCTTGCAGTGTAAAGTATTAAAACGATAACAAGAATAACAGCGAGAACGGTGATAGAAGTCTGCTTATCACGCTTAAAGGGCATAGAGATTCACCTCACATTCAAAATTTAGGTTCTTATTGACTTATAAAATATTTAAAAAGCACTCTTTCAAAATAATAGAAAGGAATGATAAAAATTGTAGTATAAACGGCAGAGGGCAGAGCGGATTTAAGAAGGAATGAAATGCTTTCGTTAGCCCCTAAATTAAAGCCGTAGAAAATTATCCATTTTGTACCGAACAATAAAACAGAACAAATAAGGCAGATAACAATTGCTGCTTTTATATTGTTATTGAAAAAATATCTTGAGGTTACCGAAACGAAAAGGGCGGTTAAGAAAAACAAAATAGTGTGAAAAATAGAGCCGTTTGAAGAAGCAGAATCTATAAACATACCGAGAAAAAGTCCCGTAAAGCAGGAGCTCCATTCGGTAGCAAACATAGAAAAAGCAACAAGCAAAGCAAAAATAGCAAAGGGGTTGGCATTAAGTATACTGAAGGGGCGAAAGCCCGTATTATGAGCAAAGGCAATTATTATAAAAAGTAGGAAATTTACACCCTGCGCAAAGATTTTTTCCTTTTTAGAGGTCATTTATTTGCCCTCCTTGGAAGGATTTATGCCACCCTGACCATCAAAGCTTGTTATAACCATAACATCTCTTATATCCGAAAAATTCACAAAGGGCTCAACATCGGCGTAAATTGAGGTGTTGTATTCATCTGAGCCTACTGCCGAAACCGAGCCTATTAAAACGCCTTCGGGGAATATACCTTCTCCTGAGGTTACAACATAGTCACCGATTGCCACGTTACAGGAACGGGCAAGGTTATAAAAACGGCAAAGTCCATCCTTTGCAAGCTCTAATCTACCTGAAATTATACCCGAATCACCCGTACGGTTATCAAGAGCGCCTACCGTGAGGTCGGGGTTTAAAATGGTAGTAACCTTAGCAGTGGTAAGTCCCACCTCGGTAACAAAACCAATTAGTCCTTCCCCTGATATAACGGGGTCGTAAAGTGATACATCTGCCATTGAGCCACGGTTAATAAGAAAGGAGGAGAATGGGTCATCGTTATCTCTTGAAATAAGATTAGCAGAAGCAAATTTTAAATCGGGATTTTGCTCTTTAAGTTCAAGAAATTCTTTGAATTCTTCATTTTCCTTCTTTATTTCCTCGTAGTCAGCAACCTGTTCTCTTAGCTTGTTAAGCTCAGCTTCAAGCTCAGCGTTTTTAAGCATAAGCTCATTTCCGCCTGAAATGGTTTTACCAAGGTCAGAAAAAAGGTTTGAAATAGAGGTGGCAACCGAACGCAGAGGCGCAGTTACCGTACCGAATATATTGGCGCCCGGAGCCATATTTTTACCTATGATTCCGAAAATGGCAGAGATTAAAATTAAGCTTAGAAAAACGCTTATTATAATTTTAAACTGTCTGCTGCGAAAGAAAAATCGCATTTTAGCATCTCCTTGGATTTTTTATCTTATCTGAAGTGACGGCCTCTGCGGAAAACATAGTTGTTAAAGCCTACATCGCCTTCAAGCCTTTTCTGAGTTCCCATAACAACACAGTCAAGAGGATTAGCCGCAACGGATACGGGCATACCCGTCTCTTCTGCGATAAGCTCAGCAAGACCGCGAAGTAATGCGCCGCCACCCGCAAGAACAATGCCGCTATCAATAATATCGGCAGAAAGCTCAGGCGGAGTCTTTTCAAGGGTGGTGCGGATTATATCGATAATCTGTGAAACCGTATCCGCCATAGCGTTTCTCACCTCTTCTGAAGAGATGGTAATATTCTTAGGCAGACCGTCAACAAGGTTTCTACCCCTGATTTCAATAGATTTTTCATCCTCATAAGGCTTAGCAGAGCCGATTTCTATTTTAATCTGTTCGGCAGTTCTTTCTCCGATTAAGAGATTATGCTTTTTCCTTATGTAGCCTATAATGGCTTCATCAAGGTCATCTCCTCCTAAGCGAAGAGACTGGGAGGTAACAATATCGCCAAGAGAGATAATGGCAACTTCACTTGTGCCGCCGCCGATATCAACTATCATATTGCCTGTGGCCTCCCATACGGGAAGACCTGCGCCCACAGCCGCTGCCATAGGCTCTTCAACAAGGTCAATATCGGTAGCGCCCGCTTGCTTTGCCGCATCATAAACTGCGCGGCTTTCAACCTCGGTAACTCCCGTAGGTATGCAGATAACCATTCTAACTCTTGAAACCATAGAGCCCTTCATAGCCTGACGGATAAATCTTTTAAGCATTGCCGCGGTAACGTCAAAGTCGGCAATAACTCCGTTTTTAAGGGGGCGAACAGCAATTATAGAGCCTGGTGTTCTGCCAATCATCTCTTTAGCTTCCCTACCAACTGCTCTTACTGCAGCATCTCTCATATCGTAGGCAACAACCGAGGGCTCTCTTGTAATAATACCCTTACCCTTTACGCAAACAAGGGTGTTGGCTGTGCCGAGGTCAACTCCTATATCTCTTGTAAACATATTCTAAATTCCTTTCTTAGCTTTCAGGCGCTATCAGCCTGATAGCCGAATGAATGTTTTCTATTTTTATTTCATCCTTACCTGCGGCATATTCGCCGTCAAGGGTCCAGGAAACGTCGCTCCCGCCCGAAACAGTAATGGCTTTGGTATGGAAAAATTCAATTCCCTTACGGTCTAAATCCTGACGGAGAATTCCCTCAAGAATTGACTGAAATTCGGTAATAGAGGAAGGATTTTTAATAAGCACAACCTCAAAAAGTCCATCGTTAAGCTTTACAGTAGTTTCATTAAACTTAACTATTCCGCCTACCGACATAGAGTTAGATATTGCTCCAAAGAGGAAATCCCCCTCAACCTCTCGGTCATCGGCAGTGAATTTAAGATGAATGGGCTTAATATTGCCAAGGCTCTTAATTCCCTCAAAAAAGTAAGCCGCCTGACCTAAAACATTCTTTATATCCTGAGGCGCTGAATAGGATGCTTCGGTAAAGGCGCCGAAGGATGCAGTATAGGAGAAATATTTATCATCAAATTTTCCTATATCAAGCTCTACCATTTCGCCGTTTATTATATCCTTTGCGGCAGTGGGGATATCTCTTGCAATATGAAGTCCTGAGGACCACTCGTTAAGGGTGCCTGAGGGAATATATCCGAGAGTGCATTTAACACCTGAATTCATAAGTCCCGTTATAACCTCGTTAAGAGTGCCGTCTCCTCCGCATACTACAACACGGTCATATTCATTTTGCTTTATCTGAGCGGCCCTTACGGTGCCGTCACCCCTTTCCTTAGTGGGATATACTGTAACCTCATATCCGCCACGGGTTAAAATTTCGGTAACTCTAAGCAGTTGACCTCGCATTTTTTCTCTGCCTGATTTTGGATTAACTATTAAAAGAAGTCTTTTGTTTTCCATAATTTTCTCCTTTTATCTGACACTTAACGATAATCTATCGGAAGTGTGGCGGTAGCATTAAGATTACTGCCCACCGTATTTCCGCTTAAAAATTCATAATACCCTTGTACGCCCACCATTGCGGCATTATCTCCGCAATATTTTAGCTCAGGATAATAAAGAGTTATGCCCTCTTTTTTACATTCCTCTTCCATTCTCCCTCTAAGCTCACTGTTGGCAGATACTCCGCCTGCAAGACAAAGGGTTTTATACCCCTTATCCTTTGCCGCCTTTAAGGTGTTTTTTATAAGCATATCGCAAACACGCTCACGCACCGTTGCGGCAAGAACGGGAACATCTATAGCTTCTTCCTTTTGCTTGGCATTGTGAACGAGATTTATAACCGCCGTCTTAAGTCCTGAGAAGCTAAAATCATATTCACCTGCGGGGGACTTAGGATAGGGTAGCGGATATTTTCTTAAATCTGATTTAGTAGCAATTTTATCAAGAGTTACGCCACCGGGATACTCAAGACCTAAGCACCTTGCGGTTTTATCAAAGCATTCGCCTGCCGCATCATCAAAGGTAGCTCCTATGGTTTTGAATTTTGTATAATCGGAAACCTCTGTAATAATAGTGTTGCCTCCTGATACCGTAAGACATAAAAAGGGCGGCTTTAATTCCTTATTGGTTATATAGTTAGCCGCTATATGAGAGCGGAGATGATGAACGGGAATTAAGGGAATGTTAAGACTTGCTGCAAGTCCCTTGGCAAAATTAACGCCCACAAGCAGCGCACCTATAAGACCGGGGGCAAAGGTGACGGCTATGGCGTCAATTTCCCCATAGGTCACACCCGCCGCCTTTAATGCTTCATTACAAACAGCGCCTATTGCCTCGGTATGCCTTCTTGAAGCAATTTCAGGAACAACTCCGCCGTAAATGCGGTGCTCTGCTATTTGAGTAGCAACAATATTTGATAAAATCTCTCGTTCTCTTGTAACGGCTACAGAAGTTTCGTCACAAGAGGATTCAATGCTTAGTATTATCATCTAAAATGTAAACCTTCTTGTCATAATAATTGCATCTTCCTTTGGCTTTTCGTAAAAGCCTTTACGAAGCCCCTCTTCTTTAAAGAGAAGACGGTTATAAAGCGAAATGGCATTTTTATTTGAGGCTCTTACCTCAAGAGAAATAAAGGAAAGTCCCTTATCCCTTGCTAAATCTATAGCCTTATTCAAAATGAGGGTTCCTGCTCCCGATTTGCGAAAGTCCTTATTTACTGCAATATTTGTAACATAGCCTTCATCAAGAATGCAGGTAAGTCCCATATAGCCGATTACGGAATCTCCCCTTTGGGCAATAAGAAATACGGTATCCCTTTCCATCGATTCCTTAATTGCATTTTCACTCCAAGGCATAGAAAAATTTGAGCTTTCTATACTTGCGATTTGGGGGATATCCTTTTCATCTGCTTTTCTTACCGAAATCCCGTTTATAAGTCCGCCGTAAATAAGCTCATCAATAGCATCGATAATATCATTTCGGCATCGGCGATAGGCTGTTTCATCCATACCGTAAGGGTCGCAAATGCCCTTTCCTAAAACCGCAACCTTATTTTTATCTATCCCTGCCGATATTAAGGTATCGGCGTGGGAGGCGGTCATACAAATAAACATATCGGCATCAAGGTCAATAGGGGATATGCCCTTTGATATGTGCCCTTTTATATCAATGCCGATTTCTTTCATAACAGAGGCAGAGCTTTCGCTTACGGCATCGCCGCCTGCATAAAGCCCTCTGCTTTCTACTGTTAGGGCAGGTATCAGCTTCGATTTAAGATAACCCTCTGCCATAGGTGAACGGCAGGTATTACCTGTGCAAACAAATATAATTTTCATATATTATCCTTTTGCTTCTAACCAATTTTCGCCGCTGTTTGCATCAACCGAGAGCTTAACCTTAAGCCTTGCGGCATTTTCCATTTCTTCCTCTAAGATTTTACAAGCCTTATCAGCATCTTCTTTTTTACACTCAACTATAAGCTCATCGTGAACCTGTAAAATAAGACTGGCCGAGGGAAGCTCTTTTTTAAGCCTTTCGTAGACTCTTATCATAGCTATCTTTATAATATCTGCGGCAGTTCCTTGAATGGGGGCATTTCGCGCAACTCTTTCACCAAAGGCTCTCAGCATTCCGTTTGAGGAGGAAAGCTCGGGCAGATATCTCCGTCTTCCAAAGGCGGTGGTAACAAACCCGTCAGTCTTGGCTTTTTCTATAACCTTATCCATATATGAAGCAACGCCCGGATAGGTAGCAAGATAGCCTTTAATATACCTGTCAGCCTCGGCTCTTGTTACGCCGATATCCTTTGCAAGTGAAAATGCGCCTATGCCGTAAACAATACCGAAGTTAACAGCCTTTGCTCTGCTTCGCATAATCGGAAGCACCATATCTACGGGTATATCAAAAACCTCAGAGGCTGTAAGGGTGTGAATATCAACACCCGTGTTAAAGGCATTTATCATAGCCTCATCCTCGGCAATACTTGCAAGAACCCGCAGTTCTATCTGAGAGTAGTCGGCATCGCAAAGCACAAAGCCATCTTTGGCAATAAAGAATTTTCGAAGCTGTCTTCCTTCTTCGGTTTTTACGGGTATATTCTGCAAATTAGGCTCAAGAGAGCTTATTCTGCCCGTTCTCGCTTCGGTTTGATTAAAGGTTGAGTGAATTCTGCCGTCACTTGCTACTGCGGCTAAAAGTCCGTCACAGTAGGTGGATTTAAGCTTTGCAAGCTGTCTATACTGTAAAATCAGCTCAACTATCGGGAAATCATATCTTAAGGATTCCAAAACATCTGCATTTGTAGAATATCCGCTTTTGGTCTTCTTTTTTGCGGGAAGACCTAATTTAACAAAAAGAATTTCACCTAACTGCTTGGGTGAGTTCACATTAAACTCAGCTCCTGCAAGATTAAATATTTCCTTTTCAATTTCGGAAATCCTTTCTGCAAGTTCCTCGCCTTTTGCCTTAAGTCCCTCGCAGTCAGCAAGGAAGCCTTCCTCTTCCATACTTGCTAAAACCTTGGCAAGAGGAACCTCTATTTCTCTTAATAGCTTTATCTCATCATTCTTTGAAAGAATATCAAATAAAACATTGTTTACAGCAGATAGAGCAACCGCCTTGTTTATAATGTCATTAGCCTCGCCCTCGATTTCGGGGAGGGTAACCGAATATTCGGCTAAAAGGCGTTCTATGGAATAATCGTTTGAAGAGGGATTGCAAAGATAACCTGCAAGAAGAGTGTCAAAGGTAACATTTTGGATGTTATCAAATCTCTTGCAAAGCTCTTTGTATCCGTAGACTCTTTTTTCGCAGTCCCTTGAGGAAAGCAGAGCGGATAACTCACAGGCATTTATAAGGGCTGCCTTTTTATCCCAGACAATAGCGGAAAAATCCTCTTCGATATAGATATCGGCCAAACTTGGCACATCGCCCTCATATTCACATACGGTTATTTTTTCGCTTAATTTTTCTTCCTTTTTAGTGGGGGTGGCAACAGGCTTTAAATTGAGCCTTTCAATAAGTTTAAAGAACTCAAGGTCTACCATAAATGCGGATAGCTTGTTTTCATCAATTTGAGCCTTGCGATATTTTTCAAAATCGGTATCTATGGGCGCTTCAAGGCAAATGGTACCAAGCCAGCGGCTTAAATATGCGCTATCCTTACCGTCCTTTAATTTATTTCTTACGCCCTCTTTGATTTCGAGGGAGTCGATATTTTCGTAAATATAATCGATGCTGTGGTAACGGGAGATAAGGTCGGTAGCCGTCTTTTCTCCAACCCCTGCAACACCAGGGATGTTATCTGAGGAGTCACCCATAAGGGCTTTAAGCTCTATCATTTCTTTTGGTGTTACGCTGTAACGCTCAAAAACCTTTTCAGGTGTGTAATTTATGACCTCAGTTTGTCCCATTCTCGTAGTAGCAAGTAAAACCCTTGTGTTTTCCGAAACTAATTGGAGGGAATCACGGTCACCCGTGGCAACGACGCATTCGTTTCCGCTTTTTACGGCTGAATATGCTAAGGTGCCTAAAATATCATCAGCCTCAAAGCCCTCGCATTCTATGCAGTGATAGCCTGAAAGCTTTAACCATTCTTTGACTAAGGGGAATTGTCCTCTGAGCTCATCGGGCATAGCGTGACGCCCCGCCTTATACGCTTCATATTTTTCGTGGCGGAAGGTGGGCTTTTTAATATCAAAGCAAACTGCTACACCGTCAGGCTGTTCGCTTTCAAGAAGCTTAAGCAGTATGTTTATAAAGCCGTAAACGGCGTTTGTATATTTTCCATCCTTGGTGGAAAGGAGCTTTATTCCGTAAAATGCGCGGTTTATAAGGCTGTTTCCGTCTATGGCTAAAAGCTTCAAAGTTTTCACCTCTCAAAGAAATTTTGGGCATATATATTTATATTAACATATTTATCTTAATTTGTCATCATTAAAATTTTAAAAATTGACAGATTTTTTATTATGATGTATAATCACCTTGTTATGAAGATAGGAAAGCTTGAATTTAAAGGGTACGCAGGCTTAGCTCCCATGGCAGGTGTTGCCGATAGGGCTATGCGTGAAATATGCGCTTTGCACGGTGCGGCATTCACAATAGGTGAGCTTGCAAGCGCAAAGGGAATTTCGCTTGGGGATAAGAAATCCGCCGAGTTGCTTTTTTGTGAGAAAAAGGGAGTTCCCACTGCAAATCAGCTTTTTGGCTGTGAGCCTGAGGTTATGGCGTTTGCCGCCGAAAAAGCCCTTGAATTTTGCCCTGATTTTATAGATATAAATATGGGCTGTCCCGCTCCTAAGGTTTCAGGTCACGGGGGAGGCAGCGCCCTTATGAAAAACCCCGAGCTTGCAGGTAAAATCGTAGAGGCAGTGGTAAAGGCGGTAGATATCCCCGTAACCGTAAAAATGCGTTCAGGTTGGGATAAGGATAGCCTGAATGCGCCCCAGCTTGCCAAAATATGTGAGCAGGCGGGAGCAAGCGCCGTTACGGTTCACGGCAGAACGAAAACACAGATGTATGCTCCGCCCGTTGATTTAGATGTTATCAAAAAGGTTAAGGAAAGCGTAAATATCCCCGTTATTGCAAACGGTGATATTGTGGATGGAAAATCGGCTAAAGAAATGATGGAAAAAACGGGTTGCGATTTTCTTATGGTGGGCAGAGCCGCCCGCGGTAATCCCTTTATTTTCGAGGAGATAAATGCTTGCTTTGAGGGTAGAGAATATACCCCCAAAACCCTTGAAGAAAGGCTCGAGATCTTTAAAGAACAGATAGACCTTATGCTTAAATACCGCAATCACCACAAGGGAATTTTAGAAACGAGAAAGCACGCCGCTTGGTATATGAACGGCATAAACGGAGCAGCTTCTCTTAGAAGAATGTGCGGAGAAATATCAAGCTATGATGATGTTTTGCGCCTTTGCGACGAGGCGCTTAAACTAAATCCTTAAATTTAGTATTGCCAATTTCAAAAATAGTGATATAATGTTTTTTGTAATTGATTAGGAGTGAATTATATGTCAGGACATTCAAAATGGAATAACATTAAAAGAAAAAAGGAAAAAACCGATGCCGCAAAAGCAAAAATCTTTACCAAAATCGGTAGAGAGATTTCGGTTATAGTTAAGGCAGGCGGTCCTAACCCTGCCGAAAACAGTAAGCTTAAGGATGCTATTGCAAAAGCAAAGGCAGCAAACGTGCCTAATGATAATATCGAGCGTATTATTAAAAAGGCAGCAGGTGAATCGGGCGGAAGTGATTACGAGGAGCTCACCTATGAGGGCTATGGTCCCTGCGGTATTGCCGTAGTAGTAGAAACCCTTACCGATAACCGCAACAGAACCGCAGGTGAGATGCGCCACTATTTTGATAAGTGCGGTGGTAACTTAGGTCAGTCAGGCTCTGTTATGTTTATGTTTGACCGCAAGGGTATAATCGAAATTGAGGGTGAAGGTCTTGATGAAGATACCGTTATGGAAGCCGCTTTAGAGGCAGGTGCTGAGGACTTTAATTTCGATGGCGATGTTTTTGAAATCACCACCGAGCCTAATGATTTAGGCGCTGTTCGTGATGCGCTCGAAGAGAAGGGCTACTCCTTCCTTTCCGCTGAGGTGCAGTTTGTTCCTCAAACAATGACTGCTATTGATGATGAAGAGGCTGCCGCTAAAATGGAAAAGCTTATCGATATGCTTGAAGAAAATGATGATGTTCAAAATATTTGGCATAACTGGGATATGCCGGATGAGGAATAAATGATATTAAGGGACTGGGGCATCAGTCCCTTATCTTTTGGAGAGAAAAATGGGTTATTTATATCTTGTCTTAGCGGTTTTTGCAGGTATTGCTAAGGCGGTCTGCAGTAAAAAGCAAAGCAGTAAAGCGGGAACAATTCCCTCCGCCTTGCTTACAAGCTTTGTAAGAATGCTTTTCTGCCTTCCGATAGGAGCAGTATTCTTTCTTCTTGGTGGCAGTAAGCTATATGCACTTGCGGATGTGGGTACAATACTGATATCCCTTCTATCTGCCGCCGCAACCTCTGCCTATGTTATAGCCTGGCTCTTTTCGGTGAGAAAGGGCGCCTTTATGCTATCCTCGGTATTCGTTATGTTAGGCGTGGTTGTAACGGTGGGGCTTAGTGCAGTGTTTTTCAATGAGAGCGTAACAGTTAAGCAGATAATAGGTCTTATAGTCCTTGTGATAGCGGCTCTTGTTATGTGCTCTTATAGTAAGGATATAAAGGGAAGGCTTACCTCTTCCGCCGTAGTTTTACTGATTCTTTGCGGCCTTTTAACAGGCGTTATGGATTTTAGTCAGAAGCTTTTTGTTTTTTCGGTAAAGGATTGTTCTATTGAAGCTTTTAATTTCTATACCTACCTGTTTTCTTCGGTAATATTAGGTGTGTGTTATCTTTTATTCAGTAAAAATTGCTCTGCCAAAGCTGAGGAGCCTCTGAGTGTGCTTAAAGCCGTGCTCCCGTTTATTATACTAATGGGGGTAGCCACCTTCCTTGGAAGTTATTTTAAAACCTTGTCGGCTACCTATCTGTCTGCTCCCGTGCTGTATCCTCTTTTTCAGGGACTTACCCTACCTTTAACAAGTATAACCATGGCGTTGTTTTTTAAGGAAAGGATAACGGTGAAATCGGTAATAGGAATTATAATTGCATTCGTCTCAATGTTGCTCATCAATATGTAGTGTTTGATTAAAAATTTTGTGGAATTTTCAAAAGCCCGAAAAACTGTGTTAATACGCGGTTTTTCGGGCTTTTATGCAATATATATAAGAAATTTGTCACATTTTTGCCACAAAATACAGTTGACATTGACCACAATATATGCTAAAATCAATCTTGCTCAAACACATTATCTTGATGAAATAGATGAAAAAAGGCGTGTGAGACGCCTTAGGAGGAAAAAATATGAAGATTATTAAGCGTAGCGGTGCTGAGGTTACCTTTGATCCTAAGAAAATAGTTATCGCTGTAACCAAGGCAAACGAAAGCGTTGTTCCAAGCGCCCGTATGTCTGAAATTCAGATTAAGAGAATTGCGGAGGATGTTGAAAGCGCTGCCGCCAATATAAATAGGTCGCTTAGCGTGGAAGAAATTCAGGATATGGTCGAGGACCAGATTATGAATCAGCGCGCCTTTGAGGTAGCTCGTCGTTATATAACCTACCGTTATAACAGAGCGCTCGTTCGTAAATCCAACACTACTGATGACCAGATTTTAAGCCTTATTGAGTGCAATAATGAAGAGGTTAAGCAGGAAAATTCTAATAAAAATCCTACCGTTAACAGCGTTCAGCGTGACTATATGGCAGGTGAGGTAAGTAAGGATATTACCAAGAGAATTCTTCTTCCCAGTGATATTGTTGAGGCTCACGAAAACGGTCTTATCCATTTCCACGATGCCGATTATTTTGCTCAGCATATGCATAACTGCGACCTGGTTAACCTTGAGGATATGCTTCAGAACGGCACCGTTATCAGCGGCACCCTTATTGAAAAGCCCCATAGCTTCTCAACCGCTTGTAATATTGCAACCCAGATTATAGCTCAGGTTGCTTCTTGTCAGTACGGCGGTCAGAGCATCAGCCTTACACACCTTGCTCCCTTTGTTGATATAAGCCGTAAGAGAATTCGCGTTCAGGTTGAGGAGGAGCTTAAGGAAATTGATGAAAACGTAACCGAAGCTCAGATAGATAAGATTACAGAAAAGCGTCTTTTAGAGGAAATTCAGAAGGGCGTTCAGATGATTCAGTATCAGGTTGTAACCCTTATGACCACCAACGGTCAGGCTCCCTTTGTTACTGTATTTATGTATCTTAACGAGGCTAAGAATGAGCAGGAGAAAAAGGACTTAGCTCTTATTATTGAAGAAACCTTAAAGCAGCGCTATCAGGGCGTTAAGAACGAAAAGGGCGTTTGGATTACCCCTGCATTCCCCAAGCTTATTTATGTTCTTGAAGAGGATAACATCCGTGAGGGCACACCTTATTGGCATCTTACCAAGCTTGCCGCTAAGTGTACCGCAAAGCGTATGGTTCCCGATTATATTTCTGAAAAGATTATGCTTCAGAATAAAATTGATAAAAACGGTGACGGTCACTGCTATACCTGTATGGGCTGCCGTAGCTTCCTTACCCCCTTTGTTGACGAAGAGGGCAAGCCTAAGTATTACGGACGCTTTAATCAGGGCGTTGTAACCGTAAACCTTGTTGATATTGGTCTTTCTGCCAATAAGGATATGGAAAAATTCTGGAAGATATTTGATGAGAGAATGGAACTTTGTCACAGAGCCTTACAGGCAAGACACGAGCGTCTTACAGGTACCCTTTCCGATGCGGCGCCTATTCTCTGGCAACACGGCGCGCTTCTTAGACTTAAGAAGGGCGAGACGATTGATAAGTATCTCCATGGCGGATATTCCACCCTTTCTCTTGGCTATGCAGGTCTTTGGGAATGTGTATATAGCCTTATTGATAAGAAGCTTACTGAGGCAGAGGGTAAAGAGCTTGGCCTTGAGATTATGAGAAAGCTTAACGAGTATACTGCTAAGTGGAAGGCTGAGGAGAATATTGATTATTCACTCTACGGCACTCCCCTTGAGAGTACAACCTATAAGTTCTCTAAATGCTTACAGCAGCGTTTCGGTGTTGTTAAGAATGTTACCGATAAGAACTATATCACTAACAGCTATCACGTTCACGTTACCGAGCCTATTGATGCCTTTGATAAATTGGCCCTTGAATCCGAATTTCAGGCTCTTTCTCCCGGTGGCGCTATCTCCTATGTTGAGGTACCTGATATGAAGAACAACCTTGATGCTGTTCTTTCGGTTATGCAGTTTATCTATGACCATATTATGTATGCCGAGCTTAATACCAAGAGTGACTATTGTCAGGTATGCGGATGGGATGGAGAAATAGAGGTTAAGGAGGATAAGGACGGAAAGCTTATCTGGACCTGTCCTAACTGCGGTAACACCGATCAGGATAAGATGAACGTTGCCCGTAGAACCTGCGGATACATTGGAACTCAGTATTGGAATCAGGGCAGAACTCAGGAAATTAAGGAAAGAGTTCTCCACCTGTAATTTTTAAAAATTCAAAATTTTAAAAGGTCTGCCTCCTCTTGTCAGGGGAGGGGCCGCTTGCGGTGGAGGGGCAGTTTTCTCTCCCTCCGCTTTTTGCTTTGCAAAAACCAACTCCCTCGTCAGAGGGAGGCAATTTTTAGGAGAAAATTATGCATTACGGAACTATAAAAAACTGCGATATTGCAAACGGACCTGGGGTAAGAGTCACCCTTTTCGTTTCGGGCTGTACAAATAAATGCAAAAACTGTTTTCAGCCTGAAACTTGGGATTTTAACTATGGAACTCCCTTTACGAGTGAGACCGAAAATCAGATAATTGAGATGTTAAAGCCCTCTTATATAACGGGGCTAACTCTTCTTGGCGGCGAGCCCTTTGAGCCCTCTAATCAAAAGGCTTTAGTGCCTTTTATAAAAAGGGTGAGAGAAGCCTACCCCAATAAAACTATATGGGCTTTTACGGGCTTTACACTTGAGCGGCTTAAAACCGTAGGCGACCATGCAAACTGCGAGGTAACAGAGGAATTTTTATCCCTTATAGATGTCCTTGTTGACGGTAGATTTGTAGAGGAACTAAAAAGCCTTGCCCTTCGTTTCAGAGGCTCTTCAAACCAACGTCTTATAGATATGAAAAAGACAAGGGAAAAAGGCGAAATAGTAATGTGGGAAGATGACCCCGTTAATTTTTAAGTTTTCAAAATATATAAAAGCACCGAGAAATTTTCTCGGTGCTTTTTGTTCTATATAGGACTTGCTTTGCATAGTTTTTATCAGGTGATAATTTATGAACAAGCAGTTTGAAAGTGCTCTATCCTTTTTGCCCGAAAGATTAAAAAGGGCGCTTGAGTTTTTGCCCGATAATCTTAAATTAAGGGTTCAGGAAATAAGAATAAGGGCAGGGCTTCCCGTAGCTCTTACGGTTGGAGGAAAAACTCTTTTTGTAAGGGAGAGCGGACAAACCTGCGAGGAGCTTATTTCCGATCTTTTAAGAGCCGAAATAAAAGAGGTTGAGGAGCTTTTTTTAAGCCTTTGCAACAGGTCTGTGTATGCTCATTTAGGAGAGCTTAAAGAGGGCTATCTTGTTATGCCATACGGCAACAGAGCGGGGCTTTGCGGCACCTTTACCGATAACGGAAGCTTTAGGGATATATCCTCGGTGAATATAAGAATAGCCCATCAGGTAAAGGGCTGCGCTGAGGAGCTTTTAAAAGAATACGATGGAGGGGGGCTTTTGATTGCAGGTCCCCCTGGAAGCGGTAAAACTACAATGCTGAGGGACCTTATACGACTTCTTGCAAGGGGACAAAAGGGGGAATTTAAGCGAATTGCCCTCGTAGATAGCCGAGGGGAAATATCGGGCAGCAGTATGGGGATGAGCTTTAATGATTTGGGTGGAAATACAGATATATTACTTATAAAAAATAAGGCGGCGGGTATAGAGATGTCCCTTCGCACTCTTTTCCCCGATATAATAGCATTTGATGAAATAGGAACTGCGGCAGAGCTTAAAGGGGTAAGCGAAAGTCTTAACGCGGGGGTAAGTGTAATAACTTCTGCTCATATTGGTTGTAGGGATGACCTTATGCGAAGAAGTGTTACTAAAGAGCTTTTATTATCGGGCGCTATAAGCAAGATAGCCTTGCTGAGTCCGCAAAGGCTCGGCGAAATAGAAATAATAGATGTAAGGGAAATTGCTGATGGTGCTCACATTTAAAATTATAGGTTTTATGTTAACCTTATCTGCAGGGATAATGTTTGGCTTCTTTAAGGTATCGGCGCTTAAAGAAAGAAGAGATGCTTTAAGAGAGGTCTGCAAGGGCCTTAGAGAGCTTCACGGTGAGCTTACGGTCGGTCTTAAAGAGCTTCCAAGGCTTATTGATGAGTGCTTTTCTCGGTGTTCATATATCGAGATATCAGGGATGAGCGCTACGGCGAAGGGGAAACAGTTTTCGGAAGAGGATAAGAGAATTATAAACGAATTTTTCCTTGATGCAGGTAAACTGAATTCCCAAAGAGAAGGCGAAAGAACAAAAGTTTATGTAAACCTTTTGGAAAAACAGCTAAGTGAATCCGAAGAAAGACTTTTAAGTGAGGGAAAGCTTTGGAAAACCCTTAGTATCTGTATGAGTATCGGCGGAGGAATTTTGTTTTTGTAACGGAGGAAATAAGATTGGATGTTGATTTTATATTTAAGATAGCGGCCATAGGCATTATAGTTACGGTGCTTAATCTCTTGCTTGTCCGCTCAGGCAGAGAGGAACAGGCTATGCTTACCACCCTTGCAGGTCTTGTGGTGGTGCTTTTAATGGTGGTAAATTCCATAGCCGATTTATTTGAAAGCATCAAGGGGCTGTTTGGGCTGTGAGTGAGCTGTTTTTAAAGATAACGGGAATAGTTTTGGTGGCGGCGGTTTCCTCTGTTTTGCTTAAAAGCTATCGACCTGAGTTTGCCTTTTTGCTTTCAGCGGCGGCGTGTGTTGTTGCGATGGTTATGGTTATTAGCGGTGTGACACCATTTATAAATTATATGGAAGGTGTTTTCAGAAAGGGCAATATAGATACTGCGTATTTTGCCGTGGTTTTAAAGGCTCTTGCTATTTCTTACATATCCTCCTTTGCCGCCGATACCTGCAGAGATTTCGGTCAGTCAGCGCTTGCCTTAAAGGCAGAGCTTGCAGGTAAATGCGCTGTATTTGCGCTATCCGTACCTTTAATAAAAGACGTACTTAAAACGGCGCTTGGATTTTCACAGTTATGAAAAAAATAATATTTACAATTCTTTTTTCCTTTCTTTTCATTTTGCCCGTAAGCGCCCAAGAGGCGACCTATTACCGTGAGCAATACGAAATAAGCGGAGCAGAGGAAATAAAAGAATATATCGATGAGGATGCCCTTAGGTTTCTTGAGGAAAACGGGCTCAGCCCCGAAAATGAGGGTTGGGTAAATTCCCTTAATGCCGAAAATATTTTTTCTCATATATGGGATTTTGTTAAAAACGGCGCCAAGGGACCGAGTAGGGCGGCAGCATTTATATTAAGCATAATTCTTATAACGGCTGCCGTAACCTCTTTTGGAGATACGGATGGGCGTTTTGCTCCCGCCCTTTTTGCCGCAACCTTAGCGGTGGCTCTTGTTCTTGCTACGGATGTGTGGAAGGTAATTTCCGCTTCGGCAGAGGTGTTAAAAGGAACGTCGTATTTTATGCTTTCTTTTATCCCCGTTTTTGTAGGCATAGTCAGCCTTTCAGGGATGGCGGTAACGGGAGCATCTATGGGAGCCTTGCTTATTGGCGGAGCAGAGGCGGTATCCTCTGTTTCTTCATTTTTTGTTCTTCCTATGATGGGGGGATATCTTTCTCTTAGTGTCTGCAGTACCGTATCCCCACTGCTTAACGGGTCCAATATTGCGGCAACGGTTAAAAAGGCAACCCTTTGGATTTTATCCTTTGTGACTACCTTGTTTTTAGGAATTTTAAGTGTACAAACAGCGGTAAATTCCTCAGCCGATAGCCTTTCTATGCGAACGGCAAGATTTATTTTAGGTACCTCTGTTCCGGTGGCGGGTAATGTGCTTTCCGAGGCGCTTACCACCGTTACCGCTTCAATGGGACTTTTGCGTTCTTCGGTTGGAATTTACGGGGTGGTAGCCCTAAGTGTTATGTTTCTGCCCGTTATAACCGAGCTTATAATGTGGCGACTTGCTATGACAGTTACGGGTATGACAGCGCAGTTTTTTTCGCTCCCTAAAATTTCAGCTTTATTAAAGGCGGTTGATGATATGTTAGCTCTTCTTATAGCAATAATATTATTGGTGGCGGGAATGTTCATCATTTCCCTTACCGTAGTCATAACAGCGGGTAAGGGCTGATGGAGGGGATTTCTGCCTTTATAGTGGCGTTTTGTACTGTTTGCACGGTTATAGGCGGACTTAGTCTGCTTGTTCCCTCAGGTGTCTTTGCAAGACCGCTTAAATATGTTTCCTGTCTTGTCTTTTTATGCGTCTTGTTGGGCAGTGTTTTCGGAGTCGGTAAAATTGATTTTGAAATAGAAAGACAAGAGCGGGAAAATACTCAAAGCTCAACTGCCGAGCTTCTTGCAGAGCAGACCTTTGCAGAGGCTTTAAGGCTTAGCAACATTCAATTTGAAAAAATAGAGGTTTTTACGGATAAAAGTAAGTCAGGCAGCATATTTATTACTGAAGTGGTGGTTTATTCAGCTGCGCCTTACGGGGAAATAGCGGATGTTTTATCCAGTGACGGAGCATACGAAGTGAGGGTAGTTAATGAATAATATATTTGAAAGGCTTAAAGGGATAACTAAAAACCCGAAACTGCTTTTGATAATAGGACTTGCGGGTATTTTGCTTATAGGCGTATCCTCGCTTTTTTCTTCCGATAAAAAGGAGGAAAAGGTAAAAGCTAAAGAGTTTTCTGCAGAGGCTTATTGCCAAAGCCTTGAAGAAAAGGTGGGGAAAATAGTAACAGATATAACGGGAGATAAAAAGCCTACGGTAGTAGTAACACTTGCAAGCGGCATAAGATACTCTTATGCCGATTCTACCGAGGAGGATTCTTCAAGTCAGACAGGGGAGAAAAACGAGCAAAAAAGCGAAAGCACTACCAAAACCTATATAACCGTAAAGTCTGCTGACGGGGGCGAGGAACCACTTGTTCTGACCTGTCTTATGCCTGAAATCAGGGGCGTTGCCGTGATTTGCAGGGGCGGTGATGATGAGATTTTCGCTCAAAAAATTGAAAATGCCGTAACTGCGGCTCTCAATATAACATCAAAAAGAGTATTTATTACAGGAGGAACGACTTATGAAAAAGGGTAAAGTATTTACAAAGGGCCAAGCCGCAGTGGTGGTGATGGTGCTGGCGCTTGGAGCGGCAGTATGGCTTAATATGAAATTTTCTTCGGATGAAAAATATTTAGGTCAGGCAACCTTTGTAAGCGATAACACTACTAAAAACGAAACGGTGGCAACCTCAGGCAAAACAGAAGAAACCGATTATTTCGAGGATGCCTTGACACAGAGAAAAAAGGCTTACGAGGAAGCTAAAAAGCAGGTTGAAGAGCTGCTTGATACTGAGGCTCTTACCGACGGAGAAAAGGAAAAGGCTGTAAAGACCATAGATAATATTGCCGCAAGAAACGAAAAGCAGGCTAATATAGAAGCACTTCTTAAAGCAAAGGGCTTTTCTAAAGCGGTTGCAGTTTTAGGTGAGGATAGTATTAGTGTAGTCGTAAAATCTGATGGGCTTACAACCGCTCAAACTCTTCAGATTCAGGATATTATATCCGACCAGACTGATATAGCTCTTGCCAATATAAAAATTATTACCATAAAATAGTTGTGATTTTTAAAAAAATATGATATACTATCAGTAATGATAAAAAAATCTTAAGTAAAAGATGAAAATCTTTGGAGGTAAAAAATATGCAGGATAGAAGAGCAGAGCTTTCTGTAAGCACCGAGGTTATTGAAAAAATGGCGGAATTAGCCGTTGGAGAAATAGATGGTGTTGCAGGAATTGCGAAAAAATCGGTGGATTTCAAAAACGCTATCAAATCGGGTAGCGCCTTCAAGGGTGTTAAGGTTGAAAGTATAAACGGCGCTATTGCTATAAGCGTTTATATCCGTGTAGCCGAAGGTGTTAACGTGCGTAAGGTAGCCGAAGAGGTTCAGGCAAACGTTAAGGATAAAATTCAGACTATGACGGGTACCGCCGTAACAAAGGTAAACGTTATTATTGCCGATGTTTCTTTTGAGGAAGCAAAGGAAGAAGCAACCGAGGAAGAATAATAAAAGCAATACCTAAAACCGCTTTCTGATGAGAGCGGTTTTTTTATTTTATATTATATAAAATAAATCTTGAAGAAAGTGTGTTATGGTAGTATAATATAGTCTGTATAACAATGTTTAAAAAATGTTTACAAATTTATAAATATTGTTTGGTATTATACAAAACGTATGACACCACTATATTGTAAAATCGGAGGAATATATATGATTGAAGTTACCGGACTTAGTAAAAGATACGGTAATCACCTTGCAGTAGATGATGTAAGCTTTTCTATAAGCAAGGGTGAGATTGTAGGCTTCTTGGGACCTAACGGCGCAGGCAAATCTACTATTATGAACATAGTAACAGGCTACCTCTCTCTTACTCAGGGAGCGGTTACAGTTGATGGCTTTGATGTGGCTGAAAATCCTGAGGAAGCAAAAAAGAGAATTGGCTATCTTCCTGAAATTCCACCTCTTTATGTAGATATGAAGGTAAGGGAGTATCTTAATTTTATTTATGATTTAAAGAAGGTCAAGTTCCCTAAAAAGCCTCATATTGATGAGATTTTAAGGCTTGTTAAGATAGACCACGTGGAAAACCGTCTTATCAAGAATCTTTCAAAGGGTTACCGTCAGAGAGTAGGCTTTGCTCAGGCTCTTGTAGGCAACCCCGATGTGCTTATTTTGGATGAGCCCACCGTTGGTCTTGACCCTAAGCAGATAATTGAAATAAGAAATCTTATTGCGAAGCTTGGAAGAAACCATACCATTATTCTTTCTTCCCATATACTTTCAGAAATTCAAGCTGTTTGTGAGCGTGTTATTATCATAAACCGCGGTCAGATAATTGCTGATGATACACCCAATAACCTTTCCAAAAAGCTTTCAAAGGATCATTCGTTATTAGTAAGGGTTCAGGCAGAAGAAAAGGAAATGTATAAGGCTCTTAATGCAATAAGCGGCGTTAAATCCGTAAACTGCTTAGGCTCAAAGGAAGAGGGAACCTATGATTTTGTTATTGTTCCCGAAGAAAATGAGGATATAAGAGCAGTTGTTTATAAGAAGATAGTAGAGAGAGGCAAAACCTTACTTTCTCTTGAAAGCAACGAGCTTTCCCTTGAACAGATATTCCTCCGCCTTACCGAAACCGATAATGATGAGGCGAGAAGACAGCTTGGCGCCGAGATAGAGGAAGTAGCAGAGGGAACCGAGGCAAACGAAGCAGTAGAGATAGAAATCGAAGAAAGCGAGGTGCAGGAATAATGGTAGCAGTATTTAAAAGAGAATTAAAATCATACTTTACCACCCCCGTTGGTTTTATCATTCTTGCGGCCTTTTATTTCTTCTTAGGTCTTTACTTTGAGATGATTTACAGCTACGGCAGTCCCGATGTGCCTTATGTTATTAACGTAATGTATTCCATTGCAATTTTCGCAACTCCTATAATCACTATGAGACTTTTAAGTGAGGATAGAAGACAGAAGGTTGATCAGGTGTTATTTACCTCTCCCGTTACCATAACGGGTGTTGTAATGGGTAAATTCCTTGCAGCCCTTGCACTTTACGCAATAGCCTTTGCCCCCACCGTTATTTTTGAAATAATAGTGGCAAGCTATGTATCGGTTAACCTGCTTACCTTCCTTTATTCTCTTTTAGGAGCTCTTTTGTTGGGAGCTGCCCTCATAGCAATAGGAATGTTTATTTCATCCCTTACAGAAAGTCCCGCCCTTTCGGCTATACTTTCTCTTGTTATAAATATTGTAGTTCTTTATATGGGAAGCTTTGCTTCTATGGTTAAGTCAAGCTTCTTTACAAAGGTTTTTGAAAGCCTTGCTTTCTTAACCGTGTTTGAAAATTTCTCAACCGAAATTTTTTCAGTTCCCGATGTAGTTTACTTCTTAAGCATAACCGTAGCCTTTATTTTCCTTTCGGTTCGTTCGCTTGAGAAGAGAAGATGGGCTTAAAGGAGGTGGCAAAGATGCTGTTTAAAAAGAATAAGGATACCGAGCTTGAGGCAGTTGCCACCGAAAAGATGGCGAGACCTAAAAAAATTAAAAATCAGGCGCTTTTTAAAAAGGGCGGATACTCTTTGCTGATTACAGCCCTTGTTTTAGTAGGAATTATTGTTGTTAATATTCTTACCTCTGCTCTTGCTAACAGAGTTAATCTTGAATTTGATATGTCTGTAGGCAAGGCTAACACCATAAGCAAAGAAAATGTTGAGTATATAAAGGGTGTTGAAAAGAAAATTGATATTACCGTTTGCGCCGATAAGGATACCTATGCTGAGTATCTTGCAAGCTATGCGGGTACCCTTTATAACGCTACGGGCTCTTCTGAGTATTACACACAGACCGTTAATATTATCGATAAATATGCCGATTATAACAACAATATAACCGTTAATTTCGTGGACCCTCAGAGCACAGAGTTTTTAGAGATTTCTGCTAAATATACTTCTCTGACTCCCGCCTACGGCGATATTATAGTAAGCACCGAAAAGGATGGCAAGGAAAGATATAAGCACGTTACCTTTGAAGATGTTTATGAGCTTTATGATGAGGGCGGTTACGCCTCCTACGGATATAGCCAGTATCAGATTATAGGTAATAACATTGAAACCGCAGTAACGGGCGCTATTGCTTATGTTGAAAGCGAAAAGGATAAGAAGGTGGGCGTTTTAACAGGCCACTGCTCTTATGACTACACCAAGAATTATATCAAGCTTTTGAATGATAATAACTATGAGACAGAAATTATAAGCGATGCTTTGGTAACCTCTATAAAGAGCGATTACGATATGCTTCTTTTAATGGCTCCTACCACCGATTTTATCGCTGAGGAGTTAGATGCTATCGCTCAGTATCTTGATAATGACGGAAAGCTTGGTAAGGGACTTATTTTCTTTGCCGACGCTACAAATCCCGTGCTTCCCAATCTCTATGAGTTCTTGGCTCAGTGGGGTATTGCTTACGAAGAGGGCATATTATTCGAGACCAACGATTACTATCGCTTAACTGATGATCCCACAACACTTAGAATTTATCTTTCTGATGGCTCTACCCAGTGTGTAACAGGCAGTAATGTTCCTATGACTGAGGTTGAACCCGCAGAAGAAAACGTTACCGTGACACCTTTAATGACCACTACAGATACAGTGGTTAATGCTCCCTTAGGCTCCACTGCCGAATATGCGGATTATACCGAGGATGATATGGGTGAGTATGTAGGTGTTATTGAGGCTTGTAAGTCACAGACTATAGACGGAGAAGAGGCTAATAGCTACATTTACGCCTTTTCAAGTATAGGTTATATTGAGTCTGAGTGGGCAGAGTATAACAGTCTTTATAATAAAAACATCTGTCTTGATGCTGCCGATACCAGCGCAGGCGTGGCAGATTCGGGCGTAAGATTTGTTTCTAAGACCATAACCAACGAAAGCTTTGCCGATAGCGTTACAGCCGCAGGCTCTGCCGTTATCAGACTTATCTTTATGATTTTACTTCCCCTTGCAACTATTGCGCTGGGCGTATATATCTTTATCAGGAGAAGAAATGCTTAATGAGTGATTTTTTTGAAACAGATAAGGAATTAGAAGCGGCAGAGGAAATTAAAGAGGAAGAAAGCTTCCTTTTTAATAACCCTGTAGAGCATAACGATAAAAAGGTTAAATCCCCCAAGAAAAAAAGGCTTAAGGCTATAATCTCTGCTGCCTTGGCAGTGGTTATTCTTGCGGGAGGCACCTTTGCCGTTATTAAGCTTGTTCCTGAGAAAAAGGATGAGGAAATACAGACCGAGACTCCCTCAGTAGATGTTTTAAGCTATGAGGTCGATGACATTAAGTCGGTTTCTGTAGCCAATGAAAAAGGAACCTTTAATTTCCTTTCTTATCTCGCCGAGGTTACGGTGGCAAACACCGAGGAGGGCGCAGAGGAAGAGGAGAAAACCGAAACACAGAAAAAGTGGTATCTTGGGGGCTATTCTCCCGAGGTTTGCAGTAGTGAAGAGGTTAAAAAGGTTGTATCTGTAGTCAGTAAGCTTATGGGACTTATGACGGTGGATACAAAAACCCCTTCGGAATGTGGCTTTGATACTCCAAGGTTTACAGCTTCGGTGGAAACCGAAAAGGATGGAAAATATAATTTCTATGTAGGCAGTGACTCCCCAGATGGAATGGGCACCTATGTTATGACCTCGAAGAATGATAAAATTTATGTTGTTGAAAGCCATCTTTTAAGCGACCTTGATTTTACACTTACGGATTTTGCTGATGATGCTTATATAACTGCCGCAACCTTTAAAGCGGATATATCCAAATATAAGGATGATGAAGGAAATCTTGTTTCCTTTGATTACGTAAAGATTTCGGGTAATAATTATCCGCAGGCGGTAACCGTAATTCCTAATACCGATAATTTCTCCCAGTATATCAATTATAAGGTAATAACACCGATGGAAAGATATGCAGATAATATCGGTACGGCTACCAATCTATTCACCACAACCACTACCGTCGCAGGCGGATATACCTTTGATGTAAGTGAGGCTTCTCTTAAGGAATACAGACTTGATAAGCCTGATGTTGAGGTCAACCTCTGCGTTGCAGGAGAGATAAAAACCTTTAAAATTTCCAAGGTAGATGATAATTATTGCGCGGTAATTACGGATGATAGCAAAAATATCAAAAAGGTGGCAACCTCATATCTTAAGGTATTTGATAGCAAGGCAAGTGATTTCTATTATGCGCCTGTGGCAGTTTATTCTGTTCTTGATTTTGCTAACTTCTCTGTAACAACGGGAGGCAGTACCTATAGCTTTGATATAAAGGTTAACAGCGAAGAAAATGCTAAAACACCTTACAGCGTAACCTCTGAGGGAAAAGAGATAGATTATGAAGGCTTCAATAATTTCTATTCAACCTTCGTAGGCCTTACTTGCAGTGATTTTGGCACTGAAAAGCTTACCGCTTCTCCCGATGCATCGGTTAATATAACCTTTAAGGATGGCAGAGAAAATGTTACTATGAACTTTACCAAATATAGTGCCACAAAATATCAGTACAGTATAAACGGTGTTGATATGGGCAGAATAACATCTTCGAGTTATAATAAGTTCATTAAGAATTTAAAAAGCATTGCATAAAACAAATAAACCCCGAGTTTGACTCGGGGTTTATTTATTTGTGAGGAAGTTGTTTAAAATTGCCGTAGGTTTCATTTGCCGTTTCATAAAAGGAAAAGGTATCATCATATTTGTTTATGATTTCCTTAAATTCAATTATTTGGTGCTTTTGTACTACGCATATAAGCACATCTCTATCGCTATCACTAAATGCACCCTTGGCGGAAATTTTTGTGGCGCTCCTTTTTAAAAGGTGGGTTATATCGGAAATGATTTCGGCTGAATGGGTGGTTACAACGGTGAATTTATAGGCAGTTTTGCTTCCCTTGGTAATAACATCTCCAACAAAATATGTAATGAAGCAGTATGTAATGCAGAGGGCAACAGGTTTATAATCAAGGTTACCCTCTTTCGAATATACAAACAGAGATGCGATGGCAATAATGGCATTTATGGTAAAGGAAACAATAAAGAAATTTGTTGAGGGTTTAACCTTGCTTATATATTTTGAAACTATTTCCATACCGCCGCTTGCTGAATCGTTTTTAAGACAAACCCCTGCCACTATTCCGCTTAATACTCCGCTGATTATAACGGGGAAAATGGTATCGTGACCGCCCGCATCGTACTGTAAACCGCTTACATTCCATCTTTGCAAAAATAAAAAGCTGAATGAATAAACCAAGGTGAATACAAGAGATTTTAATGCATAACTTTGATTTATCAGGAAGTATGCGAGGATGCAAAGAGGTATATTTATAATTAAAGACATATAGCTTATGCTGAATCCTGTTTTATACTGAATCATAGTAGCAATACCATTAAGACCTGCAGGTGCAAAATCGTTTTCAATTATAAAGATATAATAGTTTACAGCTAAGAGCAAAGCCAAAGCTACTATAATAATATAAGAAAAGAATTCTTTAATACGTTTTTTCATAAGAAACTCCTTTTGGTTATTTACTTTTACAGTATAATGCATTAAAATGTATTTGTAAAACGAAATATTTTAAGTTAATCAATCAATTTTCTTGATGGTAGGGAAGAATATGGATATTCGTAACATTAAAACATTTGTAAGAGTAGCAGAACTTAAAAGCTTTACCAAAGTTGCGCAGGAATTCAATTATGTACAATCTACGGTTACAATGCAGATAAAACAACTTGAAAAGGAACTGGGATATCCCCTTTTTGATAGAATAGGTAAAAAGGTTTCTCTTACATATTTAGGTAAAAGATTTTTATCATACTCTTATGAATTGCTTGACGTTTTAGGAAGAGCTTCGGAACTTGATATGGATAATGAGGATATTAGCGGCATTTTAAGAATAGGAGTTTCAGAGTCACTTCTCTTTGGCGTGATTTCGCAAATACTGCCCAAGTTTAAAAGCAGGTATAAAAACCTTGATGTGAGAATAAAAACGGGGCATACACCTGAGCTTTTAGAGGAACTTAAACAAAACGGGCTTGATATGGTTTATTCCTCAACCAATTTTAATACCGATACGGATTTAAAATGCTGTTATTTGAGAAAAGAAAATTTGATTTTTATCTGCTCACCCGAGCATAAAATGGCAGATAAAAAGTCCGTGCCCATAGGCGAGGTTATGAAACAAGAATTTCTTGTTACCGAGCGAGAGGGAATATGTTATGGAAGACTCAGAGAACTTGCGGCGCACAATGATGCTTTATTTAATCCTACAATTGAGCTTGATAGCGTTTATGTTATATCGGATTTGGTATCAAGAGGAGTGGGCATAGCATTTTTACCTGAACACGCTGTGCTAAAAGAACTTGATAGCGGAAAACTTAAAAAGATAGATGTAGATGTTTCACCACAGGTATATTATAGTCAGATTTTTATACATAAAGGAAGATGGGTGGCTCCTTTTATGTGGGGATTTATCGAAGAAATTGAGAAAATCAGAAAAGCAGATGATAAAAATCCTGAGCGTTAGCTCAGGATTTTTCATTTAAACTCATATTTAAAATCTAAAACACGGATATAGGCTTCGGTGATTTCTACAGCCTTTTTATATTCTCCGAAGCCTATAAGGCGGATATTCTCATAGGCTAAAGCAACACCGAAAGAAGCAATAAAAATACATAGCGCCAAACAAAGACTGATATAAAAGCTTTTGAAAAACAGTTTCATAATTTATCATCCTATATTATTAAATGTACTTACAAGGGCGTTGCCTAAAAGCTCGGCAGAATAAGAAACCTCCTCTAAGGTGTTGCCGTCAGTACCGATTTCTATAAGCATTGAGCCTGATGAAAGGCTCTGATTATAATTTTTCGGAACAAGACTCATAGAACGGGCAAGGGAAGGGTACATAACCTCTAAATTCTGCTGAAGCCTTACGGCAAGCTTAAGGTTTTCTTTCCAGTTGGGGAAGTTTTTAACCGAGCCTGACTGCGCCCCCATAACAAGCATTACCTGAGCTGCTTTTTTACCCTCAATATCTGCAGTTATTTTGACCTTATCAGTATCGTTTTGCGCTATGGCGTCACGGTGCAAATCGAGGACAATTTTAATATCGGGGTATTTTTTAAGATAAGAGCAAACCGTTTCGGCAGAACGGGAATAGCTGCCCGAATATGCAGGGTAATCGTGCATAGTGGTATCGTGAAGCGTTACTATTCCCGCGCCGTTTAATTTTTCTGCTACGATATTTCCAAGGGCCACCATATTTTTAGTGGAATCGGTGGTTCTTGTCAGGTCCAAATCCGTATAATAATCTCTGCTTTCCGTCATAAAGGATTCGGTTGTATGGGTATGCATAATAAGGACCTGAGGTTTTTTATTTTTTTCTATTTTATAGCCAAGGGGAGAAGAAAGCAGAGCCTTTATATCTATATCAAGCCCTGTGCTGTTTTTAATATAAACATTATTATATGAGGTGTTGGCGGTGTATGGGGTTATAAATTTTTCTATAACCTTGCCAAGAACATTCCCTGAGGATGCCACGGGCTTGCTTACCGCCTCGCTTTGCTGAGGGCTTTCTTCGGCTTGAGGCTTTTCCGAAAGGATTTCATTAGTGCCCTCGTCATTTTTTTCACCCTTTTGCAAGGAATCTATATCTTCCGTTGCCGAGTTTAAGGTGGGAGATATATTATCCGATTTTGGAAATAAAATGTTAAATCCACTTGCTAAGATTACGGTAATACATATTGCCCCCACTGTAACAAGCCTTAGCATAGCAAATCTGAATTCCATTTATAAACTACCTCACATTCCATAATTATTTTATGAAATGTAAAGGGCTTTTATGTCAGGGCGGATAGGGTTTTACTGTCAAGGTCGGGGTGAAGAAATTTATTTATCGCAAGGGATAAAAGCTCCGCCGCCCTATCTATAAGAAGGTCAATATCCTTAGGGGTTACCATCATATCATCCGATGAGCCGAAATCTATAACAGTTGGCATACCAACAGCAACAACGGGAACGCTAAGCCACTCCTTATTAAAAGCCTTCCTTGAATTTTTTACCCCTGAGCCTGGGGAAATGCCCGTATCGGTAAGCTGAAAGGTGGAGCAGAGTCGCTCATAATCTCCTGCCGCAAGCGCATCAATAATAATAACAGCATCAGGCCTTATAAAATCCACCGTTGCCTTAACCGATTCCCTTGTTTCTATTCCTGTTTTACCCATAACGCCGGGTGTTATCACCGAAACTGAGCCTAAAGAGGAAAGCCCCGTATTCTTTTTGAATTCCTCACTTAAATGGCGTGTGGCTAAAATTGAGTTTGCGCAAATAGGACCTAAGGCATCAGGCGTTATATCCTGATTTCCAAGACCTACTATCGTGATGTTTCGGGGCTTTTTTTCGAAAAGTCGGTCAAAAGAATGGGATAAAGCATTTATTATACTGTCGGTATCGGCTATTCTGTCAAGACGGTCAAATTTTAGGGTGATATATTTGCCCTTAGGCTTTGATAGCATTTCCGATACCTTATCACTTGTTATCTCGGTAAATTCAAAACTGATGTCATCCTTTTGGTAGTTTTCAATGATACAACCGTCAGGTATTTGTTTTATATCAGCCGTTACCTCGCTTATAAGGTCAGTTCTTATACTCATAAAAAACCCTCTTTCTTTTTTAGTTTTGACAGAAAGAGAGCAAAATATAAAAAAGGCAGGAAAATTTCCTGCCTTTTTTAAGCTTTGGTTTATTCTTTATTTTCGTATTTTGCAACGACTTTTTTGATGCGGTCAACGGGATTGAGAAGTCCGCTGATGGAGTTATCATTATTAAGAGTGTCAACAAGTAAGGCTATGTATTTAGCCATATTAACACTGCAGTACCACTCTCGAGAGAGAAGCTCAGGTGACTGATAAATAAGGTTGGTTGTAAATACCTTGTCAATAAGTCCGTCCTTATAATATTCATCAAATTTATCAAGTCCGTCAACAAAAAGTCCAAAGGTTGAGAAGATGAATATTCTTCCTGCGCCGTTTTCTTTAAGCTTGGCGGCAATATCGAGCATTGATTCACCTGAAGAAATCATATCATCAACAAGAATTAAATCCTTGCCCTTAATATCGTTACCCAAAAATTCGTGGGCTTCAATGGGGTTTCTTCCGTCAACTACAATAGAATAGTTTCTTCTCTTGTAGAACATACCAAGCTCTAAGCCTAAAACGGAGGAGTAGTAAATACATCTGCCCATACCGCCTTCATCGGGAGAAACTATCATAGTGTGGTCACGGTCGAGCTTGATATCGGGAACATTTTTAAGAAGCGCCTTAATCATTTGATAGGTTGCCTGAACGTTATCAAATCCGTCAAGGGGAATAGCGTTGTTAACTCGAGGGTCATGAGCATCAAAGGTGATGATGTTCTTAACGCCCATGCTAACAAGTTCTTGTAAAGCCATGGCGCAGTCCATGGATTCTCTTGCGGTTCTTCTGTGCTGTCTGCCCTCATAGAGCATAGGCATAATAACCGTAATTCTTCTTGCCTTTCCGCCGAAAGCCGCAATAACACGCTTTAAATCTTGGAAATGGTCATCAGGACTCATAGGAACAGTTTGTCCATACATTTTGTATGAAACATTGTAGTTAAAGCAGTCACAAATAATAAATGCATCAAGGCCTCTGGCGGTGTGATTAAGAACTGCTTTTGCTTCACCTGTGCCAAAACGTGGACAGTTAGGTGTGATAACGAAGGATTGGTCACCCTCTATACCTCTCCATTGCTTGAGATAGTAGTCAACCATCTTAGAAATGTCTTCACAGCCCCTCATACTAACTATGGCTAAATCACCGTAAGGAGTGTGTTTAAAGTCTATGCTGGACATATAGATTCCCCTTCACTATATTTTGTTAATACTATTGTAACATATTTTTACCAACTTAGGAAGACCTTTTATTAAAAAAATTTATATAATATTTACTTATTTTTATTTTATACTTTTATAAGAATTTACAAAAAAATAAATTGATATAATATGGATTATCTGCTATAATTAAAATGTATTATAATGTGGTAGTATGTCGAAATTCCAATTTTGTTTACAGGAGATGTAAAATATGCCTAAAGTAACACTTATAGCTCATACCCCTGACCCCGCTAAAACGGTGGCTGCAGCCGCTAAGCTTTGCTATAGCTCTGCAGGAATTGATGAACTCCGTGATGGCCTTGATGATGAAAAGGCGGCTTCCTTTGTGGAGATGCTTTCTGACCTCGGTCACGAAAGTCCCACTGAGCATGCAAGCTTCACCTTTGGTATCGAGGGGGTTTCCCGTTCGTTTTTAGCTCAGATAACAAGGCATAGAATTGCCTCTTATTCTGTAAAGAGCCAAAGATATGTGAGTGAAGGCTGTTTTGAATATGTAACTCCTCCTGAGGTAGAGCTTGAAGCTGAGGCTTTAAAGATTTATGAGGATTCTATGAAAGCCGCTCAGGATGCTTATGATAAAATAACCGAAATATTGATGGATAAACATAAGGCTACCTTCTTAGCCGAGGGTAAGGATGAAAAAACTGCAGCAAGAATGGCTCAGAAAAAGGCTATTGAGGATGCAAGATTTGTTCTTCCCAATGCTTGTGAAACCAAGATGGTTGTTACTATGAATACCCGTTCGCTTCTTAACTTCTTCCGCCACCGCTGCTGCACCCGAGCTCAGTGGGAGATAAGAGATGTTGCAGATCAGATGCTAAAGCTTGTAAACGAGGTAGCGCCTGAGCTCTTTAAAAAGGCGGGACCTCCTTGTGTTGCAGGTCCCTGCCCTGAAGGTAAAATGTCCTGCGGCAGAGCAAGAGAAATGAAAGTAATTTATGAGGAACTTAAAAACAATGGGTAGGTTAATAGTTATTGAAGGGCTTGACGGTTGCGGTAAATCCACACAGCTTGAGCTTCTTCCTAAAGCACTTAAGGAAAGAGGAATTGATTGCAAAAGCGTATCCTTCCCTCAGTATGAAAGCGATTCAAGCGCCCTTGTGAAGATGTATCTTTCGGGTAGATTTGGCAATAAACCAGGGGATGTAAATGCCTATGCGGCTTCGGTTTTTTATACCGTTGACCGTTATGCCTCATATAAAGAGAATTGGGGCGAGTTTTACCAAAAGGGCGGAACTGTAGTTTCGGGCAGATATACCACTTCAAACGCCATTCATCAAACCTCTAAGCTACCAAGGGAAGAATGGGAAGACTTTCTTAATTGGCTTTATGATTTTGAGTATAATAAAATCGGTATCCCCAAGCCTGATAAGGTTATTTTTCTTGATATGCCCGTTGAGGTTTCTCAGAAGCTTTTATCTAACAGATATAAGGGCGATGAGGATAAAAAGGATATCCATGAAAGTGATATAGAATATCTCAACAACTGCCGAAAAGCCGCTAAGTTTACCGCCGATTATTCGGGTTGGAAAACTATTTCCTGCGCTAAAGACGGGGAGCCTCGCTCAATAGAGGATATTGCGGCTGATATTTTAGAAGAGGTACTTAAATGATTTATGTTTTTTTAGGTCGCGGCTTTGAAGAGATGGAGGCCATAGCCCCCATAGATATTCTCCGCCGTGGTGATATAGAGGTAAAAACCGTAAGTATAACTGATGATAAATTTGTTACGGGCGCCCACGGTATTAAGGTTGAGGCTGATATTACCTATAAGGAAATTGAAACCGAAAAACTCGAGGGTGTTATTTTACCCGGAGGTATGCCGGGCACCCTAAATCTCGAAAAAAGCGATGCCGTGCAAAAGCTTTTAGAGTTTGCGGATGAAGATAATTTGCTTATTGCCGCTATTTGCGCCGCCCCGTCAATTCTCGGTCATAAGGGACTTTTAAAGGGCAAAAAAGCCACCTGCTTTAAGGGCTTTGAAAAAGATTTAATAGGCGCTACGGTTTTGCCTCAAAAGGTAGTAACGGATGGGAATATAATTACCTGCTGCGGAGCAGGCGCCGCCTATGATTTTGGCTTCCAGATTTTAAGCTATTTAGAGGGCAATGATAATAAATCAAATGATATTTCATCATCTATGAGATATTCGGAGTGAGAGTATGAAAAACATTAAAAAACCGATTATAATAGGGGTTATTGCCGTATTGGCAGTATGCCTTGCAGTGCTTATATATATTGGATGTGACTTTTTAGGTATAGGCATCGGCAAGGGCAAGAATATAACCCTTGAGGTAGAAAAGGGCTCATCTACTACCGCTATTGTTAACGAGCTAAAGGAATCGGGCGCCATTAACTGCCCATTTGCCTTCCGTGTTTATTCCCGACTTAAAGGGTATGACGGAATGTATAAATACGGCAAATATGAATTTAAAAATGATGTGGGCTATTCTGCTATTGCCGATAAATTGATGTATGAGGGCGAAAAAGCAGAAACCATTACCGTAACCATCCCTGAGGGAACGGGAATAAACGATTATACTAAAAATGTAAACGGAGAAAAGGTTGTAGTTCCGGGTATTGCAACACTTCTTGAGAAAAAAGGGGTTTGCACTAAGGAGGATTTCTTAGGTGCCTTGAATTCTGTCGAGCTTACCTCTGAGCTTTTAAAGGGCTCTAATAAGGAAGAAGCTTATTATGCCCTTGAGGGTTATCTTTTCCCCGATACCTATAATTTTTATGCCTACGATTCTAAGGAATGCGCTAAGCTTGCCGTAGAAAGAATGATAAAGCAAACCGAGTCAAAGCTTACAGAGGATATTTATAAAAAGGCTGAAGCAAAGGGTTATTCAATTAACGAAATACTTACAATGGCTTCCATAATACAAATGGAGGCGGGTAACAATACCTCGGAGATGAAGAATGTTGCCGCAGTATTTTACAACCGTCTTGATGCTTCGGCTTCTGCCACACTCGGATCTTCGCCCACCTGCTATTACGGTGATTCTTTTGAAGAGGATGACGGAAGATATAATACCTATAATATAAAGGGACTCCCCCCCGGACCTCTTTGCTCACCCGGTATCGAGGCTATAAATGCGGCTCTTGAGCCTACAAAAAATTCACCCTACTATTTCTTCGTTACAGATAGTAAGGGTAACTTCTATTTCCATAAGACCATAGAAGAACAAAATGCAACCATAAACAAACTCAAAAAAGGAAATAATTGGATATATGAGTACTTCGATTAAGGTGCCTGAGCTTCTTTGTCCTGCAGGTGACCTGCTTCGTCTTAAAACCGCCGTAGATTTCGGCGCAGATGCGGTTTATATCGCAGGTGAGGAGTTTGGTATGCGCACCGCCTCGGCAAACTTTAATAATGAGGATTTAAAGGCGGGTATAGACTATGCCCATAAATTCGGCAAAAAGGTGCATATTACCTGTAATACCATACCTCATAACGATGAAATGAAGCGTTTGCCCGAGTTTCTTGAAACCATAAATTCTTTGGGCGCCGATGCTATTATCGCAGGAGATTTAGGCACTATAAATCTGGTTAAAAAGTATGCGCCAAGGTGTGAGCTTCATATTTCGGTGCAGTCAGGTATCGTTAACAGCAATACTGCTAACGCCTTTTATGATTTAGGCGTTAAGCGTGTGGTGCTTGCCCGAGAGCTTTCTTTAAAAGAGGTTGAGCAGATAAGAAAAGAAACCCCCGATGATTTAGAGATAGAGTGCTTTGCTCACGGGGCTATGTGCGTATCCTTTTCGGCAAGATGTCTTTTATCAAGCTATATGACGGGGAGAGATGCCAATAGAGGTGACTGCGCTCAGCCTTGCCGTTGGAGTTATTCTCTTATGGAGGAAAAACGCCCCGGTCAATATTTCGATATAACCGAAACCGATAAGGGCACCTATATACTTAATGCCAACGATATGTGTATGGCGCACCACCTTGATAAGATGGCGAGGGCAGGTGTGGATAGCATAAAAATTGAGGGCAGAGCAAAAACAGAATATTATGTGGCTGTTACTGCCAATGCCTATAGAGGCGCTCTTGATAGCCTTAAAACAAACGAGGGCGAGTGGAAGCTTCCCTTGTGGGTTGAGGAAGAGCTTAATAAAATGAGCCACCGCACCTATTCAACAGGATTTTATTTCGGCACCCCCGAAAATGCTCAAACCTATGAAAATGCAGGGTATATAAGAGATTATGCCATAGCCGCAATTGTAGATGGATATGAGGACGGTTTTGTTTTAGCCACCCTTAAAAATAAGTTTTTGCGCGGTCAAAGGCTTGATTGTCTTGAGGCAGGAAGTGTTCCCTTTGCAGTGCCTACCGATATTCTCCTTGACGGGAAGGGTGAGGCTATCGAGATGGCAAACCGACCTATGATGAGAATAAAAATTCCTTTTGATAGAGAAATTAAAGTGGGCTCTATGCTTCGTATGAAGGTAGAGGATTAGGTGAAACATTAAAAAAACCTTAAAAAATTAGGCAAAATCCTCGAAAATAATTTTTATTTAAAGAAATGTGAAAAAGTATTGATTTTCAAAAAATTATGTGTTATAAATACCTCGAAAAACGGTTTTATACCGGAGGTGCTTATTATGAAGAGTGAAAATCTACGAAGTAATAAACCTATATCAGAAAATCTGCGACAACGAGTGGAAAATTTACTTATTGCAGATGAAGAAATGATAGTTGCTATTGTCGGCGATATCCTGCTTAACGCAAAATACGGAGAATCGGCATTGGTTGTAACCAATAGTCGTGTTTTCTGCGTTGAGGAAGGAACTGACAGTAGCTTTTTTATTTCCTTCAATGATATAAAGTCGGCAAGGGTTACAAGAATGTACAGTAATGCGGCTTTATATATCAATGAAAAAATGGTTATGCGCTTTAGTTTTTCCATTGTAAGCCTTATGGAATCTGTGGCAGAGCAGCTTAACCTGATTGCCTTAGGTGAAGAGTATAAGGATGCCATAGATAGAATAGTGGCGGGGGTAGAAAAGCTTATCTGTTGCTGTCCTAAATGCGGAAGAACCCTTATGCGCCCTGGCGCTGAGTGTGTAAACTGTATGAGCAAGGGGCAGCTGCTGAAAAAGCTTTGGGAATATATTGCTCCGCAAAAATGGATACTCATTTTATGCCTTTTTATGTCAGGCCTTGCAACGGCATCTCAGTTAGTACCGCCATATATAACTAAGCTACTTGTTGATGAGGTACTGCCTAATAATAGAAAATATCTGTATATATTGGTTTTGAGCCTTTTCATGCTGTATCTTCTGCAGGGTGTATTAGGCTCGGTAAGAGGCTATCTTATGCGAAATGCAGGTAATAAAATTACTTCAAGGCTTAGAAGCGATGTTTATGCCAAGGCACAGTATTTGCCTGTGAGCTTTTACGATAAAACCAGTACGGGCTCTATTATTTCGAGAATAAGCGGGGATACCTCTACTATAAACTCTTTTCTTATGACCATAACTCAGGAAGCCATTGTCCATCTTTGTACTATGGTGGGAATTATAGTTATAATGATAAGCCTTAACTGGAAATTGGCTTTGCTTTCCTTAACACCCGTTCCTGTTGTAGTTCTTTTATCAAGATATTTCGGTAAAAAGGTTAGACCTATTTATCAGAGAATATGGCGAAAGTGGGCAAGGGTCAGCAATATGCTTACAGATTCTCTTCCAGGTATACGCGTTATAAAATCCTTTACCGCCGAAAAGCGCACAATAAAGAAGTTTGACGGGTATAACGAAACCTGGTTCGATGAAAATAAAAAGGCGGCGGCGCTGGGAACCCTATTCCCTCATATTTATACAATGCTTATGTCCTGCGGATCCCTTGCTATCTGGGCTTTTGGCGGCAGCTGGACTATGAATAATTCTTCGGGTATGACGGTGGGACTTTTGGTATCCTTCATATCCTATGCCTCAATGTTCTATACTCCTGTAAGGTTTTTTGCAAATCTTTCTGATAGCTATCAGCACGCCCTTACATCTTGTGAGCGTGTGCTCGATATAATTGATGCCGACCCTGAGGCGAATTTCGGCAAACGCACTGATATTAAGAATTTTCAGGGTAAAATTGAGTTTAAGAATGTCAATTTTTCCTTTGATAAAACCAAAAAAACCCTTGATAATATAAACCTTACCATAAACCCAGGTGATATAGTGGGAATAGTAGGAACTACAGGCTCAGGTAAGAGTACCCTGATAAATCTGTTTATGCGAATGTATGACGGCTACGAGGGTGAAATTCTTGTTGACGGTGTTAACATAAAGGATATTGAGCTTGAGCATTTCCGTTCAAGGATTGGCTTTGTTCAGCAAGAGCCTTTAATGTTCCACGATACAATATTCAATAATATCGCCTTCTCAAATCCAAACGCCTCGGTTGAGGATGTTATAAATGCGGCGGATATTGCCAATGCCCACGGCTTTATATGTAATATGCCTGATGCTTATGATACCGTCTTAGGTGAGCGGGGAACGGGACTTTCGGGTGGCGAAAAGCAAAGACTTTCTATTGCCCGTGCGGTTATGAAAAATCCGTCTATACTCGTTTTTGATGAGGCTACCGCTTCGGTGGATAGCGAAACCGAGCATCTTATTCAGGGTGCCATTGAAGGACTTATTTCAGGCAGAACAACGATTATGATAGCCCATAGACTTTCTACTCTCAGAAAAGCCAATAAGATAGTGGTTGTGGATAAGGGTAAGATAATCGAATGTGGCGCCCCTGAAGAGCTTCTTAACAAAAAGGGCAAATATTACAAATTAGTTGAAATTCAGGGACTGGGTGGCAAATCCGAAAAGGAGGCTTTGTGATGTCAAGAATTTATATTGAAAACGATAATGCGAAAATATATTTAAGAGAAGACTTTTTGCTTGATGTTGAGCTTTATACGGGCGAAAAATTTGAAGCGCTCAGTCCACGTTGCCTGTTTCCCGTGTCTGGCGCTAAGGGTTATATAACCTTGCTAAAGGGAAGAGAAGAGGTTGCGGTAGTAAGAAATATAAATAATCTTATGAGTGAAAGTAAAAAGGCTTTAGAGGAGGCGCTTTATCAGCATTATTTTATACCTAAAATCAGCCGAATAATTAAGGCAAATGAGAATAAAGGTCTTTTAAAAATAACAGCCCAGACCGATAGAGGAGTTTGCAGTTTTGAAATTACTAATTTTTATAGGAATATTACGGTGCTTTTCGATAAAAGGGTGCTTATAAGAGATACCAACGATAACCGTTATGAGATTCCCGACCTTGATAAAATAGATTATCGCAGTATTGCAAATTATATATTATAAACTTAGGAGAAAATGAAATGAAATTGATTTTGGCAATTGTTAACAATGATGATTCGGCTTTAGTGTCAGGAGAGCTTACAAGGGCTGGATATTCCATCACTAAGCTTTCCACAACGGGTGGATTTCTGCAAACGGGTAACACCACTCTTCTTATCGGCACAGAGGATGAGCAGGTAGGGGAGGTTAAGGATATAATCTGTAAGCATAGCGTTACAAGAAAGAAGCTTTCTCCAACGGATTCTTCCTTTGGAAGAGGTATGATGCCTACGGATGTTTCGGCAGAAACCGAGGTTAAGGGAGCTACTGTGTTTGTTCTTAGTGTAGATGATTTTGAAAGACTTTAAAAAATAATTATATTCCGTTTTTATGTCAATACTTAAATTGAGGTGTTGATGTGAAAACGGATATTTTTTTTGAAAAGATTTTTGCAAGAAGGTCTGCAATATGCTTTTTCCTTCTTATGTTAATGCTTCTTACCTGTGTTTTAAGGGTTGCGGTGATAATTTCGGGAGATTATACTGCCGTTCAGAAGGCGCAGTCAAGCTATAAAATTACCCTATCAAATTTACGAGGCACAATATACGATTGCAATATGGTACCCCTTACAAATACACAGAAGAAAATTTACGCTGCCGCAGTGCCTAAGCCTACCTCGGTTACGGCAGTATCCCAGCTTATTTCGGGTGAAAGCAAGGAAAGAGTGCTTGAATCACTTAAACAAAATAAGCCTGCTGTGTTTGAAGTGAGCAAAGAAAAAAGCGCAGATGGGATAGCTTTTACGCAGGTTTATTCTCAAAATACAGGTCAAACTCCCGCTACTCATATTATAGGCTATACCGATGCTTCGGGACACGGAGTTTCAGGTATAGAGGCGGCTTATGATGAACTTTTATATAGTAATGAAAAGGTATCCGCCGTTTTTACAACCGATGGCAAGGGAAATACTCTTAAGGGAATAGAGCCTTATTTTGAAAACAATTTAGGCGAGGTTTTAAAAGGCGTTGTAACCACCCTTGATATAAATATACAAAGCATTGCCGAAAGGTCAGCCGAGGAAATAGAGTGCGGCGCAGTATTGGTAGCCGAAGTTAAGACTAATAAAATAAAGGCAAGTGTAAGCAAACCTGATTTTGAAATAGGTAGTATTTCGAATTATCTAAAAGCAGATAATTCACCCCTTCTTGATAGAACTCTTTTAGGCTTCAGTGTGGGGTCTGCTTTTAAGCCCTGCGTTGCTGCCGCCGCAATTGAAAAAGGGGAGGGCGATATGATTTTTAACTGTACGGGCGCTACCCACATAATAGATAGAGATTTTAAATGTCACAAGCGTGACGGTCACGGTGTTATAGGTATAAAGGAAGCTTTGGCACAGTCTTGCAACACCTTTTTTTACACCTTGGCTATAAACACGGGAGGAGAAGCGGTATATAATATGGCATCCTCTTTAAGCTTTGGCAGAAGCCTTAAAATCGCGGAGAATATAGAAACTGCAAAGGGAAATCTTACCGATATAAAAAGGCTTTCGAATCCTGCCTCTTTAGCAAATTTAGGTATAGGGCAGGGAGATTTGCTTTTAAGTCCTGTTGCTATGCTTAACCTATATTCTGCTATTGCGGGGGACGGTACCTATTATATTCCTTCTCTTGTAGAGAAAACCGTTAAGGATGGCGAATATACAGAATATGATATAGGTAATCCCACAAGGGTAATGGATAGGGAAACGGCAGGTATTTTAAGGGAATATTTAAAGGCTGTTGTAACCGAGGGTACGGGTACAAATGCTAAGCCTTTAACTACCACAGCCGCAGGTAAAACCGCCACCGCGCAAACGGGCAGATATAATCAAAACGGCATAGAAATAAACAATAGTTGGTTTTGCGGATTTTTTCCCGCCGAAAAACCTGAGTATATCGTAATAGTTATGGCAGAGGAAAGCACTACAGCCGCTGTTACCTCGGTGTTTTCTAAAATTGCAGACGAAGTAACAGAATTAAATAATATTTCGGAGGAATAAACAGATGGATGCAGGGGAGGGGTTCCATCCCCTCCTGCAAAAACCTATTATTTGAAGCAAAATAGTCTTGACATATCCCGATATTGTGGTATAATTGTATACAATTATACTTTCGAAAAAAGGAGAGAGAAGATGTTAGAGCTTTCAAATAAAACAAATCTTCTTGAACAGGCTACATATAAATATTCTCTTCAGGATGTTGAAAATCCTAATCTTTATAGAGATTTATATTCCTATGAGGATGTGCCGAGGGTTGCCTTTAACCACCGAAGAGTGCCTATGGGTATGCCTACTGATATATGGATTACAGATACTTCTCTTCGTGACGGTCAGCAGTCGGTGGAGCCCTATTCAGTTGAGCAGATAGTAGAGCTTTATAAATATATGTCCCGCCTTGCAGGTCCTTACGGTATCATCCGTCAGACCGAGATGTTTGTTTACAGCAAAAAGGATAGAGAGGCTATTGAGCGTTGTAAGGAATTAGGTTTAGAATTCCCCGAAATTACCACCTGGATTAGAGCAAGTAAAGAGGACTTTAAGCTTGTTAAGGATTTAGGAATAAGAGAAACGGGAATTTTGGTTTCCTGCTCGGATTACCATATTTTCAAGAAGCTTAAAATGTCAAGAAAACAGGCTATGGATACATATCTTGCCGCCGTTTCGGAGGCATTTGAGGCAGGAGTTATGCCAAGATGTCACCTTGAAGATATCACAAGAGCCGATTTCTACGGCTTTGTTGTACCCTTCGTTAACGAGCTTATGAAGATGTCAAAGGATGCGGGAATACCCGTAAGAATAAGAGCCTGTGATACTATGGGCTACGGCGTTCCCTTTGCCGAGGTAGCGCTACCAAGAAGCGTACCGGGTATAATTTACGGACTTCAGCATTATTCTGATGTTCCAAGCGAGATGCTTGAGTGGCACGGTCATAATGACTTTTATAAATCGGTAGCAAATGCTTCGACTGCGTGGCTTTACGGTGCCTCTGCCGTTAACTGCTCACTGCTTGGTATAGGAGAAAGAACGGGTAACGTGCCCTTAGAGGCTATGGTTATGGAGTATGCATCTCTTCGTGGCTCCTTTGACGGTATGGACCCCACGGTAATAACCGAAATTGCCGAATATTTCAAAAAAGAAATCGGTTATGAAATTCCGCCTATGACTCCCTTTGTGGGCAGAAACTTTAACGTTACAAGAGCGGGAATTCACGCTGACGGACTTTTAAAGGACGAAGAAATTTATAATATTTTCAATACTGAGAAAATTCTCAACCGTCCCGTTTCGGTGCTCCTTGGTAAGACCTCAGGTCTTGCGGGTATAGCATATTGGATAAATCAGAATTATAGTCTTTCGGGCGAGGAAGCAGTTGATAAGCGAAGCGACCTTGTTGTTAAAATGAAGGAATGGATAGATAAGGAATATGAGGATGGACGTCAGACCTCGCTTTCCGTTTCCGAGATTGAAGAAAAAATAGAGGAGATTACAAAGGGTAAGCTTGCCCGTTTGTAATAGGTGAAAATTATGATAGACCATAAAACAGTATCCCTTGCAGATCAGGTTTTCGATCAGCTTGAAACCGATGTTTTAACGGGCAAATATCAGCGTGGCGAAATTCTTACAGAAAGTAAGCTGAGCGCCCAGATGGGAGTTAGCAGAACTCCCATAAGAGAGGCTCTTCGCAGACTTGAGCAGGAGCATTTAATAGAGGAATCGGGGAGGGGTTCCATCGTTTTAGGTATAACCGAAAAGGATGTTGAGGATATTTTCCTTATAAGAAAAAACGTGGAGTGCTTAGCAGCCTCACTTGCTGCTAAAAACCGTACCGAAGAACAGCTCGGCGAACTTCTTCACGCGGTAGAGCTTCAGGAGTTTTATTATCAAAAGCACGATGCAGACCGTATTAAGTATATGGATAATCAGTTCCATAATCTTGTATATAAAAGCTGTGGAAGCTCGGTTTTCTTTGATGTTTTAGTACCTCTTCATAAAAAGGTGCAGAAGTTCCGCAAGGCTTCGGTCGAAAGCAAGAGCAGAGCCCAGGCCTCTGTAAACGAGCATAAGGCTATTTATGAAGCTATTGCTTCGGGGGATAGCGAAAAGGCAAGTAAATTGATGGAAAAACACATCGAAAACGCTTATATACATATTAAAAACACAAATTGAGAGGAATAAAAAATGGGTTACACAATAGCGCAAAAAATTATAAAAGAGCATCTTATCAGCGGTGATATGACCGTAGGAAACGAGATAGCTCTTAAAATTGACCAGACACTTACTCAGGATGCCACGGGAACAATGGCATATCTTGAGTTTGAAACAATGGGACTTGACCGCGTTAAAACAGAAAAGAGCGTGGCTTACATAGACCATAATACATTACAGTCAGGCTTTGAAAATGCCGATGACCACAGATATATTCAGTCGGTAGCCGAAAAGCACGGCATATATTTCTCCCGTCCAGGTAATGGTATCTGTCATCAGGTTCACCTTGAACGCTTCGGAAAGCCGGGCAAAACCCTTATAGGCTCCGATAGCCATACCCCAACAGGCGGCGGTATCGGTATGCTTGCAATGGGCGCAGGCGGTCTTGATGTTGCAGTTGCTATGGGTGGCGGCGCATATTATATTACAATGCCTAAAATGTATAAGGTAAATCTTACAGGTAAGCTTAAGCCCTTTGTAAGCGCAAAGGATATAAGCCTTGAAATACTAAGAATTCTTTCGGTTAAGGGCGGCGTTGGTGCTATAATCGAATGGGGAGGAGAGGGAATAAAAACCCTTTCTGTTCCTGAGAGAGCCACCATTACAAATATGGGTACCGAGCTTGGCGCCACCACCTCAATATTCCCCTCTGATGAGATAACCCGTGAGTTTTTAAAGGCTGAGGGCAGAGAAGAGGATTATGTGCCGCTTGCAAGTGATGAGGATGCCGTTTACGATAAGATAATTGATATAAATCTTGATGAATTGGAGCCTCTTATCGCTTGTCCTCACAGTCCTGATAATGTTGTTACCGTTAAATCTATCGCAGGAACTAAGGTCGATCAGGTGTGTATCGGCTCTTGCACCAACTCTTCGCTTCTTGATATGCTAAAGGTTGCGGCGCTTTTAAAGGGTAAGACAATTAAGCCCTCTGTAAGCCTTTCAATTTCCCCAGGCTCTAAGCAGGTGCTAACAATGTTATCCGATTGCGGAGCGCTGAGCGATATTATCGCATCGGGTGCAAGAATTTTAGAGTGCGCCTGCGGTCCTTGTATAGGAATGGGATTTTCACCCAATTCTGCAGGTGTGTCACTTAGAACCTTTAACCGTAACTTTGAGGGCAGAAGCGGTACCGCCGATGCAGGTGTTTACTTAGTTTCTCCCGAAACTGCAGTTGCCGCAGCGCTTACGGGAGTTATTACCGACCCCAGAGATTTAGGCGCTATGCCCAAGGTTAAAATGCCTAAGAAATTTAAAATAAACGATACTGCAGTTTTAGACCCTGCAGTAAGTGAAATAGCAGAGCAGGTTGAGGTGCTGAGAGGGCCTAATATTAAGCCCTTCCCCTCATCTAAGCCTCAGGAGGACAGTCTTACCGCCGAGGTTGCTTTAAAGGTTGGCGATAATATCACCACCGACCACATTATGCCCGCAGGAGCTAAAATTCTTCCCTACCGTTCAAATATTCCTCACCTTTCTCAGTTCTGCTTCGGAGTTTGCGATAAATCCTTCCCCGAAAGAGCAAAGGAGCTTGGCGAGAGCATAATAATCGGCGGCGCTAACTACGGTCAGGGCTCTTCACGTGAACATGCAGCGCTTGTTCCTATGTATTTAGGTGTCCGCGCAGTTATCACTAAAAGCTTTGCTCGAATTCACGTTGCAAATCTTATAAATGCGGGAATTATGCCGTTAACATTTAAAAATGCCGATGATTACGAAAAAATTGAGCAGGGCGATAAGTTGACCCTTTCAAACGTATTTGAAGGTATGGAAAAGGGTGAGATTACTCTTAAAAACGAAACCAAGGGTGAAGAAATTACTCTTTGCTGTTCCTTCACAGAAAGACAGAAGGATATACTAAAGGCAGGTAGTCTGCTTGCATATACAAAGGAAGGTAAATAATTATGGAAAAATATATTGATTCAGCTGTTGAACATTTCAGAACACTTTTAACCGAGCAGATTGCCCGTCAGCGTAAGATGGAGCAGGATAACTATAAGGTAGATTATGAAAAAATGGAAAAAATCATCATCGGTATCTGCGGTGGTGACGGAATAGGTCCCATTATTTCTGTCGAAAGCGAAAGACTTTTGCAGTTTATCTTAAAGGATGAAATTGCCTTAGGTAAAATCGAGCTTCGCACTATCGAGGGCCTTACCATTGAAAACCGTATTGCTCATAATAAAGCTATCCCCGATGATGTTTTAGCCGAGATTAAGGCGTGTGATGTTATATTAAAGGCTCCTACCACCACCCTTAAGGGCGGAACCTTAGAAAGCGCCAATGTTGCTATGCGAAGAGAGCTTGATTTATATGCTAACGTTCGTCCCGTAGCAGTTCCTGAGCTTGGTATCGACTGGACCTTCTACCGTGAAAATACCGAGGGCGAATATGTGCTTGGTAGCCGTGGCGTTGAAATTCCTGATACACTTGCCTTTGATTTTAAGGTTACTACCAATGACGGTACAAAGAGAATCTGCCGTGCCGCATTTGAATTTGCCAAGAAAAACGGCAAGACCAATGTTGCCATAGTTACGAAGGCAAACATTATGAAGAAGACCGACGGTAAGTTCTCAGAAATTGCCCACGAGGTTGCTAAGGATTATCCTGAGATTACCGCAGAGGATTGGTACATTGATATTATGACCGCAAACCTTGTAAACGAGCGCGTTCGCTCTAACTTCCAGGTTTTCGTAATGCCTAATCTTTACGGTGATATAATTACCGATGAAGCGGCTCAGATTCAAGGCGGTGTCGGTACTGCAGGCAGTGCTAATATCGGCGATAGGTATGCTATGTTTGAGGCTATTCACGGCTCAGCACCAAGAATGATAGAGCAAGGCCGTGGTCAGTATGCTAACCCCACAAGTATGTTCAAGGCTACCGAAATGCTCCTTCGTCATATAGGCTTCACCGAAAAGGCAGATAAGCTTGATAAGGCGCTTTATCACTGCACAATGGTTGATAAAAAGTTCGTTATTACAGGCAGAAGTGACGGCGCCACCTGCTCAGAGTTTGGCGACTATTTAATGGAAACCATTGAAAAAATTTGACATAATAAAATTAAACTTGACATATTACCTGAGTGTATAGTATAATATCATTTGTTAAAGTATAACCCCTGCAATTCTGCGGAGGGAGGGAATTAGAATGAGTCAGGTTAGAATTAAAGAAAATGAATCACTCGATAACGCTTTACGTCGTTTTAAGAGACAGACCGCTAAAGACGGTGTAATTCAGGAAGTTCGTAAAAGAGAGCACTATGAGAAGCCCTCTGTAAAGCGTAAGAAGAAATCGGAAGCAGCTCGTAAGAGAAAGTTCCGCTAATCAGTGAATTTTAAAAAGGCGGTATAATACCGCCTTTTTTATTTTTTCAATTTCCATATTTTGTAGGTGAAAAAATGTTATTAAAACCTCATTTGAAATTTAAAGGTATAACCGATATAAAGCCCGAAATTTTAAAAAAATTCGGTATAAAGGCGTTGCTTTTAGATGTGGATAACACTATGTCCACCCACCACGGCACAATTCTTACCGATGGGCTTCTTGATTGGATTAAATATATGCAGGATAGCGGTATCAAGCTTCTTGTACTTTCTAATTCTAAAAATGCGAGAATTAAGCCCTTTGCCGAAAGAATAAATCTTCCCTATATAAGCTTAGGATTAAAGCCCTTGCCCTTCGGATATTTAAGGGGCGTAAAAAAATTTGGCTTTAAAAGAAATCAGGTAGCCATTGTCGGCGACCAGATTTTCACCGATATTTTAGGGGGCAGATGTGTTGGAGTTAAAACAATACTGCTCACCCCCATTAAGCTTGAAGACGGATGGAGCTTCAAGGTACGAAGATATCTTGAAAAAGGCGTATATAAGCTTCATAAAATAAAAGACTTTGAGGAGAATTAGTTATGTCAGCAAAATTCGGCCCTGCAGGTAACTCGGAAAGTTTTGCTAAGATGGGCTATAAGCATAGTCTGCAAGTACCTGAGTATCTTGTTAAAATGGGACTTAATGCATTTGAATATCAGTGCGGAAGAGGAGTAAATATAGGTCTTGATAAGGCTGAGCAGTTAGGACTTCTTGCAAAGGAAAAGGGAATCACCCTTTCTCTTCATGCGCCCTATTATATATCTATGTCCTCAGTTGAAGAGGAGAAAAGACTTAATTCCATAAACTATATTTTAGCCTCTGCAAGAGCTGTCAATGCAATGGGTGGCGATAGAATAATTGTTCACACAGGCTCCTGCGGTAAGATAAGCCGTGAAGAAGCCTTAGAGCTTGCTATGGATACAATGAAAAAGTCAATAGCCGCCCTTGATAACGAGGGACTTTCAAATATTCATATCTGCCCCGAAACTATGGGTAAGGTAAATCAGCTTGGTACACTCCAAGAGGTTTTAACCCTTTGCACCCTTGATGAAAGGCTTATTCCTTGTATAGATTTCGGTCATCTTAATGCAAGAGATTTAGGCTGTCTTAAAGATAATTCGGATTATGAGAATATTTTTAAGGCTATGGAAAATAAGCTTGGAAGCGATAGACTTAAAACCTTCCACTCCCATTTCTCAAAGATAGAATATACTACTGGTGGAGAAAAAAGGCATCTTACCTTTGAGGATAGTGTTTACGGTCCTGATTTTGAGCCTGTTATGGAGCTTACCTATAAATACGGTTGCTCCCCAACATTTATCTGCGAATCGGCAGGTACTCAGGCTGAGGATGCAGCAAGTATGAAAAAATATTACGAGCAAATTTGCGGTGAATAGAATAAATGAAATCTAAGCTTTTAAGAGGCATAAGACTTTTTGGGGCGTTTGTTATAACCCTTTTCGTTGCGGCGTTTTTTACGGCGATGGAAAGCAATTCGGTTAACATAAAACCTGTAGCTTCGACTGTAGAGGAAACGCAAAAGCCATCGGTAGAGTTCTTAACTGAGCAAACAGTGGAAATAAATTCATTCCATAAATTCGAGGAATATGTTGCCGCTGTAAACAACGGAAGCGCCATCAATTTATTGGATGAGATAAACACTTATCCTTTAGGTAAAACAAGAAGCACCTTAGCGGTAAAGGGTGAAGACGGGAAGATTTATTATTTCACCTTTGATGTTAATGTGGTGGATACCGCTGCTCCAAATATCAGTGTGCCTGATTATATTTCCACAAGGCAGAATAAAGGTCTTGATTTAGGTACTTATGCAAAAGTTTCCGATAATTCAGGCGAGCAGGTTTCTCTTTCAGTTACAGGTGAATTTTCTTTTTCCAAGAGTGGAATTTATAATATTAGCTATGAGGCAACCGATAAAAGCGGAAACAAATCGGCAAAAGGTGTGACTCTTGCGGTTTACGATGCCTTTGCTACCCACGCTGATACAGCTATCAGAACACCGAGCAGTGTAAACACCTCAAATTATAATAAACCCTATGCCATAACCGTTTACAGAGAAAACGGAACGGTGGTGGTCTATTCTGCCGACCAAAACGGATTTTTCACTATTCCCGTAAGAGTTTGCGTGGCATCCCCGGGCGCTGATGATAATACCCCCTTAGGCACCTTTTATACTCCTGCAAAATATAGATGGGCAACCCTTATAGGTCCGTGCTACGGTCAGTATTCAACCAGAATATCAGGCCCGATTCTTTTTCACTCTGTTCCTTATGTAGATAAAAAAGAAGACACTTTAAAATATTGGCTTTACAATAGGCTTGGCAGCAAGGATTCCTTAGGCTGTGTAAGGCTTACGGTTGAGGATGCAAAATGGATATATGATAACTGCCCTAATAAAACGGCGGTTACAATAACCACCGATCCTTTACCCTCGGGTATTGCTTTGCCAAAGGGTATAAAAATAGCGGCAGATTCAGCTAATAAGGGTTGGGATCCTACCGATCCGAATCCCGATAATCCTTGGAAAAAACCGATGCCTGAGCCACCCGCTACATCAAAGCCTGAAGAAATACAGACTCCGCCTGTAACCGAAGAATCGCCCCTTAAAAACGAGGAAAATATAATTCCCCAAGAGGAGTAATTATGAAGATAAAAACTGCGGCAAAACCTTATGAGGAAGTACTGAAAATTCCTGTAAAAAAGCGGAAAAAACCTATAAAGCCTAATGTGATACTTGCTTTTTTGATAAGAATTCTATCATTTTTTACCCTTCTATTTATAGGCTTTAAAAAGGAAAAAATCGGTATGGAAAGGCTATCCAAAAAGGAGCCTGCCCTCATACTGATGAATCACTCAAGCTTTATCGATTTGCAGATAGCCTCGGCTTTGCTATTCCCAAGAAGATATAATATAATTATGACCTCAGATGGCTTTGTAGGTAAAAATCTGCTTATGCGCCTTATTGGCTGCATACCTACAAGAAAGTTTTCATCGGATAGTCTGCTTGTGCGTGATATTATCCACTGCGTTAAGGAGAATAAAACCTCTATTCTTATGTACCCTGAGGCAAGCTATAGCTTTGATGGTACTGCAACCACCTTACCCGAAAGTCTTGGAAAGCTTATAAAAAAATTAGGTATCCCCGTTGTAATGATTAAAACCTTTGGAGCCTTTGCCCGAGACCCTCTTTATAACGGCTTGCAGATAAGAAAAACAAAAATTTCCGCCACAGAAGAATATCTTTTATCCCTTGAGGATATAGAAAATAAAACCTATGAGGAAATAAATCATATAATCGCAAAAGAGTTTTCCTTTGATAATTTTAAGTGGCAGCAGGAAAACGGAATAAAAATCACCGAAAAGTTCAGAGCCGATTATTTAAACAGAGTTCTTTATAAATGCCCCCACTGTAAAGCGGAGGGGCAAACGATAGGTAAAGGGATAACCCTTACCTGTAAAAATTGCGATAAGACTTATGAGCTTACAGAAGATGGCTTTATGAAAGCATTAGTAGGGGAAACAGAGTTTTCTCATATCCCTGATTGGTATTCGTGGCAACGAGAAAGTGTGAAAGAAGAAATACTATCAGGTAAATATAATCTGGAAACCAAGGTTAAAATTTATATGATGGTGGATACAAAATGTGTCTATGATATAGGGGAAGGTACCCTTACTCATAATAATGAGGGCTTTCACCTTGTAGGAGCAGACGGAAGGCTTGATTACCGTCAGGCGCCCGAGCTTTCGTATAGCCTTTATTCAGATTTTTATTGGTATGAAATCGCCGATGTTATAAGTATAGGAGATAGCAAGGCGCTATACTATTGCTTCCCTCAGGATAAGGGAGATATAGTAGCAAAAACCCGCCTTGCAGCAGAGGAATTATACAAACAAAAAACTCGCAGTTAAACTGCGAGTTTTTTTTGGTTTACTTGTTTACCACATTTTTAGGGTTGCCCTCTAAAAAGGCATCAATATTATCTGTAACAATATCTAAAAGCCTTTGCCTTGTGGCAAGAGGCGCCCAAGCGGTGTGTGGAGTTATGGTTATGTTTTTAGCCTTTATAAGAGGACAGCTTTCCTCCATAGGCTCGGTTTCTAAAACATCTATGGCAGCACCTGAAAGATGACCTTGCTCGAGTGCTTCAAAAAGGGCGTTTTCATCCATAATTCCGCCTCTTGCAGTATTAACGAAATAAGCGCCTTTTTTCATCTTTTTAAAGGTATCCTCGTTGAACATTTTACGGCTCTGCTCATTTAAAGGGCAGTGGGCGGTAACAATATCGCTTTTACTAAGCAGTGTATCAAGGTCAACAAAGGTTACACCCTCAGCGCTTTTCTTAGTTCTTGTAAAGCAAAGCACCTTCATATCAAAGGCACGGGCGATGCTTGCCACCCTTTTACCGATGCTTCCAAATCCAATGATACCGATAGTTTTATCAGTAAGCTCATCGGTGGGATAGCGGAGCATCGAAAAGGTGGGAGCGGTAATCCATCCGCCCTCTTTAACTAAAGTATCGTATCGGTTTATAGCGCTGTAATGATTAAGAATATAAGCAAAGGTCTGCTGAGCTACCGCATTTGTGGAATAGCTTCCTGCATTACAAACAATAACTCCCTTTTCCTTTGCATATTCTGTATCAATGTTATTATAGCCCGTAGCAAAAAGCCCGATATATTTAAGCTTCTTTGCGTTATCTAATACCTCTTTGTTTATAATGGTTTTGTTGCAAAGGATTATATCGGCATCAATTACTTCTTCTATAAGCTCCTGTCCCCATAGACTTTCACAGTATTTAACCTGACCGTATTTTTCAAAAACAGTAAGGTCAAGGTCGTTGTTTGAAAGAAGGGTGGCGCAATCGGTTAAAACTACTTTCATTTTTTAGGCTCCACCTTTTTCTTGGTGCCGTCAGGCTCAACGATATACATATTGTCAAGCTGAGAGGTAAGGCTTCGCTTAAAAGAGTCGATATACTCTCGCCTTAAGGTATATTGCTCCGCCTTTTCTTCCTCTGTAAGCCCTTCCGCCTTTTGCTTTTTGGCAAGAAAGTTTATTCTGTCAATTTTTTTCTGTTCCATATTATATCTCGTTTCTGCCCTCTAAGGCTCTGGCTAAGGTATATTCATCGGCATATTCAAGGTCACCGCCAACGGGGATACCGTAGGCAAGACGAGTGACCTTAATACCCATAGGCTTTACAAGTCGGGATATATAGCTTGCTGTAGCCTCACCCTCTACGGTGGGGTTAGTCGCCATTATAATTTCTTTAACCTCGCCCGAAGAAAGCCTTGCCATAAGCTCTTTTATCTTAAGCTGTTCAGGTCCCACGTTATCAAGGGGGGATATAACACCGTGAAGCACGTGATAAAGCCCTTTATATTCACGGGTGCGTTCAAATGCCATGACATCTCTTGGGTCTTCCACCACGCAGATTATGGCTCTGTCCCTCTTTTCATCACTGCAAAATTCACAGATATCCTTATCGGTAAGGCTCTGACAATTTTTACAAAGATGTATCTTTTCCCTCGCATTTATAAGCGCTTCGGCAAACTGCTTTGCTCTTTCGGGCGGTTGCTCAATTATATTGTATGCTAGTCGCTGAGCCGTCTTTTTACCGATGCCTGGAAGACGGGAGAACTGATTTATAAGCTCGTTTAAAGGAACTATATTATAACTCATAGCTTAAAACATACCTGGGAGGTTAAGTCCGCCTGTTATGGCGCCCATTTCCTCTTCAGCGGCCTTTATAGCGTTGTTTATAGCCTCGTTTACCGCAACGGTAACAAGGTCCTCAAGCATCTCGGCATCATCAGGGTCAACGGCTTCGGGCTTGATGTTTATGGATTTTATAAGATGCTTTCCGTCAACAGTGACGGTAACAATACCACCGCCTGAAGAAGCAGTATATTCTCTTTGCTCTAAATCGGTTTGCAGATTTGCCATATCCTCCTGCATCTTCTGAGCCTGCTTTAGCATCTGATTCATATTACCGGCGCCGCCGGAGTTGGGAATTCTTACCTTCATAATATATCTCCTAAGATTATTTTTCTAATTCTTTAAGCTTAGCCGCAAAGGAAGCTAAGGGGTCTTCACTCTCGGTGGGAGCCTTCTTATAGGGACCTAATTTATATACCTTACCGAGTACCTGCTCGGCGGCATTTCTTATGGAATTGCGATAAATTGGATTAGAGCCGTTAACAAGAGAGCGGAACTGAGAATTTTCTGTATCTATAAGCAGATAATCTCCGCTTATATAGGCTTTTGAGCCCTGTAAAACACCTGCAATAAGAGGACAGGTCTTTTTGATAATGGAAAGTATATCCTCCCATTCATCAAGAGGGGCATCACTGCTTTGTGACGGCTCGGTTACCTTAATCTCTTCTGTGAGTTGGGGCTCTTCTTCGGGAGCCTCAGGCAAGGGTATTTCTTCCTCATCGGCTATATTTTTGATAGGCTTTTCCTTTGCTTCGGGAGTTATCTCTTTAGCCGTTTCAATCTGAGGCTCAGGCTTTGCTGAGGGCATTACCGCAACTCCCGATTGCTCAAGAGCCGCAATTCTAAGCTCTAATGAGGCAAGGTCATTGGCTACGCGTGGAGAGCAAAGCTTGATCACCGTCATTTCCATCTCACAGCGACGGTTGCCCGTTTGCATAGCGGCGGTGGCGGATTGCAAAACTCCCAAAACTGCCATAATTTCGTTAATACTATATTTTTCTGCCTGACTTTCAAGGGATGAAAGTCTTGCAGCTGAGCAAACTATAGGCTTATTTTTCGCCTTGACAGTTTTAACTATCATAAGGTCACGGTAATGACCGATAAGCTCATTTAAAAGCCTTAGCATATCAACCGAGGAATTGTGTAGCTTATCAAGCATCATAAGAGCGCCCTCGGTATCTTTGCTTTTTATCATATCAGCAAGGCTTAAAAGATAATCGTTGCCCGCCATTGCGCAAACGTTTGCAACAACGCTTTCATCAATATTACTGCTGCTTGAAGCGCAGAGGTCTAAAATTGAAAGGGCATCACGCATACCGCCATCTGCAGCGCCTGCAATTAAAGAGGCGGCGTCATCGGTAAGGGTGAGCTTTTCTTCATTTGCTACAAATTTAAGTCGCTCTATAATTTTTTCAGAGTCAATTCTTCTGAAATCGAAGCGCTGACAACGGGAAAGAATAGTAGCAGGTAGCTTGTGAACCTCGGTAGTGGCAAGGATAAATACCACGTGCTGCGGCGGTTCTTCAAGAGTTTTCAAAAGACCGTTGAAGGCGCTAAGGGAGAGCATATGCACCTCATCGATAATATAAACTCTGTACTTAGCGGTAACGGGGGAGAAGTTAACCTGCTCACGAAGCTCTCTTATATCATCAATACCGTTATTAGAAGCGGCGTCAATTTCGCAGATATCGGTAACAGATTCTTCGTTTATGGCGCGGCACATCTCACATTCGCCGCAAGGATTTCCATCCTTTGGATTAAGGCAGTTGATAGCCTTACTTAAAATTTTGGCGCAGGTGGTTTTACCCGTTCCTCTGGTACCTGTAAAAAGATAAGCGTGGACTATCTTACCTTCGCTCAGCTCGTTTCTGAGGGTATCGGTAATATGCTCCTGACCTATAACATCGGAAAATGTTTTAGGACGGTATTTTCGGTACAAAGCCTGATAAGCCATTATTTCACCCCTGATATGTTTAGATTATCAAAAAACTTGTGGGCTAAACCGTACGAATGAACCGATTTACTGCGGCGCACAGGAAAAATGCTTAATGCTGCTCGGTTCCCCGCCTGACATGGTTCACACTCTGCCCATCGCACAGGACCCGCCCATTCGCACGATTTAACACACAAGTACAGATATATTATAATATATAATTCAAATATTAGCAACATAAAAATATAAAATGTTGAAAAAAGTTAATAATACTGATATAATTATACAGTAAAATACATTGTACTTGATAGGAAGTACGCTTGGAGGAAGAAATATGAAAAATCTTGAAACAAAAGAACTCTTCTCTATGGAAAATACAATGGCGGCAAAAATTTTCGAGGGAACAAAATATCCCTTCGAGGTTTTACCTAAGATTAAGGATTTTATTTTCGAGCTTATCAAAAACCTTGATATGACTAAATTTGAAGAAAAGGGCGAAAATATTTTTATTGCTAAAAGCGCTAAGGTGGCGCCTACCGCAAGTATTACAGGTCCTTCCATAATTGATGAGGATGCTGAGATTCGCCACTGCGCATTTATAAGAGGCAATGCTATTGTGGGTAAGGGAGCCGTTGTCGGAAACTCTACCGAGCTTAAAAACGTTATTCTTTTTGATAAGGCGCAGGTTCCCCACTATAACTATGTGGGCGATTCTGTTATAGGCTTCCGTTCCCATATGGGAGCAGGCGCAATAACGTCAAATCTTAAGTCGGATAAAACCCTTGTAACCGTTAAAGTGGGCAATGATAGACTTGAAACGGGACTTAAAAAATTCGGCGCAATTTTAGGAGATAACGTTGAAGTTGGTTGCGGAAGCGTATTGAATCCCGGAACCGTTATCGGTCAGAATACCAATGTTTACCCTCTTTCAAGTGTGAGAGGCTTTATTCCTGCAGGCAGGATTTATAAAAACAGCGGAGAAATAGCGGAGAAAAGATAATGGCGATAGAGCAGTGGGATATATATAACTCCCAAGGTGAGAAAACCGGAAGAAAAATCCAAAGAGGCAGATATGCTTTAAGGGCGGGAGAGTATCACCTTGTAGTTCATATATGGATAGTCTCGGAAAAGGGCGAATTTTTAATTCAGCGCCGTTCCGAGCATAAAAAGCTTATGCCTGGAGAGTGGGCGGCAACGGGCGGAGCCGCCGTTTCGGGCGAGGATTCCTTTACCGCCGCAAGAAGAGAGCTTTTTGAGGAGCTTGGCATAAGCACTGATGAAACCACACTTAAAAAGCTTTTGCGTATTAAGCGAAAAAACTCTCTTCTTGATGTTTGGATTACAACCTGCGATTTAAAGGCTGAGGATTTAGTGCTTCAAAAAAGCGAGGTTGACCGCACTAAGTGGGTTACAAAATCAGAGCTTTGCGATATGATTTCAAAGGGTAAATATCATAATTACGGTAAAGAATATTTTGAAAACGTATTTGAAAAAATAGAAGATTACAGAGGAGTCAAGATATGAGCCTTGATATAAAAGGAAAATCCTGTTCGGTATGCCACGCATATCTTTTTGAAGAGGATGATGTGGTATATTGTCCCGTATGCGGCGCGCCTCATCATAGAGAGTGCTATGCAAAATTAGGGCATTGCGCTCTTGAGGAGCTTCACGGTACCGAAAAGCAGTACGATAAGGTAGAGTCACAGAAAAAAGAGGAAACAAAAGAAGAGCCTCATAATAATAAAAACCGTGTAAAATGTCCTATGTGCGAGGAGGTTTATGATGATTTTCTAAATCATTGCCCTAAATGTCAGACGCCTAATTTCAGAGTTACAGATGGCTTTACCCCCTTCGACCTTTTAGGCGGAGTGCCTAAGGATATGGATGTGGGCAAGGGCGTAACGGCTAACGAGGCTAAACGCTTTGTGCTTTCTAACACTCAGCGTTATATACCGAAATTTGCCGCAGCAAATGCAGGTAAAAAAGCATCTTGGAATTGGATGGCATTTTTGTTTCCTTGTCCTTGGTTCCTTGGAAGAAAGATGTATCTCTACGGTATTTTAGCGGGGATTTTAATGGTAGCTCTTTCGCTCCTTTCACTTCCCCTTAACAATATCATTTATAGCCTTGGAATTGATATGAACAATACTGCTACTGCTATGTCAGAGCTTATGAGCGCGCTTCCGCAGATGGATAGAGGGGCTGTTATATTAAGCGCGGCAGGGGGTATTCTTACTATAGTTTTGAGAATTCTATGCGGATTGTTCGGCGATTTTATTTATAGCCGTTATGCAGTGGGCGAAATTGCCGAAATCAAGACAAACAGTGAGGATATGGAACGTGATTTTGCTAAAAAGGGCGGTGTCAGCGTTTTTGGCGCAATGGCAGGCTTTTTAGGTATGGAGCTGCTAACAAGCCTTATTGTTATGTTTTTGTAGAGAGGTAGCTTATGGAAAAAAATAGAATTTGTAGTGAATGCGGTACGGAAAACGAAGAAAAATTTGAGTTTTGCAAAAATTGCGGAAAAGAGCTTGAAACTCAGAAATCTGAGCAAAGTGCCAATAGCAATACTGATTACAGCGCACCAAACGGGCAGTACGGTGGCGTATATAATGATTTTATAATCCCCGAAACTGACGGTATCCCCAATGATGAGGTGGCTGCATTTGTGGGCGGAAAGGCAAGTAAAATTATACCTAAATTTGCCAAAATGCAGGTAACCAATACTAAAATAAGCTGGTGCTGGCCCGTTGCTATATTAAGCTACTTTTTTGGCCCCTTAGGCGCGGCATTCTGGTATTTATACCGTAAAATGTATAAAATGGCTGTTATATTTTTTGCAATTGCCATCGTTCTCTCGGTAGCAGTTTCATTTGTTCCTTCTTCCCTTTTAGGTGATGAGAATGAAACTGTTTCTTATGATGAGATTTTTGATACATACGAAAATTATATAAACGGTGAAATCGATTTCGAAGAGTATATGAATAAAATTTCGGATTCTATGTCAGATATGGCTATCACCAACCCCATATCCCAAGTCACAGATATAATTTTCCTTGTAATAACGGGACTTTTCTCTTACCATTGGTATAAAAACAAGGTTATTAAGTCCATTAAAAAAATTAAAGCGGTACACACAGATTCGAGATATTATCACTTTGCTCTTGCGGCTAACGGCGGAACCTCAGGAGGAGCGGTAGTGCTTGGTTTGATTATATACTATGCAATTTTATCGGCTATCGTTGGAGTTTTGATATTTGCCTTTGGAGTAAATTTATTTTAGTGATATGATTAAATATACAACTCTTTATCTCGACCTTGATAATACTCTTCTTGATTTCTTAGCCGCCGAAAAAGAGGCAATAGCCTTACTTTTAAGGTTGCATAATATTCCCTTTGATGATGAGGTTATAAAGCTTTATTCCAGAATAAATCAGGATTATTGGGAACGCTTTGAGCGTGGTGAAATCCAAAAGCAAGAGATTTTTGCAGGTAGATTCGAAACCTTTTTAGAGGCAGTAGACTGTAGCGGTAACCCTGAAAAAATGGCTAAGGATTATTTTGGCTTTTTATCCGAAGGCTGTCAGCTGATGGAGGGCGCCGTAGAAATCTTGGAATATCTTAAATCGAGAAATTATATTCTTTGCGCCACTACAAACGGAGTCGCTAAAACCCAGTATAAACGCATTGAAAAATCGGGACTCGATAAGTATTTTGATTATGTGTTTGTATCCGAAACAACGGGAAAGCAAAAGCCCGAAAAGGAATATTTTGATTATGTTTTAGAGCATAGTCCCGAAAAGGACAAAAGCAAAATACTTGTCATAGGCGATTCTATGAGCTCGGATATTTTAGGCGGAATAAATTTCGGCGTGGATACTTGCTGGTTTAATCCTGCAAAAAGCGAAGCCAAATATAAATTCAATTATGAAATTAAAAAGCTCAGCGAATTAAAAAATATATTATAAAAGCTTGTATGCCAATTTTTTTGGCATACAAGTTTTTTGTTTTAATATAATAACAAACTGTTTCAGCACATATAATTAAAAGAGGTGTAATTATGATCTGCAGAATTGATGAGCTTAAAAATAAACAGGTGGTTTGTATAAAGGACGGACGGGTTTTAGGCTATATCTCGGATATTGAACTTGATACCGATAACGGAAGCCTTACTTCTCTTATAATTTATGGAAGGCCAAAGGCATTAGGTCTTATAGGCAGAGAGGATGATATAATAATACCCTTTGAGGATATAAAGGTTATAGGGCCTGAAACGGTACTTGTAAATTGCGAAATGTTATCCTCATCGGGCAATATAAGAAAAATCCGCAGCTGATAAATTAAAGCCCCTTATTTTTGTTAAATATGCACAAAACGTTAAGAAAAAAGGTTAGATTAACCTTGTAAACTTGACAAAATTGTATTGAAAAACAAGTGTTTAGGTGGTATAATAAAAAAGGAATAGTATAATCCTTGATGAAAAGGAAGATTATTGAATGAAAAATTTTGTTAATTTATATGAAAAGCAAATCTGCAATGATACCTATAAATTTTTAGGCTCTTTTCTTGATAAGAATGAAGCAGTTTTCAGAGTATGGGCACCTGCGGCAATAAGCGTGAGCGTAGCGGGTGATTTTAACGGTTGGGATAATAACGCCAACCCTATGAATAATATCGGCTCAGGTATCTGGGAATGTAAGATATCAGGCGTTAAGGAATATCAGTGCTATAAATATGCCGTAACCGCTCCTGATGGCAGAGTTACCCTTAAAAGTGACCCTTACGCTCATCATTTTGAAACAGCTCCCAGTAATTCTTCAAGACTTTATGCGGACAAGAATTATAATTGGGGTGACAGTCAGTGGTTAGAGGCAAAAAAGGAGAAGGATGTTTATTCTTCGCCTATGAATATATATGAAATTCATTTAGCATCCTGGCGAAGATTCGGGGATGGAAATCCTTATGATTACGTGACCTTGGGTAACGAGCTCTCGGAATATGTTAAAGAGATGGGTTATACTCACGTTGAAATATTACCCGTCACAGAATTTCCCTTTGATGGCTCCTGGGGTTATCAGGTAACGGGGTATTTTGCTCCCACGTCACGCTACGGTACCCCTGATGATTTCAAAAAAATGATAGATATTTTGCATCAGAATGGAATAGGAGTTATTCTTGATTGGGTACCCTCTCACTTCCCAAAGGATGAGTTCGGACTTTATAGGTTTGACGGTACGCCTCTATATGAATATTCGGATTACCGTAAGGGTGAGCATAAGGAATGGGGAACTGCCGTATTTGATTACGGTAAGGTAGAGGTTATGAGCTTCCTCATTTCCAGCGCTATGTATTGGATTAAGGAATATCATATTGATGGACTTCGTGTGGATGCGGTTGCATCTATGCTTTATCTTGACTATGGCCGTCAGGGCGGGGAATGGGTAACTAATTCTTACGGCGGAAGAGAGCATCTTGAGGCGGTTGAATTTTTAAAGCAGCTTAATATTGCGGCGTTTTCCGCCGATCCAAATGTGCTTATGATAGCAGAGGAGTCTACCGCTTGGCCTCTTGTTACAAAGCCATCGGAAATGGGTGGACTCGGATTTAATTTCAAATGGAATATGGGTTGGATGAACGATATGCTGAGATATATGTCCTTAGACCCCATATTTAGAAAGCACCATCACGACCTTTTAACCTTTTCCTTCTTCTATTCTTTTTCGGAAAACTTTATACTTTCTATTTCTCACGATGAGGTAGTTCACGGTAAGCGTTCCCTTATAGAAAAGATGCCTGGCTACTATGAGGATAAATTCGATTCTCTCAGAGCGTTTTTTGCATATATGATGGCTCATCCGGGCAAAAAGCTTATGTTTATGGGTCAGGAGTTCGGGCAGTTTATTGAATGGGATTACCGAAACGAGCTTAACTGGTTTTTGCTTGATTACGATAAGCATAAGGAAATGCAAAGGTTTGCAAAGGAGCTTAATAAGTTCTATCTGGAAAATTCTCCCTTGTGGGAAATCGATTTTTCTTGGGAAGGCTTCAGTTGGATTTCCAACGACAATAAGGACCAGAGCATCATTTCCTTTAAAAGAAAAGATAAAAACGGAAATGAAATAATCTGTGTTTGCAATTTTGTACCCGTAGTAAGAACCGATTACCGCATAGGAGTTGAGCGTAAGGGTAGCTATAAGGCAGTATTTTCTTCTGATTATAAGGCCTTTGGCGGAAAAACCGAAAAGCTTAAATCCTATAAGAGTGAGCCTATCGGTATGCACGGCTTTGATAACTCAATATCCATTGATATTCCTGCGCTTTCGGTAACCTACTATAAGGTACCTGCAAAACGCAGTTCAAAGAAGAAAGAAAAATAAACCTAATTTAAAATCAGGAGATGTTTTTATGGCAAAGAAAAAATGCGTTGCAATGCTTCTGGCAGGCGGTCAGGGAAGCAGACTCGGTGTGTTAACCTCGAAAATCGCAAAACCGGCTGTGCCCTATGGCGGAAAGTATAGAATTATAGATTTTCCCCTTTCAAACTGTGCAAATTCAGGTATTGATACGGTGGGAATCCTCACTCAGTATAAGCCCCTTGAGCTTAATGACTATATAGGCTCAGGCAAGCCTTGGGACCTTGACCGCGCAGGTGGCGGAGTGCATATACTGCCACCATATCAGGGTCAAAAGGGCGGAGATTGGTACAAGGGAACAGCTAATGCCATATATCAGAATCTTGAGTTTATTTCCCGCTATGACCCTGAATATGTGCTTATTCTTTCGGGCGACCATATTTATAAAATGGATTACTCTAAAATGATTAAGCAACACGTGGAAACAGAGGCTGCCTGTACCATATCTGTTATGGAGGTGCCCTTTGATGAGGCTTCACGCTTTGGTATAATGAACACAAATCCTGACGGAAGCATTTATGAATTTGAGGAAAAGCCAAAGAATCCTAAGAGTAATTTAGCCTCTATGGGTATTTATGTTTTCTCTTGGGATAAGCTTAAAAAATATCTTACCGAGGATGAGGCAAACCCATCATCTTCAAATGACTTCGGTAAGGATATAATTCCTGCTATGGTTTCGGCGGGAGAAACTATGATGGTTTACCGCTTCGATGATTATTGGAAGGATGTAGGAACTGTTGATTCTCTATGGGAAGCAAACCTTGATTTGCTAAACCCTAAAATCGACCTTAATCTTTCGGACCCGAAGTGGCGTATATATTCAAGAACAAAGAGCTTGCATCCGCAGTACATAGATGATAATTCTAAGGTGGAAAATTCCCTTGTTACCGATGGTTGCCATATATACGGAACCCTTGATTATTCTATTCTTTTTGAAAATGTGACGGTAGAAGAGGGAGCGAGCGTGGAATATTCCCTTGTTATGCCCGGCGCCGTTATTAAAAAAGGCGCTAAGGTTAAATATGCAATTATAGCCGAGAATGTAACTGTAGGTGAGGATGCATCCATAGGTACAGAGCCTTGCGGTGAGGATTGGGGAATCACGGTTATCGGCGCCGATATAAGCGTTGGTAAAAAGGCTTCGGTAGGAGCTAAGCAAATGATAACTAAAGATGTTAAGGAGGGCGAAAAGATATGAGAGCATCAAATGTAGCGGGCGTAATTTTCGCTAATACAAGAGACCTTCTTTTAGGTAAGCTTACGAGCGTCAGATCTATGGCTTCTGTTCCCTTTGGGAGCCGTTACCGCCTTATAGATTTTACCCTTTCTAATTTTGTTAATGCGGGTATCACCAATATAGGCGTTGTAACCAATGGCAACTACCGTTCTCTTATGGACCATATCGGAAGCGGTATTGCCTGGGACCTTGATAGAAAGAATAAGGGTCTACATATTATTCTTCCCTATGAAACCAAGGGTATGGGCAGATATACAGGCTCGGTTGAAGCCATAAACAGCAGTATGGACTTTATTGACAGGTGCCACGCCGAATATATTATGATTTGCGAAAGCAATCTGGTTGCCAACATAGATTTTGAATCAGTTGTAGATTATCATATTAAGAACGAAGCCGATGTAACGGTTGTTTACGCCCACGGAAAAAGCCCTGAGGGACAGGTTGAAACTATGATAGCCGAAATTGATGACGGCAGAGTGGTAAAGGGTAATTTCTCAAAGGAATCGGTAGAGGATTGCGATTATACCTTAGGTGTTACCGTAATAGGAAAAGAGCTGTTAAAGAGTATTGTTAAAAACGCTTCTATGGAGGAAATAAGCAGTATAACAAGCGGTGTACTTGCTAAAAAGCTTAATACCCTCAGGGTTTTAGGCTATAAGCATAACGGCTTTGCCACTGTTATAGATAGTCCTAAGAAATATTTTGATGCAAATATGAAGCTTCTTGATTCTCAGGTGCGCAAGGATTTATTTAATTCAGACCGCCCCGTTTTCACTAAAACGAGGGATGATATGCCCACTCGTTACGGCACTAAGGCAGATGTTAAAAACTGCTTTATTGCCAATGGTTGCGTTATTGACGGTACGGTTAAAAACAGTATTCTTTTCAGAGGCGTCAAGGTGGAAAAGGGAGCCGTTGTTGAAAATTCTATTATTATGCAAAGCGGTGTTATAGAAAAGGGCGCCAATCTTAAATATGTAGTTGCTGATAAAAATGTTGTTATAGGCGAGGATGCTGTTATAAACGGCACCGAAAACAGAGCCTTTTTCATCGAGAAAAATCAGACAGTATAGTAAATTCAACAGGAGTTTAAAATGAAAATATTATTTGCTTCAAGCGAGGTTTATCCCTTTGCTATGTCGGGAGGTCTTGCCGATGTTTCGGGAGCCCTTCCCAAAGCCCTTCGCCGCCGATTTGTAGGCTGCAGAGTTATAATGCCTCTTTACAGTTCGATTTCTGAGGAGCTTCGCAGTAAAATGAGCTTTATTTGCTCAATTACTGTGCCTGTATCCTGGAGAAGACAGTATTGCGGTATCTTTGAAGCCCATATGGATGGGGTAATCTATTATTTTATAGACAATCAGTATTATTTTAAAAGAGAGGGACTTTACGGTCATTATGATGATGCCGAGCGTTACGCCTTCTTTTCCCGCGCTGTCTTAGAGGCCATACCTTATTTGGATTTTAATCCCGATATTATTCACTGTAACGATTGGCAGACCGCAATGATACCCGTTTATCTTAATGAGTTTTACGGCGATAATCCTCTTTATAAGGATATAAAAACTGTTTATACCATACATAATATTCAGTATCAGGGCAAACACGGTATGGAGCTTTACGGCGATGTTTTAGGTCTTAAAGAGGGCAGAGAGGGTATTGTTGAGTATGATGGATGTGTAAATCTTATGAAGGGTGCTATTCAGTGCGCCCATAAGATTACTACCGTCTCCCCGACCTATTCAAAGGAGATACTCGATCCTTTTTATTCTCACGGGCTTGATAATATACTAAAGCAGTTTACTTATAAGCTTACGGGTATCGTAAACGGTATAGATTATGATGTTTATAATCCCGAAACCGATTCGCAGATTTATAAGAATTTTACTGCCGAAACCATAGAAAATAAGGCGGTAAATAAAAAGGAGCTGCAAAAGGAAACAGGTTTACCGCAAAGGGATGTAGCCCTTATTGGTATGGTAACAAGACTTGTTAAGCATAAGGGCCTTGACCTTATTAAATGCGTTTTCGAAGAGCTTATAAAAGAGGATATACAGTTTGTTATATTAGGCTCAGGCGAATGGGAGTTTGAGCAGTTCTTTAGCGAAATGAGAGAAAAATATCCCGATAAGGTTGCTCTTAAAATTGGCTTTGACCAACAGCTTGCCCACAGAATTTATGCGGGAGCGGATATATTCCTTATGCCAAGCCTCAGTGAGCCATGCGGACTTGCGCAAATGGTTGCTCTTCGCTATGGCACGGTGCCCATCGTCCGTCAAACAGGGGGACTTAACGATACCATCACCGATAGCGGTGACGGTAAGGGCAACGGCTTTACATTTAAAGATTTTAATGCTGATGATATGAAGCAGACCATACTCAGAGCCGTTGAAGGCTATAAGGACAAAGAGGGTTGGAACATTCTCAGAATAAGAGGAATGAACTGTAATAACAGTTGGGGCGCATCAGCCGGCTCATATATAGGCTTATATAAGGAGCTTTGCGGAGGTAACGGGAAATGATAGAAATACTTAAATCTATATTCTTAGGCATAGTCCAAGGACTTACCGAATTTTTACCCGTTTCTTCTTCGGGGCATCTTAATATAATGCCTTGGCTTTTTAAATGGGAAATTACCGAATCCTTCGATTTGGCTCTCCACGCAGGAACCTTACTTGCAATTCTTATATACTTTTATAGGGATTGGATAGAACTTATCGGTGGCGGAGTAAAATTAGTTTTTAAAAAGGAAAAAAGCGCAGAGGGTAAAATTTTCTGGTATATAGTTGCCGCAACAATACCTGCAGGTGTTTTAGGACTCATTCTCGAAAAGGGAGTAGAGCTTATAGTAGGGGAAAATCTTAACCTTGAAATGATTATAATTGCCGCCGCCCTGATAATTATGGGTGTTATACTTTATTTTGTTGATAAGAAGTGTAAGGTAAAAACCTCTTATAGTGAAATAAACTTTAAAAACGCCCTGCTTATCGGCGCTTCTCAGGCTATAGCCGCAGCAGTACCGGGTACTTCCCGTTCGGGAATTACTATGACTGTATCAAGGGCTTTAGGCCTTGACAGAGAATCGGCAGCCAAATTTTCCTTTTTGCTTTCGGCTCCCATAGTAGCCGCAGCAGTACTGCTTTCTATAAGTGAATTTAACCTTTCGGTTGAGTTCTTTGCAGGTGTACTCGCAAGCTTTGTTTCTGGTATGCTGGTAATAAAATTTCTGATGGGCTATCTAAAAAAAGGAAGCTATAAAATATTTGCAATTTACCGTGTTATTTTTGGTTTATTCATAATAATAATAGCAATATTGAGAATGTAAATAAAAATGGCCTATGTGTGCCAAAGAGCCAAAAGATGCCTTAAAACCGCCCTTTTAGGCTGGTTCGGGTTTAAATGCTTTGGCTAAGCCGATGTGGACAAATGAAGTGAACCCCAAAGTTTAGACAAAATTAAATATTAAATTGTTAGTGAATGAGTTCGGTATTGTATCGGGCTCATTCCTTTTAGTTTTAAGGAAGTTCTTTCGTTGTTGTAGTAATGAATATATTTCTTTAATTCATCAATGAAAGCGTTAACGCTTTCAAATTTTTCACCATAGAACATTTCGACTTTTAATCTACCGAAAAAGTTTTCCATAGTGCCATTATCCATACAATTACCTTTGCTAGACATGCTCTGAGTAATGTTATGTTCAGCGAGCAATCGTTGATATTCAGCATGTTGGTACTGCCAACCCTGGTCGATTCCTTTTATGTTTGATTAGTTGTTGATGAGCTTCTTTGGTATTGTTTTGGCGTAAGGCCAAACTCTCTTTTGAATATCGAAGAAAACTGAGATACGGTTGAAAACCCACATCTAAAAGCTACGTCGGTACAGCTTATATCCTTGGATTTTAACAGTTTTTTTGCTGCTGAAAGCCGTTGGGTTAATAGGAATTGTTGAGGAGAATAACCAGTAATTCTTTTGAATTTGTGTTGAAAATAATCGTAATTATAATTAAGTTTTTCTGCAAATTCACGAAGGATTAACTTCTCCTCATAATTTTCTTTTAAATAGTTAATTACGAATTCAAAGCTTTTTTCTGTGATTTTTGTTTCTTCGTTTCTAAGAATATATATGCATAGCTCTGCCAGCTGCGCGGTAATCATATCTTTGTATCCAAATCTTTGCTCAACCGTTTCTGAAAATATTTTCTTTAATTTATGGAATATTTTAAGGTCTGTGTCGGTGTTGAATGTTGGGGAAAAAACATAAGAGGTTTTGAACTTCAAACAGAATATATCAGAATTAATTTTGTGTGATTCATCATGAATTATATTTGGTGGGATTATGCAGAAGTTTCCGTTGGTAAAATTGTGTGAAATACCATCAATTGTAGTTGTGCCATCCCCGTTGGCATAATAAACTAATTCGTGATAATCGTGAGAATGGAAATTTATGTAAGTTCCTTCGTGTTTTTGTGGTCTCCATATTGAAATAAGCTCAAATTCAGTCATAATGCACCCTTAAAACAGTTTATTTTATATAAACATAGCACATTGGCATTAAAAAGTCAATAAAGCCAATTGATGATAAAATGATGTCTTATGTATGATATAAATTAAAGGGCAAATATGTTATATTTAACAATAAAGGGAGGTTTTGCATATGAATGTCGACCAATATTACAAAAATTTAACTGCTCCTGAAGGCGTAGTTGATGTAATAATTGACACCGATGCTTACACAGAGATAGATGATTTGTATGCTGTCAGTTATATGCTGAAACATACAGATAAATTTAATGTTAAAGGTGTTACTATTGCTCCCTTTTACAAAAAGTGTAGAGTTAATTCAGTAGCGGAAAGCATAGATAAGAGCTATGATGAAATTGTTGATATTATGAATCTTACTGCAAATGAACAGCTTATCCCGTATGTCTTTAAAGGCTCCAGAATGTATCTCAAAAATGAAGAAACTCCAGTTGAATCAGAAGCAGCTAACTTTCTTGCCGAGAAAGCAAACGAGTATTCGCCCGAGCAACCACTGTATATTGTTGGTATTGGTGCACTCACTAATGTTGCCTCAGCTATACTAAAAAATCCGTCGTTTAAAGAAAACTGTGTTGTGGTGTGGCTTGGTGGTCATGCTGTACATATGCCTAACGCTGCTGATGAATACAATCTAAGAAACGATATTGCTGCTGCAAGAATTGTTATGGGTTGTGGAGTTCCTTTTGTACTTTTGCCATGCGATGGAGTAGTTGACCGATTTCTTACCACAGAACAGGAGTTAAGGTATTGGCTCAAGGGCAAAAACAAGCTATGTGATTATCTATTAAAAAGAACAATAGGTTTTTCAAATCAATATTTTAAAGGCAAACCGTGGTCTAGGGTATTATGGGATGTTACCGCTGTGGCATGGCTTATGAATGAGAAAGGAACTTATTTAAAAGATTCGCTTATTAAAAGTCCTATTCCTGAGTACGATAAACAGTATGCATTTGACCCAGAGCGCCACTTTATTAAATACGTTTATCGGGTTAATCGAGATGCTTTGATGGAAGATTTATTCAACACATTGGGGAAGTAGATTATGAAGATATATAATTTAGGGTCTTTAAACATTGACTATGTGTATGACATTGAACATTTAACATTCAAAGGAGAATTATAATGAGTGAGATTAAAATATCTTCGGCAAAAAAATATAGTGTCTCAAAAGACCTTTATATGCAGTTTATGGAGCCTCTCGGAAAGACTGACGGCTCTGTAGAGGCGGCATGGAACTTTGAAAAAGACGATTGGCGTGAAGATGTTATTGAGGCCACCAAGAAGCTTAACCCCTCGCTCATTCGTTTTGGAGGTATTTTCTCGGCTTATTATAAGTGGAAAGAGGGTATTGGTCCCCGAAATAAGCGTACACCTATGTATAATGTTGCATGGGGTGGACTGGAATCTAACGTTGTAGGTACTGTTGAATTTATTGATTTCTGTCGACGTGTTGGAGCAGAACCATTTATTAATATAAATTTTGAATCAGAAGGTAAAGAACTTTGGGCAAATCCGCTTTATGGACCAAAGGGTAGAAACGGAAGCGCTGTCGAAGCTGCCGAATGGGTATCTTTCTGTAATGACCCAGATGATAAATTACGTAAAGACTGTGGATATAATGACCCGTTTAATGTGAAACTTTGGCAGATAGGAAACGAAACAACATACCATAAGGATGCCTTTTCTCCTGAAGAGTGTGCAAAACACACATTAGAATTTGCCAAAAAAATGAAAGCAGCCGACCCATCCATTCAGCTTATGGGTTGGGGCGACCTTAAAGGCGTATTCAAACATGTTATGGAAGCTGCAGGAGAATATCTTGATTATGTAGATTATCATTGCCTTTTCGGTGGCGAACTCAATCACGAAACTTGTCCTGTGCTTGGCAGCGGCTATAAAGATGATGCTGCAGTCACTTGGGATTTCTTTATGAATGCATACAAGTACAATGAAAACAAAATTGCTAATATCCGTAACGAAGTTAACGGTTATGATATTAAGGTTGCCTATTGTGAAAGTCATTTCGCATTAAAGAGTAATTTCCGTGGCGAGGTTCTCACCACCTTTGCCTCAGCCGCCGGAAATGCTCGAATATGCAATTTGTACGAAAATAATGGCGACATTATTAAGATTGCTAACAACTCTGATTTTTGCGGTAATAACTGGCTTGTAAATTCTATTATAGTGCCTATGCCTCACGTATATTCGTTTCCTAAAAGATATGCTTATCTTATGCCGGTTGCAATTATTAGTATGCTATTTTCAAATAATATGGGTAATTGGCATGTTGACACTGAGGCTGATTCTTCGCTCGATATTGCGGCTTCTCGTACAGACGATGGTAAATATTATCTTCATACCGTAAACACTTCTTTCGATAAGAGTATTACAGTAGATTTGCTATTGGACGGTAAGAAGAAAACAAACGGTAAAATATTACTTATAGATGATGACCCACTCACTGAACTCGATGAATATGACCACGACAAAATGAAGATAAAAGAAATTGATTTTGAAGGCTCTGTAACCATACCTAAAGCATCGGTTTGTGTAATTTGTTTTGAGGATTGATAAAATAAAAGACAGGGGACGGTGCTGAAGTGAACCCCAAAGTTTAGACAAAATTAAATATTAAATTGTTAGTGAATGAGTTCGGTATTGTACCGGGCTCATTCCTTTTACCCATAAAAATATGCACCTCCAAAAGTGTCTAACTTTTGGGGTGCATATCAAAAACTCACATCGGCTTTTATTTTCACATAATATGAACTGTAAAGAATTTTTTTGCTCTGATTAAATAGGTGAAAATCAGGCAAAAATATATTCAGAACAATTCGGAGTGTGAAACATAAGTGATTATTAAACGCGGAGAAATTTATTATGCAGACCTAAGCCCCGTAATAGGCTCGGAGCAAGGCGGAGTAAGACCTGTACTTATAGTTCAGAATGATGTTGGTAACCGTTATAGTCCCACCGTTATAGCGGCGGCAATAACAAGTCAGCAGGATAAAACCGAGCTTCCCACACATATTAAGCTCAATGCCACCTCAAGCGGACTTGCAAAGGATTCCATAGTTTTACTCGAACAGGTTAGAACCATCGATAAGCGAAGGCTTAAAGAAAAGATGGGCGTGCTTGACGGTGGCGCTATGGATAGGGTGGATAAGGCTTTATATGTAAGCCTTGGTCTTAGTGATGCAACAACCAATACTATAACAAGCTAAGCGGAGATGCATAGAGCATCTCCGCTTTTAAAAATTTTTGCATAGTTTATAGCAAAAAATGAATAGTTCGAAATTTAATTAAATGATATAATTTAATCAGGGAAAGAATTATAACTGTCTATTTTCTGGCAATAAGACCTTGGGGAAATACCTATATATTGTTTAAAAGCCCTTGAAAAAGAAGCATAGGATTGAAATCCTGTTTCGTAACACGCTTGGGTTGGCGATAGTTTGTTTTGCTGCATAAGGCGGCAGGCAAGACCAATACGCGCTTTTGTGATATAATCCTTAAAGCTTATTCCTATTCTTTTAACAAAAAATTTGCTGAAATAAGAAGCTGAGTATCCGTAGACAGCCGCAAGCTTATTCAAAGAGATGTTTTCAGTAAGATTTTCGTGTATATACTGAAGAACATCCATAATAATATGCTCTTTCTTACTGTTGCCCTCACCTGACATATTTTGTAGGATAATTAAAAAGAGCGCTTCGGTGAGCTTTTTGAGAAATTCGGGATTTTTCTTACTCTCATGATAGCTTTTTATGAGCTCTATAAGGGTTATAACTGCTTGAAAATCTCCGTCGTCAAGACTAAAAAAATTAGGTGACGGATTATATAAAATCTTACTAAGAGCGTTTTCGTCAATAAGGTCTGAACTAAAACAGAAATTGTATAGCTTGAGGGAGTCATTGGTAGTTACCTGATGTACTTCAGAGGGGCGTACAATATATATTGAGCCGCGACTCAGGGGCATAAGCTCATTGTTTATACGGGTGGTACCACTTCCGTCAATAATGACTTCAAGCTCAAAAAAGGAATGAATATGCAAAGCTCCGTTATGGGTGATATCCTTTTTTTCTATATATAGTTCTACGCTTGAATCAAAGGTTATCATTCCGTTTTTAATCTGTCGCGTTATCACAAAATCACCCCATCATTCTGGATTTGTTAACATCCGTTGTAAATATAGTATATCATTTGGCGACATTTGTTGTCAAATATAAAATAAAGCCGAAGGTATTCGGAGAAGGAGGCTGCCTATGGAATTTATGTTAGGCGCTAATTATTGGGGTTCCAAGTATGGAACTAATATGTGGAAGTATTGGGATGAAGAATCCGTAAGAAAGGACCTACAAGAGCTTTCAAAATACGGTGTGCGTTATTTGAGAGTTTTTCCTAATTGGCGCGAATTTCAGCCCATACATAAGCTTTACGGTTGGTGCGGTACTGAAAAGGAATACCGTTTTGCCGATGATGTAAAAGCGGATAATGAATTTTATCTTGATATGGAAAAGGTAGGATATTTTCGTAAATTCTGCGAGATAGCAGGGGAAAACAATATAAAATTAGTTGTCTCTTTGGTAACGGGATGGATGAGCGGCAGACTGTTTTCGCCTCCTGCAATAGAAAGCGAAAATCATATAACCTCTCATAAAAGCCTTGTTTGGCAGATAAGATATGTCAGAGGAATGGTAAGAAATCTTAAGGATTGCCCCCAAATTGCAATGTGGGACCTTGGTAACGAATGCAATAATATGGGCAAAGCCGAAACTAATGATGACGCTTATCTTTGGACAGCAACTATCAGGAACGCTATTTTAAGCGAGGATTCCTCGCGAAAGATAATGTCAGGTATGCACGCCCTTAAATTAGAAGGTCCTTGGTGCATACAGGATCAAGGAGAGCTTTGCGATATACTAACACCCCATCCTTATCCCTCCCCAACAGTAGGAGGGGATATAGACCCTGCAAATACACTGAAAACCTCCCTTGTGGGAACAGCGCAGATAGAGCTCTATACGGGAATAGGCGGAAAACCCGCTATGATTCAGGAATCTGGAACCTTTAACAATATGGTCGGAGATGAAGAAGTAGCGGCGGATTTTGCGAGAATCAGTATATTATCAGGCTGGGCAAACGGCTCTGTGGGATATTTCTGGTGGTGCGCTCACGATCAGCTTCACTTGACTACACCGCCCAACTCTTGGGGAATGAACGAGAACGAGCTTGGTATACTAAGAGGCGATTATTCTCCTAAAAAGGTAGCTTATGCAATTAAAGAAGCATGCGAAGCAATAGAAAATATGCCTTTTGGAGAGCTGCCTGAAAAAATAACCGACGGCGTATGTGTTTTACCCGACTCTCTTAACCGTTACGAATATGTAGCCCTTTCTGCATATACTCTTGCTAAGCAGGCAGGACTTAATATATCCTTCTCTTACTATAAACAGCCTCTCCCCGATGCTAAGCTTTATTTTGTTCCGTCATTAGAGGGATGGGGACCTCTTTCTATGGATTTTTTGTATGAGCTTATGGAAAAGGCGGAGCAGGGCGCAACGGTATATATATCAACAGGAAGCGGTTTTGTAGCGCGAAGCGAAAAATATTTTGGGCTAGGTTCCAAAGGTATGCTTGAAACCTTTGCAAATGTTAATGCCAATTTCGGCGATTTTACGGTTCCGATAAAATACACCAAGAAATTCCTTATGTATCCTATAACTGCCGAGGTTCTTGCTAAGGATGAGGATGGCACCGTAATCTTTTCGCGCAACAAAGTGGGCAAGGGATATGTTTATTTCCTCAATTCTCCTATTGAAAAGGATATTGTTCGAGCATCAGGCGTCTATGAAAAATATGATTTTTATAAAATATATGAGATGGTGGGCAAAGAGATACTTGATGCTAAAAGGGTTAAGAGCAGGGTGCGTGATATAGCTGTAACTGAACACCCCACCCATGATAAAAGCTCAGTTATCGTTGCTGTGAATTATAGCAATAAACCACTGCCTTGTGATATAGAATTCCCCGAAACAGCGGATGTAACGCTTTGCTACGGTGACGGTAAAGAAATACCTCCCTGTAATATTAATGTGTTCAAGGTTAAATTTTAATTTGAAGGAGTGTTCGATATGATTAAGTTCTACGAAGAAGAAAAAATTTTTATGCTGCAAACTAAGGATACCACCTATGCCTTTGAAAATTTGAAGGGTTATCTCCGTAGTCTGTATTTTGGCAAAAGAATTGATAAGCTGATTGATTTGCCCAAGATGCCATTTTATATAAGCGATAATTATTCCAGATCTTGTTTAGATTGCTATAAATATAAAAATGAGTTTGTGGGAAACGGTTCTGCCTTTTACTCTGATGAAACGCTTAAGGTTACCTTCGCTGACGGAGTTCGTGATTTAGAGCTATTATATTTGAAGCACACTATAAATGATAATGAGCTTGTAGTAACACTTAAAGATAAGTTTTATAGTATTGAAGTTGATGTAATCTACAAAGTGTATTACGATGTTAATATTATTGACAGAAGCTGTGTTGTCCGCAATACAGGTACAGAGCCCTTTACAATAGAAAATGTGGCTTCGGCTTCGGTGCAGATACCTTATGCCGACGAGTATTATGTTACTTATATGGGCAGCACCTGGTATAAGGAATTTGAGATTCAAAAATCTAAAATAACCAAGGCGGCGGTAGTAGCGGAATCTAAGGCGGGTTATTCGGTTGCCACAAACGCCCCCTATTTTGCTGTGGATGACGGAACTGCCACCGAGTCCTACGGAAATGTTTGGTTCGGCGCTTTGCAGTGGTCGGGTAACTGGCGTATATCCGCGGTTAAAAATGATATGCGTGAAACCAGCATAACCGCGGGAATAAACAGCTTTGACTTTACCTATGTTTTAAAGGGCGGCGAAAGCTTTGAGGCGCCTATACTGTCCTGCGGCTTTACCGATAAAGGTCACGGTCAGGCAAGTAGAAATCTGCACGATTATCAGCGCCTTACCACTAAGGCTACCTATTGGAAGGATAAGCCCATACCCATTCTATATAATTCTTGGACAGCTTTTGAATTTGATATAGATGAAGAGCGGCTTTGCAAATTGGCAGAAAGGGCGGCTGATTTAGGCGTAGAGCTTTTTGTCGTTGATGACGGTTGGTTTAAAGGACGTGTTAATGATAAGGCAGGACTCGGAGATTGGGTGGAGGATGAAAATAAATTCCCTCATGGTCTTAATTATCTTATAAATAAGGTAAATGATTTGGGTCTTATGTTCGGTATATGGATTGAACCTGAGATGGTAAATCCCGATAGTGATTTATATAGGGCTCATCCCGATTGGATAATAAATTTCCCGACGCGAGATACCTTTATCACTAGAAACCAATATGTACTTAATTTAGCCAGAGAAGATGTTTATCAATATATAGAAAATGCTATAGATAATCTTCTTGATAAGCATAATATAGGTTATCTTAAATTTGATATGAACAGACTTATCACTCAAGCAGGCTGGCCCGAAGAGGAAAACCAGCAAAAGCTATGGTATGATTATGTTAAAAATTTCTATAGATTGCTTGACCATATAAATGAAAAACATCCTAAGCTGCTTATAGAAAACTGCGCTCACGGCGGAGGAAGAGCAGACCTTGCGATGACTAAGTGGTGCGCGAGGGTAAACCGAAGCGATAATCAGGATGCGGTGGATATGATCCATCTTCACGAGGGCTTTACTTATCTTAATCTTCCCAGAAGCGCGGGAGGCGCAGGTCATATAAGTAAGAGAGCAATTTACAAAAGAGAAAGTCCAATGCGCTTTAAGGCGCATGCGGGAATGTTAGGCTCTCTTGGCATTAGCCTTGACCTTAACAATATTACCGAAGAGGAATTTAATGAGGTTAAGTCCTATGTTGCCTTCTTTAAGAAGATAAGAAATACGGTGCAAATGGGCGATATATACAGACTAAAGTCCCTTCGAGATTCTCAATATGCTTTATATGAGTATGTCAGCAAGGATAAGAAGGAGGCAGTTCTGTTTATGTTCGGACCTTCGATACCGTATAGATACTGCTTCCCCCATATTAAGCTTCAGGGCTTAAATCCCGATTATACCTATGAGTATGACGGCGGCAGAAGAAAAACAGGCTATGGTCTTGAAACGGTAGGTATGGATACAGGCGTACATATCATGGGCAACATGGATTCAAGAGTAATAGTTTTTAAAGCAGTAGAAGAATAATAAAAAGGCTTCAAGCTTTTTGCTTGAAGCCTTTACTTATCTTGTTTGTTACCTCTGAACTCGGCCTGAGCCGTCGCCGCCTGCAAGCTTTTCAACCTCGCTTACAGTTACTCTGTTGTAGTCACCCTCAACCGAGTGCTTAAGAGCGGAGGCTGCAACTGCAAATTCGATGGCAGACTGGGTACCCTTACCTGAAAGTAAAGGGTAAATAAGTCCGCCTCCGAAGGAGTCGCCACCGCCTACACGGTCAACGATGTGGAGATGATAAGATTTAGAGAAGCAGTAGTTTTCACCGTCGTAAAGCATACCTGCCCAATCGTTATCACTGGCAGAAATTGAGCTTCTGAGTGTTATGGCAACCTTTTCAAAGCCAAAGGTATCCATAAGCTGTTTAGCAACGGATTTATAACCCTCGTGGTTAAGCTTACCGCCGTAAATATCAGTGTTTTCAGCCTCAATGCCGAATACATCCTTAGCATCCTCTTCGTTGGAGATGCAAACATCTACATATTTGCAAAGGTCAGTCATAGCGGCTCTTGCTTCTTCTCTTGTCCAGAGCTTGCCTCTGTAATTTAAGTCACAGGAAATCTTAACTCCCTTTGCCTTAGCTGCTTTACAAGCCTCGCGGCAGATTTCAACAACGTTAGGACCTAAAGCCGGGGTAATACCTGTAAAGTGGAACCAATCGGCGCCCTCGAAGATATCATCCCAATTAAAGTCGGAAGCGGAAGCCTCCTGTATAGCAGAATGAGCGCGGTCATAAATACATACTGAGCCTCTTTGAGAAGCGCCCTTTTCGAGATAGTAAATACCAACTCTATCGCCGCCTCTTGTAATCTTAGAGGTGTCAACGCCAAAGGCACGAAGAGAGTTAATAGCAGCCTGACCGATAGCGTGAGAGGGTAGCTTTGTTACATAAACGCTATCCATACCGTAATTAGCAAGTGATACGGCAACGTTAGCCTCACCGCCGCCAAAGGTTGCTTGCATCTGGTCGTTCTGGAAAAAACGGTAATAACCGTTAGGTGCAAGGCGAAGCATTATTTCGCCGAAAGTAACTATTTTAGCCATATTATTTTTCCTCCATTTTCTCAAGCGCCTCTTTAACAAAGAAGCTGCCGCCGATAGCCTCGATTTTATCAAAGGCCAAGAACTCATCAATATTGCTTCTGTCAACTCCGCCTGTAGGTATAAACTTAACCTGAGGGAAGGGGGCAGATAAAGCCTTTAATGCCTTAAGACCGCCGTAGATATTTGCGGGGAAGAACTTAACTGTGGTAATACCAAGCTCTAAAGCCTGCATAATCTCGGTGGGGGTTACACAACCGGGATAATAAGGAATATTTTTCTTGTTGCAGATTTTTGCAACATCTATCGAAAGACCGGGGGATACGATAAATTGAGCTCCCGCCTTAAGCGCCGCTTTGCACTGCTTAGCGTTAATAACTGTACCTGCGCCGATAGACATATCGGGATAATTTTTGCAGGCATACTCAATAGCCTCTGCCGCGCAAGCGGTACGGAAGGTGATTTCCGCACAGTTGATTCCCGAATTTTTAAGGGCAGTTAAAATCTTATCTGTTTCAGATAATTCTTTAATAACTACAACGGGTACAAATTTTTCCATAATATCAACTCCTTATATTATACACCCGAATAAGCGGAGAAACCGCCGTCAACGGGTAAAACTACGCCTGTTATAAAGCTTGCGGCTTGGTTGTTTAAAAGGAATAAAAGTCCGCCCTCAAGCTCTTCTGATTCACCGAATCTTCCCATAGGAGTAGCGGCAAGAATTTTGCCTGTTCTCGCTGTGGGTGTGCCATCTTCATTAAAGAGAAGCTTTGCGTTCTGCTTGGTGGAGAAAAATCCTGGGGCAATAGCATTAACACGGATGCCAACCTTTGAGAAATAAACGGCAAGCCACTGGGTAAAGTTTGAAATAGCCGCCTTAGCGCCTGAATAAGCAGGAATCTTGGTAAGAGGAGTGTAGGCATTCATAGAAGAAATGTTAAGAATGTTACAGCCCTCTCTTCCCACCATCTGCTTAGCAAAGCACTGAGTAGGAATTAAGGTTCCTAAGAAATTGAGGTTAAATACAAAGCCTACGCCATCAGCCTCAAGGTCAAAAAAGCTCTTTGTATCGGCATCAATATCGCCGAGTTCAAAATATTCCTTATCGGTAGTAGCTCGAGGGTTGTTTCCGCCTGCGCCGTTAATAAGGATATCACAAGGACCTAAGTCCTCTAAAACCTTATCTGCTACTGCTTGGCAGATAGTTTTATCTAAAACGTTGCAGGAATAGGCTAAAGCTACTCCACCTTCGGCTACGATTTCATCTGCATAAGCCTTTGCGGCATCTTCGTTTAAATCAAGAAGGGCAACCTTAGCGCCCGCACGGGCTAAAACCTTTGCAAAGTTGCTGCAAAGCACACCGCCTGCACCCGTAACTACTGCAACCTTGCCTGAAAGGTCGGTATTTAAAACATTTTTGTTCATTACTTTTTCTCCTTTTCACAGGCTTCAAATAAGCCGTTAATATAAGCGGCGCCTAAGGCTCTGTCAAAAAGACCGTAACCGGGCTTTCCTGTTTCTCCCCAAATCATTCTTCCGTGGTCGGGGCGAACATATCCGTCAAAGCCGTTATCACAAAGCGCCTTAACAACCTCATAGATATCAAGGCTTCCGCAGCTTGAAAGGTGGGCTCTCTCTTCAAAGGAGCCATCCTCCATAATATATACATTTCTTATGTGCATAAAGCCTATGCGGTTCATAGCCGCATACTTGCGAACCATTTTAGGAATATCATTTGATTTAGCGCAGCCAAGACTTCCTGTGCAAAGACAAAGGGTATTGGATGGGCTATCGTAAAGGTTTAAGAATCTATCGAGATTTTCTTCGTTTGTTATTATGCGGGGAAGGCCAAAAATGGGATATGGCGGGTCATCGGGGTGAATTGCCATTTTAACTCCGCACTCCTCGGCAACGGGGATAACCTTTTTTAGAAATCGTTGGAGGTTCTTCCAAAGTCCCTCCTCGCCAATTTCGCCGTAAGCGTTTATAAGCTCGCGTACTTGCTCTTGAGTGTAGCTCGAATCCCAACCGGGAAGATGAATATCATCTTTTAAAGGGTCAAGCCCCTTCATCTGCTCCCAATACATAACAAGACTTGTGGAGCCATCGGGAGCGGCTTTATCAAGCTGTGTTCTTGTCCAGTCGAATACGGGCATAAAGTTATAGGTAACACACTTAACACCGTATTTAGCGCAGCGACGGATGTTCTCGCAGTAAACATCTAAAAGATGCTCAACATCGCCTCTACCAAGCTTGATATCCTCGTGAACGGGGATGGATTCAACAACATCGAAGATAAGACCGTTATCCTCGCACTGTTTTTTCATTTTGCTAAGGCTTTCTTCGGGCCATACCTCACCCGGAGCCACATCGTAAACAGCCGAAACTACTGAGCGCATACCCGGAATTTGAGAAATGTACTGCAAAGAAACGGGGTCGTTTTCTCCGTACCAACGGAAAGATAACTTCATATCCATTTTTATATCTCCTTATAAAAGGCGTAAGCCTTAGATTGCAAATTTAGTATACCATATATTTTTTGCAAGGTTAATTGCATAAATTGTTTGACATATTGCAAATATTGCTATAAACTTAAAGTGAGGTGTATTAAGTATGAGAACAAGAGCGCAGCGCTTTGACCCAAGACAATATATGCAGGGCGAAAATTTTGAGGTCTTTCATTATAGAGAAACTAAGCCTTATGTACCTGAAGCCCACTATCATAACTTCTATGAGATTTACTATCTTTTAGAGGGGGATGTGGAATATTGGATAGAGGGTAGGACATATAGTTTACAAAATGGTGAAATTCTTCTTATAAACCCAATGGAATTTCACAGACCTGTTATTAAGGATAAGAATATACCATACGAACGAACAGTGGTATGGATTGATAAGGAATATTTAGAGAAGATAAGCGGAGAAACACCTCTTAATAAATGCTTTGATTTTTCCTTTGAGGGAAGCAGGATTATTAAGCCCACAGGGGTAAAGCGTACCGAAATAACCGCACTTCTTTCTGAACTTATAAAAGAATTTTACAGTCACGAGTATGCCTCGCGGATATGCGCCTTAGGTACTCTTATTCGCTTTATGGCAGAGCTTAACAGAATTTCTCTCAACGTTCATAACGATACAAGGGTGACCGAGGTTGAATCTCCCTTGGTGCTTGGTGTACTTGATTATATAGGTGAGCATTATAATGAGGAGTTATCCCTTGATATACTTGCAAATGAATTTTTTGTAAGTAAATATCACTTATCCCACGAATTTAGTAAGGCTACGGGAACGGGGGTATATAGGTATATACTTTTAAAACGGCTTATTTCCGCAAGGGAACTTTTGCTTCAGGGGGTACAAGCAGGGCAGGTAGCGGCTCTTTGCGGATTTAAGGATTATACGAGCTTTTTTAAGGCATTTAAAGCCGAATACGGTATAAGCCCCAGAGAATGTATATCAAAGTGAGGCTCTGTATTCCTTAGGAGTAATACCTTCATATTTTTTAAAAAGCTTTGTAAAATACTGTAAATCAAGTATACCGCAGTGCTGAGCAATGGTCTGCACCTGAAGATTTGTGGTTTTTAGAAGCTTTTTTGCCATCTTTATTCTGCGGCGATTAACAAATTCGGTAAGAGTCTGTCCCGTTTCCTTCTTAAATAGGGAAGAGAGATATCCTGCGCTTACGTTGTTAAGCTTCGACATAGCCTTTAGTGAAAGGTCGGCGGTAAGGTCTGCGTCAACAGTTATTATGGTTTTTTGAACGGCAGGGGAGTATTTGCTTATAGAGTGGTTTTTAACAAGGTTGCTGTAAGCCCTGAAAATTTCCACCATAAATTTACCTATATGCTCAACCGAGGGCAGCTCCTCTATCCTTTTAGCGTAGGAAGAAGAAATGCTATCTATATATATAGGATGCACTCCGCCGTTTTCGGCAGCCTTTCTAAGCAAGGTATTCATTATAATACAGTAATTTTTAATATTTCGTAGAGGGTCAGCTGTCCTCTTTTCAAAGGATATTTCTGAAAAATTAGTAAGTAACAGCTCAGCTTTATGGGTAAGCCCTTGAGATACGGCGTTCATCAGCTCGTTTTCATAGGAGTAGCGTTGTTCCATAATATGCATATTAAAAGCGGTAGCATCCTCGGTTTCATCTGAAGCGTTTGTAAGGCTGAGGTTGGTAAATGCCGATAGATGCTCGTTACCCATATCGATAAGGTCGTATGATTCGCTCCCCCCCCAAATTTTTTCCGCAAAGGTTCCGATAACGGCGAATATTGCGTTCTCATCTAAAATGAGAGGTACATTGCCAAGATAATACTCTAAGGATTTAACTTTTTTAGGGTCCAAATTAAAGGATTCTGCATTTTCCATAATCTGAGCAGAGCTTATATCGGTCTTTAAATAGGGACCAACCACGAAAGCTGTTCTCTCATCTGTATCAGGCAGAAGCCAGATATAGTAGTTGCACATTAAAGCATCCGAAAATTTATAAATAGTATTTTCTTTCATATCGGGAAAAAGCTCATCAAATATTATAGGCTTTTTGCTATCCTTTAAAAAACTGCCTAAAATTGTGTTGGTTACAAGGGAGATATCGTCAGCCGTGTTTATAGTAAGTGTCTGAAGATGATATTTGTTTAAAATATTCTTTAGAAAATCAAGCTCGGCATCGTAAAACATTACAAAACCTTCCTTATTGTCATAAATTTGGCAAAAAAACTAAAACTTTTAAGTAGTCGTTTATTATTATAGTACATTATATATGCAAATTCAACCCATACAAGCAGATTTATATTAAAATAATACAAAAATATATTAAATTTTTCCTCACAAAGAATTTTTAAAACATATATAATGTACATATAGTCAATCGCATATTAAAATTTAGGGGGATTTGTTTTTTTATGAAAAAACAGGTAAAACTTGATGCCAACGGTTACCGCAAGTTTGGTATGCGCGACTGTTTGGCATACGCAGCAGGCGACCTTGGATGTAACATGAGCTTCGCTTTGAAGAGTACAATGTCTATTTTCTGGACACAGTTCATGGGAATGGACCTTTGGTACGCTCTCTTACTCATCGTTGTTCAGGTTTGGGATGCTATCAACGATCCGCTTATCGGCTCAATTGTTGATGCTGATACACACAAGTATAAGAGAAATAAGTTTTTGACCTACATATGGGCAGGTTCTATCGGACTTATTATTGGCGGCGCTTGTTGCTTCCTTCCTTTCCCTAACGCTCCTGTTTGGGCAAAGGCTATAATCTTTATTGCAGGTTATGTTGTTTGGGATGCATTTTATACCGTTGCAAATGTGCCTTACGGTTCTTTGCTTTCCCTTATTTCTAACGATGTTAAAGACCGTGCATCTCTTTCGGCTTGGCGTTCTGTTGGTTCTATTTTCGGTAATATGCT
>JAZUQH010000050.1:0-63703 GCA_045605605.1 Acutalibacteraceae bacterium | reverse complement strand
TATGCAAACAACCATTTATATACTGTTTTTAAATCAAATTGATTTTTTGAATCAAATAACTTTTTTAAAAACGATGTAGACTATATCAGAAAAAAACTGAAAGGATTACAGACAGGTATTTTCTTATTTAAATAATCATTTTTATATCACAACTTGTAAAAGAAACTGAAAATAAAAAATGTTTGATGTCACATACAAACAACATATCAAATTTGGCCAGCTTTTAAACATTTTATGATTTGATAATCATATTCAAATAAGTAACTGACAAATTAAGACAACACTAAGCCTTAATAACATATTAGTACGCTTATATTTAAATAAATTCTTTAAATATATCCGAATTCCACTTCCCTGAATTATACAAAATATTCATTTTGTATAATTCGGCAAAACATTTTATTGGTATAACTAAGCCCTACCCAACCAATAAATTCATTTATAATATTGAAATAACCACTACCAAATATTTTATAGTAGTGGTTATTTATTAGCAAGTGGATGAAATTTGGAGTAAGACTGTACATATTTGCTTTTCACAAGCTGAGCGTAAATTTGAGTTGAAGAAATATCAGAATGACCTAACATCTCTTTAATGTCTTTTAACTGTGCGCCGTTTTCAAGTAGATGTGCCGCAAATGAATGCCTTAAGGTATGAGGAGTAATATCCTTATCTATCCCTGCCCTATCAGCATAATATTTGATAATTTTCCAAAAGCCTTGCCTTGACATAGGCTGTCCATTCATATTGGTAAATAAAACCTCAGTTTCCTCGCCCTGAACAATTGCGGGACGCACAGAACTGATATATTCGCTTAAATGTTTTGTTGCGGCGGGATATATGGGGATGATTCTTTCATTTTTAGAGCCATGTGTATGTAAAATTCCAACTTGAGTATTTACATCGCTTAAATTAAGCTCGATAAGCTCCGATACCTTTATACCCGTTGCATATAAAAGCTCTAACATTGCTTTATCTCTGATGCCTTTATAATCGCTTGAATCGGGTTGAGATAACAGTAAAACTATTTCATTGGAATCCAAAACACCAGGTAACTTCTTTTCTGCTTTTTTAAACTTGATGCCACCCGTTGGATTTGTTTTAATAATATTTATAGTAATCAAATATTTAAAATAACATCTAAGAGAAGCGATTATCCTAGTCCGTGTGGACTCAGATTTACCTAAGAAAGCAAGAAAATCAACATACTTTCTTATAAAGCCTTCATCAATTTTAGTAATTGTGTGAATGTTATTGGCGGTGCAGTAATCAATAAACTGCGTTACATCACGGATATAGGCTTCAATTGTATTGGCAGAAGTTCTCTTAACATCTGCTAAATAAACATTATATTCGTCCAGAAAATTCTTCATACTACACCCTCCTTTTCATACAAACTCGAAATAAGATATCAAGGCCTTGGAAAGCAGTGCATCCACAACTGCAGAACACAAAGCAACCGATAAATATATTAAATAATAACCACAAATTTCTTTAAAAGAAGCAAATAAATTTATAGGTCTACTATTTGGAAAAACAAGTTTAATAAATTCAAAAGAAAAATAAATCGATTTCACAGAGGCCAACAACAAAGCGATTATGAATAGTGTTGCTGTAGGAATTATAATCAATGCATTAAAAGCGATGCCCTTCAGCAAATAAATATGGCATACATAAGCAGATAATGTACCGTAAATAAAACCAATAAATATGACAGTAGTCGGCACAAACACAACGCCCATAAGTGAAGAACCGCTCAAAAAGCAAAAGAGCAAAACAATAAATCTTATTTTAAAAGAATAGGAGAAGATTTTAAAGAATCCTCTTCCCTGCCGATTTTCAAAAAAATAATCAAACATCCCTTTTGAGAAATCGGCAGCTATGTTACTACGTAAGAATAAAAAGCAACCTATGGCTATTCCTATAATAAATGCAGCAGTTAACATAATAACAATTTTATTGTTCTTAATGTAATTTAAAAAATCGTTTTTATTGATGTTAATAATTACGCCTTTTTTCATATTCCAACACTCCTTATTGCTAAATATATATGCGCAAAAAGGACAAGATATGAAAAATACAATATTTAGATGCTAACACTGTGTTAGGTACAATATTTAGAAAATATCAAGGTTTATGTCAACTATATGGCGCTAAAAAAACAACCTCTCAAAATCGAAGTTTGCGAAATTAAGAGTTGTTCGATTAGAAAAAACACCATATCAGAAGCCAAATAAATTAGCAACATAATATTTATACTACAAATTCTGTTTTATGTCAACAACAATTTTTGTAGAAAAAAATATTATGTAAACTAATTATGTAAACCACACTATATATTGACATTCATCAATAATTTCATCCCTAATTATAGTGAAATATGCTTTATTTTTTTAAAATTATATGTTATAATATCAGAAAAATAATTTTCTTAGGAGTTATATTATGAGTAAAACCGTAATTATTACAGGCGCCTCTAAAGGAATAGGTGCCGCTACTGCAATTTATTTTGCAAACAAGGGCTATAACGTTGTTATTAATTACAACGATTCATATCAGTCTGCTTCCCTACTCTCCCGTTCTCTTAATGAGCAAGGCTGCAAAACTATTACCATTAAAGCAAATGTAGCTAATAAGCTTGATGCTGAAAGGCTTATCAATGAGACGGTTGACCGATTTGGTTCTGTAGACGTTCTGATAAATAACGCAGGTGTTTCCTGTATAAATATGATAACCGATACCGATGAATTTGATTCTGACAGGATTTTTGACATAAATCTAAAGGGAGTATACAACTGCTGCCGTGCAGTAACGCCCGTTATGGTTAAACAAAAGTACGGTAAAATCATAAATATTTCTTCAATGTGGGGCCAAGTTGGAGCCTCTTGCGAAGTTGCTTACTCCGCTTCAAAAGCGGGAATAATAGGGCTTACAAAAGCCTTAGCTAAAGAGCTTGCCCCCAGCGGTATCACCGTTAATGCAATAGCTCCTGGACTTATTGAAACTTCAATGAATAACGATATACCCGCCGATGATCTAAGCGCCTTTGTAGATGATATACCTCTTGGAAGAATGGGGTCTCCAAGCGAGATATCTGCAGCCGCTTTCTTTTTAGCATCGGGCGAAGCGGATTATATAACCGGTCAGGTTTTAGGAGTCAATGGTGGATATGTAATGTAAATCTTATGCTATCGACTAATCCGAAAGCGAAGTCTTAGCTACCGCTAAAGCACTTCATTATACAAAAATATGCACCCCAAAAGTTTCTAACTTTTGGGGTACATATCATTAAATCATTCTGAGTTCTTAAATTTAAATAACTCTTACTTTAATTACGCCGTCAATTGCTTCAATTTTTGAAATAATATCATCTTCATTTATATCGGCAACATCAAGCATTGTATAGGCATAATCGCCGCGCGATTTATTAAGCATATTTTCAATATTGATACCGTCACCCGCAACAATGCCTGTAATAGCAGTAATCATATTAGGAATGTTTTTGTGTATAACACAAACCCTATGCTTACCGCTTCTGGGCATTGAAATTTCGGGAAGGTTAACAGAGTTAACAATATTACCGTTTTCAATATAATCAATAAGCTCAGCAGCAGCCATAGCAGCACAGTTATCCTCAGATTCGGGGGTTGATGCTCCAAGGTGAGGAATAGCGATAACTCCATCGACACATAAAAGCTCATCGGTTGGGAAATCTGTAACGTAAGAAGCCACCTTGCCTGACTCTAAAGCAGCCTTAATATCTGCAGAATTTACAAGAGCCGCGCGAGAGAAGTTAAGAATACGAACGCCATCCTTCATTTTTGCAATAACATCCGCATTGATAAGATTTTTGGTGGAATCTGTAAGAGGTACGTGAACGGTTATATAATCGCACTGCTCGTATATTTCTTTAATATCATAAATATGAACAGCATTATGAGTAAGATTCCAAGCAGAATTTACAGAAAGATAAGGGTCATAACCTAATACCTTCATACCAAGATGGTTTGCAGCATTAGCTACAAGAACACCAATAGCTCCAAGTCCTATTACACCAAGCTTTTTGCCCTTAAGTTCAGGACCTGCAAATGCACCCTTGCCTTTTTCAACAAGCTTGCCAACCTCATCACCTTGACCCTTTAAAGTTTTTGCCCACTCAATTGCAGGAATAACTCTACGAGAGCCAATGAAAAGACCTGCAAGAACTAACTCTTTAACAGCGTTTGCATTGGCGCCGGGGGTATTAAAAACCACTATTCCCTGCTCTGAGCAACGGTCAATCGGAATATTATTAACACCTGCACCTGCACGAGCAATAGCCTTAAGGCTTGCAGGAAATTCAACATCGTGAAGAGCGGCGGAACGAACTATAGCGCCATCCGCATTTTCAACTTCATCACCGATAGTATACTTATCATCAAAAACCTCTAAACCGCTTTTAGAAATTTTATTATATGTTTTAATTTTAAACATTATAAATTTTCCTCCTCAAATTTCTTCATAAATTCAACGAGCTTCTCAACACCTTCAATAGGCATAGCGTTATAGATAGATGCACGCATACCGCCAACACTTCTGTGTCCTTTAATATTTACAAAGCCAGCAGCCTTAGCTTCTGCTACAAATTTAGCATCAAGCTCATCGTTGCCTGTAACAAAAGGAACGTTCATAAGTGAACGGTCTTCTGCAACAACAGTTCCCTTAAAGAGCTTACTCTTATCAAGATAATTATAAAGAACTGCCGCTTTCTTCTCATTATATTCCTTCATAGCTTCAAGTCCGCCCATTTTCTTAATCCACTTAAGAGTAAGACCTGCAACATAGATGGTGTAGCAAGGCGGAGTATTGAACATAGAGCCGTTTTCAGCGTGGGTTACATAATTAAGCATAGTGGGAGTAATATCCATAGCGTTACCTAAAAGGTCCTCTCGGATAATAACAATGGTAACACCTGCGGGGGCGACATTCTTCTGAGCACCTGCATAAAGCATACCAAACTTAGTTACATCAATAGGCTCAGATAAAATGCAACTGGATATATCAGCAACAAGGGGTACATCGCCCGTATCGGGAAGTTCATTGTACTTTGTACCGTAGATGGTATTATTCATACAAATATGTACAAAATCGGCATCCTTATCAAAATCAGCAGCAGTAGTCTTAGGAATATAAGAATATGTCTTATCAGCAGAAGATGCAACAGCACGGGCGTTTCCGTAACGAGCTGCCTCCTTATAAGCCTTGTTTGCCCACTGACCTGTAATAATAAAATCAGCTTTATTATTCTTATTCATTAGATTAAGCGGAATCATTGCAAACTGAGTTGAAGCTCCACCTTGCAGGAATAAAACCTTATAATTATCAGGAATATTCATTACCTCGCGAAGATTTGCTTCGGTCTCATCAAATATTGCCTGATATTCTTTGCTTCTGTGTGACATTTCCATTACAGACTGACCGGATGTGCCAAATTCCATCATTTCAGCAGCCGCTGTTTTTAATACATCCTCAGGTAACATAGAAGGACCTGCACTAAAATTATATACTCTTGCCATATCTAAATACCTCCGTTGGCATAAATAATGGTACTATTATATGTCTTTAATTAAGTAATGTCAATAGGTTTGTTAAATATTTATCAATGTTTTTTAAAGTTTGCGGAGATTTTGCAGAAAGTTTGTGATTTTTTTAACATATTATCAAAATTAAAAGAGCAGAGATACTTCCCTGCTCTTAATTTATTAAATTACTGCTAAATTTATGCCTTGCCAACAGAACCGAAAAGCTCCATTTTTTCCTTAACTGTAGCTTTAATAGCTTCAACACCTGGAGCAAGAACCTTTCGGGGATCGAATCCCTTGCCTACAAGGTCTTTACCCTCTTCAATGTATTTACGTGTAGCTTCAGCAAATGCTAACTGGCATTCGGTATTAACGTTAATCTTAGAAACACCTAAAGATATTGCCTTCTTAATCATATCTGCGGGAATTCCTGTACCGCCGTGAAGTACTAAAGGCATGGTGCCTGTGAGCTGCTGAATAGCATCGAGAGTATCAAAGCTAAGTCCTGCCCAATTTTCAGGATATTTACCGTGAATATTACCGATACCTGCAGCAAGCATTGTAACGCCTAAATCGGCAATCATTTTGCACTCTTCGGGGTCAGCAACTTCACCGCTGCCGATAACACCGTCTTCTTCACCACCGATAGCACCAACCTCTGCTTCAAGAGAAAGACCTAACTCATTACAAATACCAACAAGCTCCTTAGTCTTTTCAATATTCTCTTCAATGGGATAATGAGAGCCGTCAAACATAACAGATGAGAATCCTGCTTCAATACAAGCCTTAGCACCTTCATAGCTACCATGGTCAAGGTGAAGAGCAACCGGAACGGTAATTCCAAGCTCATTAATCATACCGTTTACCATACCAACCACGGTGGTATAACCGCACATATACTTACCTGCGCCCTCAGATACGCCGAGGATTACGGGAGATTTAAGCTCTTCGGCAGTAAGAAGAATAGCCTTGGTCCATTCAAGATTGTTGATGTTAAACTGACCGACAGCATATTTACCGGCCTTTGCTTTTGTAAGCATTTCCTTTGCAGAAACTAACATTAAATTTTCCTCCAATTGTTAAAAAATTATCTATTGGCTATTGTATAACAAATCATAGATAAAATCAAGTGTAATTTTAATTTTTAAGTGCAGGATCCTCAACAATCTTCTCAGGAGGAACCTCAAGAAGTTCAGGATGGCGTAGATAATGGCTGAGTCTTCTGAATGCCATAGCGAAATATGCGCCCGAAGCGATTCTTTCATCCATAACAACACCAAGAGGCATACATTTTTCAAAAATTATTTCATCGCCCTTGCGCTTTGGAACCTCACGTGAATTACCCATCGTTATAAATACGCTGGTTGTTCCAAACTCATAGCAATGATGATAAATGTGATTTGTTCTAATAGAAGCTAAGTTTGATATACCAAGACTCATATGGAAAGGCGACATATCGATTATAGCTTTAGGAAGTAATCCGTGCTTATCCAAAAATTTGAAAAAAGCAACACCAACGGGCAAGATACCCGGAACACTTAATAAGAATTTAATAATCTTTTCAGTGCCGTTATTTTCAGCTTCATATCTATTTGATTCAACATATTCATCAATTATGCGGTTAACTTCAAAAATCGTGTTGCTACGGTCAAAATACATTTTAGACATTGTACCGTGCTCTGCATTACCTGCTTTAAGAACGACCATACCAACAGCAAGTTCGTTTCTGGCGTAAGGTTTTTTATTAACAATAAATCTGTTAAGCTCAGGATATTCAGAAACAGTTCTGATATAAGCTGCGAGAATAACAGCCATATGACTCATTGCAATGCCATCCTTGCGTTTTTCATTTAAGAAGCGCTGTATCGGCTCAATAGGTACATCAACAGTTATCATATTCATTGCATCTGTACGCTTATTCATTATGTAAGAAGCAACGGTATACATTGGATCAATATTTTTAAGCCTTTTTCCATCAGCTCTCATAATAGTCCCCCTAAAAATTAATATAAATTATTGTACTACAAAATTACTGAATTTTCAACATATTTTAACAAATTGTGAACAGGAAATTTTATCTTATTGAAAAAATACAGCCACAATAATCTTGTCTATATAAAGAATATTCCTTTGAAAGCTCAATAGAACGCAAATATCCACCTCTCTTTTTAAAATCGGAAAAAAGATATTCAACGCCCTCCCTTTCTGCGAGTTCTTCTCCGATTTGATTTAAAAGCGATGCATTTTTCAAAGGACTTATAGATAGTGTGGTTGTAAAGTAATCAAACCCGTTTTCCTTTGCGAATTTTGCCGCCTCACCAAGTCTTAACCTAAAGCAAATCTCACAACGTTTTCCGCCTTCCTTTTCATTTTCAAAACCTTTTACAGCTGAATAAAATTCATCTGTGTTATGTCTGCCTTCAAAGACAGAGATATTGTTTTTTGTTTTGATCTCACCGACAAGGCGTTTTTGTTCTTCTAAACGTCGGTTATATTCCTCATCTTCAATATTGGGATTAAAATATAAAACCGTAATATCAAAATATTCAGATAAATACTCAAGGCAGTAGCTTGAGCACGGCGCACAACAGCTATGCAAGAGCAACTTCGGGACTTTATCCATATTTTTTATCTCTTCTAATTTTTTATCTAAAACCAACTGATAATTAACCATATCACATTTCCTTTAATGATTTCTTATTAACATTATAAATGTTTATCTTTGTATTTTCAAGAAAAAGCGAAATATATTCTTGAAAAGTTGCCCTCTAATGCTATATAATAAAATGCGAGGCGATTAAATGAAGACTGAAACTTATAATATATCCGGTATGCACTGCGCAGCGTGTTCCAGCGCTGTTAACAGAGTTGTTTCGAGGCTCGAGGGCGTTACCGAATGCGAAGTAAACCTAATGACCGAAAAATTGACGGTTACTTATGATGAAAGAAAGGTATCTTACATTGATTTTTCAAGGGTTATTGAAAAGGCTGGTTTTGGTATCAAGGCAGAAGAAACCCCTAAGCATAACACAAAATCTGCCAAACCATATGGTCTGATTTTTGCGGGAATTTTAAGTATAATTTTACTTTATATTTCTATGGGGCAAATGTTTATAAAAAATCTTCCCCTACCCACATTTGCAAATATGAATTCAAACCCTTTAAGCTTTGCAATTTTTCAGATAGTATTGTGTCTTCCCGTTATTTTTATAGGAAGAAAATTTTTCACAGTAGGTTTCTCTTCCCTTTTTAAAGCGAATCCTAATATGGATACTCTTGTGGCTATTGGTTCAACTGCATCGTTTATTTATAGCTTTTATATGACCTTCACTATTCCAAATAACTCACACGCCGTTCATAATCTTTATTTTGAATCTGTAGCGATAGTTATTACCCTTGTTATGTTGGGTAAACACTTTGAACAAGGCAGCAAAGAAAAGACAAAACAAGCTATTGAAAAGCTTATTTCCTTAACTCCCAATATTGCTCACCTTAAGGATGGAGATAGTATTAAAGATGTTTTAACCGAAAGTATTAAGATAAATGATATACTTTTGGTTAAAACGGGTGAAAAATTCCCTCTTGATGCCGTTGTTATTGAGGGTGAAACCGCTGCCGATGAATCGATGCTCACAGGTGAAAGTCTTCCCGTTGCTAAAACTATCGGTGATACCGTTACGGGCGGAAGCCTCAATATAAACGGAAATGTGTATATTAAAGTAATTCGCATAGGCAGTGATACCACCCTTGCAAAAATTGTAAAATTCGTTGAGGATGCTCAGGCAAAGAAAGCGCCAATTTCAAAAATCGCCGATAAGGTTGCAGGTATATTTGTTCCTGTAGTTATGGGTATCGCAATTATATCCTCTATCATTTGGTTGCTTGTTGGTAAAGACCTTGCCTTTGCTATAAAAATATTTACAAGTGTTTTGGTTATCGCTTGCCCTTGCGCATTAGGTCTTGCCACGCCAACAGCTGTTATGGTAGGAACAGGACTTGGCGCAACAAACGGAATTCTTATCAGAAACGGTGAAGCTTTAGAGCAAACCCATAAGGTAACAGCCGCAGTATTCGATAAAACGGGTACTCTTACAAAAGGCAAGCCTGAAATTACCGATATTATTACTAATGATGAACAAGCCATTATTTATCTTGCAGCAAGCGCTGAATCTGCTGCAAACCACCCAATAGCACACTCTGTTTTAAAATATGCTAAGGATAATAATATCAATTTTAAAGTCCCTGACCAAAGTGAAAATATTGCGGGAATGGGAGTTTCTGCCATTGTTGATGGAGAAAAAATATTAGTCGGTAAAAAAGTTTTTCTTGACTTAAACAATATAGACACTTCAGATTTCAACCAAAAAGCATTATCATTGGAATCTGTTGGAAAAACTGTTATGTATGTAGCAAACAATGGCATTTGCATTGGTATTATCGCAGTATCAGACCAATTAAAACCCGATGCGAAAGAAGCCTTTAAAAAATTGAATGAAATGGGAATTAAACGAATTATTCTTTCGGGCGATAATAAAACAAGCGCCGAATATATCGGAAGCCTTTTAGGTGCCGATGAGGTTTATTCTCAGGTTTTACCGACCGATAAGGCTGCAATAATAGAAAAAATCAAAGATAAATACGGTTCAGTTATTATGGTGGGCGACGGAATCAATGACGCTCCCGCGCTCACATCTGCAGATATAGGCTGTGCCATAGGCTCAGGCAGTGATATTGCCATTGAATCTGCTGATATTGTACTAATGAAAAACAATCCCTTAGATGTGCCAAAAGCAATCAACCTAAGCCGCCTTACAATGCGCACTATTAAGCAAAATCTTTTCTGGGCATTTTGTTATAATGTTATTTGTATTCCCGTTGCAGCAGGTGTTCTTTATATCTTTTCGGGCCCCCTTTTAAGCCCAATGCTTGCAGGTTTTGCAATGTCTCTAAGTTCTGTTTGCGTTGTTACTAATGCTCTGAGATTAAGACGTAAAAAAATATGAAATGAGGTTATATAAAATGGAAAGAAAAATAATAGTACCCGATATGCACTGTGAAAACTGTGTAAATAGAATTGACAAGGCTTTAAAAGAGATAAAAGTTTCAGCTTCTATTGACCTTGAAAATCAAACTGTAACTGTTTCGGGTTGCGAAAGCTGTTATAAAAAAGCCTTTAATGAAATTTATGATTTAGGGTTTACTCCAGAAGAAGCATAATTTAAAGCCGTCACTTTTTAGTGGCGGCGTTGTTTATTTTATCTCTTTCTTTTAAATATCTTTGACCTGAACAATATAATATTCATTATAATTAACAATACAATGAGTATAATAAGAGTCAAAACGGGCTTTACAGGCGCTAATTTTGCCAAGAGCATTATCGGAAAGCCGAATACAATGGCGGGAAAATTCTGATATACAAGGTTATCAGATGCAGGTGTTTTAAAATCCTTATCAATTTCACGAAGAAGAATTACACCGGTGCTTGCTGTACCTGTTAACATACCATACATTGTAAGAAACTGTTCATCCTCATAATCTTTGAATAGAGTTTTCGCAACATATAGGTTATAAAGATATGTTGCAACCATTCCTACAACTGCAAGAATAAGAACAATTCCCCAATAATCCTTAAGAATTCCAAGTCGAATTGCGGCAATACTTGCTACAACCATTATATCATAAAACAAATTGCTGATACGTGTCATTAGAAAATCATTTGTGTATTCTTTTTCAACTATTTTTGCTTTTTTAAGCAGATTAAGTATCAATTTAATTAATGTTGCAGAAAGCACACCGATTAGAAAGTTAAAGCCGTAAATTACCGATTTCATTGAAGGAATCAAATTGCCAAGGAGCACCATAAGCAAATATGTAATAAAATACGCAAGAAAAACAAAAGCGATTTGGATGGTTATTTTATCAATACTACCTTGCATTGGGATTTCATTTTCCGACTGAATGTTTTCGGTACTCAAAATCTCATTTGTTTCATCATAGGACACAACAATTTTCTTTTTGCGTTTAAGAATATTAAGATGAAAAACTCCGCCGATACTTGCGCAGAGGAAACCGATAGAAGCGATAATAAGTCCAAAGCTGGCGCCGTTTATAAAACCGTGGTCGTTTTCATAAATTGTGCCGTAATTAAGCGCTTGTCCCGGTCCTTGACCAAATCCAAAGGGTAAGATAATTCCCGCAGCGGCAAAAAAACCATTTAGAATTTTTGCTGCAATAACCGTTATGCCAAGACCTAAAACACCTTGAAGCAGATAGGTTGATACAGTTGTTACACCTGTATTGAAAATTTCGGTTGTTCTCTTCTTGGAAAACTTATCTTTAGCGCCTTTCAAGGTGGAAGCGATAAAGCCAAGTGCCAAAGCGTGATATGTAATAATCTCAAGAGTTGCTATGCCGTTTCCGCCAAAAAACTCATTGTTAAACATAACCTCGCCCGTTACAAGCTTATAAATACCTGCTATTATTAAAAGAATGGCGCCACCCAAAACAGAATTAGGAATTAGCGAAGCCTTAAATAATTTAAATTTCCTTTTTAAAATATTAGCGCAAAGCAGGCTCATCAATAAAACGGCAAATAAATTGACAACGCCCCAAACCTTAAAGTCCCAAAAATTTTCCATCTTGTTCCTCCGAATTTAGATTTATATATCTATAAAATATATTCATATATTTAAGACCGTTAAATCTCTTTTCACCTTTTATTTGGTATAATCCATCATCGGTATAAATGTTTATCTTATTTCTTCCCAGAATGGTTACAGCGCTGATTTTATTAAAATCAAATATAAAGTCACCAACCGTAATTTTATCGCCGTAAAGCGAAGCAGAAACAGTTTTACTGATAACTTCCCTATTCTTATAAACATTTATTTTTAGCAGCGAGACTTTATCGCTATAAATAGGCGAAGCAGTTAAACTATTAAGGTCTAAATTATTTATGTAATCGCATTGATAATCATACCAATCGCCTACAAATTTAAAGGGGAATTCTTTATTAACACCTACAAGCTCTTTTGTAGGAAGATGTTTTATAATCTGACCGCATTTTTTACATTTAATTAAATCTCCGTCACTTTCAAACTCTGAAAGTCCGCAGGAATGACAAACATAAAAGACTCTTTCGAGAAATTCTGCAGATTTTTTATGGTAAAAGGTTCCGCCAAGTGCTGCTTCGTTGACATTAAGTCCTTCCTTAATCTCAGTAAACAACTCATCATTTGGCATATTTTTATATTCTTCAGGCTCAATAACCTTGTAAACATAACCTCGCATTTCACCTTTACGGATAACATCGCTCCATCTTGGATGAACGCCATAACCACCTTCAATTCTATATAATGCTATAGGTAGCTTTAGTTTTTTGGCTAATGGCGCAATTGCAGGATTTATATGTACAGGCTTTCCGTCATAGGTACGGTTACCCTCAGGGGCAATAGCAATAGTACCACCCTCGCGAGCTAAACGGATGCAGTTCATAACCGCCGAAGCATCTGTAGTTTGCTTTTTTATAGGTATTGGAGCCACAAGAAATTTAATTATTTTTGAAAGAAAACCTTTTGAAAACAAATCCTCACTTGCAACATAATAAACGGGGCCCTTAAAAGCCATACCTACAAAAAACTGATCAAAGGCAGTCTGATGGTTAAACAAAATTAAATAAGGTCGTTTTCCCTGCTCCTTAAACTTATCAATTTTAATGCCATATTTTAATCTCGAATATGGGTAAAGTATTAAAAAAGCGAGATTTCTAACGAAACTATGCCTTGTTTTCATCCATTTCTTTTTGCTCATATAAACACCTAATTTTAAATAAAATCTAAAATTATTATAGTATATATACCATAAAATATCAAGAAAAATCAGAATTTAGCATAAAAAATCAGTTGCCGATAAAGCAACTGATTTTTTATTATGCGTTTTGTTTTTTGATACCGAAGAATAGTCTGAGAATTCCGCCTAAAAATTTTGGACTTTTAATAAGTACTACTTTCATAAAGCTGCCTCCGTTCTCATTTAGCACAGGAAAAGCCTAAAATAATCACCCAAATTGCTAAAACTGCCACCAAAAATCGCGGAGGACAAAAACAGCTGATAAGAAGACCTACTGCAAAGGTAACAGCCACTATTCCCTTATTGAAATTACATCTTCGCATCAATTTTCCCTCCCGATATTACATAATATTATTCAGAAGCGAAAATGTTACTTTTTTTGAAAATTTTTATATCATATATAAAAAACAGCCGCAAAAAAGCGGCTGTTTTAATATTTTATTTATCGGAGAGAACAAGCTCAATTACCTGAGATTTCAAAGGAATCCACTCATCACGAATTACGGGAAGCGCTTCCTTATCAAAGGCAAAATCAACATAATTTGATTCTAAAACCTTACTGTTTACAAATTCAACTTCCTTGCCGTCAAGAAGAACCTTATCACATTTTTTATCCACAGGTAAAAGGATATGACAGTCAACGTGCTTAGAAGGACAACGTAGCTCATATGTCATTTTTTCGCCATCATACCAATAATTAGATTGTACAACAGTTTTAGAAACCTCGTAACCGGTTGTATATCGAATTTCATTGTGCTCTGTAACAGCCCAACGCGGTGAGAATTTGAGGTCGCTGAAGCATACACCATCATCAACAATACCCGCAAGACCTGCATCAATAGCATCCATAACAGCGCCTGCGCTCCAACCGGTAGGACCACCTGAAATGTCCTTGCCTGTTTCGGGGTCGTGGAGGAAGTACATACTGCCAACCTTAGCGGTTAAATCGCGTACTCGTTTAATAATATCCCAACCGTAAGCCTCGTGACCGTTCATAAAGGCGGCCTTAGCAAGTTCACCTGCCGTCATAGTTGAGATACCGCCGTTAACATAATCTTTTGGACGGTCGTTTCCGTAAACATCCTTAAAGTGCTCATAAGGAGGATTTATGCAATACCACTCAGCAAATGCAGGGAAAGAATCCTTTCTTCTCTTATACTCGCGGATGATTTTATCATTTTGCTCAAGAGTAGTTACGCCACGGTTCATATCATAGGCATTTGAAAGGGAAAGAATCTTTGTTTCATCAGCACCATCGGCACCATCATGACCTAAATGCACCTGATGGGTGAAGAAATCACCGTTCCAACAATATTTAATAAGATTTTCGCGAAGCTTTGCAGCTCTTTCTTCCCAGCTCTTTGCCTTATCCTCGTTACCAAAGCGACGATTAAGCCATGCGAGTTGAAGCATAGCCTGATATACACCTGAGTTATCACCATGCATTATAGACATAGGAGTATCTTCGTGAATTTCACGGTTCTTACCTGAATCAGCGCCATAAGCAAAGTCCCAGGTATCCATAGTAAATGCTCGTTTGCAAAGACCGTGTTCTTCATCCCAACGCTTAGGATCACTGGTCATATAATCGATAGATTTTTCAAGTCTTGGAAGAACCTTTTTAATCCACGCTTCATCACCTGTTGCTTTATAAACGGTATAAGCGCCTTCAACCACAAGATATTCAACATCTGCCTCAATTTCAATACGAACAAGAGCTAAATGGTCATTGATAAACTTAGTAGTTGATGGACAAATCCTTGCATGAAAATTAGATTCAATTACTGTGATTTCATAGAAAAAACCTTTTTCATTCTGGTTTTCAATCATAAAATCAAGGTAACTTTTAATATCGTGCTCCCAATGCTTGTAGCCTTTCATTTCGTGAACGTGGTCACGAAGCCAGTTAATACTCGCCATTCTGGCAACGCCGTCAACAAAAAACAGACGGCGGTCTTTTGCAATAATTTGACGAAGATGCATCATAAAACGCGCCCAAGACGGTGTTGCAAAAATATTTGATAGACTTATAATCTTCATACCCTTATCATTTGAAGATAACATAGTGGGTATGCCAAATTCACCTAAATTATAGTCGTTTGTACCATCGTTGAACAGATGGCAATCAGGTAATTTAATTTCGCTCATAGAGACTTCTCCTTAACTCAAGACTAAAATAGGCAGACAGAGCACTGCCCTGCCTGCCCAATAATACAGACTAATAATTAGTTCTTAACGAAGTTGCCTTTACCGGCAGTTTCTTCGATACATGCAACATACTGAGGATAATATTCGTTGATAACCTTAGAAATATCTTCACCGTCGCGAACCTTCTTGATCATGGGATCGTGAAGTGTTACAGTGTTAGCACTAGAGGTTGAGAAACCACCGTGGCGGTTAGGAATGGTCTTACCAGCCATAATCTTGTCGATAAGAGCCTGATCTTTAGCGCTATACTCGTTAGAGCCCTTAACGGTTGACTTATAGGTAGCCTCGAAAGCAGCCCAAGTAAGAGCGATGCGAGGATCAGAACCAGCACCTGCAGAAATAGAGGTGTACCAACCGGTAGGATATGCATCAGACATAGTCTTGCCATCCTCATCAACGAGAGGAATGGGAACGATTGCAAGGTTATCTACCTTCTTACCGAATGCCATAGACTTCTTAACCTGAGCAACAAGGCCAGGATACTTAGAGGACTCCTCGAAGTAAATATAGTTACGGCCTTCGATGAATGACTTAGTGTGGTCAGAGCTATCCATCTTTTCACCTATAGCATCGTTACCGTTGTAAATCTTCTGGATAAGCTGAAGAGCCTTAACTGTTCTGGGGTCTCTTAAGTTAAGAGTGGTCTTACCGTTATCAACACTAATGGAAGAAACACCATAGGTCTGGGTAATTACAAAGAAGGAAGCGAGGTAGTAGATGTTCTGAGAAGCATCGGTTACTTCCTTACCCTGCTCAAATACTTCTTTCCAAGTCCACTTGCCACTCTCATAAAGCTCACGGGGATCATCAAGACCAGCCTTCTGGAAGAGAGCCTTATTGTAGTAGAAAATGTCAGGGAATGCGCAGTTGTTATCGCAAACGCCATATAACTTGCCGTCCCAGATGAACTTGTTGGTCTTATCCATATTGAATGCAGAGGTACCAACCTGCTTTAAGCCGTCAGTAAGGTCTGCATAGCAACCAGCGATAGGACCTGAGGGGAAGAAGTTACCGTGTACATAGCAGATATCATAAGGATCGCCTGTACTCATACGCTGAGCAACCTGAGTGTTGTAACCTGAGAACTGGAGGGTATGAGTCTTAACCTTACAGCCATACTTGGTCTGGAAAGCAGAAATCATAGCCTTGAAGGAGGTAGTATTATACTGATCCTCTTCGGTAATAGCCATAGTTACGGTCTTACCCTTTAACCATTTAAGGAATGCTTCATAGTCACCTTCAACCTTTGGTTCGTCCTTATCGCCTGAAGAGGTTTTTCCGCCTGAAGAGGTTTTTCCACCTGAAGAGGTTTTTCCACCTGAAGAGGTTTTTCCGCCTGATTCGGTTTTTCCGCCTGATTCGGTTTTTCCGCCTGAAGTTTTGTCATCCTCGTCGGTAGATGCGTCTTCACCGTCAGTCTCATCGGATTCTTCGTCCTCAACGTCTACATACTCATAATAAGAGTAGTATGACTCTTCACCTGAATCCTTAGAGCATGCAGTAAGAGGTAAAATCATCATTACCAATACAAGAATGCATGCAATAATTCTTTTCATTGCTGTTTCTCCTTTTTTGTGTTTTTTAATAATATATGTAGCAGCAAACAAACCATAGCTGCAACTACAACAAAATATGTACACAAACAGACCTTATCTATTTGCAAATTGATTATACTATATTAATACACAAATTGTCAAGCCGTTGATTCAAAATTTTTACACATTTTTACATCATTTTAAGATATTGTTTACAATCTGTTAACATTTAATCGAAAACAGCGCAAAAAATGACGCCCTTTACTTAAAGAGCGTCGAAAAAAATAGAATTATTTAAAGAACAAAGGCAGTTTTTCTAAGAATATGACATCGTCACGTTTTGCGGCGTCACCCTCTGCCAAAAAGAAGCAAGATGCAGCTTCGATAGCGCCCGCCTTTTTAACAAGCTCTCTGACTGCCGCCAAGGACTCGCCTGTGCTAACAACATCATCTAATATGAGAACTCGTTTACCCTTCATAAGATTTGCCTCGGTTTCACCAAGGTACAGCTTCTGTTCCTTTTGTGTAGTTATTGAGGTAACCGCTACCTCAATAGGATTTCTCATATAAACCTTAACACCCTTACGGGCAACAATATAAGGCTTACCGGATTGTCTTGACATTTCATAAGCCATAGGTATGCTTTTTGCTTCGGGAGTCAGGATAATATCAAAATCAGGCGCCTTTTTAAGCAGTTCGGCACAACCCGCAATTGTTAATTCAACATCACCGAAAATAATAAAAGCGGCTATATCAAGATTTTCGTTTACGGGGAATTTTTCAAGTCTACGCTCAAGTCCCGCTATTTTCATAGTATAATACTCTGACATATCATCACCTCATATCAGCCTGGTGGCCACTGTAAATTACGACGAGCGAGTAAATGGAAGTGAATATGACCAACGGTCTGTCCCCCATCCTCACCGCAATTATTAACAACTCTATAACCCTTTTCCAAGCCTTCCTGCTCGGCAATTTTAGCTATAGCTTCATAAACCTTTGCAATGTAAATACTGTTTTCGGAATTTACGTCATTAGCAGAGGTCATATGAAACTTAGGAATAACTATAGCGTGAAAAGGAGCTACGGGCGAAATATCATTAAAGGCATAAACATAATCATCCTCGTAGACCTTAGTACTTGGAATTTCACCCTTTAATATTTTGCAGAATAAACAATCATTCATTATTTAATCATTCCTTCAACAATGGTTATTACTTGAGCCAATGCCTCGTTCACCTTAGAGATATCCTTACCGCCTGCCATAGCGCTATCTGGTTTACCGCCGCCATTACCGCCTGCAATCTGCGCAACAGCCTTAACTATATTACCTGCATGAGCGCCACGTGATAAAGCATCTTTACCAACACCTGCACAGAAAGTAAGCTTTTCGCCGTTAACCGATGCAAGAACAGCAACAGCGTTAGCGTTATCTGCTTTAACAGTATCTATCATCTTTCTAAGCTCGTCAGGAGCGGTACCGTCGAATTTAGCGGCAACAACCTTAACGCCCTTTACATCATCGGCACCCGACATAATATCACTAAGCTTACCTGAAGCAAGTTTAGCCTCGAGGGATTCAATCTTTTTAGAATCCTCTTTCATCTGCTTAACGGCAGCAGAAACCTTATTGGCAACATCTTCAATATTGCTAATTTTAAGAACGGAAGCAGTATCGGTAAGCAAGGATTTATAATGGTTGATAAGGTTAACAACATTAAAGCCTGTATATGCTTCGATTCGGCGAGTACCAGCCGCAATACCGCTTTCAGAAATAATTCTGAAAAGTCCGATTTTGGCAGTGTTATTAACGTGAGTACCTCCGCAAAGCTCAGTGGAAAACTCCCCTGCTTTTACTACACGGACAATATCACCGTACTTTTCACCGAAGAGAGCCATAGCGCCTAAAGCTCTTGCTTCATCAATGGGCATCTCTCTATTCTCAACAGTAATGCCGTTAAGTATTGCAGTATTAACCAAATTTTCAACCTTTTCAATTTCTTCAGGTGTTAAGGCAGAGAAATGAGTAAAGTCAAAACGAACAGATTTTTCGTTTACAAGCTGACCTGCCTGCTCAACATGGGTACCGAGCACCTGACGTAAAGCCGCCTGAAGCAAGTGAGCGGCAGTATGGTTACGGCGAATAGCCTCTCTACGCTCCACATCTATTTGAACAGTTACCTTATCATTAACTGAAATAATACCGTTTACAACAACCTGATGGGTATATACACCGCCTGCTGTTTTCTTGGTATCCTCAATATCAAACACATTATCGCAAACCGAAATTGTTCCCTTATCGCCTACCTGACCGCCGCTTTCGGCATAGCATACAGTTTTATCAAGCACGATAATTGCTTTGCCATCAGTTGCAGTGGAGCAATGTTCACCGTCACATACTATATCAATTACAGTTGCATCACATTCATTTTCGGTATAGCCTAAAAATTCTGTAGCAGGAATATTATCAAAGTTTATACCGTCACTGCTCCAGCTTTCACCGTCAGAGGCTTTACGGGAATTGCGGGCAAGCTCTCTTTGACGCTGCATATGCTCATTAAAGCCATCTTCATCAACATCCATTTCCTTTTCAGCGAGAATATCCTTAGTTAAATCGAATGGGAAGCCATAAGTATCATAAAGCTTAAATGCATCCTCTCCCGAAAGAGTTCCGCCTTTCTTGGTAAGCTCAGAAAGAATACCTAAACCTTGGTCAATAGTTTTAGAGAAGCTTGCTTCCTCGTTAACAATTACTTTCTTAATAAGCTCTTGCTTATCAACAAGCTCAGGATAACCTGATTTATTTTCAGCAATAACTGCCTCGCACATTTCTTCGAGGAAGGGCTTATCTATACCGATAAGTCTGCCGTGGCGGGCTGCTCTTCTGATAAGACGGCGAAGAACATATCCTCGGCCCTCATTAGAAGGAATAATACCATCGCTAATCATAAAGGTTGATGCGCGGGCGTGGTCGGTAATGGCACGGATAGAAATATCGGTGTTATTATCCTTGCCATACTCTTTACCCGAAATCTCACAAACCTTATTTAGAATATTTCTTACGGTATCAACCTCAAACATATTGTCAACATTCTGCATTATGCAAGCAAGACGCTCAAGTCCCATACCGGTATCAATATTCTTGTTTTCAAGTTCGGTATAGGTGCCATCGCCCATATTATTGAATTGTGAGAATACGTTGTTCCAAATTTCCATATATCTATCACAATCGCAACCGGGCTTACAGTCAGGTGAACCGCAACCATATTTTTCACCACGATCAAAATATATCTCGCTGCAAGGGCCGCAGGGACCTGTGCCGTGCTCCCAGAAGTTATCAGCCTTACCAAGTTTTACTATTCTTTCTTCAGGAACGCCGATAACATCACGCCAAAGAGCATAAGCCTCATCATCCTCTTCGTAAACAGATGGCCAAAGAAGCTCTTCAGGTATCTCTAAATCCTTGGTTAAAAACTCCCAAGCCCACGGAATAGCTTCGTTTTTAAAATAATCGCCAAAAGAGAAGTTTCCAAGCATTTCAAAATATGTTCCGTGACGTGCTGTATGGCCAACACGCTCAAGGTCAGGCGTGCGGATACACTTCTGACAGGTGGTAACACGAGTTGAGGGTGGAGTTACCTCGCCCGTAAAAAACTTCTTCATAGGCGCCATACCTGAGTTAATCAAAAGAAGCGATTTATCGTTATTTGGTACCAAAGAGAAACTACCAAGTCTCAAATGGCCTTTTGATTCAAAAAAGGCAAGGTATCTTTCTCTAAGTTCATTTAGTGACATCCATTTCATAATTTTACATCCCTTAAAATACAAAATATTCTAAAATATTATATACCTCTTTTAACCTTTTGTCAACGATAAACAAAGGAAAACCGCCACAAAAGTGACGGTCTTATCATTTATTATAAAATTATCAATTTTTTATCACTGCCTGTTATATCTATGCAACCGCTTTCGGTTACATAAACCATATCTTCAATTCTAACACCGAATTTGTTTTCGAGATAAATGCCAGGCTCGACCGTCATAACAGTTCCTTTTTTTAGAACGGTTTCGCAACGTGTATTAAAGCAAGGATTTTCGTGAATTTCAATGCCAACGCTATGGCCAAGTCCGTGACCGAAGCAGCCCTCATACCCTGCTCCGTTGATAATATCGCGGGCAACCTTATCTATATCTTTACAGATAACATTGGATTTTACAGCTTTAATAGCCTCGATTTGTGCCTTTAAAACAGTCTCATAAACACGAAGCTGTTCATCGGTAACATTTCCTACAGCCACAGTTCTTGTCATATCAGAACGATATCCATCGACAACGGCACCGAAATCCATTGTTACAAAATCGCCTTCTTTGATAAGCTTATTAGTTGGAACGCCGTGCGGAAGAGATGAGTTTTTACCTGAAACAACAATAAAATCAAAGGAAACTCCCTCACTGCCAAGCCTTCTCATATAAAACTCCATATCGAGCATAACATCTATTTCGCTTCTTCCAGGCTCAATTCGGTCAATAATATATGAAAAGGTTTTATCGGTAATTACTTGAGCTTTTTTAATAAGCTCGAGCTCTTTTTCGGATTTAACGCTTCGCATATCTTCAAGCAAAGCATCAAAGCGGTTATCCTCAGATATCTCATATTTTGAAAGCTGTTTGGTTAAATCTGTAAATTCCCCTACGCTAACGCTTGCTGTCTCTATAAAGCAGGTTTTAATGCCGTGCTTAGAAAGCAATTCATCAATTTCGCCAACAGTTCTGCTTGATAACACAACTTTGCAAGAATCAACAACGCTCTTTGCCTTTTCAAAATATCTGAAATCTATAAGAAAATAGGCAACCTCATTAGTAACAAGCACCTTACCTGCGCTTGACTCAAATCCTGTTAAATAGAATCTGTTGGAGCCTGAAGAAACCAATAAAGCCTCATCATTTGCAAGCTTTGACTGTATTTTAATAATTCTTTCTTTAATCATATAAACACCTACATATTTTTTAATAATTCGCACAAGAATTCATAAGTTCTTGCAGTTGAAGAAATAGATAGCTTTTCGCGGGATGTGTGTATATCACACATATCAGGACCAATGGATACGGCATCAAGGTCTTTAATTTTATCACTTAAAATGCCACACTCAAGACCTGCGTGTATCGTTTCAACAACGGGGGTTTTACCGTATATATTGTTATATACCTCCACCATTTTATCTCTTAGAGGTGAATTTTTGCGATATTCCCAAGCAGGATAATGACCGTGCTGAGAAAAAACTCCGCCAAATTCAATTGCTACCTTTTCTAATTTATTAAGTAACTTTGATTTAGAATTGTTTTTTGAGCTTCTGACAGCAAAGCTTAATTTAATAAAATCATCCTCGGTTTTTAAAATTCCCAAATTAAGTGATGTTTCAACAAGCCCCTCTATATCCTTGCTCATCGCCTGGATTCCGTTAGGTACAGTTAACAGAAAATCAACTACCTTTTTTGAAAACTTGGTTGAAAACCCTTCGGCAACGTTATTTGTTTTCTCTACAGTAACCAAAAGTCCGCTATCGGTATCAACTTTGTTCTTAAGTGAAAATTCTTTAGCTTTATCAGACAAATCCTCATCACAACAAACAAGACATTCACTCAAAAGCGGTATTGCGTTATCTTTTAATCCGCCGTTAATTTCAATTATGTTAAAATCTACACCAATAGTATTAAGGAAGTTTGCCAAAACGATATTAGCATTTAGCCTTCCCTTATCAATTTCAACACCTGAGTGACCGCCTTTAAGACCTGAAACGGTGATTTTATAACATTTGCCAGAGATTTTTTCTTTTTCTATAGGCAAGAAAAGCTCGGCTCTGGCGCCGCCTGCGCAACCAACAGTGAAAACTCCTTCGTTTTCCGAATCAATATTTATAAGCATCTTGCCCTCAAGAATTGAAGCATCAAGTCCAACTGCGCCGTACATTCCCGTTTCCTCATCAGTTGTAAAAAGCACCTCTATGGGCGGATGCATCAACGACTTATCCTCAAGAATGGCAAGAGCCATTGCTACCGCTATACCATCATCTCCGCCAAGAGTGGTGCCGTTTGCGGAAACATAATCATCGGTAACCTTTAATTCTAAGCCATCTTTGAGAAAATCGATACTGCTTTTTTCATCCTTTTCACAAACCATATCAAGATGGCCTTGCAAAATAACGGTAGGTTTATTTTCGCAACCTAAAGTAGCATCTTTTTTAATAATTACATTAAAATGCTCATCCGTACAACATTCTAAACCTAAATCTTTTGCAACCGAAAGACAGTATTCACTAATTCTTTTACAATTACCGGAGCCGTGCGGAATTGCGCAAAGCTTTTCAAAATAATAAAACACCCTTTCGGGCTTTAAGCCTGATAAAATCAAAGCAATTTCTCCTTATCTGTGTTTTTTTAATTATATCCGCATTTCTTCTTAAAATCAATAGTAAACACTTTGATATTGAATTTAATTTTCTAATATGGTAAAATTATTTAAAAGAGAAGGATGTGAAAAGCAAAATGTTATTTTTAAAAATTCTGGGCATAATCCTAATTGCTATTATATCTATGATACTAATCATTTTGCTTTGTAACATCCGAGTAACCATTACCTCAAAAAGCAAAGAAGATATAAAATTCAAAGTTCATTTTGGCTTTTTCAGATTTAAAGATAAAAAAGAACAAAAGGCATTAGATAAAGCTCCAACCAAACCTACAAAAAAGCAAAAAAAGAAACTCCCCGAAAATATCAAGAAAATACTCGGCATTGATAAATTTAATAGCATTAAAAAACTTCGCACAAATTTAAAACAAAATGGATTTGACGGAACTTTTGGTAAAACTATAGATATTGTAAAGTTTTTAATTAAACAGCTTGGCAATCTGATAAAACGTGTTAAAGTTAAAAAGTTAAACATTGAATATATTTGCGCAGGTGATGATGCTGCCAATACCGCTGTTAATTACGGTCTGCTATGCGCATTTGTTTATCCTTTTGTCACTTATATAAAGGAAACAACCAACAGCAAAAATAGTCAGCTTTCCGTTAATCTAAATTGTGATTTTGATTTGAATGAACCTTACTTTGAATTCTATTTTCAAGTTAAATTAAGAGTTATTTATGCTTTAATTGTATTTTTAAAAACTATTTCCTATATTTTTAAGGAGAATAAAAATGAAAACGGATAAACATACTTTTGTTAAATCAAACGTTTTAGACGTTATGAATGTCACCTTTGATAAAACTCTTAAGCTTGCATCTGAAAACTCTGTTTTCGGTGAGCCAATAGTTAAAGACGGTGTGACTTTAATTCCCGTTTCTAAGATATCTGCAGGCTTTGCAGGAGGTGGAGCCGATATTGCTGACGGCGGCAAGAAAAAAGCCAAGTCCCCTGCGGGTGCAGGTGCTAAGGTAGAGGTAACCCCCACTCACTTTTTGCAAATTAGCGACGGCAAGACAACGATAGTTCCTGTAGCCACCTCTAACCAAAAAACAGACCCCACAGATATTGTTGTAAAGACTATAAAAAAACTGATAAGCAAAAAATAAAGGGTTGCGTTCTGAACTGCCCCAAATTGTGCGGACAGCATAAAAAATCCCCCTATGGTAGTTATTTCAATTCTACCATAGGGGGCTCTTTTTTTTTACTATTGTCCGTTTTTACTGGACTTGTTCATTCCGCAACCCTTTATTTTTATACTCTTGTTAATTTATAAACCGCCATATCACAGCTCGGTATTACTTCTTTTTCGCCGTATAGCTCACTAATCTTCCAACCATCTTTTATTTTCAAATTGGGACTAACATCGTATTCGCCATAGTTAATCGCAAGGGCGTATGCAGTGCTATCATCAACATGGTGAATCGTAACGCCTACATTTTGTTCGTTTGCGACAATAATTTTGTTTTCGATGATATCAGAAGCAATTGTTTTATAGATTTCATAATACGGAGTTCTGTTATCAATAAATCTACCATTATCTCCATACAGCATAGTTTCGAGAGGAAACCCTAAATAATAGACCTTACCTTTACCGTAATTATAAACGGTAAATACAGGGTCACCTGATTCGTCTGTAGCGAGAACTGTAGCGGCAGTAGCCTCAAGCTTGGTCTTAACGCCGTAGAAGAAAGGCAGTTCAACGCTTCCGTCGGCATAAGAAAGCTTTCTATCAGGCGCTCCTCTAAACCTACCGAAGCTCCTAACACCCAAAAACTTTTCACAGTTAATTACATGACCGTCATTATTGGAAATATAGAGGGTAGAGCCATCTTTACTTACCCTATCAAGTAACTCGTAATAAACATCGACGCCCATACCTGAAAAAATACTGCGTTCGCAAGGAACCATATAAAGCTTGGCTTTGGGTATATCCTGCTTATAGCTAATATTTGAGAACTCAAAGCCCGCCTGTTTTGCTAGTATATAAGAAGTTCTTGCAACCTTAAAGTGTTCTTGGTCTCTTGATGCAATAAGAACGGCATCAAGCTCTTTCGCAGGTAAATCATCAATAAATGGCATAGACTCCAAAACCTCACCTGCTTTTTTCAAAGCTAGAGCAACAGGCTTGGGTTCTCTATTGCTTCTGATAAGACCTAATTCATTTTCACAAAAGTGTTTACCGTAAGGCGGCTTTCGCAAATGCTCTTGGTCAAAACCACACCACCAAAGATAGCCCACGCTGCCATTGGCAAAGCCTGAGTATATATTTACGCGCGCATTCTTTGCCGCCTGTTCATCATTGCCAACGAAGGAGGAAAAAGTTCCTGTTTCCTGAATGCAACAGGGTTTGCCACCGATACCTGCATAAAACTGAAGTTGAGCCGAAGGTGTCATAGTCACCAAAGGAGTATCAACAGGTCTTCCGTCAGCTGAAACGCTTGGTGAAGGATAGGGATGAACACACATCACATCGGTATTTTCACCTTGGTCGCTTATTGTCCAGCTATCCCCGTTTTGCACTGCAAGACCGTGCATTCCTGACTGAATTTTTCTAGTGTTATCCTCCGACCTTATCGTATTTGCTATAAGAGCTGTCCAATAATAACCGACCCAATTGTTTTTCTTAGGAGATAAATTATTCGCCTCATTTCCAAGATCCCAAGCGACAATTGCCTTTTCATCCTTCATATACCTTACAAATCCGCGTACAAACCTAATTTCCATTTGAAGCGCCTCAGGGTCAGTATATAAATCTCTGCCTACTATTGCGGGCGGTGTATAAAGTCTGCCACTCATCCAACCCGTTAGAACGGCAACTATCAGCTTAATATTATACTTTTCAGCAATTGAGCAAACGGTTTTAAAATTAGCAATTTGGTTTTTATCAATCAAAAACTCGTTATCGAATTTATCATCGTTTGCATCACGATATTCATCAAATGTATTAGAATGCCCACATACAGCGCAAGCGGGTTGAAACTCACGCCAGTTCGGGAACATACGGATGTATTTAACGCCAACGCTTGAAAGCTCTCTAAAATCCGCATCAACAGTTTTTGCATCAAAATTTTTCCACATATCAATGCCCTGTTTTGATTCCCAATAATTGCAGCCCAACATATAATTCATATAAAATACCTCACTTAAAATTATTTTTTAAAAAACTCATTATTAATCAATAGTTATTGTGAAAACATGATGACCAAATTCGTTGAAATCAAGTGTGAATTCACCGCCTAGTGACTTCCCATCACAATAAACGAGCTCTTTACAAACAGCATTACCCTTAACCGAAATTTTTACATCCTTAAGCTCAGTCTTAGATGTATTTCCAAAGAAAACAAGCAAGTGCTTTTTACCGAACAGATCGGTATACTCATAATAACTGCATTTAACCCTTTCATCAGAAATTTCAATCAGCTGATTTTTTTCCAGCATACACCATTTTGCATTTGCTATCGGGAAATTGTCTGCGCATTTCCAAATTTTTGACATAATCTCAAGCGGCTTATCCAAATCAATCGTTTTTGGAAAAGCGCCAACAAGCAACGAAAATGTAAGTGCATGTTCAAAAGTCCATACAGGTTCATTAAGATAACAAATAAAGAAGGTCGGTACTCCATAATTTCTGCCTGCGTATTGGCTCCTGAAAAAGCCTTCAGGCATACGGTCAAACAAGCCTTTTAACAACATAACCTGTAAACCTTCACCATCCCAAATACTATGACAAAAGCTAAGCGTTGATAATTGATATGCGCCTGATGTATGGAAATTAATTTTTCCTCCGTGTTTTTCAACAATACTATATATTTTTTTAGCCAAATTTCTCCTTTGCCATACATCGTATGTGCCGTGCAATACTCCGTTTACATCTCTATAACCACAACCGTGAGCCTCGTCCGCGCAGCCTCTTGGAGAACTTGTAAACATACCGTCAAGATAAAGACCGTCAAAATAATATTCTGACATTAGTTTATCTATTCCCTCAGCCAACATATCCTGCCACTCTGTTGCGTAGCAAACAGAAGCATCGCGCTGATAGGGCACTCGGTTCCAGCTGCTTCTCTTACTACCGTCAACCATCCTAGTGGAAACTTTATCTGCATATTCGTTATAATCAGGGCGAAGCGATGAAATTTCATATCCAAAATACGGAATAACAGCCATACCGCGCTTATGACCTTCTTCGACGATATATTTTAGTCTTTTAGCTGACTTTCTGGTTAAGGTAAAGGAATTTTGCAAATCATTCCACTTTTCATGGATGTATAGAGTATTTACGCCAAGACGCTTAAGTCTGTCAAAAACAATCTCGTCGGTCACTGTGCCATCGTCGTAAACATAGGGTTCAAAAAGATATTCCTCATAATTATTAGGCACCTTTTTGAAGCAATCAATATGCACCGCCTTTTCCTCGTAAGGATTCTTAACATATTCCTTGCAGGGTAATACCATTAGTCCTACTGAAAAGCACAAGGGTTCAAATTTATCGCAATCGGCTTTAACAGCAGTATGAATCCAAGATTTAGGATGAGAATCAAGAAAGCGCACGCGAATTACAGCCTCATCCTCACCGTTAACCATTTCAAAATAGCTGTTTTCATCTATAGGTTGCCAGTTTTTCTTTTCCTCAACAAAGCATCCAATACCTACCTCATCATTCATAAAGGTAATTTGTTCTATAAGTTCATTGGCGCGGGCAGTACCATCAAAGAGATAGTTTCCCCCGCATAAATGCGTTTGCTTTACAATTTCACCGCCGTCAAGAACAAGTGGGATATTTGGGTACATCTGATAAAGCTGAGCGTATTCTTTTTTTACAGGGATTTCGAGCCACAAGGAGTCAAGATTATACTCTTTTTCACGTTCGCTGCCCAAAAAAACTTCTTTCACAGTCATACCTCTTGGCATAACCTTAACATCAACCTTTACGCAACCGTCATACTCAACCCTAAGCGCAGTATTAATATAGAAAGAATCACTTGTCATCGTAGCAACAGCTGTTGCGCAGTCATTTGTATTCTCATCCATAAGAAAAACCTGAGCATCCCGCCAATTTGACTCTTCGCCATTTTCTCGGGATACTATTCTCATCGGTCCTGCAAGTATTTCTTTCCCCTGAGAGATTATTGAGGAAAATAAAACAGAATCTTCAACAGAATATTCTCTCCCCCAGATATTAAATTTGCATCCTTTTTCAGTTTCGTTTGCAACAACGGGGGTCCAAGGTCTTGGTACTATTTTAGGTATTTCCATAATTTTCACTCCTAATGAATTTTAAAATCAAGATTTCCTAAAGGAAATTGCTCGTTTACAAGAAGGTTCAACTTTTCAATATCAGTCTCGCCTGTTTCAATGCTAATGATGTTACGGTAAAGCTCCTGCCACACATCAGTTATAGCGGTATCGCCTTCTTTAATATCCGGCATAACAAAATCTTCATTGAGTATTTTTGTCGCCTCTTTATACTGTTTAAGCGCAATATATGCTTTAGCGCAATAAAATCTAAGACGGCCATCGCACTTTAATGTGTCGTCAAGGCTATCATAGGTTTCAAGCCACTCCTCAGCCTTCTCAGCCGCAAGAAATGTTACAGCAGTATCGACGGCAAGTGCTCGGCATTTTTTGTTAAGGCTAATGGCTCTTACCATAAACTCATAGGCCGTTTTTATATCCCCTAGCTCATTTTTATAAATCATAGCAAGATTTCTGAGACTCCAACAGTTTTCGTTAAGTTCTATTGACTTTATAAATGCGCTTTTTGCCTTTTCTAAATCGCCGTTCGCATAGCACATAACACCATACTGCATATAAAAATACCAATTTTGATTAAATTTTGATCGGCTTGCTTTTTCCATAAGTTTAAGCCACTCGGCATCAACTAAATAAGAATCAGGCGCAACATCAGGTGACATTTCCGCTATGACACCGTCTTTAAGCAAAGTAATCCATGGATTTTGTTTATTGGTTAAGGAATCCTTTGGAAACTCAAAGGTATCTGATAATGAAATTTCTCTGCTTTGAGCTCTTCTGAGGTTTTCCAAAGCTCCCCAACCTGAACCGATATGAAGCATTTCGCCGTTTTCAAATTCAACATTCTCTTTATCATCAAGAGTTTTTCCTACGCCGAGGGGAAATAACTTGCCTATATAATTAGAAATAGTATTTTTGGCAGTATTCCACTCTCCGTGAGCTTCACTTTTGGGTACATCAACCGCGCCATATGCCTCTACCCACGACCAAATATCACCATCGGACATTGGGATATGCTCAAGTTGGGTATACGCTAAGCCTGCCTGAATTTCTATGTAACCGCTGTTTTTACCGTCAGATAGATAATTGTTCCAATTTCTGCCAGCATTACCGTTGCCCCAAACAAAGAGTTTTCTTCCTTTAAGCTTATGGGTTGAACACTGCAATAGACCGTAACCGCCCTCATCAACAGCAGTTATCCATTTTTCCTCATCATCAGGTATTTTATAGAAAAAATCTCTTGAATGCTTAAGATTTAACGGATATGAAACATCGGTATCGTAAAGCTCGGGAATTTTATCCATATCAAGTTCATAGCTATCATTCTGAAAATAATTTATATAAGCTTCATCTGCAGGAACAATTACCCTGGTTTTTTTAGTTTCCGGTACTGCAATATTAGACCACCAATACATCCAAACCTCTTTACCGCTACGGTTTTCAATACGAGGTCTTATATAAAGCATCTTATTATCGAGCCAGGCATCAAATCCATAGGCTACGCCGCGAATTCGCTCATACTCATAAAACCTCGCGCCCTCGGTGCCGTTAGATGCGCATATTTTTCTTGCAAACATCGATGAACAAGTCAAAGGATTGTGACCTTTGATGGATACATTAAATTCAACGCCGCCGCTAAACCAAGCATTTCGAAGAGCTAAGTTAGCGGGTTGAAAAACGGGATTTCTATAAAGAAGCTCTTTGCCGTTTTCCTTATCAAAAAGGGACCATAATCTTCCGCCTAATTCAGGCATAAAAACCGCTTTTAAATATTTGTTTTCAAGAATAATAGCTTTAAATACTCGGTTCTTTAAATTCCTGTCATAAAGGTCTTGCTGACGGTAAGGAAGCATAGTATCAATCATGCCTGTGTTAATCTTATCCCTCTGCTCTCTATCGACATTATCTGTAACGTTAATCTTTGCGTGGATATAGCTTACATTTTTAATATCAGGCAATGGATTAGTTTCCCCAAAAGAAGCGGATGGAATCGTATAATCTTCTAAATAACATTTACTCACATTTATCACCTCAAATGCACCTTCATTATACAAGTTGTTCCAATATATATCAATGTCGGAAAAAATCTTTAATTTGTATAATATGCTCATTATTCTTGACAGTAAATTAACTTTTCAATATAATAAAACATAGCTATAAAAAGGAGGTCATACTTTTGATTCTTATCGATGATTTACGAATAGGCAATATATCGGTTTATACCGAAAAACATGAAGATAAGGATTTTTGCTTTAATTGTACTTCTAGAATTGAAGCGGGTTTCGTCTATATAACTGGCGGTGATGGTATATTTGTACTTAACGGCGCCGAACATCGCATCAAAAGATATGATATGATCATAGTTCAAAAAGGGGATCGTTATTCCATTAAATCCGGCACTGATGGCATCAGTTATATAACCACCGCATTTGAAATCATTCCTGCCAACGCCTTTAAACTCTTTGGAATCCCTAATCTTTTAAATATAGAAAAATTCCCTCTTATTGAAAATAGAATTTTCGATATTCTTAAAATATGGCAAGAAAGATATTCGCTATATGTACCAAAAGCAAGAATAGAATTGGAAAGAACCTTTATTGAGATAATCAATATATGTACTCAATTTAAATTAGGTGTTAATTGGGGTGATAGAATTTTCCCCGCTATCGAACACATTAACCGAAATTATGATAATAAGATTACAATTGAAGAACTTGCCCAACTTTGCTGTATGAGTGTTACTCATTTCCGAAGAGTTTTTAAAGAAAAAATCGGAATCACTCCTATGCAGTTTCGCGAAAACATACGCATATATTGGGCTAAGGAGCTTATAGAAAGTCAACAGTTATCTTTAAATGAAATTTCTGAGCAGCTTGGTTTTTCTGATATTTACCATTTTAGTAGAACATTCAAAAAAGAGACCGGTGTTTCGCCTTCAAAATACAAAAAACATTAAAGGGTTGCTTACTGCAACCCTTTAATGTTTTACCATTTAACCTGCCAACGCTCTTTATATTTTTCTGTAATTTTTCCTCTAATAATATTATTTTTAGTAGAGGATTTTTTTATTTTTTCATTCAAAACAGTATCAAATTTCTTGCTGTTTATAGGCAATTTAATTTCTCTGTTACCCTGCCATTGCGAAAGATATGCAGCATTAGAAATTGTAAGCTCGTTTATGCCTTCTATACCGGGAGCAATTAACTCTTCACCAAAAAGTATGGCATTGGCGAAGTTTTGAAGAATTCCCTTATGACCTGATTCAGCACCATCGCATTTTTCCTCTGTATAATCATATTCGGCATTTATAAAGGATTTATCCGAGTTAAAGCAAATTTCTCTTTCAGAGATTTTAAGCTGCCACCACTTCAAAGTTCCTTGTTCTAAAACTATTTTACCAAGGTCGCCTGATATTTCTAAGCGATTTGTACCTGGACATTCTCCCGTTGAGGTTATAAATGTAGCCGTTGCTCCGTTTTTGTACTTAGCAACTATTGTTACGTCATCTTCAACCTCTATGTTATGGTATTTAGCAATATCGCAGTAACCTACTATAGTTTCAGGCATACCGCAAATCCATTGCCATAAATCAAGATTGTGGGGAGCCTGATTAAGCAGTACTCCACCGCCCTCTCCTGTCCAGGTGGCTCTCCAATCACCTGAATCATAATAATGCTGAGTGCGATACCAGTTAGTTGCGGTCCAATTTATTCTTTTTATTTCTCCTAATTGTCCGCTTTTAACGATTTCTCTTGCTTTAGCGTACAATGGATGTGTTCTTTGATTGAACATCATCGAAAACACTTTACCTGATTTTTTTGCCACGCCATTAAGCTTTTCTACTTTTGATACAGTAATATCAGCCGGTTTTTCCAAAACTAAATGCAGGTTGTTTTTCAAGGCTTTTATAGCTATTTCAGCGTGAATCGGGTGCGGTACTGCCACAATAACACCGTCAAGCTCTTTATCTGATAATAAGTCTTCATAATTCATATAAGTCTTTGTTTCAGGATAAGATAACTTAAAGGATTTTATCTTTTCTTCAGAAATATCGCAAACTGCCGTAAGCTCTAAACCCTTAATTTCGCCTCGGGCAATACAGCTTGCATGGGCAGAACCCATATTGCCTATACCAATGACTCCAATCTTTAAATTATTCATAAATTATCGCATCCAAAAAGTTTTTTTAAATCAATATCCGCTAAAAATAGTGCGGCATAGCTAAAGGTCATATGGAAAAGTGAAGTGTTGAACTTAAGCTCTTTCCCCCAGCTTTCGAAAGTTGTGGTAGCATCTTCTCTTAACATACGAAGCCAGGCATTTTCATCAAGCAAACACTTCTTAAGCTCATCATCCTTGCCGTTTGCGATAAAACCGCAAAGCATCGGAAAGGCACCGAACAAGGCTATTGTTGTAAAGCCTTTCTCTACCATCATTCTTTCGATTGCGTACTTTTCTTCTTCGTCGCAAAGATTAAAGGCATAGGCATAAATATTACCTATAAGGCTAATATGTTCGGTTAGCGTACTGTCTTTAAATAGGTGTTTATCTTTATTTAAAAATGCTTTTTTAAATTCTATTAAAAGCTTTTCTTCTTCCCTATATTTTGGAAGCCCTAAAACATTTGCAATTGCATTAGCAGTTTTAATACCGTTAAGATAAAAAGCGTTAATTGCAATGTGTGGCTCTAATGTTGCTTTTTCCTGACTAAGCTTAACATCATATCCGTCACGGAAACGCTCAGGCCACTCTACAACGCACCACTTATCTACGTTTTGTAAAAGCCCGTCTTTTTCATAATTTTTCTTATATGCATCAAGAAGCTTTACTATATGCGGATATTTTTCAGCAAGATATTTTTTATCTCCCGAAAGCCTATAATACCACAATAAAAGCGATATCAGATATAGAGGAAATTCGGCGATTTCCTGCATATATGAACAATCAAGGCAGGTAACTAAAGTATCAGATATAAAATCAGTTTTAAAAGCATCGTCAATAAGCTTTTTTAAAATACTGTCATCCTTTGTTAAAACATAATGCGTAAGCGCAGTATAACAGCCGTCCCCTACATAAAAACCCTTTTCCCGTTCAAGACAATCTTGAATAACCTCTTGAACACCGTATTTCTGTGTATTTACACATAAATCCCAAATTTTCCTAAGTTTTTCATTATCAGCAAACTCAGGCTTAATATTTGTTTTTAATTCAAAGGGGTAATGCCGTGCCACAAGGTAAATATCTGAAATTTCAGCGCCCATCGGCAAAATAAGTTCGACATAACGAAATGCCTTATAATCAAACCAATCGAGAGTATCATATTCCCCTGAAAGAATCCAATTTTCCTCATAACTGCAACCTGCTCGCATATTAAACCGAATAGTTCCGTCTTCATTTAATTCCTGCGCGCAACGAACCGTAATCTGAGAAAATTTAATTCCTTTTGCCTTTATAGAAAGATATCCTGCATAGCAAGAACCAAAATCAACAAAAAGTTTATTATCCTTTTTTATCGTTTTATAAGGCTTAATTTTCTCAAATTCCAATTGCTTAGTTTTTTGAGGAACAAGTTTGTAGTCGAAATATTTTATAATTTTGGCTTTTTTCCAAAAACTATCATTATATTGCGGAAGGAAAAAATCCACTTCTTTTGCATTAGAATCAAAATTTTCAGCAAATTGAGTGTCATATCCATAAGTGCCGATTTCTGTATATGCGGTATGCGGATGGGTTAAAAAGCTTTCATCACTAAATACGATAGTTTCACCGTCACATACCACGTCACAAATCATTCCGTGACGGTTATCACCACTCACCCAAACTCTATTTATTAAACCTTGATAAAGAGTATGAACTGCAATAAGGTTTTCGCCTTCAATTAAAAAATCGGTTATATCAATACAGTTATACTCATAGGCAAAATTATATGCAGGTGCAGGTCCTTGTCCAACAAATTTTCCATTTATATATAATTTATAATAGTCGTCCGCCGTAATATAAATTTTGCTTTCCTTTGGTTTTTTACCAAGGGTGAATTTCTTTCTAAAAAGTATGTGACGGTTTCTGTGCTCATCACAAGGTAAATCCACCTTTTCAAAACCTTTATGAAAAACATTACGGGGTGCAATATCATAAAATTCAGCATCTGTTATCCATTTTCCGATAAATTTATGTGAATTCATAAAATTACTCACTTGTTTCCGCCAAAGCTATCTGACATATCAACACTTTGAGCCGATTTAACATTTTCTTTTTTCTTAGAAGTGGCTACTCTCTTCATAAGCTCCTGATAATAAAGCTCATCATCAAACGGTAATTCGATTTCCTTATTGAGAAAAGCTGAAAGGTGCATAGCGTTTGACAGCATAAGACTGTTAATACCTTCATAACCTTCTGCAACCAAGGGTTTGCCAAAGAGAATATTATCAGCAAAAGCGTTTAAAACGGCTACATGCTGCAGGTTTAGACCATCGGTTTCGATGACAATTTCTTTTTTAGGTATTACCGGGAAAGGCTTGGTGCTAGTAGCAGAAAATTCCTGCTCGGTCATTTCATATTCCCAACCCTTAAGTACATCGTTTTCGCATACAAACTTAGCTTTATCCATCTGAATCTCGAATCTATTTGTGCCATAGGCATCGCCTGTAGTAGTTATGAAAACGCCGGTAGCGCCGTTTTCGTACTCTACATAAGTGGTAACATCATCTTCAACTTCAATATCATGCCATTTGCCGAAATGAAGATGTGATTGAACCTTAATGGGCATACCACAAATCCACTGCCACAAATCAAGCTGATGTGGGCACTGATTAAGTAAAACTCCGCCGCCTTCACCTGCCCAAGTAGCTCTCCAATCGCCTGAATCATAATAGAACTGCGGACGGTACCAGTTAGTGATAATCCAGTTAGTTCTGCGGATTTCACCATATTTACCAGACTTAACTAATTCCCTTAATTTTCTGTAAACGCAATTTGTTCTTTGATTAAACATCATAGCAAAGCAGGTATCGGGGTGCTTTTTAGCCTCTTCATTCATTTCCTTAACCTGTTTAGTATAAACACCTGCAGGCTTTTCAACCATTACGTGAATTTCTCTCTTTAAGCACTCAATTGCATATACAGTGTGATCATAGTGAGGAACAGCTACTAAACAAGAATCAATAATACCGCTATCAAGCATTTTAATAGCATCATCAAAATATGTAAGGCTTTCCCCGTAAAGTGCTTTTGCTGCATCTAATTTTTTTCTGTTAGTATCAGCTACCGCAACAACATCAATATTAGGACATTTGCCATCTTTAATATTCTTAAGATGGCCTGTTCCCATATTACCAACACCAATTATTCCAAGCTTAATTTTATCCATAATATTTTCTCCTTAAAAACCGCAAGATTTTAAATATTCATAACTTCTCTTTAGACAATCGAATGGGTCTTCGCCATAGCAATTATCCTGCTCAACCAACATATATTTAGTTCCTGCAGATTCTGCCTTTTCAAAAACTCTGTCAAAATTTATATTGCCTTCGCCTACAACTGCCATTTTTTTATCACCATCAAAGGCATAGTCTTTAAGATGGATACAAGGAACTCTACCGGAAAACTTTTCAATGTATGCCGCAGGGTCTGCACCGCCTACTTGCACCCAAAACGTATCAACAGTAAAGCCCATATCGGAAGCAGGAATATCCTCACTCATTTTCTCAAGTATAGTCTTATCTCCTATTTTCATAAATTCATTATGATGGTTATGATACATAAAAAATTTGCCATTATCAGCGAGAGTTTTAGCAATAGGACGGTAAATTTCAAGAAATTTATTATAATCCTCTTCCTTTTTATCAGCGACTATACCAAACGAGCCGAGGCCCACATAGTCACATCCGAAAATATCGTGATTAAGAGCCACTTGTTTTGCATCAGCTTTTAGAAAATCAGGGTTAGTATGGGTAAGAACACACTTAAGTCCGTTCTTATCAAGCTGTTCTTTAAGCCACTGAGGTTCATAATCACAGGTTCCTGAAACCTGAACATTTTTATAGCCGATATTGGCTACTTTTTTTAGTGTTTCTGCAAAGCTGTCAAGATCCTTACAAAAGGCTCTGACTGTGAATAATTGTGCTCCTATTTCCATTACTGTACCTCCAAAAGAAGATTTTTAAATTTATTGCAAGCTAAATCAAAAGCTTGACGTTCGTTTGAAACGGTAGATATAATTCCGCTTTTTTCGCCCTCACGTTCTAAATCTGATAAGCCTTTAAATTCAAACAAATGAGGCTCCATAGTGAAGTGCTTTCCACCCATTTTCATATATTCGCCTACAACATATTTAAGATTGCCATCACCCTCACCTGCAGGAACTATGCTGTTATCCCACTTGGCATCCTTAATATGCATATAATATATGTAATCTTTTAGTAAATCCCAAGCTTTAACGGTATCGACTCCGCACTGAACAAAATTCGCAGGGTCAAAAATTCCTTTAAGCTCAGGGAAGTTTTTTAATAGACAAAGGCATCTTTCGGCTGTATCGCCGTAAATACCCTTTTCGTTTTCGTGACAAAGAGTAACTCCGCTTCCCCTCACTGTATCAAGAAGAAGACCGACTTTATCGATAACCTCGTTTTTATGATCATCGGGATTAGTGTCTTTAGGAATGTAAAAAGAAAATGCACGAATATTTTTACTATTTAATATATTGGCGATTTCAATTGTATGTTTTAGTGTATCAATGTGCTTTTCAATATCATCATCAAGGTTTATTTTGCCAATGGGAGAGCCAATTGACCAAACGCTTAGTCCTGCGTCATCAAGCTTTTTCTTTACTTCTTTAGCTTTTTCTAAGGTAATGGCGCTTATATTAGTGCCATCAACGCCTCGAATTTCAATACCGTTAAGGTCATTATCAAGCATTGCTTTTATCTGCCCGTCAAAGCTTTCGCTAGCTTCATCGGCAAAGGCGTAAATATTTACATCTTTCACAAAAATCACTCCTTACCTTAATTTAATTATATATCATTTCTTTTTGAAAACAATTGCAAGAAATTACATAAAAACATTGAAATTATTTGCATAATATGATATCATCTATTCAAGGCGGTGATTTTTATGCCAAAACCTCACTTAAACGCTGGAAAAATATTCAGCAAACAGATAAATCCATCTTCTTTCAACTTCCATTCACACGAAAACTATGAGATTTACTGCTTTTTGAAGGGAAATGCAAAATATCTGATTGAAGGAAACACCTATTCTCTAAAGCCCGGCGATATTCTGATTATCAGAAGAGGCGAAGCACACCGTCTTATTTTGAATAAAGATAATATTCCTTATGAAAGAATTATAATCAGCTTCAATACCGATGCGATACTTGGAAATACTGCAGATAAATTTCTTAAGTTAATTGAAAACAAGGAAATCGGTAAGCATAATTGCTATCATTCTTCCGATTTAAACGAAGGAAATCTTTTATATTTTCTTGAAAAGATGTGCAACAGTACGGATTTAAACCAAAAATGCTTATATTTGACTGTGTTTCTTGAGGAAATTTGCGAAAATCCGCCTCAATTAAATGAGCACGAAGCAGTTGAGGATAATATTTCACTGATTATAGATTATATTAACCATCATCTTAACGATAACATAACTCTTGATGATATCTGTGCTCGTTTCTATATAAGCAAAACGCATCTTATAAGAAAATTTAAAGCCGTAACGGGAGTTACTGTTTGGAATTATATACGCACTAAAAGACTAAACTTCGCAAGAGAGCTCTTAAAAAGCGGCGGACATCCTACCGATATTTTTGAAACCTGCGGATTTAATGATTACTGTTCCTTTTTTAAAGCATATAAAAGTTATTTTGGCGTGTCCCCTAAAAAAGATTACAAAAAACAATAAATAAAACGGCAGGTTTAACCTGCCGTTTTATTTATTTATCTGAAATATGGCGTTTTATTGCTTCAAAGGATTCATCACTTAAATGATGTTCAATTTTACACGCATCAAACTCAGCAGTATCTCTGCTTACTCCAAGACTAACAAGAAAATTTTCAAGAAGTATATGGCGGCTGTAAATCTTTTCAGCAATTTCTAAACCGATATCTGTTAAGGTTAAAAAACCACTTTTATCAACGTTTATATATCTGCCATTCTTTAGAAGACCTACTGCACGGCTTACGCTCGGTTTTGAAAAGCCCATATACTCACAAACATCAATAGAGCGCACGGGCCCTTTTTTTGAAAGTATAAATATAGTTTCAAGATACATCTCGCCCGATTCTTGCAGTGACATATCAATTCTCCTTAAAAAATTTCTTCATCTTCTTCTGACTCAATTACATCTTCCAAATCAACGTTGTTTTCGTTTGCATCACTCTCGACCACCTCGTCAAAAGCAACTACTTCGCTATCCATCGGTATTTCCTTGCGGAATGATACCACTTTAACTATAAACAGAATAATAAGACCGATTACAGCAAGTATTGAAACACCGATAAGTATTAAAACGATTTTGGCAGATGTACTCAAATCAGGAAAATTCGTAAAAATATTGGCTTTTTGGGCAGGCTCTTCAACGATTACTACAAAATCGGGAGCACGCTGAATAACATTCTGAGCGCTATCATAACGGTAGAAATTTCTCTCACCGTTAGAATATGCATAAACAATATAGAAATCACTTAGTCTGGTATCATTAAAGCCATAAGCCTTAATTTTTTCAGAAGCCAAATCTATGGTTTTTTCATAATATTCTTCACTAACGGTAAAATTCACAACAGGGGTTTCAACAATATATAGATTACCGCCTGAGATAATATACGGCAATTCTTTAAACTCTTCACCATCTTTATAGAAAAGAACAGGAGTTTTGGTTTCATCTTCATCGGCAGTTGCATAATACAAGGTATATTCGCCTGCCGTGTCAACAAGTGTACCTATCTCTGTATCCCTATGGATAACGGTTGAAGCAGTAAAGCCACCCGGTACAGCTAAGGCAGAAATATCCTGAACAATATGATAATCCTTATCTTTATTCACAAATAAGAAAACATCATTTGCCCTCTCCTGCTCTTCTAAGGCTTTGGTCTCCTCTTCAGTTAAACGCTTAATGTTGACTGTATAGGATTTTTTGGTACCGTTTGCAGCGGTTACAGTTATAATTTTAAGATTATCTCCAATCGCCAAATCATATGTACCTGCGCCAACAACTGTAGAATTACCGTCGGCAACTCCGGCTGAAACGGTTGCCTTATCAACAGAATATTTAACAGTAGCCGTATAGGAAGTAATGTTAGGATTAAATGCAGGTGAAAGTACAGCGCCGCTTACCTTTAAAGAACCAAGATTTGCATTACCCGATAAAGCAACATTAACAGTGCCTGATGCACTTGCCGAGCCGCCATCTGAAATAACCTTAACCGAAATATTGGCATTACCAACCGCAACGGTGCTAAATGTTACTTTATATGTTCCGCTTGTGTGAACGGTGGTTGCAGTAGAAAGATCATCATCAACGATTTTAATACTGTTAGTTCCAAGTGAATATTCGCCGCCATTTACGGATGCAACCTTTAAAACTGAATTATTGAAGGTTACATCTATCTCATTAGCGTAAATAGGTGCAGAAGCATTATATTTAATGGTCATTGTAACATTTTGACCTAAATTATATGAGCTTTTATCAAAGGAAAGCAATGCTTGCGCTGCAAATGTTCCAAAGCAGAAGCTTGGCACTAAAAGACCAAGAATAAGTGATAAGCATACAAGCAATTTAATGATTTTTTTCATAATTATTCTCCCTTAGGAAATTTTCTGGATACCTAAAATATCTTTTTTAATGGCTGCCAAATCCAAGGCGTTTATTGCTCCGTCCCGATTTACATCAGCGCTCTTAAGACCGCGACCTTCTAATATCACAATAGATAATATATGTTTCTTTACGGATGCTAAATCCAAAGCATTGATATTATTATCGCCATTAGTATCGCCCAATTTATATGGTGGCTCTACGGGATTAACCTCTACCCCCGGATTAGTGTTATTTTGCGAACCCGAAGATGGCATAGGAGCAATTGTTGCGGGGATTTCTGTGAAAACAGGAATTTTGAACACAAGAGAAGCTTGTGTATTATCAATATAAATTTTACGAAGCCTTATAGCACTTATATACGCATCATAAACGCTTTGTGCATACTGATGTCTGAAATCAAGATCCACAAGATTGAAATCCTTATAATAATACGTATCCTGACCTCTTGAAATATATCCATCACTATAAAATTTAGCGCCACCTACGATAGCGGTATTGCGTGTGTTCCACCCAGCGTTTACTGCATACTGAAGTCCGGAAGCAATTACCTCTTCTGATGTTGCACCTGAAGCGCCAACGTTAAAGAAATTATAATGGCCCTCAAAGCCCGTAACAGTACCTGAAACTGCAGAGCTTCCGCCTGTCCCTTGCTCAATAATAATAGTGGATGCTAAGATATAGGGACTAACACCCGAAGCGGCTGCCGCCTCTAATATATCCCTGACATAAGCATTAGGATCATTATCATAGCCACTTTCTAAAAATGTACCGGCAATAATTTGCCTAAGTCCCGCCTCAGTTTGAGTTTCGGGATTATAACCTTGTTGTAGAAAAACATAAACATCATTAGGGTTAATGAAATTTCTTGGGTCCATATAATAAGCAATCGCTGCTCTTGAAGCGCCAATCCAACCTCCGTTATCCTCCTCCCAAGCGCCGTTAACAAAACAACGAGGGTCTCGCCAAGCAATATCTCCGCCTTTATAATTCCGTTCAACCTGTTTACGATTTTTAACAGAATATTCTTGATCAACCGCATTATCAAAAGAGATAGAAATAGGATCGGCAACAAACACCCAATTAGGATAGAATCGCTTTAAAACTCGCAAGGGTTCTCTATAGCTTTCAGGAAATGATTCGAGCTGTTTTTCAAAATCTGCACTTAAATCCTGATTGGAATATATTTTTATGTAAACACCAAAAACATATCCGGTATACGCGTTATCAAGGGTAGAGACACGGTACCAGGTATCGTAGCCTGAAAATCCGCTGACAGCCTGACCTTTTACTTCCTCATGAATAACTATATTAATTTTGCTAAGCTGAGTAACAAGCTGACTTTCGGTATTGGGGCCCTTTCGCATATTAACACCCTCGCCAACAATATACCCTTGTGTTCCATCCTCAACTGCAGCAGTGCTGATAGAAAAAGAAAATATAGAAACAAGTAATGATAGACACAACAATAAACTTGTTATCTTCAAGACTTTTGACATAACAAAACTCCATATTACAAAATATTACACTTTATTATATATCTAAATAATTTCACTGTCAACCACCAAGATTTACATAAAAAACGGATAGCGTCTCTTTTGCTATCCGTTTAAACAATTATGGTAGTTTTGCATATGAATTATATGATTTATATGCGACTCCTAAATCAATTTTGTCGTTATATACCATTAGTAACTCAGGAACTGTCACAAATGTATATCCCTTAGGTTTCATATCATCGATATATTTTAAAGAAGCTTCTATAGAAGGAGCTTTTGTGTGCAAAAGCAAAATGCTTCCGGGTTTAACATTCAATAGGTCGTTATAAATATCTCCCCAGGGTCTGCTTCCACCGGCATCATTAAGACCAACATTGCTATCAACTAAAACAAGGTTGTTATTTTTAGAAAGTTCTTTAGCATCATACTTTCCGTTGGAGGCATAAGTTGCATTTGTTTTGCTGTAAATAAGTCCGGGAACCCTAAGTAAAAAGTCGTTATAACCAAATTTTTGTTCAAGTATTTCGCTTAACTCGATAACATCTCTTGTCGGATCAAGCGGTATGCCGTCTTCCCTGGTTTCTCCAATATTAACCTTTATGTTTTTATATTTATGATACAAGGGTGTGTGAGTCATAGAATGATTGCCAACAATATGACCCTCATCTATTATACGCTTAATTTGGTTTTCATTACTTGCATTAATTTGTTTACCAATTATAAAGAAAACTGCAGATACATCTCTTTCCTTAAGACCGTCAAGAAGACTAACAGTATCATTGTTCGGAGCATCATCATAGGTTAAGGCAATAAGATTGTCAGATACATCAAAGGCATACTTCGCCCATTCATAAGCTTTTGATATATCACCATTTACGCCTTTTTTTACCGAATCTCTGCCCGATTTAATGAGAAGATTTCTCATATCGGCGCAATATGAATTAAAAGCTTTATGATAATCTGTGTACCAAGCTAATTCTTCTGTACCTGTCTTACCAGTAAACTTAGGAAAACTAAAAGGTTCATATTTTTTTTCTAAAATTTTAAGTCCGTCGTGATATTTAGAAACCGCCTTTTCCAACTTGGCGTTTTTATTCTTAAATTCATTAATCTTATGTGTAATCAAAAACTCATCTTCCTTTTGTGTATTGTCATCCTCCGAAGAAGATGAGGTATTATCTTTTTTTGAAGAATCTCTTTGACTGCTACTATCTTTATCTTTTGAAGAAGTGTCTTTTTTTGAAGAAGTGTCTTTTTTAGAAGAAGAGTCCTTTTTTGAAGAACTTGAAGAAGCTTCTTCATTTTCATCAGCGCTACTGTTTTTATCGGACGTATCGGAGTTTGAAGAGGACGTATCATCCTCATCACCCTTGCTAACAACATCCTCGTACACATAATAAGAATATCGTGAGCCCTCATCAGCAGTACTGCATCCACAAAGCGAGAATATCAAAACTCCCACTAAAAACAAAGATAGTTTTTTAATAAACATAATTTTCTCCTTTCGCGACCACTAAATTATTTTTTATTCTATCAAAAAAAATAATAATTGTCAACAAAAAAAGCGGCATATAGCCGCTTTCAATTTATTATATTGTAACAACAGCAAACCCATTATTTGCAACATAAACCATATTATCTTTAATTTCTCCGCCAAGAATATTTTTAATAGCACCACAATCAAAGGGCAATTTAAAACTTTTATCCCAACATGACCTGTTTACAAAGGTTGCTGCAACACTTTCTCCATCTTCCCTTATAAAACCAAAGGCTCCATCAAAGTTATAAAGAATTCTAAAGTCACCTTTTTTATAAGCAGAACAATTTCTTCTTATTGCTCCGAGCTTTTTGTAAAATTCAAGAATCTCCGCATCTTCACTGCCCCATGGATAAGTGGCTCTGCAAAACGGATCTCCAAAGCCTTGCACCCCTGCCTCATCACCATAAAATATTGAGGGTACTCCTGGCAAGGTGAACTGCAAAACAGCAGCTATATAAAGATACTTCTTTGCTATTTCATATTGCTCATCGCTTAAACGAACAGAAGATTCCCATTCTCTATTGTGGGAATTGCCGTCACCTAAAACAAGTCTAGTTAAAGCTCTTGCAGTATCGTGGGTACCAATATGGTTCATAAGAGCATCAACAACACATTTAGGATAGTTTTCAAGAATATCAAGAACGGTATCTCCTATTACCTGCTGATTACCCGTTCTCACATACTCAATAATCGCATTGGCAAAGGGATAATTCATAACCGAATCAAGCTGACTGCCTCTTATAAAACGTCTTCTCACTCCGTAGCTGACTTTATTTGATGCATCCTCCCATACTTCACCTATAAGAAAGGCATCCTTATCTTCCTCTTTAATAGCGCTTCTTATATTATCAAGGAATTTATCTGGTAATTCATCTGCTACATCAAGTCTAAATCCTTTAACTCCTTTTCTGAGCCAATGACGTATAACACCGTTTTTACCCGTAATAAATTCAGTAAAATCAGGGTTGTTTTCTTCTACCTCAGGCAAGGTTTTTATGCCCCACCAGGAAGCATATTCATCACGATTTTCACCAAACTTATACCAACATCTGTAAGGCGAATTTTCATCGTTATAAGCGCCGCCTGAGCCGTATCTTCCACATCTATTAAAATAAAGGCTATCATCACCCGTATGAGAAAAAACACCGTCAAGTATTATATAGATTCCATAATCCTTTGCATTTTTACAAAGTGATTCAAGGTCGTTTTCATCACCCAACAAACTGTCAATTTTAAGGTAATCTGCAGTATTATAACGATGATTTGAATGTGCCTCAAAGATGGGATTGAGATATATACAATTTACACCTAATTCTTTAAGGTAAGGCAATTTTTCTTCAATACCCTTAAGGTCACCGCCATAATAATCGTTACCAAGAGAGCAAATATCACCGTTTTGTTTATATTCGGGTTGTTTCTCCCAATTATCATTTATAAATCTATCTTCAGGAACCTTTGTTTTAGGTGTTTTTGAATTATAAAATCTATCAGGAAAAATCTGATATATTATTCCGCCGCTAATCCAATCGGGAACTTCAAAATTCCTCTCATACACGGTAAGCTGCCAAGGTATAAAAGAATCACTTGATACAACGCCGAGACTTGCCCCCTGCTTTGTAACAAAAAAATCACCGTAATCACTTGTATATTTAAAGCAATAAAAATATAAACCCTCATCTAAGTTTATATCACAATCATAAAATCGATAATTTTCAAGTATCTCCTTTGGTTGCATTTCTATATAAGAAAAATCTGCATCACTATCGTTTTTAAGCATTAAATATACATTATGACAATGCGCATCAAAGTGCAAAAGCACCCTAAGCCGCAGGGTTTCCCCTGCGGCTATGGCGCCAAGCTTTGAACGGTATAAATTGTTTCGGGAATCAAAAGGATAATATTCCATAATTATTCAACAGGATTTATATGCCAGATGTTTTTCGCATAATCATCAATTGAGCGATCAGCCGCAAAAATACCTGATTTAGCGATATTTACAAGTGACATTTTATTCCAAACTTCAGAATTTTTATAAAGCTCTTCAGCCTTCTTATGCGCATTGCAATAATCGGCAAAATCGGCAAGTGCCATATATCTATCAACATTTTTAAGGGTATTATAGATATTATCAAAAGGTTTGCCGTCGATTCCCTTGCCAATAAAATCCAATGCATTTTTAAGGTCAGGATTGTTGTTATAATACTGCAGAGGAGAGTAACCCTCTTTTTGCAGCTTAAGAACCTCAGGCGTATGCATACCGAAAATTATAATATTATCATCGCCGACAGCGCTGTGAATTTCCACATTAGCGCCGTCCTCCGTACCAAGAGTAACGGCACCGTTCATCATAAATTTCATATTACTTGTACCCGAAGCCTCTGTTGAAGCTAAAGAAATCTGTTCGCTGATTTCAGCGGCGGGTATCATAAGCTCCGCCAAGGTAACCCGATAATCCTCAAGGAATAAAACCTTCATTTTATCGCTTACCATACGGTCATTGTTAATAACCTTAGAAAGCTTATAAATCATCTGAATTATCTCTTTTGCGAAGAGGTATCCACTTGCTGCCTTTGCCCCAAAAACATAGGTTCTGGGCGTGAAATCAGCATTAGGATTGTTAGTAAGATAAAGATAATCGTTGATGATACGAAGAGCGTTCATATGCTGACGCTTATACTCATGAAGCCTTTTAACCTGCATATCAACAATAGAATGAGGGTCTATATCCATCCCATAACTACTTTTTATATAATTAGAAAGGCGGACCTTGTTGGAAAACTTAATTTCCGCAAGGCGTGAAAGCACTGATTTATCATCCGAAAACGACATAAGCTTTTCAAGCTCTGATGCATCCTTAACAAAACCGTCACCAATAAGCTCTGTAATAAAAGAGGTAAGATCAGGATTAGCCTGACAAAGCCATCTGCGATGAGCAATACCATTAGTTACATTGGTAAACTTATCAGGCGTCATTTTATAATAATCGTTAAAAAGCTCATCCGTAATTATTTTACTGTGCAACTTAGAAACACCGTTAACCGTATGGCATGTGGCGACACATAGATTTGCCATTCTGACAACACCGTTTTGGATGATAGCGGTTTTTTCTGCTAGGTTATAGTCACCCGTAGTATTGATAATATGCTCTCTGTATCTGCGGTCGATTTCCTTAACAATCTGATAAATACGTGGCAATCTTTCTTTGAAGAGTTCAACCTGCCAACACTCAAGAGCCTCTGACATAATGGTATGGTTGGTATAAGCCACTGTTCTTGTCACCAAATCCCAAGCCTTTTCCCAAGAATAACCGCACTCATCAAGTAAGAGGCGCATAAGCTCGGGTATGGAAAGTGTGGGATGAGTATCGTTGATATGAATTGCAACCTTGTCAGGAAGATTATCAAGGGTATTATATTTTCGCATATGACGGTTGAGTATATCCTGAACAGAAGCAGAAACAAGAAAATACTGCTGACGCAAACGAAGAGATTTACCCTCAATATGATTATCCTCAGGATACAAAATTTTTGAAATTGCTTCTGTCATTGCTCTTTGTTCGAGAGCGCGAACATAATCACCTTGATTAAAAGCAGACATATTAAAGTCCTGACATTCGGCGCTCCAAAGTCTTAAAGCATTAACGGTCTTACCATCCTTTCCTGCAACCATAAGGTCATAAGGAACAGCTTTAACGGTATGGTAATCCTTATGCTCAACATAATGATATCCGTTTTCCCAACGCTCATCTATTCTACCGTCAAAATATACATCAACCGCAGATGAAGGGCGTTGTTCAAGCCACACACTGCCACCTGGCAGCCAAAAATCAGGCATCTCAGTCTGCCAACCATCAACAAGCTTTTGACGGAAAATACCAAGCTCATATTTTATACAATATCCCATAGCAGAATAGCTGCCTGTTGAAAGACCATCAAGGAAGCAAGCGGCAAGACGACCAAGACCTCCGTTGCCAAGACCTGCATCAGGCTCTAATTCATAGAGATTATCAAGCTTGACTTTAAATTGCTTTAAAGCCTTATCCATCTCATCGGTGAGGCCTAAATTATAGAGGTTATTTTTAAGTGAGCGGCCCATTAAAAATTCCATACTGAGATAATAAACAGTTTTACTCTCCTGTTCATCTACCTTCTTCTTGAACTCAGCTCTTCTCTCTCCCAATATATCAAGCAAAACCATTACACAGGCTTTGTAAAAAATCTCATCAGATGCCTGCTTCGGTGATACGCCGAAATTATGCGAAAGCTTACGTTCTATCATATTAGCAAGATTGGCTGCATTATATTTTTCCATTAAAACAACTCCGTCAATCAATATGTATTTATTATTCTCTTACTATAATACATTATTCTGTTGCGTTTTGCAAGTAGTATCGAAATGTTATTTTTAACTGTTTTTTGAGCAAGTTGCACAAATGATTTTTAGCAAATTCGATTTACAGAAATTTTAATATACAAGAAATACAATAATAAAGGTAATTTACTTTGCTGTTGAAAATAATTTTCATAAATATAATTTTAAGATTGCCTATATTGCTTTTTTATTGTATAATAATTACATCTATTCCAAAGGGGCATTTTATGAAAAGTAAGAACTTTACAAAAGGCATTGTTGACGGTTTTCCGATATGCGTCGGTTATTTTTCCGTTGCCTTTGCCTTTGGCATATTCGCCGTTTCAAACGGGCTAACATCTATTCAGGCTTTACTGATATCAATGACCAACGTTACTTCGGCAGGTCAGCTTGCCGCTATTCCGATTATTACGGGTGGAGGCACCCTTTTAGAGCTTGCAGCAACTCAATTTATTATAAATTTGAGATACGCACTGATGTCTATTTCTCTTTCTCAAAAATTTGACGATAGCATTACACTAAAACATCGTCTATTAATAGCTTTTGTTAATACTGATGAGGTTTTTGCTGTTGCCACATCAAAGCGCGGACAGGTTAATAAATTCTATATGTATGGACTAATTCTCACTCCGTTCTTAGGTTGGAGCAGCGGTACAATAATTGGAGCAATAGCAGGCGATATTCTTCCTGCTATTATAACAAACGCCCTTAATTTAGCAATTTACGGGATGTTTATCGCTATAATTATTCCCGAAGTTAAAATCAATGTTGCAACGTTTAAATGCGTAATTATTGCTATCATCCTTAGTTGTGCTTTTTATTTCATCCCTCTGCTTTCATCTGTACCAAGTGGATTTGCCATCATTATATGTTCACTTGTTTCTGCTACTATTATGGCGATAGTATCCCCCATTAAAATAGAGGAGGATGGAAATGAATTATCTTAATTTTTTACCCTACCTTTTTGTTATGGCGGGAGTCACATACTTAATAAGAATGATTCCTTTGGTTCTTTTCAAGAAGAAAATAACTAACAGATTTTTCTTATCACTTCTTCACTATATTCCCTTTGCTGTTTTAACAGCAATGACAATACCTGCAGCTTTTTTTGCAACAAATCATATAATTTCTGCTGTTATTGGAATAATTCTTGCTCTAATTCTTGCTTTTAAGAACAAAAGCCTGCTAATAGTAGCAATTGGTGCTACTTGCGGCGCACTTATTACAGAGTTAATAATCAAATTCATTTGATTTAAGGAGAAAACAATGCCTTTCTTACCGATTACAAAAGAAGAGATGACCGAACGTGGTTGGTTTTATCCCGATTTTATTATAGTTACGGGTGACTCTTATGTTGACCACCCTTCCTTTGGTACTGCAATTATTTCCCGAGTTCTTGAAAACGAAGGCTTTAATGTTTGCATATTGCCACAACCTAAAACAGATGAAGATTACCTCCGTTTCGGTAAGCCGCGTTACGCCTTTTTGGTTAACGGCGGTAATATAGATTCAATGGTGGCTCATTACACTGCTGCCAAAAAGAAAAGAACCGATGATGCATATACTGCAGGTGGACGCTCAGGCGGAAGACCTGACAGAGCCGTAATCGTTTACTGTCAGAATATCCGTCGACTTTTTGGTGAAGTACCCATTGCTATTGGCGGACTCGAGGCTTCCCTTCGCCGTTTTGCCCACTATGATTATTGGGATGATGCGGTAAGAAAATCTATTCTTATAGATTCTGATGCCGACCTTTTAATGTACGGTATGGGTGAAAAGCACATTGTCGAAATAGCTCACAGACTTAAAAACGGTGAAAACATAAAAAGTCTTACCGATATCAAAGGTACCTGTTATAGCGTTAAAACACACGATTACAAGCCTATGCCCGTTAAGGAGTGTCCAAGCTTCGAGGCAGTTTCTGCAAATACTGATGAAGGTAAAAAGCAGTATGCCAAATCCTGCAGAATTCAGCAAGAAGAGCACGATGCGATACGAGGTAAAACCGTTATTCAACGCCACGGCGATAGAATTGTAGTGCAAAATCCTCCCTGCTCACCCCTTACTACCGAAGAAATGGATAAAGTATATTCTCTTCCCTTTATGCGAGATTATCATCCATCCTATAAGGCGTTAGGCGGAGTACCGGGAATAGAAGAAGTTAAGTTTTCCATTATTCATAACAGGGGTTGCTACGGTGCTTGTAACTTCTGTTCCCTTGCCTATCATCAGGGCAGACAAATCAGTTGCCGAAGTCACGAATCAGTAATAGACGAGGCTAAAAAAATCACCGAGATGGATGATTTCAAAGGATACATTCACGATGTTGGCGGTCCCACAGCTAATTTCAGAGCCCCATCCTGCGAGGGACAGTTAAATAAAGGACTATGTCCTGATAAGAAATGTCTTGCTCCATCTATGTGTCCTGCCGTTAAGGTTGACCACAGTGATTATCTCGACCTTTTAAGAAAATTACGTTCTCTCCCAAAAATTAAAAAAGTATTCATTCGCTCGGGTATCAGATTTGATTATCTAATTGCGGATAAGGATGAAAGCTTCTTTAAAGAACTTGTTGAGCATCACACAAGCGGTCAGTTAAAGGTGGCTCCCGAGCATTGCTCCGAGAACGTTTTAAAGCGTATGGGTAAGCCGCCTATTCACGTATATAATCGCTTTAAAAAACGTTTTTATGAGATAACAAAAAGTGTTGGTAAAAATCAGTTTCTCGTTCCCTATCTTATGTCCTCTCACCCGGGAAGCACTGTGAACGATGCCATTGAACTTGCCCTTTTCCTTAAAAAAGAGGGACTTCACCCTGAACAAGTTCAAGATTTTTATCCCACACCAGGTACGGTTTCAACATGTATGTTTTATACTGGTCTTGACCCATATACTATGGAAAAGGTATACGTTCCAAAAACTCCGCAAGAAAAAGCTGAGCAAAGAGCATTACTTCAGTATTTCCGACCTGAAAACAAAAAGTTGGTAATATCAGCTTTAAGGCGAGCAGGCAGATACGACCTTATCGGCAATGGTAAAAACTGTCTTGTTAAATCAGAAGTGCAATCTAAGAGCAAAAACGGCAATTTTTCAAATAGAAAAAGGAAGAAATAAACTAAAAAAATCCTTGAGAATTTCTCAAGGATTTTTTGTTATATTTATAACTATAAATTCGGGTTTATTGTTTATTCTTGGTATCAAATGAGGGTTACCGAGTCCCCTTCCCACTATCAAACGATTGAAATGCATTCCACTAGTATATTTAGGAAATATTCCTTGACCCGGCGCATATACACCTTTGCCGAATATTCGCCACTGACCGCCGTGAGCGTGACCTGAAAGCGTTAAATCAATCGAAGTGTTTTTTATATATTTAACAAAATATTCAGGATGGTGACAGAGTAAAAGCTTATATCCGTAAGCCTTATTAAATTTATTAAGCCAGTTTAAATCAGGCACCCTTTTTGATGCATCTTTATCTTTCTTAGCACCACTTCTTATTGGAGAAGTTAAACCTCCGATGCAAATTTCCTCAAATTGAACTGATGAATTATCAAGAAGAGTAACACCGGTATTTTTGATTTTCGGACGCATATCCTCATCAAATCTGAACTCGTGATTACCAAGTGAACAGAAAACAGGAACAATTTTTGAAGCTTCTTTAAGAAAACTTAATCCCCTTTTATAATTATCCTTATCGTGAATAAAATCTCCGCCAACCAAAACTGCATCAGGCGAAATTTCTATTATTTTATCCAAAATCGGTTGATTATCGCAACCGTGTAAATCTGAAACAAAAGCAAATTTATAGTTTTTATTGAGATTTGCACAGACATCATACTGTGTTATTTTCATATTAAACACCGTTATCGGTTAAATCAACCGATTCTTCGCTATTTTTCTTCTTCAGCTTTTTATTCACAAACTCAGATAAAAGTGTATATAAAACCGAGCTTAGAGGCACCCCGATAAGCATTCCCATAACACCTGCGATGTTTCCGCCGATTGTAACTGCTGCTAAAACCCAAAGGCCTGAAAGACCAATAGATTTACCAACAATTCTTGGATAAATAAGATTGTTATCAATCTGCTGTAATATGATTATGAAAATCACAAACCAAAATGCTTTAACGGGATTTACAAGCAAAATAAGAAACGCGCCAAGCGCCGTTCCGATAAATGCGCCAACCATAGGAATAAGCGTAGTAAAGCCGATTAGCACTGAAATTACTGATGCAAAAGGCATATTGAAAATCAGCATACCTATAAAGGTAAGAATACCGAATAGCACAGCCTCGGTAAGCTGACCTGTAACAAATCTTGAAAAGGTATTGTGGGAAAGCGATGCAAACTTCAGTATATTATTAACGCTTTTTTCTGACAAGGTAGCGCTAAATAACCTTTTAAACTGAACTGCCAATTTTTCTTTTTGAACAAGTATATAAACCGCAAATGCAAAGCCCAAGAAAATATTAACAATTACCGAGAAAATTGAGGTTGTAACATTTACCGTAGCATTAACTAAAGTACCGCCCTTTTCGGCAACATAAGTGCCGATTTTTGATATTATTTCTTCGTAGTTAATATTGATTTCAGGTAAAACAACAGCGAATTTATCAAAAAATCCAACTACCTTATCCCACCATGTATCTAAGTTTTTAAAATACTGAGGAAGCTGACTCACAAACGAAGCAGTGTTTTCTACGAAATACGGAATAACGATAAAGCAAACTGCAAAAATCACACCAAGCACTAACAAAATACTTAGTATAAGGCAAACTACTCTTTTTAAAAAGCTTTCAGCAACCTTAGGCTTTTTATTCCAGATTTTTACCCAAAGATTTTCCAATGGATTCAAAATCGTATTTAAAATAAATGCAATACAACATCCTAAAACCAAAGGTTTAACAATATTAAACATAATACCAATAAAGCCCGAGAATTTAGTAATATCGTTTAGCATCCAAAAAACAACGAGAGCAAAAACAATCAGGGCAAGTATTTTTTTAAAGGTCTTTTTATCCAATGCCTTATCTCCCTCCAATTTATATTAAATTTATTATAACTATCAAAAGCCTGATAGTCAAGAAAAGCAATTAAGAATAAGAAAAACTGCAAGATTAGTGATAACTACTGCAGCGCCTGCAGGGATATCAAATGTGAAAGAAAGTAAAATTCCTATAAGGAAAGAAAAAACCGAAATAATCACCGAAAGAATAACTGTAGAACGATAGCGCTTAGTAACTCTCATTGCAGAAAGCACGGGAAAGGTTATTATACTTGAAATAAGCAAGGCGCCCATTATTCGCATACCTACAACCACCGTGACTGCAGTTAAAACCGCTGATAATCCGTTATAAAATTTAACGTTAACACCTGAAGAAACCGCAAATTTTCCATCAAAGGAAGATGAGAATATCTTATTGTAAAACAAAATATAAAGGATTATTACGAAGACGGAAACAACCATTGTGAATATCACATCTTCTTTGCTTAATGCTAAAATACTGCCAAACATATAATTGCTTATATCAGTATTCATACCCGTCGTTAAATTAGCCACGGTAATACCGATGGCAAGAGCGCTTGTTGATACAAGAGAAATTGCGGCATCACCCTTAATTTTTCCGTTTTCGTTTATTCTGAGCAGGAGAAAAGCCGCAATTATTACCAAAGGCATAGAAAATCGTAAGGGTGCAATGCCGAGCGCTAAAGCAATAGCCGCGGCACCGAAGGAAACGTGAGATAATCCATCGCCTAACATTGAATATCTCTTTAAAACAAGATTGACACCGATAAGTGCTGAGCAGCAGCAAAGTAATATACCAACGATTACGGCACGAAGAGCAAAAGGATATTCGAAAATTTTAGATATAATCGCCATTACTTCTCCCCCTGTTTCAAATTCATATAAACCGAATTATAATAATTCTGCGAAGACATAAAGGAAAAGCCGTTATCAGATATATCCAATATCTTTGTTGCCTCTTTTATTGCTCTTTCGACATCGTGGGATATCATAATAACCGTCATACCCGAATTATTTATCTTTTTAATTAAGGCATAAAATTCATTTTGCGAAGCTAAATCAAGATTGTTAACAGGCTCGTCAAGAAGGATTACCTTTTCAGCGGCACACAGCGCTCTGCAAAGAAGTACCTTCTGCTGTTGTCCACCGGAAAGCTCTTTATAGGATTTACCTTTTAGTTCGGAAATTTCCAAAAGCTCCATATTTTTAAGAGCCTTTTCCTTTTGTAACTTTGAATAGCAGATACCCAAAAAGCTTTTGCCTGCAAAACCCGAAAGTACAATTTCAAAAACACTGGCTGGAAAATCTGATTTAGTATTGCTTTTCTGCGGCAACCAACCAATAGTTTTCCTTGAAAATCCGTTTAAAATAACACTTCCCGTATATTTTATATTAAATCCTAAAATACATTGCATTAAGGTTGTTTTACCTGAGCCGTTTTCACCGATTATACAAATATAGTCGCCTTCCTCAACATTAAAGGTAAGGTTATTAAAAACTTGTTTATCATCATAAAAAGCCGATAATTTATCAATGCTTATTATAGGCATCAGTTAATCCCCCTTTCAAGCGATTTTAGATTGCGTTTCATTATATCAACATAGGTAACATTATTCTCATAATCGCTTTTCGAAACATTATGGGCAGAGTGAAGCTCAAATATTTTAACCCCTAATTCTTCCCTTAAAGCGTTTGCAATATTTTTATTGCTCATTTCCACACAAAATACCGAGTCAATTTTCTTATCATTTATTACTTTAACAAGCCGATTCATCGTTTTAATACTGATATCGGTACTTATAGCGCAACCATCGAAGGCGGCATCATATTTTATGCCGTAATAATTAGTAAAATATTCAAAGGGAAATCTATCAGCAACCAAAATAAATTTATTATCTGATTTATCAACAATTTCCTTAAATTTATTATCAAGTTCTTTTATCTCATCTGAATAAACCTCATAATTGCTTTCGTATGTTTTAGAATTTTTCTTATCTTTAATTGAAATAGATTCTAATATTTTATTCAACATTAAAAATGCGTTCTCAGGACTTGTCCAGATATGCTCATCAATTTCATCGTGGTGGGCCTCTGCTAAAACACAAACACTTTCCATCAGTCTAATTGCATCTACATCAGTATCGGATAAAATAGTTTCTACCCACTTATCCGATTCTCCGCCAATATAAAAAAATAAATCAGCATCATAAATTGCTGTAATATCTGATGGGGATGGGTCATAGGAATGGACCTCTGTGCCAGGGTCAACTAACAGCTTAATTTCAACCAAATCTCCGCCTATTGCTCTTACAAAGTCATAGATAGGAAAAATAGTTGTAACGATATTTAGTTTATCATCTTCTGTACCGTTGAGTATTGGGGTGCATCCCGATAACAGCAATACAATGGTAATAAATAATATGACTATTTTCTTCATTTGGAAGCACATTCCTTACAAACACCGTATAAAACAGTTTTCAATTTATTTACACAAAATCCGTGATGTTCATTTATATGGGCGTTTAAATCCACTATTTTTTCACACTCAATATGAATAAGTTTACCGCACTCCTCACATTTTAAATGAAAATGCTCGTGGCACTCTTCATCTGATACATACTGATAGCAAGCGCTCTCACCTGCGGTTTGGTATTTTCTTACCACACCTTCTTCAGTAAGCCTTTCAAGGCAACGATAAATGGTAGTTCTGCCAACCTTTTCGCCCGTCTCATCTAATTTAGCGGCTAAACTGTCAACCGTAATATGTTTATCCTTACTGCACTTTATTGCTTCTTCAATTATAGTTTTTTGCTTGGTTTTATAATGTTGAACCTGTTTCATAAAACTCACCTTTGAAATTGAAATTCATTTTCAAATTATACCACCAAAAATAATTGTTGTCAAATAAAATATACAAAAAAAGACCTGCCATTTGGCAAGTCTTTTAATCTCTCAGATAAATTGTACTGTGGTTACGATGCATATAAACGCTCAGAACCAAACCAACGCCTAAATATAAGCAAAGCTGTGAGGTTCCACCTGCGCTAAAGAACGGTAAAGTAACACCGATAACCGGCAGTAATGCCACACACATACCAATATTTATAACCATCTGGGCAAATATCATTGCGAAAAAGCCGACACAAATATATTTGCCGCTGGGCTTCTTGCAAATCCGTGCAATCTTTAGGTTTCTGAAACAAATTGCTCCGATCAAAATTATTACTGCAAGGCAGCCTAAGAAGCCTAACTCTTCACCAATACTTACAAATACAAAGTCATTCTGACCTTCGGGAACAAAGCCCGACTGCGTAAGCTTCCCCTGCATAAAGCCTTGACCGAAAAATCCGCCGTTAGCCAGTGCCATTCTACCGTAATACTGCTGATAGGTAGCGCCTAAAATATCCGATTCAATATCAAATAAACTCATAATTCTCGTGCGTTGTTCATCGGTCATAATCAGAAAATATATGATTGGTGAAGCCACCACAAGTGCGCCGAATGCAGCCGCAAAATATTTCCAAGAAACTCCTGCCGCCCACATCATACAAATCATCATAACGGCGAAAACAAGCGCAGTTCCGTCATCCCCCTGAAAGTGAATCAGTAAAACGGGAAAAGCTCCGTGGGCGCATACCGGAATTAAATATTTAGGTTTATTTATATTATCTTTTACCTTGTTAAGATGATATGAGAAAGTAATTAGAAAGCAAATTTTCAAAAGCTCTGAAGGCTGAAATGTAGTAATACCAAAATCAAGCCACGCCTTATCATCTGTACCCTCAGGGGCGAATCCAATAAAGAAAGTAAGTATAACAGGAATAACGCCCAACACCGCCGCTATATACCATTTATTCAAAAAGGTTTGAAAATCAAATGCAGAGATAACAACCGCGCAACCTATACCTAACACCATAGAAAGAAGCTGTACCAAAAACGGACGGTTTGTTTCTAAATATCTTGTTGCAGTAAAAACAGCAACACTACCGTAAAGAGATGAAAATATACAAAGTGATAGTAATAACTTATCTGTCTCACGAATAAAGTCTGCAATTCTCGAAAAAATTCTTCCCACGAGTTCATCTCCTTTCAATATAAGTATTATAATAAATTTTGTTAACTATTTCAAGCAACAACATAGTATTTGTGAAAATTTTTACAACTTTTTGCATATAACACAGTATTTTGTGGTTGTTTTTTTAAAAAAACGGAATATATTGTGTAATTTTTAATATTTTTTATTGACAAAATTCGAATTTTCATATATAATACTATCACGGCCTTATATGACTGACGGATTTTGCGGAACACCGCAAGGGAGTATAAAGCCATTTTAGCCGACCGTCTGGGCAAATTAGTTCATAGTGAGCTGATTTGTCTTTTTTTGACAATATCGGCGGATAGGAGATGTTTAAAGTGAAGCATAATAATTGGACCGGATTTAAAGAAGGTGTATGGCAGGATGAAATCAATGTGCGTGATTTTATTCAGACTAACTATAAGGAGTACACCGGCGACAGTAGCTTTCTTGCCGGTGCAACAAAACGCACAGATTATTTAATGACTGAGGTACAGAAGCTTTTTGTGCTTGAAAGAATGCACGGCGGAGTACTTGATATAGATACAGAAAATGTTTCTTCCCTTACAAGCTATGCCCCCGGCTATATTGATAAGGATAAGGAACTTATTGTCGGTTTGCAGACCGATAGCCCACTTAAGCGTGGTGTAAACCCATTCGGAGGTATCCGTATGGCAAGGCAGGCTTGCGAGGCTTACGGCTTTAAGCTTAGCGATACTGTTGAAACTGAGTTTAAATATCGCACCACCCATAATGACGGTGTTTTCAGAGCCTACACAGAAGAGATGCGTAAGGCGCGTCACTGCCATGTTATAACAGGTCTTCCCGATGCTTACGGCAGAGGTCGTATTATCGGCGATTACCGTCGTGTAGCACTATATGGTATTGACAGACTCATTGAAGAAAAGCAAAAAGACAAGGAAGAGCTTGAAAGCAAGGTCTTTGATGCTACTAATATTCGTATTTCCGAAGAGGTATTTAAACAGATTTCTTTCCTAAAAATGATGAAAGAAATGGCTGCTATGTACGGCTTTGATATAAGCGAACCCGCAGCAAATACCAAAGAGGCTATTCAGTGGACCTATTTTGCCTATCTTGCTGCTATTAAAGAGCAAAACGGCGCAGCTATGTCCCTTGGCAGAGTTAGCACATTCTTTGATATTTATATTGAGCGTGACCTTGAAAACGGAACTCTTACCGAAGTAGATGCGCAAGAGCTTATTGATGATTTTGTTATGAAGCTTCGTCTTGCTCGTCATCTTCGCACTCCCGAATATAACGAGCTTTTTGGCGGCGACCCAATGTGGATTACAGAATCCGTAGGCGGTATGGGTAAGGATGGCAGAACACTTGTTACAAAGAGTAGCTTCCGTATTCTTAACACCCTCTATACCTTAGGTCCCTCGCCTGAGCCTAATCTTACTATACTCTGGTCCCCCAATCTTCCCGAAAATTTCAAGAAATTCTGCGCCAAGGTTTCTGCAGATACAGATTCTATACAGTATGAAAACGATGAAGTTATGCGCCCATATCACGGCGATGACTATGCCATTGCTTGCTGTGTTTCCGCAATGGAAATAGGCAAACAGATGCAGTTTTTCGGCGCCCGCTGCAACCTTGCTAAGTTGTTGCTTATTGCAATTAACGGTGGTTACGATACAACAAGCGATACAAACATAGGTCCCCAGATGCCCGTAATGGATATGGAAACTCTTGATTTTGATCAAGTTATGGAAAGATACTCCATTTATATTTCTTGGCTATCTAACCTCTATGTTAACACAATGAATGTTATCCACTATATGCACGATAAGTACGCTTATGAGAAATCACAGATGGCTCTTCACGATACAGATGTTGAAAGACTTATGGCTTTCGGTATTGCAGGTTTATCTGTTGTTGCTGATTCACTAAGCGCTATTAAATATGCCAAGGTTCATCCAATTAAAGATGAAAAAGGTTATATAGTTGATTTTGAAACCGTTGGTGATTTCCCTAAATACGGCAATGATGATGACCGCGTTGACCTTATCGCCCGCGATATGACTCATCAGGTTATTACCGAGCTTAGAAAGACACCTACCTATAGAGATGCTATTCACACTCTTTCGGTACTTACTATTACATCCAATGTTATGTACGGTAAGCATACCGGCGCTACACCCGACGGAAGAGAAGCTTCTGCCCCCTTTGCACCTGGTGCAAACCCCATGCATAATCGTGAGGAAAACGGCGCTCTCGCTTCCCTTAACTCTGTTGCTAAGATACGTTACGAGGATTGTCGTGACGGTATTTCAAATACATTCTCTATAACCCCCGAGGCATTAGGAAAAACAGAGGAAGAACGCATTGATAATCTTGTTGCTATTCTTGACGGTTATTTTAAGAAAAATGCCCACCATATAAATGTTAACGTACTAAACCGCGAAACCCTAATTGATGCTTACGAAAACCCTGAAAACTATCCTAATCTTACTATTAGAGTTTCAGGATATGCCGTTAACTTTAATAAGCTTTCACGTGAGCAGCAGAGAGAGGTTATAAGCCGTACCTTCCACGAGGCAATATGATAAAAGGTAAAGTTCATTCTATCCAAACTCTTGGTACGGTAGATGGTCCTGGTGTCCGTTTCGTAGTGTTTATGCAAGGGTGTCCCTTGAGATGTAAATGCTGTCACAACCCTGATACCTGGGATTTTGAAGGTGGCACAATATACTCCCCCGAAGAGATAGTTGAAAAGGCTACTCATTACCGAGAATATTTCGGAAGCAACGGCGGTATCACCGTTTCGGGCGGTGAGCCGCTTTGTCAGGCAGAGTTTGTTACCGAAATTTTTAAGCTCTGCCACAAGGCAGGTATTAACACCTGCCTTGATACCTCTGGTATCATTTTAAACTCTCAGATAAAAGAGCTATTAAACGAAACCGATAGGGTTTTGCTCGATATTAAATATACTGATGAAGCTTTATATAGGGAAAACGTTGGTTGCGAATTATCTGATGTTAGAGATTTTCTTGAATATTTATCTAAAGAAAATATTAAAACCACTATACGCCAAGTCATCATTCCTACCGTTAATGATGATAAAAACAATATTATCAAGCTAAAATCTATTGTCGGAAAATTTAAAAACATTGATAAAATAGAGCTTCTACCCTTCCGCAAAATTTGCCAGACTAAGTATGATAATATGGGATTCGAATTTCCATTTGGTCATCTACCCGAACCAAATCAAGAAACAATGAAGCGTCTTAACAAGTTATTATAAAAACCTGCCCAAACGGCAGGTTTTTATAGTTAATCTAAAATCATTTACATAGATACATATTATATGATATAATAACGACACAACTGTGAAAGGAGGAACGATATGACTAAGCAAAACCATTCGCTTATAGAAGGCTCTATTTTGAAATCAATGCTGCTTTTTGCGCTTCCAGTATTTCTCGGCAACATATTTCAGCAGCTTTATAACGCCTTTGATGCCTGGTGTGTTGGTAATTTTATAGGCGACGAAGCCTTAGCAGCAGTAAGTTCCTCCGGTAGCCTAATTTTTTTAATGGTTAGCTTTTTCAACGGTCTTGCTATGGGCGCAGGTGTTGTAATAGCAAAATCTTTCGGTGCAAAACAATATGATTCTATGAGCAAAGCAATACATACAGCCATCGCTTTTGGTTTAATAACGGGTGTATTTCTCACAATAATCGGTGTTGTTCTTACTCCTGTTATACTAAAATGGATGAGTACTCCTATTGATGTGCTCCCCCAATCAATTGAATATTTTAGATTTTATTTCTGTGGTGCTGTATTTATAGTGATGTATAATATTTTTGTCGGTATCCTACACGCTGTTGGCGATAGCAGACATCCTCTGTATTACCTGATATTTTCGACTTTTATAAATATAGCTTTAGATATGGTCTTTGTAGCTGTTTTAGGCTTTGGAGTAGGCTCTGCCGCCATCGCTACCACCATTTCTCAGGGCATCAGCGCACTTCTTTGCTTTTTGCATCTGTTAAGAAGCAATGCGCCGTATAAGGTATATATTCATAAAATTAAGTTTCACAAAAAGAGCCTTATAGAAATTATTCGTTACGGTCTTCCCTCGGGAGTTCAAAACAGCGTTATTTCTATTGCAAACGTATTCGTTCAATCTAACATCAACGGTTTTGGCAAGGCCGCTATGGCAGGATGCGGCTCATACTCAAAATTAGAAGGCTTTGCTTTTTTACCTGTTACTTGTTTTACCCAAGCTCTCTCAACCTTTGTTGGTCAGAATTTGGGAGCAAGACAATATGCCCGTGTAAAAAGAGGCGTTGCCTTCGGAGTTATCTGTAGCTGTTTAATAGCCGAAACGATTGGAGTCATTTCTTATATATTTGCGCCAAGTCTTATTGGTCTTTTCAGTAAAACCAAAGAAGCCATAAGCTATGGAACTGAGCATATGCGCACCATTTGTTTGTTTTATTTTTTACTCGCTTTCTCCCATTGTATCGCAGGTGTTATGAGAGGCGCAGGAAAGGCAACGGTGCCTATGTTCACAATGCTCGCTTGTTGGTGTGTATTCAGAGTTTCATATATAACCGTTGCGTTAAAATTTCTAAATCAGCTTACCACCGTTTCCCTTGCTTATCCTATAACATGGTCGCTGAGCAGTATTATTTTCTTAATATACTTTTTTAAAGCAGATTGGATTCACAATTTCGATAGAGAAAGATTAAAAAGCCTGACTTAATAGTCAGGCTTTTTAATCTTGTAAATACTTATTTAAAAAATTAAGGGTCTTCTTTTTATCTGCCGACCAAAGAGGTGCTATTAAATCCTTTTTTGCGCCGTCTCCTGTTATTCTGTGAACAACTATATTCTTTGGCAAAACAGAAATACACGCCTTTAATATTTTTGCATATTCCTCTAATTCAAGCGCTTTTACTTCGCCGTTTTCATAATACTCTGCAAGCTTTGTGTTTTTCAGTATATGTAAAAGATGAAATTTTACGCCATCCGTACCGCTCGATACAGCAAATTTTGTTGTTTCTACAGGGTCATCTGAAGGCAGACCTATAATTATATGGGTAATTACCTCAAGCCCTACATTTTTAAGACGGGATACGGCATTTTTATAAACTTCGGTTTTATATCCTCTGTTTAAGTACTCCGCTATTATATCATCAGCTGTTTGAAGACCCAATTCCACTGTTACGGGTTTAATTTCATTTAATTCTTTCAAAAGCTCTATAGTGCTATCGGGCAGACAGTCGGGCCTTGTAGCAATATTTATACCAACGATGTAATCGGGTTTTATTGCCTCAAAAAAGAGTGATTTTAACCTGTCATAAGAAGCATATGTATTGGTAAAGGACTGAAAATATGCAATATATTTCCCATCATTAACTTTGCCCTCTACCCTGCTTTTTGCCTTTTCTAATTGATTTGTTATATTGGTTCCACGTTCTGCAAATTCACCGCTGCCAAGCGCTGAGCAAAATATACAACCACCCGTAGAAATACTACCGTCACGGTTAGGACAAGAAAATCCACTATCAAGAGAAAGTTTATAAACCTTACACCCGTATTTTTCTTTATAGTATTCATTTGCTGTTTTATACATAGCATCACCATTTAGATTATATGCTTGTGTTAAATTGGGAACAAAATTAGCCTCCCTTGCCCTAAAGGGAGGGGGACCGCAAAGGCTCCCTTGCCTAAAGGGAGCTGGCAAAACCGTAGGTTTTGACTGAGGGATACTTAGCGATGGAGGGATTCTTTAACAAAAAAATCAATATACTCACAAACACTTCTAAAATTTTTATTAACCTCATTGTTTGGTATACGAATTACTGTTAAGTTTCTGTTTTCTATTTTCTCTGTTCTGATTTTATCTTTTAGCAATCCTTTCTCCTCATAATGCTGTGAGCCATCAAGCTCAATTATAAGCCGTGCTTCGTGGCAATAAAAATCAACAATATAATTATCTATAACTTTTTGTCGCAAAAATCTTATTGGATATGTACGCAAGAAATCGTACCACAAATGTCGTTCTTCTTTGGTCATATTTTTTCGTAGTGTTTTTGCGTTATCCGTTAGTTTAGGATTGTGTTTTCGTTCCGTATTATATCCCTCCGTCTTTTTATCCCCTCGCCACGCTTACGCGCGGCCCTCTCCCCTTTAGGCAAGGGGCGCCTTGGCAAATCCACCTCCCTTTAGGCAAGGGAGGCGCTCTCAACTTGTGGCAATCATTTCCACAAGTTGAATTTTCAGCATAACAACAAGCAATTTCTTGTATTTAATATAACAGTATCCTTTTGATTTTTTTAAATTTATCCATAAAAAAGGGCGTTGTAGAATTAGCGCATCCGTGATTAAAATGCATATCTAAAATTTCAGGCAATGATTCAAGTTGATAAAAATAAAACAATTCGTTATCCGTATCAATTCTCATTACACTTTTATAACCATCTAATAAACAGTCATACATTTCCCAATAGTGCCACTCTAAATTGATGC
>JAZUQH010000049.1:0-82802 GCA_045605605.1 Acutalibacteraceae bacterium | reverse complement strand
AAAATCCTTTTATCACAAAATTCTGCGACCTAAAATGCGCGATTTTATGAGTGGATTTTGGCGATGCGAAGCACATAAGGCTAACGCCTATGTGCGCCAAAGAAACAAAAGACGCCTTAAAACCGCCATTTTAGGCTGGTTCGGGTTTGAATGCTTTGGCTAAGAAATAAAAATGCGCCTACCGAAGCAGACGCACAAAAAACGCAAACCCCGATAGTCGCCAAACTAACCAATGTGAAACAGAGCGTGAACGCATCTACATACATTGTCGGAACCTGCATTTTTATCAAATTCAAAAACAATGTATGTATAACCTTTAAAAGCGTAATTATCCCAATAAAGAGAAAACACACCCGATTTCACATCTATTCAGTTAGTTTGGCATTATTATTATAACACAATTTTTATAAAATTGCAATAATAAACAAAAAACAGTAAAGGTAAATTCTTCTAACAATTTAATTTTACCATAAATTAAGTAGGTCTTCAATGAAAAATATTTATCTGTTCAGAAATTTCTTTTATCTATAATTAAAGATTACGTCTATATATATAAAACGCAAAAAAGCGGTCACATTTGACCGCTTTTTTCTAAACCATTCTGTTGAGCAGAAAAATTGATAAATTAAGATATCCTGCAAAGGTAACCCATAGGATATAGGGGATAAATAAAAGCCCCGATACCTTATTTATTCTGTAGAAGGAAACGGCTGTAAGGAGTATTAGAATCCAAAGAATTACAAGCCATATAAAAGCAAAAAGATAGTTTTCCATATTAAAGAAAATAAAGGACCACATATAATTAAAGAAAAGCTGAATAATATACAGCCTTTTAGGTGTGGTTATATCCTCTCCGCTTTGGCTGATAATATAATACGAAATGCCCATCAAAGCGTAAAGAATGGTCCATACCACAGGGAAAAGCCAACCGGGTGGGGATAAATCGGGTTTATTCATATATTTGAATTTTTCCATACCGCCTGAGGTAAGCCATCCTACGATAGCGCCTATAATAACGGGTAAGGCTATATTGCCTATCAGCTTTTTCCAGTTAATTTTCAAAAAATCATCTCCTCGCTTTACAAGTATATGAATTTTTTGAAAATTTATAACATTACAAATAAATTATTATGGGCTTAATTCCGCCCGATACAATATCTATAACAGCGTAGGAGGCTTTGGTTTCCCGAGGTCTTGAGGCTGAACCCGGATTAACAAGGTAAATATCATCTTCATAGGATATATGAGGGATATGGGTATGACCAAAAAGGGCAATACTGCACCCTGTATTTTTTGCGAATTCAAGAAGCCTTACGGTGCCATATTTAACAGAAAATTTATCTCCGTGAGTAAAGAGAATATTTTTATTTTCTATTTTTATAATATCGTAATTTGGGTAATGGCAGAAACCGTCACAGTTGCCCTTTACAATATGAAAAATTCTATCGGGAAATTCGTATTTAATATCCTCAATATCCGAAATAACATCTCCTAAAAAGAAGATGTGCTTAGCCTCCTGCTGAGAGCGGATAATCTTAGAGAGTATAAATGGATTCTTGTGGGTATCGGAAATTACAAGTAAACGCATAACTTACCTCATAAATTTTAAAAATTTTCATAGTATTAAATGGGGGGATTTATATGAATAACAATTTTAATAATATTGATAAAAAGAAGCTCATTGACTCGGTTATAGCTTCCTCAGGGGGAAAAATAAGCGGTGATGCCATTGAGTCTGCCAAAAACGGAGATATGTCACGCCTTATGTCCGCCCTTGACGATAAGGATAAGGAAAAGCTTAACAATGCCCTTAAGGGTGATAATCTTAAAAAAATACTCTCAAGCGAGGATGCTAAATTTCTTTTAAATAAATTTTTCGGCGGTGAAAAATAAATGGAGGATATAAGCAAACAGCTTGCAGGTATTTTAAACGACCCTGAGAGTATGGAAAGGGTAAAAAGGATGGCAGAAAATCTCCTTGGCGGTGAAATTAAAAAGGAAGAGCCGAAAGAGGTTTCGCTTTTATCAGGAGACGGTATGCCCACTGCAGATGAAATGCAAAAAATAATGCAGATAGTCTCTTTCCTTAAATCTAAGGGAAATGATAGCCGAACAAGACTCCTTTTGGCGCTTAAGGATAATCTTAGTCCGCCCCGAAGAGAAAAGGTAGATACCGCCGTAAAGCTTTTACGGCTTATTGATATGCTGCCTCTTTTAAGGGAGAGCGGAATATTTAATTTATAGGGTTGATGAATATGCCTACAGAAAACGAAGATTTTTTAATAGCTCAGCAAGAGGCGGTAAGCCGTATGCGAGAAATGAGCCGAAAAGCCAATATTAAGGGAAATACCCATACTATGCCGCCCTCACCTTCCTTTTTAAAGGTGGGGGGCGTACATTCTAATGATACACTAAGTAAGGAAAAAAGTGAAGAGGTAAATAGGGAAAGGGAAGATGAAACGGTAAAAAGCCTTATAGATAATTTTTTATCTGGGGATATAGGCGGGGGTATAGATTCCCTGCTTGATAAATTTAAAAGTGATAGCGATATGCTTTTAATACTTGGCCTTTTACTTATTTTATACAGTGAAAAATCAGATAAAATGCTTCTTTTGGCTTTGCTTTATATACTTATGTAAACCGTTTACATTTTTCGACGGAAAAATGCATTTTTCTCACTTTATGTAAACCTAGACAACCCATAAAGTTATCCAACTTATCAACCGAATAATTAACATTTTGAAGGTTAAAAACAGGGTTTTTGTGAAAAAATCAAGGTTTTTTCGGTGGATAACTCGGTGGAAAAGTTGAAAAGTACAGTATGCATATATAAAGTGAATAAGAAATTATGTAAAGGAAAATAAAAAATTTTTCTTATGAAAAACAGATAAAATTAAGTAATTTTTTACTCACTTTTTGTATTATTTTAAGGCTATTGCAAAAAGGGCTTTAAGGTGTTAAAATAATTCTTGAAAAAGGAGGGATTTTTATGCAACTGATTATTTCCCACGGCGCAGTAGATTTATCGGGACAGGCTATACTTACGGATATAAATATGGAAATAAACACATCAAGTAAAATTGCAGTTGTGGGCAGAAACGGTTGCGGAAAAACCACCCTTCTTAAGCTTATTTCGGGTGAATATGAATTAGCAAAGGGCCTTGATACTAATCCCACTGTGTCGGTATCGGAAAATATAAATATCGGTATTCTTAATCAGATGACTTTCAGTGATGAAAATCGCACTATGGTGGAGGAAATAAGGTCGGCTTATACACATATTCTTGAAACCAAGGCAGAGCTTGATATTGCCCAGAGCAAAATGGAAGCGGACCAAACCGAAGAAAACATTAAAATATATACCGAGCTTTTAGATAGGTTTATTGCCCTTGGCGGCCATTATTTCGAAAGGGAATATGAGGGAGCGATTAAGCGTTTCGGCTTTACCGAAGAAGAAAAGCATAAAAGGGTAAGCGAATTTTCAGGTGGACAGCGTACAAAAATAGCATTTTTAAAGCTGCTTCTTTCAAAGCCCGACCTTTTACTTTTGGACGAGCCCACAAATCATCTTGATATAGATGCGGTATCTTGGCTTGAGGATTATATAAAAAATTATAAAAAGGCAGTTGTTATCGTTTCTCACGACCGTATGTTTTTAGACCGCACAGTAAATGAGGTCTATGAGATAGAATATGGCAGAAGCCATAAATATATAGGTAACTACACCGAGTTTGTAAAACAAAAGAAAGAGCGTGATGCCCTTCTTTTAAAGCAATATACTGCTCAGCAAAAGGAAATAGAGCATTTAAGCTCGGTGGTGGAGCGTTTCAGGTATAAGGCAACAAAGGCAAGTATGGCTCAGTCTAAAATAAAACAAATTGAGCGAATGGAAAAAATAGAGGCGCCCGTAACACATAACGAAAAAACCTTTAAGGCGAATTTAGAGCCAGTGGTTCGAAGCGCTAAAGAGGTGCTTAGCGTAACCGATTTAAAGATAGGCTTTGATAGAATTCTTTCCACCGTTAATTTTTCTCTTTTAAGAGGGGAAAGGGTGGGAATAATCGGCGGTAACGGACTTGGCAAATCAACCCTTCTTAAAACCATAACGGGCAAAATTTCCGCTCTCGGCGGAGAATATAAATTGGGCGCTATGGTAAAGGTAGGGTATTTTGACCAACAAATAGCACAGATAAAGGGAAGCTCTACCGTCTTCGATAATTATCAGAGCGAGTTTCCCTCTCTTAGTGATTTCGAGGTGCGTAGCGCTCTCGGAGCTTTTTTATTCACAGGCGAAGAGGTTTTTAAAACTCTTGATATGCTTTCGGGCGGAGAGAGGGTGCGATTAGCCCTTTGTAAGCTTTTCAGGAAAAATCCCAATTTTTTAATACTTGATGAGCCTACAAACCATATGGATATCGCCTCTAAAGAGGCGCTTGAAGAATTGCTCCTCGATTTTGAAGGAACTATTTTATTTGTTTCCCACGATAGATATTTCATTAAAAAGTTAGCCGATAAATTACTTGTCTTTTCGGAAGACGGGGTAGAATTTAAGGATATGGGCTATGAGGAATATCTTTTACAGCAGGAAAATAATAAACAGCCTGATGAGCCTATTCATAAAACAAAGGAAAAGCCTCAGAAGAAGACCTTTACCACTCCTGCCAAAGAAAAGGCAAAGAGGGAAAAGGCGCTTAAAAAGGCTGAGGAAAAGGTAGCTTTTCTTGAAGCTAAAATAGAAGAGCTTAAGGCAGAGTTATCGGCTCCCGAAAACCTTTCTGATTATGTAAAGCTATCCGCATTAGGTGAGGAATTAGATGCCTTGGAAGAGGAACTCTTAAATGCTCTTGATGAATGGGAAAAATTAGCAGAATAAATATAACCCCTGAGAAAAAACTCAGGGGTTATATTTTAGAGAGGTTAAAAATGAATAAAAATCAATCTTCGTCGATGGAAGAATCTATTTCATACAAGTCCTGTGGGTCATCGTTAACACCCTTTGACTTAATAACTTCAAAATACTTTTCAAGACCGCTACCTTCGGTAATAATTGCGGTGGGGGAGAATTCATTTTTATTTTCACCTTCAAAGATATGATAGGCGTAATCTCCTGTAAGCGGGATTATAATATAATAAGTTCTTTCTGTGAGAATTTGTTCATCATAAAAGGTTGGGGTAGGAAACTGGAGATGCACTTCCAAATATTTTTCCTTTGATATTATCTCATTTAGGGAGGGGTCGGTTATACCGGTATCAACACGCTTTATTTCTTCCTTGTGATAAAACCACTTTTCGATATGCTGCATAATTTCATATTTAAAAGGAAAATCGCTTTCCTTATAGTTATTTATCGTTTCTCCAACGAGATTGGCGTTTTCAAACGCCTTAACGTAAGATGCTGCATTAACCGTACTTCTCCATCTTTTTTCCTCTTCGGTAAGAGGGGTAAATTGAACGTAATCGAAATACTGTTTGAGTCCGCTGCCTCCCATATGCGGTGTAGGCCATGAATAACTATAATCTGCAGATTGTTTATATATTGTACTATTCTTATTTTCAGGAACAGTTATGAAAAGAGTCCTTGAATTAGAGAATTTGGGATTCCCGTAAATTGTTATTTCACTGTCAAATTGAAGTTCGATGGCCATATCATTTCGTTTCATAGAATCGATGCGGTCATTTAAATAGGTGGTTGCGGCTATGGCTGATGTTTCCTTATACTTAAACCACTCTTCAATATGCTTTGCGATTTTATGATTTAATTCCTTATCGGTGGAAACAGCGGTGGCACCGTCTTTGTAAAAGGTTACGGTGGTGGGGGCTATAACGGTGCTTTGCCAATCCTTAACCTTTTTATCAAGCTTTATGCCCTCAAAATACTTTTCAAGTCCGCTGCCTTTTAAATTATAGGGTTTATTTTGGCGCTCAATAATGCCGTTGTCACTAAACAAATAATAAGCATACTCTCCTGTAAGGGGGATAAAAAGGCGCTCGTGTCTTTCAAGACTTATTTTACCTAAGAAATTAAGTTTTTCATCGTAAGACAAATTAAAGTCAAGCTCTATTACAGTTTCATTAAGTCTGGTTTCCCATATAAACTGAGGTGTTACCTCCATATCTACTACAGGCAGATTATCCTGAGTATAATCATAAAACCAATTTTCAATATGCTTTGCAATTTTGCGGTTTAGACTTTTATCCTTGCTTTCTGCCCACATTCCGCCTTTATAAAAATTTACATATTTAGGGGTAGGCACCGAGCTTTCATATTTAATTTTTTCAGGCTCAGGGGAAGACTGTAGAGAAGCTTCGGGTATATCCTTTTCAGTGTAGGCATCATCACTTTCGGATACAACTTCATAATAGGATATCCATTCGCTATATTCTTCGGGCTCTTTACTGCAACCTGTAAAAAGACCTACGATAAAAAGAACACAAAGCAAACAACTAAATAACCTTTTCACAAAACCGTCCCCTTTATTTTATTTTGCATAAATATTATACACTGACTATCAACTTCGGTCAATTAAATTTGGTATAAATTTACAATGTGTTAATTATTGTTTACAAATAATTAATAAAAGAAAAGCACGGGGAATTTTTAATTCCCCGTGCTTTTATGTTCAATTGGTGTGGGTTAATTAACCCTCAGAGATAGCTTCAACAGGGCAACCTGCTGCGCAAGCACCACAGTCAACGCACTTATCGGGATCGATCTCATAATGAGCATCACCCTCTGCAATAGCCTCAACAGGACAACCTGCTGCGCATGCTCCGCAGTTTATGCATTCATCAGAAATTTTGTAAGCCATTCAAAACACCTCCATAAAGCTTCATTGAATATATTTTAGCAGTATTACTGCAAAAAATCAAGGTTTTTATTCTTCCCTTTCTTCTTCCGCATCGTTTTTCTTGCGTTTAGGGCGGGATATAAGCTTAACTGCGCTTCTGTGAATCTTAAAGGGAGCGCCCTCGCTATTGTCAGGCTTAACTAAAAGATTGCCTGTGATAAGGTTGCAGTCAACCACCGTTCCCGTTCCCTCAGGGATTTTAACAACCGAGCCTACGGTGGGGGTAATGCTAAGCAGATGCTCATAAGAATTTTGCTCGTATTTAAGACAACACATAAGTCTTCCGCAGCTGCCTGAAATTTTTGTGGGGTTAAGGGAAAGTCCCTGCTCCTTAGCCATTTTGATTGAAACGGGCTGAAAATCATCAAGAAAACGCTTACAGCAATAGGGCTGACCGCATATACCTATGCCGCCGAGCATCCTCGCTTCATCACGAACACCTATTTGTCTTAGCTCAATTCTTGTATGGAAAGAAGCTGCAAGGTCCTTTACAAGCTCACGGAAGTCCACTCTTCCGTCAGCAGTAAAGAAGAAGGTGATTTTGGAGCCGTCAAAGGAATACTCCACTTCAACAAGCTTCATATCGAGCTTATGCTCTGCTATCTTTTTTTCGCAGATAGAAAAGGCTTCCTTTTGCTTCTCCTCATTTTCTTTTATGCGGCTTAAATCCTTATCGGTAGCCTTTCTTAAAACACTTTTAAGCTCACCTACGATAGAATCCTCATTAACCTCGTGATTTCCTTTGGAAACAAAGCCGAAGGCGTTGCCTGCCGAGGTTTCTACAATAACCTTATCGCCTACGGAATAAGCCTTTCCGTCAGGACTAAAGAAGTAGGCTCTGCCGCCCTCTTTAAATTTAACAGATATAACTGTTGTCATAAATTTCCTCCGATTATACCTTTAGATTTACATACCACTGCACTGAAAAGCAGGGGTAAATTGATGTTGGTTTTTAAAAGGCTCTGCCACTCGCCGATGCAGTCATAAATAGCGGTGAGGGCTTTGGCTCTCACTATTCTTTTATAATCCTTTTTAAGTGATTTTGCGATTTCTATTTTTAAATATTCGAAAAATTGGTCGGTTCCTACTCTATCCTTTTCAAAGGGGATAAGTAGCTTTAGCATTTCGTATTCACTACCCTCAAATAAAAGCCTTAGAAATTCTGTGGCGCAGGATTTAGCCTTATTTTCGCTCTTGCTATCAATCAGTGAAAGGGCAACGCCTATATTATTTTCCGCTGATTTAACAGCATCAGAAATTACAGAATCCTCCACCTCTTTTGAAAGCTGTTCCTTTACAGCCTCAAAGGCAGTATTAAAATCAGGTACGGTTAAAGAAAGGGGAACACATCTTGAAACAATGGTTTCGAGAAGCTCAGTTCTTGATGTGGTTATAATAATAAAAACAACAGCCCGAGGGGGCTCCTCCAAAACCTTTAAAAGAGCGTTTTGCGCATCCTCTCTCATATGCTCGGCACGGTCTATAATATAAACCTTTTTTTCTGCCGAATGGGGCTTAACAAAGGCATCGGCGCGAAGCTCACGGGCTTTTTTTACCGTGATGCTTTTTTTATTATCCTCAGGAGTAACGGTGATAATATCAGGATGGTTAGAGGATTGCGCCATACTGCAACCCTTACAGCTTCCGCAAGGCTTAACGTTTGCTTCACAGACTGCCGATTTTGCTAAAAAGTAAGCAAGAGTATGCCTTCCCGTGCCCTCATCACCCTCGATAATTATGGCGTGGGGGAGCCTGTTTGATGCTATCATATTAAAAACGGATGCTTTTAGGTTTTCGTTTCCTTTAAGCGGAAAAATCATAAAACAAATCCAACCTTTTTCATTGCCTTAAAGTAGGTCTTTCGGGCTACTCTTTCGGCCCTTTCGGCGCCCTCACGGAAGATGCGCTCAAGCTCACCCTTATCGGTGATTATCTTATCATAGCTTTCTTTAATGGGGGCAAGCTCATCTGCAACGGCTTCACCAACAGCTAACTTAAAGTCACCGTAGCCTTTGCCATCGAATTCCTTTTCTACCTCATCGGCAGACTTGCCTGTAACAGCGCTGTATATATTTATAAGGTTGCTGACACCCGGCTTATCCTCGCTTAGACGAACACTTGCCTCGCTATCGGTTACGGCACGCTTAAACTTGCGGATAATGGTATCCCTATCATCAAGCATAGCAACCCAAGAGTTTATATTTTCATCAGATTTTGACATCTTCTTAGAGGGGTCCTGCAAGGACATAACTCTGGCGCCCACCTTTGCAATATACGGCTCAGGAATTTTAAACACATCGCCGTAAATATGATTAAAGCGGGTAGCAATATCTCTTGCAATTTCAAGATGCTGCTTTTGGTCTGCGCCAACGGGCACAAAGTCAGGCTTATATAAAAGTATATCCGCCGCCATAAGCACGGGGTAGGTGAAAAGACCTGCATTTACGTTATCGGCATGCTTTGCCGACTTATCCTTAAACTGAGTCATACGGGAAAGCTCGCCAAACTGAGTGTTACAGGATAATAACCACGAAAGCGCAGTATGCTCAGGTACGTGGGATTGAATAAATAGGGTGGATTTCTCAGGGTCAAGACCTAAGGCTAAGAGCAGAGCGCCGGTAGAGTAAATTTGTGAGCGAAGCTTAGAAGGCTCCTGCCTTACGGTTATAGCGTGAAGGTCAGCTACGGCATAGGTGCAGTCAAACTCATCTTGCATATAAAGCCAATTCTTAAGCGCTCCCAAGTAATTGCCAAGGGTAAGCATACCGCTTGGCTGAATACAACTGAGCACGGATTTTTTGTTTTCGGATTCACACATATAGAACATTCCTTTTAGAAATTTATATTCATATCAATTTTAACACATTTATTTTTAAATTACAATATATAAATATATATAAAAGCAATCTTGAAATTTCATCAATCAAAGTCCTGATTTTAGGACTTTGAAAAAATTATAATAAAATTACAAAAAAGCACTTGACAAATTAAAAGTGCTGATATATAATGAAAATACAGAAAACGAACAAATGTTCGGCGGAGGTAATTATGAGTTTCGTAGATGTTTTACTTACTATATTTGAGATAGCCCTTGTTTCTTTTACAATATGGGCAGTTTTCCACGAGGAAAGATTTATAGCCTTTGAAGATAGGATTATGGCAAGGCTGCGCCGCAATAAGCTTAAGGTTATTAAGGGCGGCGCCGAGGCATATTCTTATAAATAATTTTATCAAGATTTCGAATTCCTTTTTCTTAATATTTAAATAGCAAGAGCCTTCACTTATGAAGGCTCTTGCTATTTTATACTATTCTTTTCATATTTTTATCGAGAAGAATTCTTACTTTGCTCTTTCTTGAAAAAAGAAGAATCAAAACGGCTATTTCTATAACCGTCATCAACACAAGCTGTGGAATTCTTGAAATGAATACGGCAGGGAAGGCATCTATTCCTCCGCGATACAGCAAAGATATCCAGATAGTGTTAAGAGTAAGTGAGCAAACAAGCTTATTTATTATAACACTGAGTGTTGCTTTTAAGGCTGTTGCATTTTTATAAATGAAGATAGCTGTTATAAATGCATAGAGGCAATTAGTAATGGTAAAGCCGACAAAATACGTGCCAAAGGGGAAAAGCAGTGAGCCTATAAGGTCACCCAGTCCCGCTACGGCGATAGCATAAGGAATACCTAAAAACGAGGCGGCAAAGGCCACGGTTATAAAGCCTAGGCTTATAGTTTGATTCCAGACGGAATAGGCTAAAAATCTTTCTAAAACAATATTCATAGCAATAAGTATTCCCGTGAACACTATTTTAAAAAGAGGGGACGAATATTTTTTTTGCATAATAAAAACCTCCTATTACCCAAACCAAACGATAATAAGGAGATTTATATCTTCATATTATTGTCAGCGGGATGCGACAGCCAAACCGCAGGTTTAAACCCTTCGTCTGCGAGGCAACTCCCCGTCCTCACAGCACTTCACGCAAGGCTATCTACTCTGAATTGATATTTATATTATACACCTTTTTACCGCAAAGTCAATTTATTTTAAAATAAATTCCTTTTTTGGTTGACAATTTATTTTCTTTGTGTTAAAATAATTTGGTCACAAATGGAGAGGTATCGAAGTGGTCATAACGAGGCGGTCTTGAAAACCGTTTGGGGGCAACTCCACATGGGTTCGAATCCCATCCTCTCCGCCATTTTAAAATCAATAAGTAATATTTACTTTATCAATACGGAGATGTACTCAAGTTGGTGAAGGGCAACACATCCGAGCGTGTCCGGTGGACAGTGAAGCGAGGATTTGTTGGCGCCGCGGTCAAAATTTTATCGCGCTCCAAGCGAAATAAAATTTTGGGTAACCGCAAGGGGGCACGAAGCCGATGAACCCCTGAAGTATTATTGCTTAAAAATTTAATAAATTAATAGATACTTTATCAATACGGAGATGTACTCAAGTTGGTGAAGAGGCGCCCCTGCTAAGGGCGTAGGTCGGGTAACCGGCGCGAGAGTTCGAGTCTCTCCATCTCCGCCAAATAAAAATAGCAACCCTTTTGGGTTGGTATTTTTATTTTTTAGATATTGATGGAGAGACTCGAAAAGCCCGGTTTGCTTACAAATTCAAATAGTCCGGTGGACTGTTTGAAAGGGCGGGTGCGTGTCGGCGGCGTTGCCACCGAGCGAGTCGTACTAAGCTAAGAAGAATTTTTAAAGTGTACTCCAACCCATTTGGGTTGGTATTTTTATTTTTAAATTCTCACGTAACACTGGGGAAGAGGTGGCAATAGTTTTCGCTGAGTCTCAGAGAAACAAAGTCGTCATCTGCCACAAGTATGTGGTCGTATAATTTTATACCAACCTGATTAAGCGCCGAGGCGATACGCTCGGTTATAAAAACATCCTCAGAGCTTGGCAACGCCACGCCGCCCGGGTGATTGTGGGCGATAACGATATTTATCGCATCAAAATCAAGGGCGAGCTTAATAACATCCTTTACAGAAACACCCACAGAGGATATATCACCCTCAGATAAAAATTTAAAGAATAAAAGCTTACCCTTAGGGCTCATACCAAGTACGCCAAAGGTTTCTTTTGAGAGGCCTAAATATCTCGAATAAACATATTCGCCTATGGTATTGATGCTATCGAAATCCACATCGTGCTCTTGCTTCTCGTAAGTATATATACGAAAAACATCCAAATAAAGCTTTAACATAATAGCGGTTTTTTCCGAAATTCCATCCACCGTTACAAGCTTCTCTATGGGCGCATCCAAAACGCCTGCAAGATTGCCAAAGCGTCTTACAAGGTCGTGGGCAATGGGATTTGTATCCTTTCGGCTGAGAGCATAGAAAAGTATATGCTCGAGTATTTTATGGTCGGGCGTGTTTTCATCATAGCCGTGGCTTAAATATTCGGCTCTTACTCTGTCACGGTGGCCCTCGTGTATATTTTTAGAATCAGACATTTTATCTCCCAATATCAATTATAATCATTTACAGCCTTGCAAAGAGCGGCAAATTGCTCTATATTAAGCTCTTCGGCTCGGGCGGAGGGCTTGATACTCGCTTTTGCAAGATAATCGTTTGCGGTTTGTTTGTCAATTTTAAGGCGGTTTGAAAGGGAATTTGAAAGGGTTTTACGCCTTTGGTTAAATCCCGCATTTATAATATCAAAGAATAGCTTTTCATCCCCCAATATAACAGGTGGCTCTTTTCTTATATTGAGCCTTATAACTGCCGAGTCAACATTTGGAACAGGTAAAAAGCAATCTCTCGGTACATCAAAAAGGATTTCGGCTTCGGAATAATATTCCACTGCCGCCGTAACTGCGCCAGCGGTGCGCTCACCAAGTCTTGCGCAGAGCCTGAGAGCTGCCTCTTTTTGCACCATAGCGGTAATTGAGGCGATATTTAATTTGCTTTCGAGCAAGGATATTATTATGGGTGAGGTTATATAATAAGGAAGGTTTGCGCAAACCGCTATTTTTTCACAGTCTGCAAATTTTTCTTCGATTATTTTGTTAAGGTCAAGCTTTAAAACATCCCCGAAGATAACCTCTACGTTTTTAAATTCGCCAACGGTCTTTGCAAGAACGGGTTTAAGCCGCTCATCAATTTCTATAGCGACAACCTTTTTTGCTCTCTTGCCTAATTCATAGGTAAGCACCCCTGCACCGGGGCCTATTTCAATAACTCCTGTATTTTGGTCACAGCACGAGTCCGCCATAGCGGGACACACCGTTTCATCAACTATAAAATTCTGACCTAAGGATTTTTTAAAAACGAAGCCCTCTGAGGAAAGCAAGGCTTTAACATCCTTTATATCGGCAAGATTCATTAAATATTCACCTCACAGGTAATATTATAAAGTATTATAAGGTATGAGATGTGTTTTTTCAAGAAAATTTTAGGTGACAAATCAAAGATAATATAGTATAATATATGAAATAGTATTCGTAATAAAATTTTGGAGTGAATAAATTTGGATAACAGATATTATGAAAGCGTAATTAAAGAAATGAAGCCCTTCTTTGATGAGAACGGCTTTAAGTCAAGTGAGGATGGCAGTTTTACCTGCGAAAGCAAATCTGCAAAGGTCGAATATGATGAGGCAAGGCAGATGTATGTACTTGCTCTTGCAGATGTGGAAGAGGGAACAGTAGGCGAATACAGCGAGGTAACCTCATGGCTTTTTGATGATAGCCAGAACGAAAAGGATGCCGAATCGGTAGGTATTGATTTTGTTGATACCTTGCGAAAAAATATGGGTATAAAGGTTAAGTATAAAGCATCATCAAACGCCGTTGACCTTCCCACCGGTTCAAAGGGCAGTAGTATGGATGTTTCGGGCTTTGCCAAAAAAGTCCTTGATATTTTCCCTGTATATAAGGAAGAATATAAAATGCACGTTGCTAAATACGGCAACTTCCTTTATATGAACTTCTTTGCCAATACCTTAGTTCCTCAGATTAAGTTGGTTTTGAACGAGGGAAGCAAAAAGCCTATGAAAAAGCTTTATGATATGCTTGAAACTGCCTATACTACAGGTGACAGAGAAACCTCAAATATAGTGGTTGCCTGCCTTGCCGCCGCAGTTTGTAAGGATGAGGAGCTAAAGGCTAAGGCTATGGACTTTTTAAGCGAGGATGCTCATCTTAAAAATTCCGTAATGGCATTTATTCCGGTTCTTTTAAATGATAAGAAGCTTTCCGAAGCACTTATAAAATAATAAAATAATTTTTTGGAGGATTTATTATGTGGATTTTTTATGTGTTATTGGCGTTGATAGTTTTCATCGTGATTCCAAACATCAGAATCGTGCCTGAAGCTACTCAGTATGTCATTGAGTTTTTGGGTAAGTATAAGACCACGTGGGATGCAGGAATTCACGTAAAGATTCCTCTTCTTGAAAAGGTTGCAAAGCGCATTACCTTAAAAGAACAGGTTATGGATTCACCTCCTCAGCCCGTTATTACTAAGGATAACGTTACCATGCAGATAGATACGGTTGTTTTCTTCCGAGTTTTTGATGCAAGGCTTTTTGCTTACGGCGTCGTTAATCCCATAAAGGCTCTTGAAAATCTTACCGCCACCACTCTTCGTAACATCGTAGGCGAAATGGAGCTTGACGGAACCCTTACTTCAAGAGATATAATCAATACCAAAATGGCAGAAATTCTTGATGAAGCTACTGACCAATGGGGTATGAAGGTAAGTCGAGTTGAGCTTAAGAATATTATTCCACCCGCTGAAATCCAGAATGCAATGGAAAAGCAGATGAAGGCTGAGCGTGACCGCCGTGAAACTCTTTTGCAGGCTGAAGGTCACAAAGCAGCCGCTATTACCAGAGCCGAGGGCGATAAGCAGGCTATGATACTTGAGGCAGAGGGTGAAAGAGATGCGAAAATCGCCCGCGCCGAAGGTGAGGCAAGGGCTATCTATCTTGCTAAGAAGGCTGAGGCTGATGGTCTTAAGGCTTTAAAGGAAGCGGGAGCAGATGCCGCTGTAATCGAGCTTAAAAAATATGAGGCATTAGTTAATATGGCAAACGGTACCGCCGCTAAGCTTATTGTACCCACCGATGCTGTGAATGCTGTTACAAATAACGCTATTTTCACCGAGTCCACGGGTATTGGCGATGCTGTTAAAGAGGCTCCAAAGCCTGTTAAAAAAGCTAAAAAGGATGAATGTTGCGAATAATTATGTCAAACAAGACTGATAAATTTTTCAAATGGGCGCTATGCCTGTTTTGTATAGGAAGAGGCCTTTCTATTCTTGAATCGGTAGGATTACTGATTTTTGATGCATTATCAAATTACGACGAAGTGTTTTACGGATACGAAAGCTGGCAGACCGTGGTTTTCCTTTTGATTTCAGTGGCGCTTACAACCTTGGTAATAGTGTTTGCGGCAATACTCAGAAAAAAAGAGAAATCACAAAAAAGTGTAAAGGCGGCGGCAATAACGCTTATAGCGTCAGATGTTGTTATGCTTTTACACCTTACATACGGAGTGCTCAGTAATATGCTTTCTGATATAACCGTCAACTCTTTAGCAAGTCTTATGGCTTTCGTTGTGTTTTTATCGGGCGCATTATTACTCGCCCTTGTTTCAGGCGACCTTTTAAGTATAATAGGCGCAGCAATGCTCTTGCGTTACGGTTTTAAAAAGGCAAAATAAAAGGAAAAACTCTGGCTAAAAAGCCAGAGTTTTTTATTTGCTATCCTTAATATTTACACCCCAAACACCTAATATAATAGGTATGCAAAGTAAAATTTCAGTAAGGGTGAAATTTTCTTTGAGAATAAGTATCCCTGCAAAAAGGGAAACTACTGTAATTATATTTGAAAATGAAGCCGAGCGGATAACGCTTATTCTACTTGTTGAATAGTTATACAGAATAAATGCCGCAACCGATGAAATTACCGAGAGATAAAGAATTGAGATTATGAACTGGTAATTAGAAAAAGCGGTAACAATGCCGCTGATATACTCACCTTTTAGGGCGGAAACGGCTAAAATATTGAAGCCTATAAAGCCTATTAAAAACATAAAATAGGTTCGCTCAAAGGGGGAGAAGCTAACCGATTCTCTGCGGCTTAATATATTAAAAACAGCGGCAGAAATTACGGCTAAGAGCAAAAGAATTATGCCAAGAAGCTTGTTTTCATTTCCATCATCGGATATGATGCTCACCGCGCAGACGCCTAAAAGGGAAACGATTCCGCAAATACATTGCCAAAGTGACGGCTTTTCGCTTAAAAGCAAGGAGGAGAGAAGCATAACCGCTACGGGCACTAAAGAGATTATGAGCCCCGAAAGAGCAGAGGAGGTATGAGAAATGCCGTAAAGCTCAAAAATAAAGTATAAAAAGGGCTGAGCAATAGCCATAAGCAGAAGGCCTGTCTTTTTCTTACCCTTAAGATTTATCTTAACAAATCCAAAAAGGATTAACAGATTAAGAGCAATAAAAGCAAGGGTAAATCTTGCCGCCAATATAAGCAAGGGATGGGCATAGCTTAGAGCAGTTTTTGAAAAAAGAAAGCTAAAGCCAAAAATTAAGTTGGCGGTAAGGGCTGCCAACATACCTTTAAATTGAGATTTATCAGACATATTTATCACCGAAAACATTATACTAAATAGAATAATAAATATCAACTAATTAAAATTTTAAAATTTGCTTGACAATTTGATAGAAAGTGGTTATAATACTCTTGCTGTCAAAAAAATATTGGGGAATTGTGTAACGGTAGCACGACAGACTCTGACTCTGTTTGTTGGGGTTCGAATCCCTATTCCCCAGCCAAAAAACACAACACACCTTTGGGTGTGTTGTGTTTTTTCTTGTCTGTGTCATAGGGATGCGAACCCGGAGGGTTCGGCGAAGCAGCTGCAAATGCGCGATAGCATTTGCAGACTGTGAAGTCTCGAGCAACGCAGATTTTTCGTAACTGCTCGGAGCAGTCGAAAAATCACGGGGCGCAGAGTATCCCGTTAAGAATTGGATAATGGCAAATAAAAATAGGGGAATTCCAATTCGAACAAGGAGGGAGCGATAGCGGAAGAAAACAACCTAAATGGTTGTTTTCGCCGACGTGGGCAACGAGCGTAAGCGAGGCGATAACGCACGGTAGTGCGCGGAAAATCCCTATTCCCCAGCCAAAAAGAAACGACAATTTTCGACAAGAAGATTGTCGTTTCTTTTTGTTCTTTTAACTTTTCTCTTTTCATTCTTCTCTCTTCTCTAAAATTGTCGTTTCCAGATAAAAGATAAGAGAGAAGAAATAAGAGAAAAGGTGCTTTGCTACGCAAAGCGTTGATTTAAAGAGTGAATTATGATATAATTCATTTAGAGGTGAACATAATGAACAGTCCATTACTTGAAAAATCACTTGAATTTTCAACACAAATTGTTTTATTTTATGAGGCATTTTCTAAAACAAGAAAAGATACAACTATTGCAAAACAATTACTACGCTCTGCCACCAGTGTTGGAGCAAACATAAATGAAGCTGTTTATGGTAACAGCAAAGCTGATTTCATCTCTAAATTACATATTTCCCTTAAAGAGACAGGCGAAAGTATTTATTGGCTTAAACTTTTAAAAAGAACAAGTTTAATTGATTATGATTTTGATAGTTTGCTTTCACTTGCAGAAGAAATAAAAAGAATGTTAATAGCATCATTAAATACTGCAAAGGAGACTTCAAAATGACATTTGATTTTGATGCTCTTTCAAAAGAGTTTAAAATATTTTACGATGCTTTTTCTCCCGAAACTTATGGTATTTCTATGGGGCGTTCGGCGGAGTATGCTGCTATAGAGTTTGATAACCTCTCTGATAAAGAAAAATCATTAATTGATGAATGGTTTCTTGAACTTTTCGAAGAAGAAAAAGATTATTATGGTATTCCTTATCTTTGGGTCATTGAAAAATTAAAGGATGTTCGTTTCATTCCTTTGATTAAAAATTATTATAAAAGGTTAAAAAAGCGACACAAGAAAATTGTTGAAACGAACATAGATGGCAAAACAATTAGGGCACGCTCAAATTTCACAAGCGAGTTAGTTTTGTGTAAAAAAGTTATAAAAGCGCTTAAATCCAAAAAATGAAAAATCTGTATGGGTTTGAACACATAGGTCAAAAATTCAAATGGCATCGAATTTGTGCGACCTTTCCAGAAAAAAAGCATCGACTTTGTCGGTGCCTTTTTCAATGAAATAAATCCCTGACGGGATTTGTGAAATATGCTACCGCATATGAAATATCCAACGCTATGAAATACGCTGCGGCGTATGGGGGATTTATTTTATTTCACTTGTCTGCCCAAGCTAAAAACTCGAAAGATTTTATTTTTAAAAGCATTATATATTGGAAAAGGACCGAGTCTTGCGACCCAGTCCTTTTTTGTTAAGTTTTTAAAAATTTAAAATTTCTATTGGAACCAGCGCTATCTGGCGGCGTCCGTTTTCAACTGTATCATAGCTGATATACTTACCGTCAAAAGCAAAAAGATTATGCAAATCACAACGTATATCCTGTGTAGACGGACGGTTCGTTGCCGAACGGAATAACACCTTTGCCTCGCCCGTTTCCATATTGTAACCGTAGACTCTGCGGTATCCTTCAATGGTTGGATAGCCGTCGCCGATAAGATATTTACCGTCAGGAGAGAAAATACAATGAATATCTCCTCTGTCTACCATAATATATTCTACAAAGCTTCCGTCATCGGTATTGATATTGTAAATACCCTTTGTATCGGCAGATGCGGTAGAGCTATGGAAAACAATATGCTTCTCATCCTGCCAGTAATAGTGGGAAGCGTAATCGTTTGAGGGCACTGTCCAAATTTTTCCTTCAAGATCGCCTATCATAATGGCAGTTTTCCACTCCCACGGTTTTCTATCGGGTGTGGGAAAATCGCGAACTAAAGCTACATATCTGTTCGAGGCGGTATTAAAGGTAATATGGTTAACAAGGATTTTACACTCTCTTCCAAATCCGCATACCTTTGCCATTTCCTCATAATTTACAAGCATCCTTGAAGTTCCGCTCTCCATATCGGTAAGGAAAATTCCATCATCGGCGGGAATATTTATATTTGCGTTTTTATCCACACTTGCGGCGTAGCCATAGCCTGCTCGGAAGGCGAAAATACGACCGAAATTAATTGCCATACCCCATTTACCATCGGGAGAAACACAGGCGGTGGCTCTATCGGTATATTTCTTTTCACCCGTTACATAGTTGTGGGTAACGGTACATTCTTTACCGTCACGAAAAACATTATAATAAACGGTATCTTCTAAAAAAGGATGGTACTGAAGCATTGCTCCCTGCTGAAAATTCCACGCTGTAGTTTCGGCAAAGGCAGTAAATTTACCGTCTTCAAGATAGCCTAATTGCGCAACATCGTCAGCCTCAGGCAATCGGTCCATAAATTCAACTCTATGAGCTAAATGGCGGTTACCCTGAGTAGCCCGCATATCGTAATAGCCAAAGAAATAATGTCCCCCATCATCAGGCGTTATTATCTTAGGCTCCGCTATATAATCGCTGATAAAATTCTTTTCCATAAAATTCACTCCATTAGGTATATTTTATTTTTCCTCTGCGAATTGGTGATATAGTTTGCTTACGGCGTGGTAAGACATTTTCGGTCTGCGATACTCGTTAAGAAGTCCCTTATTATTATAGCCTCTTGAACGGTCAAGCCCCATCTGAGGACAGGTTCTTATATCGCAGAACTGCCATATATAAAAGCCTGCAACCTTGGGGTCGTTATGGAAGGTCTGCAAGGCAAAGGAAAGAAGCTCTGCCTGATACTCCTCGGTTCCTTTAATATCATCGAAGGTATGTTGACCGTAGATAGCGGCGCCGCCGAATTCGCTGTAAATAACGGGCTTATCCCCTACTCCCAAGCTATCAAAACGCTCGTGGTGCATCTCCACTATCTTAGGCCAATTTTCACGAGGGTGGCCGTACCAACCCACATAACAGTTAATGCTTATAATATCGCAATATTCAAAGCAAATATCCTTTCCGGGTTTATCTGAGGCATAAGTTACAAGACGGTTTCCGCCGTTTTCCTTTAAGAAGGGATAATAGAGCTTTGTCATATCAAGAACGGTTTGCTCATTTGTCGGCATCTCATTATGCATACCCCAAATTATAATGCTTGGATGGTTATAGTAATACTTTACCATCTCTTTATGCATTGCAAGTCCTCGTTCTACAACTACAGGGTCACCCGAAGTTTCACCGCTAAAGCCGTTTCCCCAGAAGGGAACCTCGCTCCAGAAGGTGATACCCTCATCATCAAGCATATCAATGAAAATCTGAGAATTAGGATAATGTGAGCCTCGTATGGTATTACAGCCCATATTCTTAATTATATCTATATCTCTATACATAAGTCCCTGAGGGAATGCCATGCCCCAGTCGGGATGCTCCTCATGTCTGTTAACGCCTAATATTTCACAGGGCTTACCGTTTATATGAATCTCATAGCCTACTACCTCTACCGAGCGGAAGCCTGTACGGTCATAAAGGTCATCAGTAGATGTTTTTAAATAAATTGAGTAAAGCTCAGGAGCGCCGACATCCCACAAGCGAATATTATTTACGGCAAAGCAGGGTGTGACTATTTCCGCATATGTATGTGCTTCGACGGTTACGCTGTCTGTATAAACTACTGCGCCGTCAAGCTGCGCCGATACAGTATCTGTAATCTTACCCTCATCAGCATTATATAATTCTAACACAAAACGGCACTGCGCATTATTCATATCCTTCGAAAGAGTGTATTCCAAGCGGTTATTTAAAACACATAATCCCTTTAATACCTCTACTGAAACACTTCTTGTAATACCGCCGTAGTGATACCAATCCACCCTCGCCTGTGGGATAGAATGGGCATTAAAACGATTATCTACGCGAACGGTCAGTCTATGACTTCCCTTTGATACATCGGCGGCAATTAAATCAAACTGACAAAATCCGCCGTAATGATAGCCTAAATACGCGCCGTCAAGCCAGACATCTGCTTCGGTCATAACCCCCTCAAAGCAGAAGCGCAGGGTTCCGCCCTCGGTAAAAAATTCTCTCTCATACCAAGCCACGCCTTCATAGTCCAAAAGTCCCATAGTATTATTCCAAACGGACGGAACGGTTACCTTTTGCTCGCTCTCAAGGCCGCAAAACCATTGCTCCGATTTACCGCAATCATCAGGGTCTATACGAAATCTCCATATACCGTTAAGGTCCTCTGATTTACGGATTATATGCTCGTTGTAAATTCTTTTCACAGCAATCACCTCAAATAACTTTATAATATAATTATAGTGCAATTATAATGTACTTTCAACCGATATTTTGGGTATTGTCCCGCTTAAACTACAGAAATATTGCATTTTAAAATCACTTGTGATATACTAAGCAAGAAGGTGATTTATATGGAAATGGATAAATGCATGAAAGAATTCGGCATATTTGCGGATAAAACCGCAACGCAAAATAAAAATTACACCTACCCCTCACACACCCACGATTATCACGAATTATATTTCCTTGTATCAGGTAAAAGGAGGTATTTTATCGGTCATAAAATTTACGATGTTTCCCCAAAGAATCTCGTTTTTATACCTCACTTTGAAACTCACAAGACTACATCGTTAAATATGTCCGGTTATGACCGATATGTTTTATTCGTATATGAAAAAAGCTTGCGCGGGTTTATTGAGTTGTTGGGAAAGAAAGAATTTAATAGGCTTATGAATTGCGGATGCCTGAAGCTGCCGCAAAATGCAGCCCGTCAAATTGAAAATGATTTGGAGATATTGTGCAACGAATGTCGCGCTGTTTCACCATACTCTCATGTGTATCTCAATCATCTTGTTCAGGATATTTTGCTATGCGCACTTCGTTACGGCAACGAAAAGAGCACAAGCTTTGTTGAAAGCGCCGACAAAATTCAGGATATCAGCAAATTCATTCAGGAAAATTACGATACTCATATAACCCTTGATAGCGCTGCAAAAGCGGTGTATATGGAGCGCACTTATTTTTCAAAAAGATTTAAACAGCTTACAGGCTTTGGCTTTCAGGAGTTTTTAACCCAAACCCGAATTAGCGCAGCGCGGCGGATGTTGAAGGATACCAATCTATCTATAATTGAGATTGCAGGGCGCTGCGGCTTTTCAAGCAGCAACTATTTCGGAGATGTATTCCGTCGATTAAACGGCGTTTCCCCTTCTGAGTTTCGAAAAGGTAAACGCATTTCTAAGGATGAATAAAACCGTTCTTAATTACATTTTAAACTTATAGATTTATTTCCCTTGTTTGCCCAAGCTGAAAATTTCATAATTCACGACAGTGAATTATTTCATATTTTTCTTGCAATATAGCCTAAATTCATATATAATATATACGTTATTTTAAAAGTTGATATTTGGCATTTGAAATTTTGAGGAGGATTATATTATGAAACGTATTTTATCACTTTTATTAGTTGTCGCTTTAATGTTCACCTTTGCGGCTTGTGGCGGCGGTACCACTATGACTATGGGTACAGGCAGCCCCACAGGTACATATTATGCCTACGGCGGTATTTTTGGCCAGTACATTACTAACGAAGCAGGCGTAACTGTTAACGCTGTATCAACAGGCGGTTCAAAGGATAATATTCAGGGCATTGATAGCGGTGACTATCAGTTAGGCACTGTTCAGTCTGATGTTATGCACTATGCTTGGAACGGCACCCGCTCTTTCAAAGAGGATGGAAAGATTGATAGCTTCCGTACCGTAGCAGGTCTTTATGCTGAGGCTGTTCAGCTTGTTACCGTTAACCCTGATATCAAGTCTGTAAGCGACCTTAAAGGTAAGAAGGTTTCTATCGGCGCTCCCGGTTCAGGTGTTTACTTTAACGCTGTTGACGTTCTTGCCGCTGCAGGTCTTACCGAAAAGGATATCAAGCCTCAGTATCAGAACTTTGATGAGAGCGCAGACGCATTAAAGGACGGCAAAATTGATGCCGCATTTATCGTTGCAGGCGCTCCTACTCCCGCTATTACCGAGCTTAGTATGACTAATGCTAACACCCGCATAGTTGCTATTGATGGAGATATTGCTGAAAAGCTTATGAAGGATAACACCTTCTATTCTGTTTATAAGATTCCCGCAGAAACTTATAAGAATCAGACCGAAGAAATTGCCACCGTTACCGTTAAGGCAACCTTAATCGTTAGCGCAGATGCAAGTGAGGATGATGTTTATAATCTTACTGCTGCTATCTTTGATAACATTGAAGCTATAACTAAGGAACACGCTAAAGGCGCTGAGCTTAGCCTCCAGAACGCTACCGAGGGCCTTACCGTTCCTTTCCACGCAGGTGCTGCAAAGTATTTTGCCGAAAAGAATATAGAAGTAGAAGTTAAATAATTTACCCTATTTAAAACTAACAGTTGATAGCTGCGGCACAAACTGTCGCAGCTATTTTAATATTTTATTGAAAGGTGGGAGTTAGATGCTTTTTTCAAAAAAGAAAACGTCGGTTGTTGCAGAGCCTACGGATTTAGAATCCGTAATGAAGAAATTTGACAGAGAATCTAACACTCGAATTTGGGAAGGCAAGCCAAAGATGTTCATAAACTGCATTTTGGCGGTTTTTTCCTTGTTTTGCATATACGTAACCTTTTTTGCAACCTGGCTTGATGCTATAAGACTTTCAAGCTTTATGGGCAGCATCGTGCTTATAGGCTATCTTATATACCCCGCAAAAAAAGGTAAGCAGGAAACCAATTATATGCCTTGGTATGATATAATTTTAATGGTTTTAGGCTCCTCGTCATTCTTTTACTACACCTTTGATGCAGTAACCATTATTCAGCAGGGCAATAAATTTGAACTGCATCAGATTATTATCGGAGTTGTAGGTATACTTTGTCTTTTAGAGCTTTGCCGCCGCTGTGTAGGTATCCCTATTATTGTGGTTGCAGGCGCATTCATAGTTTATGCTATCGGTTGGGGACTTACTAACCCCGATATGCTAAAGCGTATAGAGGGACTTGTTGGCAAGCTCTTCTACACCACTACTTCAGGTATTTTATCAACCCCCGTTAATACCTGTTCTAAATATATTGCAATATTTATTATCTTCGGAGCTTTTCTTGAAAGAACGGGCATCGCAGATTTCTTTATTAAAATATCAAACTCCATAGTTGGCGGATTTTCGGGCGGACCTGCAAAGGTTGCCGTTGTGGCAAGCGCTCTTGAAGGTATGGTTTCAGGCTCCTCGGTTGCAAATACCGTAGGCTCAGGCTCGGTCACCATTCCTCTTATGAAGAAAACGGGCTATAAGCCTGAATTTGCCGCCGCCGCTGAGGCTTCGGCTTCCACGGGAGGTCAGATAATGCCCCCCATTATGGGCGCCGCCGCATTTTTAATGGCGGAAAATATTGGTGTTTCTTACAGTAATATAGTTGTCCGCGCTATTCTTCCCGCCTGTCTTTATTTCTTAGGCGTATTCATAACTGTTCACTTAGAGGCTAAGAAGGAAGGACTCAAAGGCTTAACAAAGGAAGAGTTGCCAAGGTTTTTACCACTCCTTAAGCAGTCATACTTATTGCTTCCCCTTATTATTCTTATTGCTCTTGTAGGCTCAGGCTCACGCTCCATAGCTTACGCCGCCGCTATTGCCATTGTTGCGGCTATTGTGGTTGGTATATTCAATAAAGAAAACCGCATTACGCCTAAGCGTATATGGGAAGCTCTTGCGGCGGGCGGTCAGGGTATGATTACCGTTGCGGTTGCCTGCGGTGTTGCAGGAATTATTGCAGGTACCATCACTATGACAGGACTTGCTACGATGCTCATCAACGGCATTTTAGCTTTAGCAGGGGATAAGGTAATAATTGCTCTGTTCTTAACAATGCTTACCTGTATCGTTCTTGGTATGGGCGTTCCTACCACTGCAAACTACTGCATTATGGCGGCTACCTGCGCCCCCATACTAATTAAGATGGGCGTACCCGACCTTGCGGCTCATTTCTTTGTGTTCTACTTTGGTATCGTGGCAGATTTAACTCCCCCCGTTGCCCTTGCGGCTTATGCGGGAGCGGCTATTGCTCAGGCAAATCCTATGAAGACTGCTTTTACGGCTACCAAGCTTGCCATAGGCGCATTTATAGTGCCTTATGTGTTTGCCCTTAACCCTGCAATGCTCTTTATAAATACCACCGTGCCTGAGGTTATCTTAATCTGCATAACCTCCTGTGTTGGCATATTTGCGGTATCGGCTTCTCTTGAGGGCTATTTCCTGCATAATATGTCCTGGTATGAGAGAATTGTAAGCGCCGTTGGCGGACTGTTGCTCATTTATCCCGGTATGGTAACCGACCTTATCGGCGTAGGATTAGTAGGCATAGTGCTTATAGTTCAGCTGCTTACAAAAAAGAAAAAGTCGACTTTAACCGTTTTATGATTTTACCGTAGGGATATAAGTCCCCACGCGTTTCTAAAAAAAACACCACCCAAAACTTCGGGTGGTGTTTTGCTATATATAGACGTATTGTGAAAACAATGCAATTAATAGGCTTTGCCCCAATAAAGCATTTTATCTGCCTTTTTGCCACAGCAAACGCAGGTATCGGTAAGCGCTTCCTGTTCAAAGGGGATACATCTTGAGGTAACGCCTGCTACTTCTTTTAGCTTATCCTCGCACTCTCTGTCACCGCACCACATAGCTCGTATAAAGCCTGGCTTATTATCGGCTATTTCCTTCATTTCTTCGAGTGAGTGAGCATCATAGGTCATATTTTCGCGGCGTTCAAGAGCCTTGTTATACATATCGGTATGAACTGCCTTTAAAAGCTCAGGAATTTTTTCTTCAAGCTCATCAAGAGATACGATTATCTTTTCATAATTATCTCTTCTTGCGATAACACAGCAGTTATTCTCAATATCACGGGGACCTATTTCAAGGCGAAGGGGCACGCCCTTCATTTCGTATTCGGCAAACTTCCAACCTGGAGTCTGGTCAGAGGTATCAAGCTTAACTCTGCAAACCTTTTTAAGACGCTCATAAAGCTCAGTTGCCTTTTCGGTAACGCCCTCTTTATGAGATGCAATAGGAATAATAACGGTCTGAACAGGCGCAATTGCAGGGGGAAGAACTAAGCCGTTGTCGTCTCCATGAGTCATAATAACCGCGCCGATAAGTCTTGTGGTGGTTCCCCAAGAGGTCTGATGAGGATGAACAGGCTTATTTTCTTTATCTGTATAAACAACATCAAATGCCCTTGAGAAGCCATCGCCAAAGTAGTGGGAGGTACCGCTCTGTAGAGCCTTACCGTCGTGCATAAGAGCCTCAATAGTATAGGTAGCCTCAGCACCTGCAAAACGCTCCTTATCGGTCTTTTTGCCTTTAACTACGGGCATTGCGAGAGCCTCTTCGGCAAATTTTGCATAGATATTAAGCATCTGCTCGGTCTCAGCCTTTGCTTCATCGGCTGTAGCGTGAAGGGTATGGCCCTCCTGCCATAAAAATTCTCTTGAACGAAGGAAGGGGCGTGTAGTCTTCTCCCAACGAACAACGCTGCACCACTGGTTATAAAGCTTTGGCAGATCGCGGTAGGAGTGAACTATATTTTTAAAGTGGTCACAGAAAAGGGTTTCTGAGGTAGGACGCACACAAAGTCTTTCCTCTAATTTCTCTTCACCACCGTGGGTTACCCAAGCAACCTCAGGGGCAAAGCCTTCCACGTGGTCCTTTTCCTTCTGAAGTAAGCTTTCGGGAATAAAGAGAGGCATATAAACGTTTTCGTGACCTGTTTCTTTAAAGAAGCCGTCCATAATGCTCTGAATGTTTTCCCAGATGGCGTAGCCGTAAGGCCTGATTATCATACATCCCTTTACAGAGGCGTAATCAATTAGCTCTGCTTTGATACAAACATCGGTATACCATTTAGCAAAGTCCTCCTCCATAGAGGTTATTTCTTTTACCATCTTTTCGTTTTTAGCCATAATAATCACCTGATTAAAAAGTTATTCCTAATTATTATAATTTACTTATCCAAAATTTGCAACCATTTAATTAAAAGGCATCAAAATTTTAAAAAAATATTGACAAACGGTAAAAAACGGCATACAATTTGAGTGTAATCTTTTATTTGGAGGCAAATTTATGGTATTTGAAAAAATTGCTCAGATTCTTGCAGAACAGCTCGATGCTGATGTAGAGGCTATTACCGCTGAAACAAAGATAGCTGAAGACCTTGGCGCAGATAGCCTTGATGTTGTAGAGCTTCTTATGTCCATTGAGGATGAGTTTGATGTTGAGGTTCCCGATGAGGAGATTGAAAACGTTAAAACCGTTGGCGATGTAGTTGATTATATTCAGGCTCATATGGAATAATAAAATTTAAAAGTAATAACCCTGAGGTAAGCCTCAGGGTTTATTTATTTTATCAATAAAAAATGCGGGGGTTTATCAAAAACTCCCGCATTTATGCAAAAAAACTTGACAAATTATATATATGATAGTAATATATAATAAATTTGAAGATATAAGGAGTTGGCAAGTAATGTTTAGCAGATATGCGTATTTTTATTACTTTAATTTGGACTGCCCTGACTCTTCTTTATCTTCTGCGAGATAATTGGAATAGAATTGGGACGGTCCGCAACAGTTTGTGCATTTATTGCATAGAGTTGCGGCTTTTTTATTTGAAAGGGAGGGTTAAAATGATTTCGGAGGAAATGCTGTCACTTGGAAGAGAGCCATCGGTTATAAGGCAGATATTTGAATATTCCCGTAAGAGAAAGGCAGTTATTGGCGAGAATAACGTTTTCGATTTTAGCCTTGGTAATCCGAGCATTCCATCGCCTGATAAGGTAAATGAGGTTATGCAGCGCCTTATTAAAGAAACCCCGCCCACCCTTCTTCACGGATATACCTCTGCTCAGGGGGATGTGAGGGTGAGAGAGAAAATCGCCCAAAATATCAAAAGCCGTTTCGGGCTTTCGTGCGAGGCAGATAATATCTATATGACCTGCGGCGCCGCCGCTTCTCTTACAATATCCCTTAAGGCTATTGTTTCGGGCAAAGAAGATGAAATAATTATTTTAGCTCCTTATTTTCCCGAATATAAGGTTTTTATAGCAAATGCAGGGGCTAAAGCAGTTGAAGTTAAATGCAAAGAGGATAGCTTCGCCCTTGATATATCGGCTTTAGAAAAAGCTATAAATAAAAATACAAAGGCAGTTATTATAAATTCCCCTAATAATCCTTCGGGTGTTATCTTCGGCGAAAAAGAATTAAATGAGCTTACCGCTCTTTTAAACAAAAACCAAGAGAAATTCGGAAACGATATTTATATCATAAGCGATGAGCCTTACAGAGAGCTTGTTTACACTGATAAAAAGCCCGTGTTTATCCCTAATATTTATGATAATACCATTGTTTGCTATTCCTTCAGTAAATCCCTTTCTCTTCCCGGAGAAAGAATAGGATATATTCTTGTAAGTCCCAAATCAAAGGCGTGGGAGGATATATATTTTGCCGTTTGCGGTGCAGGAAGAAGCTTAGGCTTTGTTTGCGCGCCGAGCCTTTTGCAATTTACTGTGGCCCAGTGCCTTGATTTAGAGCCTGAAATAGTAGAATATAAGAAAAACCGTGAGCTTTTGTATAGCTCTCTTAAAGATATGGGTTATACTGCGGCGCATCCCGACGGGGCATTTTATCTTTTCGTTAAAGCTTTAGAAAAGGATTCAAAGGCATTTTGCGAAAAGGCTAAAAAACACGAGCTCCTTTTAGTTCCCAGCGATAGCTTCGGCGTGGAAGGATATGTGAGAATAGCCTACTGTGTATCATATGAGCAGATAAAAAATTCTCTGCCCGCATTTAAAAAACTTTATGAGGAGTATAGTCAAAGTAATGAATGACCTTTTAAAAGCAAGAGAAATTATAAATAAAGTGGATGCCGAGATGGCAAGGCTTTTTGAAGAGAGAATGGATGCCGCAAAATTGGTAGCCGCCTATAAAAAAGAGCACGGTATACCGGTGGATGATTTTACCCGAGAAGAAGTAATAATAAAGAAAAATGTGGCTGAGCTTAAAAACGAGGAGTATAAAAGCTATTACACCTCATTTTTAAGAAATAACATCGATTTATCAAAGGCTTTACAGCATAGGCTTCTTGACGGTATGCGGGTAGCCTATAGCGGTGTTAAGGGCGCCTTTGCCTCTCTTGCTGCAAAAAAGATATTCCCCGATGCCAATATCGTACCCTTCTCTGATTTCAAGGAAGCCTACGAGGCGGTTGACAGGGGGGAGTGCGACTGCGCTTTACTTCCCATAGAAAACAGCTTCAACGGTGATGTTGGCAAGGTAATGGATCTTTCCTTTTTTGGAAATCTTTACATAAACGGAATTTATGATGCCGAGATAACACAGAATTTACTTGCCCTTAAGGGCGCCACTAAGGATGGTATCAAAACGGTTTTAAGTCATCCTCAGGCTTTAGGTCAGTGCGCCGCTTATATTGAAAAGCACGGCTTCGAGGCAAAAGAAGCGGTTAACACAGCCGTAGCCGCTAAAGAGGTAGCCGAAAAGGGAGATTTAAGTATTGCAGCCATAGGCAGCGCCGAGGCGGCAGAGGAATTCGGCCTCAAAATACTTGAAGCAAATATAAATCAGAGTAATATAAACACAACCCGTTTTGCAGTTTTCTCAAAGGCTCAGAAGTCGGTTAGCAAAAACGATAATCATTTTGTAATGCTCTTTACGGTTAAAAATGCCGCAGGCTCATTAGGTAGAGCAGTTTCGGTTATAGGTAACCACGGCTTTAACCTTAAAGCCCTTAAAAGCAGACCTACTAAGGAGCTTATATGGGATTATTACTTCTACGCCGAGGGTGAGGGTAATATAAACAGCCCCGAGGGTAAGTCAATGCTTAAGGAGCTTAGCGAGTGCTGTAACAATATAAAAATAGTTGGCAGCTTTGAAAAAGAAATTAAAATTTAGGAGAAGCTTATGGTTATACCTGTTAAGACATCTTCCTCAGGTTACAACATAATACTTGAAAAGGGTGCGCTATCAAAGGTAGGAGAGTATCTTAATCTGAACAGAAAGGTGCTTATCGTTACCGATAGCGGCGTTCCCGAAATATATGCAAAAACCGTTTGCGACGCCTCCAAAGAAGGATATATATTTACCTTCCCTGAGGGTGAGCAGTCTAAGAATTTTGATACCTTTAAGGAAATACTTGAAAGCCTTGTTAAAAAAGGCTTTACCCGTACCGACTGCGTAGTAGCAGTAGGTGGCGGAGTAGCAGGGGATATGGCGGGCTTTGCCGCCGCCTGCTTTATGAGGGGTATTGATTTTTATAACATTCCCACCACTGTGCTTTCTCAGGTGGATTCCTCCATAGGCGGAAAAACGGCTATAGATTTTTGCTCGGTTAAAAATATCGTGGGGGCTTTTTATCCCCCTAAGTGCGTAATTATTGATACCGATACTTTAAAAACGCTACCGAAAAGGCAGATTTCAAACGGACTTGCCGAAAGCGTTAAAATGGCGCTTACCTTTGATAGCGAACTGTTTTCCCTTTTTGAAGACGGTATAGCCGAAGAGGACCTTGATACCATTATTGAGCGCTCTTTGTACATAAAGAAAAGGGTTGTAGAAGAGGATGAAAAGGAATCAGGTCTTAGAAAAACCCTTAATTTCGGCCATACGGTTGGCCACGCTATCGAGGTGAATTCTCCTAACCTTTACCACGGAGAATGTGTAGCCCTCGGAATGCTTCCTATGTGCTCAGAAGAGGTAAGGAAGAGGCTTTTAAAGGTGCTTGATAGCTTATCGCTGCCTATAAGTCATAATGTTTCGGCAGAAAAAATTATTGATGCTATGAGTCACGATAAGAAAAAATCGGGGGATAGCATTACGGCGGTAAGGGTTGAAAGGATAGGAAGCTTTACACTTTCAGAAATATCCTTTGAGGAATTAAAAGAAGAAATAGGAAAGGCGGAGAAACTATGAAAAACACCTTCGGAAATCAGGTAGCTATTACCCTTTTCGGTGAAAGCCACGGGGAAGCCATAGGCGCGGTTATTGACGGCCTTAGCGCAGGTATTAAGATAGATGAAGAGTTTATAAAAGAAAAGCTTTCTCTTCGCCGTCCAAGCGGCAAGATTTCAACACCAAGAAATGAGCAGGATGAGTTTAAGATAGTAAGCGGAGTATTTAATGGCTTTACAACGGGCTCACCCCTTTGCATAATTATTCCAAATAAGGATACCCGTTCTGCCGATTACGGCGAGGAAATGGATATACCCCGTCCTTCTCATGCGGATTTTGCCGCCCATATAAAATATAAAGGCTTTGAAAACTTTTGCGGAGGCGGTCATTTTAGCGGACGTATTACTGCGGCAATAGTAGCGGCAGGCGCTATAGTTATTTCTGCTCTTAATGAAAAGGGTATTAGCATTGGTACCCATATTGCAAAATGCGCAGGGGTAACGGATAGAGATTTTTCAGATTACCAAAAGGATATAGATAAGCTAAACAGCCTAACCTTTGCCGTTCTTGATAGCAACAAGGGTGAAGAAATGACTGCAAAAATCGAGTCAGTTAAAGCCGAGGGCGATAGCGTTGGCGGAGTGCTCGAAACCGCTGTTTTAGGCTTAGAGGCAGGTATAGGCGAGCCTTGGTTTGATTCTTTGGAGGGCGTTTTATCCCACGCCTTATTCTCCATCCCCGGTGTTAAGGGAGTTGAGTTTGGCGCAGGCTTCGGTATTAGCGATATGAAGGGTAGCGAGGCTAACGATGCCTTTTATATGGAAGACGGCTCCGTTAAAACCAAAACCAACAATAGCGGGGGAATAAACGGCGGAATCTCTAACGGAAGTCCTATAATCTTCCGTGTGGCAATGCGTCCGACACCTACCATTTCTAAGGAGCAGGAAAGTGTAAATCTTAAAGAAAAAAGCAATACTATCCTTTCTGCTAAGGGCAGACACGACCCTTGCATTGTTCACAGAGCCCGTGTGGTAGTTGACAGTATAACAGCCATAGCTCTTGCAGATATGTTGGCATTGAAATACGGAACAGATTGGTTAGGTAATAAATAAAAATGGAATACGGTTGTATAGGCGAAAGGTTAGGTCATAGCTTTTCGGCTCAGATTCACCCTAAGCTTTTTGATTATAAATATGAGCTTCTCGAGATAGCCAAAGAGGATTTGGATGCCTTTATGAAGGCAAAGGATTTTAAGGCTATCAACGTGACTATACCCTATAAGCAGGATGTTATCCCTTATCTCGATTTTATTGATGAAAGGGCGAAAAGTATAGGCGCTGTAAATACCATCGTGAATAAGGGCGGTAAGCTTTACGGCTTTAATACTGATTTTTCAGGTCTTACGGCTTTAATCAAAAAAGCAAGGATAGAAATCAAAAATAAAAAGGTGCTTATCTTAGGCTCGGGCGGAACCTCAAAAACCGCAAAGGCGGTGGCGCAAAGTCTTGGCGCTAAGGAAGTTTACAGACTTTCAAGAAGTGATAGCGAGGATACGATAACCTATGATGAGGCTCTTAAAAACCATACCGATGCTGAGATTATCATAAATACCACCCCCTGCGGAATGCATCCGAATATAAGCGGAGCGGCTATTGATATAGATAAATTCCCATCCCTTTCGGGAGTTATAGATGCAGTTTATAACCCCCTTAGAAGTGAGCTTGTTTTAAAGGCAAGGGAAAAGGGAATTAAGGCTATTGGCGGACTTTATATGCTTATCTCTCAGGCAGCCTTTGCGGCAGAAGAGTTTGTGGGTGAAAAGGTAGCCGAAAAAAAGGTTGACCGCATTTATAACGAGATGGTTAAGGAAAAAGAAAATATCGTTTTAATCGGTATGCCATCAAGCGGAAAAACCACGGTAGGCAGAATTTTAGCAGATAAACTAAAAAAAGAGTTTGTTGATACAGATGAAGAAATCGTAAGGCTTTTCGGAAAGGATATTCCTCAGATTTTCAAAGAAATGGGAGAGAGCGGCTTCAGAACCCTTGAAAGCAAGGCTATAGAAACCATTTCTTCAAGGCAGAATTTAGTTTTAGCCACAGGCGGCGGAGCTATCCTTAGAAAAGAAAATGTAGATAACTTAAAAAAGAACGGCAGAGTTTATTTTATAGATAGACCCTTAGAGAGCCTGACTGTTACCCCTGACCGTCCCCTTTCAAGTAATAAAATCGACCTTCAAAAAAGGTATAACGAGCGATATGAAATTTATAAATCAAGCTGTGATTTCGCAGTTTGCGGAGATAAAACCCCCGAGGATTTTGCAAATATGATTTTAGAGGAATTTATGAAATGAAAATTCTTGTAATTAACGGACCTAATCTTAATATGTTAGGTATAAGAGAGCCTGAAATTTACGGTGAAAAAACCTATAAGGCGCTTAAAAAGGGCATAAGAAATTATGCCAAAGCAAAGAAAGTAAAGGTTAAGCTCTTTCAGTCTAACTATGAGGGAGATATTGTAACAGAAATTCAAAAGGCACTCGGTAAATTTGAGGGTATTGTTATAAATCCAGCCGCCTTTACCCATACGAGCGTTGCAATTCTTGATGCTTTAAAATCTGTTAATATCCCTGCAGTTGAGGTGCATATTTCAGATGTACCCTCAAGGGAAGAATTCAGGCAGATAAGCTTTGTTAAATACTACTGCTTTAAGACTATAACAGGTCACGGATTTGAGGGCTACCTTGAGGCGATTGACTCAATTTTAGAAAAGGTTGGGAATAAATAATGACCGTAACCGTTAAAAAGTCTGTCCTTTCGGGTGTGACTAATGCGCCCCCCTCAAAATCCGATGCCCACAGGAGCTTGATTTCGGCGGCGCTAAGTAAGGAAAGCAAGGTTTTTAATATTGCCGAGAGCGAGGATATTAAGGCAACCCTTAATTGTCTTAAGGACCTTGGCGCAAATATAGAAAAAAATAATGATGCCATAATTATAGGCGGATTTAATCCCTTTAATATACCTGAAAACACTGTGATTGATTGTTTTGAATCGGGCAGTACCCTTAGATTTTTATTGCCCCTTTGTATGCTTTCGGGAAAAAGTGTTACTCTTAAAGGTTCCCCGAGGCTTATGGAAAGACCTCAGGATATATATGAGGATATATGCAAAAAGCAGGGAATTATGTTTAACCGCACAAGCGAGAGTATTACTGTTTGCGGAAAACTAAAAGGCGGAGAATATAATGTTAGAGGCGATATTTCAAGTCAGTTTATAACGGGGCTTCTTTTCACTTTGCCGCTGATTTCCGAGGATAGCAAAATAGTGATAGAGGGTAGACTCGAAAGTAAGCCGTATATTGATATGACTTTAAATACTCTAAGGCGTTTCGGTATAGAGATAAAGGAAGAGGCTTACGGATATTTTATTAAGGGTAATCAGAAGTATGGAAATAAGAATGTAACCGTTGAGGGTGATTATTCAAATGCCGCCTTTCTTGATGCCTTTAATCTTTTAGGCGGAAGTGTTAAGGTTTTAGGGCTTGATGAAAAAAGTCTTCAGGGTGATAGGGTTTATCTTAGAATGTATGAGGATTTAAAAAACGGGGTAAAGAGCTTTGATTTATCGGATTGCCCCGATTTAGCGCCCATTATGTTTGCCCTCTCAGCCGCTTTGGGAGGAGCTTATTTTAAAGGCACCAAAAGGCTTAAAATAAAGGAAAGCGATAGAGCCGATGCTATGAAGCGAGAGCTTTCAAAATTCGGCATAGAATTAACCGTGGAAGAAAACAGCGTTACGGTAGGAAAGGGCAAGCTTTACGCCCCAAAGGAAGCGCTATGGGGACATAATGACCATAGAATAGTAATGTCACTTGCAGTTCTTTGCTCTGTGACTGGCGGAGAAATAAAGGGAGCCGAAGCGGTAAGCAAAAGCTTCCCTGACTTTTTTGAAAAAATTGGCACATTAGGATTTGTTAGCAATGAAACTTGATAAAAATTTAGATATTTTAATAGTAGGTCTTGGTCTTCTCGGCGGAAGCTATGCAAAGGCGCTGAGCAGTAACGGCTATAAGGTAAGCGCTATTACCAAAAACCAAGAGGATATAGAATTCGCTTTAAAGGAAAAAATGATAGCCTATGGCACTACTGAGGTAGAAGAGAGACTTATAAAAGAGGCAGACCTTATAATCTTCGCTCTTTATCCTAAAATATTTTTGGAGTGGGTGGAAAATTACGGTCACCTTATTGATGAGGATACTGTTGTTACCGATGTTACGGGTGTTAAGGGAAGTATAGTTTTTTTAGTTCAGGAAAAATTAAAGGCAGAATTTATTTCGGCGCACCCTATGGCAGGTAGAGAGGCAAGCGGTATAAAAAACAGCGACCCCGAAATATTTAAAGGAGCAAACTATATTGTTGTTCCCACTGAAAAAAATACCGAAGAGGCAATAGACATCTGCAAGGCTTTGGGTGAAAGCTTAGGCTTTGCCAATATTTCTGTGCTTTCTCCCGAAGAGCACGATAAAATGATAGCCTTTTTATCTCAGCTTACCCACTGTATTGCAGTATCTCTTATGTGCGCAAACGGGGATCCCGACCTTGTTAAATATACGGGCGACTCTTTTAGGGATTTAACAAGAATTGCCGATATTAACGATGAGATGTGGAGTGAGCTGTTTTTAGAAAATAAAAAGGCCTTACTAAATGAAATGGATTCATATAGAAGGGCTTTTGATAAGCTTTATGAGCATATAAAAAATGATGAGCGTGAGGATATGCGCCAAATGATGCGACTTTCCTCTGAGAGAAGAAAACATTTCGGAAAGAGGAAGGATATATGAATTTAGATTTTGAAAGAAAGTTACCTGTGCCTAAAGAGGTTAAGGAGCAGTACCCTTTAGATGAGGCGTCAGCCATCGTTAAAGAGCAAAGAAGCCAAGAAATCAAGGATATTTTCGAGGGCAAATCGGATAAGCTTATTTTGGTTATAGGGCCTTGCTCTGCCGATAATAATGAGGCGGTGCTTGATTATATAGGCCGTCTTAAAAAGGTTTCGCAAGAGGTAAAGGATAAGATATTTATTATTCCCCGTATTTACACAAACAAGCCTCGCACAACGGGTGAGGGCTATAAGGGTATGCTTCATCAGCCGAATCCCGATGAACGTCCCGATATGCTTAAGGGTATAGTAGCCATAAGAGAGCTTCATATGACCGCCCTTAAGGATTATGGCTTTACCTGTGCCGATGAGATGCTGTACCCCGAAAATCACCGTTATTTATCCGACCTTTTAGCCTATGTTGCAGTGGGTGCCCGTTCGGTTGAAAATCAACAGCACCGCCTAACTGCCAGCGGACTCAATGTTCCCGTAGGTATGAAAAACCCAACGGGTGGCGATAACAGTGTTATGATGAACGCTATAAAGGCGGCTCAGAGTAAGCATACCTTTATATACAGAGGCTGGGAGGTACACTCAAACGGCAACCCTATGGCTCACGCAATACTCAGAGGCTATGTGGATGGCGGCGGAAGATGCGTTTCCAACTATCATTATGAGGACCTTGTAAGACTATATGAGGATTATGAAAAATCAGGCCTTCTGAATCCCGCCGCAATAGTGGATGCCAATCACGCAAACTCAGGCAAAAAATATCTTGAGCAGATAAGAATTGCCAAGGATGTTATTTATAGCAGAAACCATAATAACGATATTAAGAAATTAGTAAAGGGTATTATGATAGAAAGCTATATTGAGGACGGCGCCCAAAAGATAGGTGAGCATATTTACGGTAAATCCATAACCGACCCATGTCTCGGATGGGAAAAGACCGAAAAGCTGATTTTAAAACTTGCAGATGAGATAGAATAATAAAAAGCATAACCCCGAGGTTTTACCTCGGGGTTATGCTTTTTATTCTGTTATTCCGTTTCTATTTCAAACATTTCCATAATTTTAAGACCTGATACATTAAAGGTCACCCTGTCTTTTTCGACTTCAAATGGAATTTCTTTTTTATCGGGCAATAATTTAACCGATGATACATTTTTATCTGTTTTAACGGTTACAGAAAAATCGGGGTAGGCAAAGAAGGTATCGCCATCCATAAGGTTTACAGCGCTTATGCGGATTTTATTGTTCTCTTTGAAGGAAACTAATTCTACGCTGCTTGGCGCAGTTGAAGAAACGGTGAATTTATCGTTATGAAGTTTTGAAATCAAAGCTATAAACATATCTCGGTATGCTTTTGCCTCATATAATTCGGGGGAACCGGCGCACCAAATAACTCTGCCTTTTCCGAAGGGCTTATCAATAATAGCAGGATATTTCGTATCAATACCGGGTGGGTCGGAATGGAATGAGGCGCAACGGCGCTCCATTCTCGTCGTGTAGGGGAACTTTAAGTAACCCTTAATATATTCATCCTCTACTCCCTCAACCATAGGCGCGGAAAAGCTTAATGGCAGTGGGTATTTGATATTGTAACTGGGTATATAATCCTCGCAGTTTTCTTTTGGGAACATATAGGGCTTTACATTGGTGTGACCTATATATTTGCCGCCTATGAGGGTTTCAAAAAGGCGTGGCTCATCGCAGTTATTAAAATAAAGATTTCCGCCATCATTAACGTATGCTATTAAAGCATCAACGGTTTCCTCTTCTAAGCGGTTTATGTTGGGAGCCACAAGCACCTTGTATTTTTCCCAATCGCCCTTTCTACCCTTTGTGGTAATGGCGTTGGGGATGTGTTCACCCACAAGAGTTTTCATAGCGCCAAGAGAGGCGGTGTGGTTTGTAAGATGCAACTGATTTACGTTAAAATGTAAAAACTGCTCGGCAGAGCCGCCCGTATTTTGCATATTGAATTTAGAATCAAGATTATAAAAAATTCCAATATCGGCAATCATATCGCCTTTTAAATACTGTTCATAATCAGCCTCTTGCCCAAAGCATTTACCAATTAAGTCATAAACCCTTTCGTCAAGGGTGCCTACGGGGTCTATGGCATCTATCATCAAAGATGCGCCGTGATGAGCGCAGGTAAGCATAACGTGGCGCATTAAACTATCCTCGGTTTTGGTTACGGTATGAGTTAAGAGATTTGGGGTGCATCTGCCTGTCATATATTCAAAAGGTTGATTTTTAGACAAAGCTTGGTACATTTTGCAAACAAAGGATTGCTCCAAGGCTCCGCCGTAAAGGTCTCCGCCTGTAAAGTCACTGGCTTCGCTTACGCCATCTCTGCAACAACCCCAAGGACTTTGAGATGCGGCAGAGGAAAAATTATGCTCAACCGCAAGGTCTTTGTTTTTGGAGTGCACGTAATCGGTAACAGACTGAGCCCATTCGCCCATCCAATAGGCTCTGATATCCGCAAATTCTATCCATTCCTTTTGAGTCGCGCTTTTCTGAATCGGAAGCGCCTCCTTTCCTGTTTCTTTTTTATATCTTGCTTTACAGGAATCACAGTAGCAGACCTGTGGCCAATAAAGCATATCAAAGAAAAGTCCGTCAAGCTCATATTCTTCCAACATCTCATCAATCTGTCGGTAAACAAATTCGCGGTACTCATAATTATTGGGACAGCAAAGACCTTTGCGGTCGCCCGACCAACGCTCAGGGTCAGCAAGACCGTCCTCTCTTCGCATACTCCACTCAGGGTGTTCGTCGTATGCCGCGCGATTAAAGTTAAGACTATAATAACCCATAACCCTTATACCGTCTGCGCGGCACATATCTATAAGCCTTTTGATTTCATTGGGCCGCTTCGCAAAAAAACGGTGCACCTTTGCTGTTTTGCTTTCCCAATTACAAAGTCCTAAGTGGGACTGCAGATAGATCATTGCCATCTGCACATTTGCTTTTTTGAGCATTTTAAAGTAATTTTCTGCCGAAAATTCGCTTAAAAATTCCTCGTTCCAATCATCAATATGCATATCGCAAAGATGACGGCGGAATTTATCCTCATACCATTTCATGAATGATTCTCCTTAATTTAGCATATTTATGTTTTTAAAGCAGACTCACCGTTTTGAAAAGACAAGGTTATGTTATGAACTTTACATTTGTTTGGAGCAAGATATAAAAGTTCATTTCTCTCTCTTGCCTTCGCTCTTCCATCGGGTGGATATGTAGCGGGTTCTAATCCTACAACATATTCTTGTTCGCCCACTTGCTTCCACTCAATAAGATACGGTAGCTGGTCTCCCGAAAAGCTTACAGTAGCGCTTATATTTAAATCTGGATTTTTAAGTGTTGCGTAGCTTTGAGAAACAGAATCTCTATAAAACACCTGCTCACTGTAACCGTGAATAGGATTGCTGAACCTACAAGCATCATCAATTCCAGTAGCGGCAATCTCATCGCGCGGACGGATGTTTTTACAATTAGTTTCAAGAACGGTATTTTCCGAAACAAGCGGGTAACCGAAATTCATATGATAAAGCATCATCAGTGGTGTTGGCGCAAAGCTCTCGTTTTCTATGGAATCGTTTATCTGAATTGTGTTATCGCCTAATTTGGTTGTTATCGTTCGTGTCAGAACCATATTTTCGCCAAAAACGGTGGATTCCCGCACCTTACCTTTAACCGAGATAACAAAGTCATCGCCCTGCCATTCCTGAGTAATACCCACATCAAAGGCAGGAATATTTGAAATTCTACCGTGGGCACCTAAAGAAACACCCTCATCAATGCAAGGAGCGCCATTATAGGTAAGGCCGCAGGTGGTAAGAAGTCCCGCAGAGAAGCTGCGTAAAAAATCCGTTTCATCATAATGGGCAGGCGATACTATACCTGTCTTCGAAATATAAGACACGGGTGTGCCTTTATATTCTGCATAGGATATATCCATACCTCTATCGGTGAGGATAACAAATCTTAATTCGCCGTTACGAACTTCTATAGCCGATGTTCCCTTTGCTTTGCCGCTTGTATACTCAAAGGGGATAGCGCCCGCTATTTGAGAAATATCTCCGACACGCCTTAATATTTCGGCTTTTGATAACTTCTTATTAAATAAAACAACCATTTTAATCCTCTAATACAAGCTCGGGGTTTTCAGCAAAGTGCTTGAGCATAACAATGGGCTCGGTAGCCGAGGTATTAGTTATAGTAACGCCCTGCTTTGCCGCATCCTCGGTCACGAAATATTCATCGTTTGTAAGCTCACCGTAACGGATAAGGGTGGGTGTTTCCAAAGGCCACTGGTTTATAGTGCCTGTACCCTGAAGGTTAATAAGGCCGTATGCCGCCATATCCTTGACAACCACAGTCTGACCGGGATTAACGGTAAGGCGTTTAGCTGATACAACGGGACATTTATAGCAAATCCATTCTTCTTTGCCCTTTTCGTTTTCCCAGATAGTTTTAGGCGCCATAAAGCGTTTTTTGCTGAATTCGGGGTCGGTATTTGCCTCCCAGTCAATAACATCCATAAGATAATCAAAGTTGCCCTTTTCTTCCTCGGGGCAGTTTTTCCATAATAAATCCTCGGGTACACAGTGGCCGCCGTATAATACCGATTGATACATAGCGTATACGTCACTTGCGAACTGAGGTTCATAGGTGCAAAGACTTGCGGGGGCGTGTAATACTCCGGGAGGCACATCCCAACCTGTATCGAGGGTTATTTTATAAGCGCGGGACAAATCTAAAAGCTTGTTATCGCCCTTATGAAAATCCTCTAAGCACTTTTTCATTTCTTCCTTTGTGGTTTCGGGGTTAAGTCCGAAGAAGGTGAAGGGGAACTCTCCGCCGTGATTATTACACTGTGATGGGAAGAAATACATTTCGGGTTTACCGTCAGCGCCTACCCTCTTTGCGTGCTCATCTCTATGATGTATATGATGGGGCAAGGGACCTGCATTATCAAAAAACTTTGAGAACATAGGCCATTTATGATATTTATTCCATAAATTCTCTCCGATGATTTCTCCCTTTAATTCATCAATCGCATCGCGAAGTAAAATTCTTTCGCTTCCATCCTTTGAAACTATGTAGGAAAGTCCCTCGTCCTCGGGGGTATCGGGGCCGTTTTCTGCCCATGTAGTAGATGCAAACCAGCGTTCATCTATACCGCCTCGCTCAAGACCTAAAATATAATAATCATCTGGGTGAAGCTTAATTCTTTTACCGGGACGGCAAAAGCTTCTTGGTACCCAAGTAGGTTTAAGGCGTAATATTCCCTTTCCTTCGTCTAAAAGTTTTTTTGCAAGTGACATAAAATTTCCTCCTTTTTTTAAAAAGGATAACATTTTTTCAAAAATAAAAAAACCCATTTTAGTTCTTAAAAATAGGACTTTTGATTATTGTAATTTAATCAAAAATGCTTTATAATTTATAAAAGGTGGTGGCATTATGATTTTTGACCGAGATATCAATCAGCTCAAAAACTTGGCGAAATACTTTTTTGATATAGCAAGGGTACCCATAAACATATACGACGAGGGTAAAAACTCTGTTTGCTCTTATTCCAAATCATCAAAGGCAGGGGCATTTTGCTCTTTTATCAGAAAGAATAAAGATATAAATGAAAAATGCATAGAATGCGATAAAAGGGCATTTGAGGAGTGCAAAAAAAGAGGAGAAACCTATGTATATAAATGCCATATGGGTCTTACCGAGGTTGCTACCCCTATTATTTACAATAATATTATTTTAGGGTATATGCTTTTTGGACAGATAACGGATAATAAGGATAAGGGAGAGATCTATAAAGCTGCTGACCGAATTTGCGAGGAATACGGTTTTGAAAATGAGGCGCTTTATGAAAAAATCGGCAATATAAAATATAGGTCGAAGGATTATATAAATTCAATTTCTACCCTACTTGAAATGTGCTCAAATTATATTTGGATGAAGGATTTTATAAGCGTTAAAAATGAAGATTTGGCATATAGGATAGATTGTTATATTAAAAAAAATATCGGTGAAGAGTTGTCGGTATCTTCTATATGTAAAGAGTTTAACATAAGCCGCAGTGCCCTTTATAATCTTTGGAAGCAGAATTTTGGCAAGGGAGTAAGCGAATATATACTTGATATTCGTATAGAAAAAGCCAGAAAAATGCTTAAAAACGGCGAAGGCTCAGTGGGCAATGTTGCAAATCGTCTGGGCTTTACAGACGTTAGTTATTTTATTCGAATTTTTAAAGCTAAAACGGGCATAACACCAAAAAAATTTCAAATCAATTATAAGAAATAAAGATAAGCTCCGAGGTTTGCTCTCGGAGCTTATCTTTATAATATATTGTTTTATGCAAAAAATTCTTTTAAGGAATCAAGGTATAAATCAGGGTCTATTACATAGCTAAGCCCGTGGCCTGCACCCTTAATATTTACAAGCTGTTTTCTTGTGGGACAGGCATCGTAATTTGTTTTACTCATATCGGCGGGTACAAAATCATCTGCATCCCCGTGGAAAAGTATTACGGGCACCTTGCAGTTTTTAAGCGCCTTTTCGGCGCAGGTTTCTTCCAAATCAAAGCCGCCGTAAATTCTGGCGCCTAATTTTACAAATGGGTAAGCGATATTTTTAGGAAGCCCCATCTTTTCAATTACCGATTTAATAATATCCTTGGCGCTATTGAATCCGCAGTCGGCAAGAACGCCGATAACATTATCGGGCAATTCCTCACCTGCTGCCATAAGCACTGTGGAGGCGCCCATTGAAATTCCGCAGATGATGATTTTTACATCCTTACCAAAATGCTCTATTAAAAAATCTATCCATTTAAGACAGTCTTTTCTCTCATTTACGCCGAAGCTTATAACGTTCCCTTCGCTATCCCCACTGGTGCGTTGGTCAACCAAAAATGCGCTGTGACCAAGCTTAAAGCAGCGCTGAACTCCGCCGCAAAGGTCCCTTTCGGCGCTTCCTCTGTAGCCGTGGAACATAAGCTCTATAGGGGCATCGGGGGAATATTCATAGTATTTGCCGCAAAGCATAAGCCCATCAAAAGAGGTTATGGAAAACTTTTTATAGGGCATTTGCTTTACTTCTTCTGCCCACGTTCTCATAACATCGCTATGCTCTTCGTATATTTTCCCAACGGGCATAGTAAAGCCCTTTTTCTGCTTTTTTCGGTTAGCGAAAAATGCCATACGAAAGCAAATATATGAAATTACAAGCACTGCAAGAGCTAAAAAGGCAATAATTCCCAAAATTATCCACAAGGTCAACGAAAAACATCTCCATTTAAAATATAGTATTATTTTATCACTAAGCTTACGAAATTTTCAATAGATATTTAAAAAAATATTGATATCAAAATATTTGTGTGATAAAATCAAATAAAGGAGATGTTTTTTATGACAAAGAAAATTAAAACTTTAGTAATTATACTCGTTGCTGCGCTGTTTGTTATTACAGTTGCCGCCAATGCTTTTACTATTGTAGATGCAGGTCATACCGGCGTTGTGGTAACGCTTGGTAAGGTTAATGAGGGAGTTTTGCAGGAGGGTATGCATTTAAAGGTTCCCTTTGTGCAAAAGGTAGTTAAGATTGATAACCGAATTGTAAAGCTTGAGGTTGATACCGAGGCATTTTCAAAGGACCTTCAGACCGTCCAGACAACCCTTGCTATAAACTACCGTGTTGATACCTCTAAGTCGTATAGTATTTATAAAAATATCGGCGCTAATTATGAAGAGGTCTTGGTAGCTCCCGCTGTCAACGAGGTTTTAAAGGCAATAACCGCTCAATATACTGCCGAGGAAAGCGTTACCAACCGTTCCCTTATTTCAGACGGGCTTATAAAGGGTCTTAATGAAAAGCTTAATAATATCGGTCTTTACATAACTGATGTTAATATCATTAACTTCGATTTCTCAGAGGCGTTCATTACTGCTATTGAGGAAAAGCAGGTTGCTCAGCAGCAGCTTTTAAAGGCGGAGACGGAAAAGCAGACTGCTATTACAAACGCAGAAGCCGAGGCCGAAACCACCAGAATTAAGGCAGAGGCAGAGGCAGATGCCAATAACAAGGTAAGAGCCTCCCTTGATGATAATGTTATTCGCTCAAAGTTCTATGAAAAATGGGACGGTAAGCTTCCCGAGGCTATGGGCAGTGATTCAATTATCACAAGTATAGATGGCTAAGCTCAATAAAGCATAAAAACAGGCTTGAGGTTTAACCTCAAGCCTATATTTTTTAGAGGAGATATCCTACCGCTATTCCTAAAACCGCTGACATACAAATTATTATAATGGGATGCACCTTTTTGAAGGAAAGCACAAGGGCGATACCTAAAATCGCAAGGGATATATAAATGGAAGCATCTTTAAATATCGAAAGGGAAAAGCCTAAGGGGAAGAAAACCGTCATAGCCATAGAAACAAAGGCGGCGCTTATAAGTCCCACAACGGCAGGCTTAAGTCCTGCCATACAGCCCTTTACCACATGGCTTTCCTTAAACTTATCGTAGAATCTTGCAACAATAAGGATAATTATAAAAGAGGGAAGCACTACGCCAAGGGTGGCGCAAAAGGAGCCTAAAATGCTTTCTAAAACGCTGTTTCCACCCATAACAGAGCCGATATAGGTAGAAATATTTATAGCAAAAGGACCTGGCGTGCTTTCGCTGACGGCAATAAAATCTATAATAGCACTCTCTTCCATCCAGCCGTTATTTATAACCTCAGCCTGAATTAAGGGAAGCATTGCATATCCGCCGCCAAAGGTGAAAAGACCGATTTTAAAAAAGGTCAGAAATAATTTGAGAAAAATCACTTTTTAGCCCTCCTTTCAGCCATAAGGGAGGAACTAAGACCTAAAAAGGCGCAAATGATTATAACATAAAGTACGCTTATATTTGTAAAGGCGGCAAGTATAAAGGAAAGCGCCATAACGATATAAGCTACAAGATTTTTAGGCGCCTTTTTATACATAGTCACGAGCGCCTTTATAATAAGCGCTAAAACACCCGCTCTTATACCCTCAAATGCATATTTAACAGCCTTTAAATCACCGAATTCTTTAAGAACAAAGGAAATAACAAGAATGATGGTAAAGGAGGGAAGAACCGTACCGAGAGTGCCGAAAAAGGCTCCCCAGAAGCCTGCCACACGGTAGCCTACAAATGTAGATGAGTTAATGGCAATAGGGCCCGGTGTGGATTCAGCGATAGCTACAATCTCTAAGATATCATCATCGGTTATCCATTTTTTGTTTTCAACAGTTTCTTTTTGAATGAGGGGAATCATTGCGTATCCGCCGCCAAAGGTGAAGGCGCCTATGCGGAAAAACACAAGGAAAATCTCAAAAAGCTTTTTTAATTTTTTCATAGTTACCTCACTATTGAAATTTGTTTGTATTTAGGGTAAAATAAATATAGATAAAAAGAAAGGATGTTAATAATATGTCAGCAATAAAACTTAATAAGGATAATTTTGAAGAAATAATAAACGGCGATAAAAAGGTGCTTATAGATTTTTATGCCGATTGGTGCGGACCCTGCAAAATGGTTTCTCCTTTGGTGGACGAAATAGCAGATGAGAATCCCGATATTGCTGTTTGTAAGGTTAACGTAGATGAAGAAGGTGAGCTTGCCGCTAAATTCGGCGTATCAAGCATACCCTCTATCTTCGTAGTAGAAAAAGGCAAAATAATCAATAGTAGCGTAGGAGCGAGACCTAAAGCGCAGATACTTGCCTTAATTAAATAGTATTATACATTTATTTGTCAAAGGTGTCAATTATTATGAATCACATTTATGATATGATTATAATAGGTGGTGGTCCTGCAGGCTATACTGCTGCCCTATACGCCGCAAGAGCGGGACTCGATGCTTTGGTGGTTGAAAGACTTTCGGCAGGCGGTCAGATGGCGCTTACGGGGGATATAGATAATTATCCAGGCTTCCCTGAGGGAATAGATGGCTTTACACTTGGTATGAATATGCAGACCGGCGCAGAAAAATTCGGCGCTACGACTCATTACGGCGAGGTCGTAGATATCGATCTATCGGGGGAAATTAAAACCGTAAAAACCGATGAGGACGAGCTTTATTCAAAAACCGTGGTTATTGCCACGGGGGCTAACCCTAAAATGCTCGGATTAGATAAAGAGACTGAGTTTACAGGAAGAGGAGTGCATTATTGCGCCCACTGTGACGGCAGATTTTATAAGGATAAAACTGTTTTAGTTGTGGGCGGAGGCAATTCTGCGGCAGCAGATGCCCTATATCTTTCAAGACTTTGCAAAAAGGTTTATTTAGTTCACAGAAGAGATAAGCTAAAGGCTACCCAAATATATCACCAGCCCTTGCTAAAGGCAGAAAACGTAGAGTTTATATGGGATAGCGTAGTTACAGAGCTTATAACCGAGGACAGAGTAACAGGCGTTACGGTTAAAAATTTAAAAACCGAAAAAGAAAGCAAAATTAACTGCGACGGTGTTTTTGTAAGCATTGGCAGAGCTCCCGCCACGGAGATTTTAAAAGGTAAAATAGATATTGATGCCTATGGATATATTATTGCCGATGAATCCACAAAAACAAATATAGATGGGGTTTATGCAGTAGGTGACGTGAGAACTAAAGCGCTTCGTCAGGTGGTAACCGCCGTGGCTGATGGGGCGGTGGCAGTTCACTTTGCCGAAGAGTACTTAACAAAATAAAGGGGAATAAAAATGTTGGAAATCAATATGAAGGCTCCCGATTTTTGCCTTGAGGATAAAAACGGAAAGAGTATTTCGCTTTCAGATTTTTTAGGTAAAAAGGTAGTTTTATATTTCTATCCTAAGGATAATACTTCGGGTTGCACCCGTCAGGCGTGCGCCTTTGCAGGACTTTACTCTGAGTTTAAGAAAAGGAATGTAGAGGTAATAGGTATCAGTAAGGATAGCGTGGCAAGTCATATAAAGTTTGCCGAAAAGCATAATCTTCCCTTTATTCTTCTTTCTGACCCGGAGCTTAAGGCTATAAAGGCTTATGATGTGTGGCAGGAAAAGAAGATGTGCGGCAAGGTGAGTATGGGTGTTGTGCGTACAACCTTTATTATTGATGAAAAGGGAAATATCCAAAAAATTATGCCAAAGGTAAAGCCGGATACAAATGCTTCAGAGATACTTGAATTTATATAAGAACAATAAGCGAAAACTACAAGAATGGTTTTCGCTTATTGTTTTATTGGGTTGCACACAAGTAAAAAAAGATTGACTTTTTAAACCAAATATTGTATAGTCAAGATAATGGATAATTGTATTAGCATTTGTTTTTTTTTATTATCGTGTTCATTTTTTAGGTGTTTTAACCACAAAATGAACAAACTAAGGAGGTTGGTTCAATGAATAAAAATGAGTTCGAAGTTTTACGTTATATTTGCGAAAACAAAGGCGGAAAAACCCAACGAACGATTGCTGAATCTATAGAGCTTTCTTTAGGCACTGTTAATAAAACTATAGCAAAACTACAGGAATCATTATATATTACCGATGATTATAGTGTTACTCAAAAAGGTCTTGAAAAAATGGAAGGCTACAGGGTTCAAAACGCTATTATTCTTGCGGCAGGTATGAGCACTCGATTTGTTCCTTTTTCGTATGAAAAGCCGAAGGGCTTAACGGTTGTAAAGGGTGAAGTGCTGATAGAACGTCAAATACGTCAATTGAGAGAAGCCGGAGTAGAAGAAATTATTATTGTGTTAGGTCACATGATGGAGAAATTTCTTTATCTGGTAGATAAATTTAATGTGAAAATTGTGCTTAATGAAGAATATAGATATAAGAATACTCATTCAAGCTTGTATTTCTCCAGAGAGTATTTAAAAAAAAGTTATATATGCTGCGCTGATAACTATTTCCCAAAATCAGTATTTCATAAGTACGAGCCACATTCTCTATACTCCACTTTGTATATGGAAGGCGTATTGCGAGGGGAAAGAGGCGTGTTTACAGATAAAAACGGCCTCATAACAGCCACTCAGCGTCCAGCAGTTGACCAGTGGGTAATGAACGGTTATGCATATTTTAACCGCGAATTCAGCGATAAATTCAGGGTAATATTAGAAGATATGTATGATACTCCCGGTTCGGAAGGACTTTATTGGGAACAGGTATATGCAGAACACGTCGATGAATTACCGTTGTATGAAAAACGCTATACATCTGAACAGGTTATGGAATTTGATTCGGTGGCAGAGTTGGAAGCTTTTGACCCTGACTATATCAAGTATAACAGTATTTCATTAACGAAAAACATATGCACTACTCTTAACTGTAATCCTGATGATATACACGAGATTCGCCCAATACAAAAAGGATATACTAACAGTTCGTTTAAATTTATTTGTAACGGACAGAGTTACGTTTATAGAAACCCAGGAAGCATTTCATCCGAATGGTTGGATAGAAAATGTGAAAAAAAGGCCTTAAGCAACGCTAAAGAGCGAGGAATTGATGATTCTTACATCTATGCTGATGAAGAAGAGGGCTGGAAAATATCACATTTTATCGATGTGACTGATGCTTTCGATTTTTCTAATTCTAATCATGTGAAAATGCTCTGTCAAGCGCTGAGAAGCTTATATCAGGTTTCTCTGACTTGCGGTAAGCCGATGGACTATATGAAGGAAGCCAATAAACTTCTCAAAGGTATAAAGGTTATCGATGAAGAGGCTTATCAAATTGGAATTGAACAGTTAGACAGCATTAAAGAAATCGATAATATCATAAAGGCTGACGGTTGGCCTGTTCAGATGGTGCATAATGATTTATATGAAGATAATTTACTTATTTCAGGCGATAAGCTCTACTTAATAGATTGGGAATATGCCGGCGATACGGATATAGGATACGATCTTTGCAAGTTATTTGTCAAAAACGATGCAGTAGGTAAGGATATAGATAAATGGTTATCCTTTTACTTTGAGCGTAAGCCTACCTTTACAGAGCGTAGACACATAGTAGGCTGTGCAGCCGTGTCATTTTATTATTGGTATATATGGGCACTTTATATGGTTAAGCACGGCAATGATTATTCTGATTTAATGCTCAAATATCTTAGCGTATTTAAGCGTTATCAAAAAGAATTTTATTCATTATCAGATGATTAAAAGCTAATATTGAAAAAAAAGAAAAGAGGTTGTTCGTATGGAAATTATTATTTCTATTTTCCTTGGTGCTTATCTTCTTGCGATTGGAATCCTGTGCTATGTCAGGGTAAGCAAAGACTTTAAAGGAGGTAAAAAATAATGAACGCATACTTTATTGGTATGGTCATTTCTATGATTTTATATGTGGTGTTAGGACTTGTTATTAGTCGAGGCGTAAAAAATGCTAACGATTTCTTTGTAGCAGGTCGTCAGGCGCCAACCTTACTTATTGTGGGTTCATTAGTAGCTTCTTATTGCTCAACGGGTTTATTTATGGGAGACGTAGGCGAAGCATACGGCGGTTTGTTTAGCCCGTTTATGATGACGGTAATGATGCTGGTAGGAGGTTATGTGCTTGGTAGCGTATTTTTTGGAAAATATTTACGCAGAAGCGAAGCAGTTACTATCCCTGAATTTTTTGGTCGCCGATTCAATTCCAAACCCTTGAGAATACTGGCAGCTATTACAGCTATTATTACTATGACTGTTTATTTACTTTCGGTTATGCAGGGAATAGGCACTCTGATGAATTATGTAACAGGTGTTGATTATAACATTTGCGTATTATTGGCGCTTGTCACATTTGCAGTTCTGACTATTACTTCAGGTTCAAAGGGCGTTTTAATAACAGATACCCTTATGTTTAGTGTTTTCACGGTTGCTTCCTTAATATCGGTTGGTATTATAATCGGAAAGCTTGGCGGTTGGAATACTGCAGTGGAAAATGTTACAAAGTTAAATGAGGTATTACTTTCCTGGAGCGGTGATTTAAATTATCTTTATCCCACAGGTGCCGAAAATATGGCATGGGCTATAATGACAGGTCTTACCTGGACCGCAGTATGTGCTGTAGCACCGTGGCAGTCCAGCCGTTATTTAATGGCAAAAAATGAGCACGTGGTTGTTCGTTCGTCTGTTTGGGCAGCTGTTATAGTAGCGGCATTGGAATTCTTTATTCCCACTACAGGTGCTCTTTTGACCGTGTATAGTGATGTTATTCCAAGTCCTGTACACTCAATGATTTGGGCCGTTATGAATATGGTGCCAACAGTGCTTGGCGTAGTTGCTCTTACCGGCGTACTTGCAGCGGGTATTTCATCGGCTACTACATTCCTATCACTTATCGGTTCCTCTATAGCTAATGATATCGTAGCGGTTGATGAGGATAAAAAAAAGCTACGTTACAGCAGAATTGCAATTCTTGTAATATGCATTCTTGTTATGCTGTTGGCTTACTTTAATCCTCCCCAGATATATGTTATTCTTCTTCTTAGCGGTACTGTTGTTGTATGCTCTTGGTTCCCTGTATGCATCGCATCAGTTTGGAGTAAGCGTGTTACCAAGACGGGCGCTTTCGCAGGTATGCTTTGCGGTTTCATCGGCTGCGCAGCTATGAAGATTATAAGCGCGGTAGGCGGAATTTCACTGCCAATTTATCTTGATTCATTCGTGGTAGGTTTGGTTGCAAACATACTCGGCTTAGTGATTGGTTCAGCCCTCACTCAGCCTACTGATGAAGAAAAGGCTGAGCGTGAAAAGCTATTCATAGTTCCAGAGGCAGAGACGGATGAAAAAGAACTAAAGAAAACTAAACGTTCGCTTGTTGCTTTTATGATTTTTGGAGCATTAGTAACAGTAGAATTGCTTGTATTCTGGGTTATTCCTTACTTGAGAGCACTTTAAAGTTTATCTAAATAACATTGTATAATAAAAACGCAAAGCAGTAAATTCTGCTTTGCGTTTTTGCTGTTATATATACTCTTTATAAGATTTCGTCAAATCCACTATTTCGGTATAATGATGTGGGGTTTGTTCTTCAGCGGGCGGGAACTGCATATAATCGCCGTAAAGTTGAGTATTCCATTTGTGATATTCTTTTGGAATTATAGCTTTAACATCTTCAAAATCCGTTTCTATTCCCTTACCAAACCATTCTATAGGTGCGGTGTTGAGCTCAGGACGGGAAAAACAATAAACAGTGAATTTTTTGCTTTCGGGTATAGATTTATATAAATTAACAGTTTTTCTTACAATAACCTTTAATGACGGATATTTTATCTTATATAAAGCGATTTTAATTTTGGTTTTAATATTCTTTTTTGTTCCGTAATTAAGAGCGCTGTTAATTCTAAAGTCGTATTTTTTCTTCTTAGATAATATTTTTTGAAAAGTTTTTTCGTCCTCTGGAAAATAATCAAGGGGAATAATATCTATAAACACACCGTGATTTATCCTAAATTTACGATCGGATTTTTGCATAAAGGTTGTATTGCTGTTTCTGATTTTAGCAAAGGTCATGAGGAAATTAGGCTCACTGCCAATGTGCTGTATAAACAAATTATCGGGCAATAACTCTTGGCCTGATTTTAAAAATTCCTCATAGTCTTTTCTTGGCATTACGATGTCAATATCGTCATCCCAGGGGATAAATCCCTTGTGACGAATGGCACCTATAAGGGTACCATATGCTAAATAATACTTTAAATCAAGTTCGTTGCAAGCCTTTATAAAAGCTTTGAGTATATCGATTTCGGCTTTTTTAAGCTCATTTAAAATTTCAAAATTATCCATAATACACTCCTAAAGTTTTTATCATTATAACATATTTCTATTGAAAATTCAATAGAATCGGTTCGAGACCGTTTAAATCAGTTAAAAAGCACTTGCGGTGGCTCAGACACTTAAAACGAAATATAGGGGAAGATAAAATTAATGTGGTTGATATATTTCCGAATTTCCCCAAAAATCTTTATTAAAATTCGTTGCAATTAGGAAATGTTTGTGATAGAATGAACTCGAATAAAACGCAAAGGAGAGCGTGTTATGATTGAATTTAAAAACAGATTACCCGGAATGCATGTTGATGGCAAAATAAACGGTACTTACAACAACGTTGAGGTGGGCTTCCCCTCAATACTTACAGCTACCGATTCAAAGCTTGGTATGTTTATGTACAGACTTCGCAACAGCATTATCCACGAAAGAAGATTAGTTTTTATTGACGGAAAAATTCTTATGTGCAATATTAACTGGATTCGTGACCACGTACATATTATGAAGGCTATGCGTCACTGGGATTATAATCTTCATTCCTTCTTAAATTTCATTATTGATACTCAGAGGGAAGACGGTCAGTTCTACGAGCTTATTAAGCAGTATGATGACGGTCACTGGAGATTTGTAAACGAAGACTGCCGTGTTATGTACCCCGAAGATAATCAGACTCTTGTTCGCCTTGAGCTTGAGGCTGATATTGAATATCTTGTTGTTGAGGGCGCTATGTACCTTTACCGTACAACAGGTGATGATGAGTGGCTTAAAAAGGTGCTTCCAAAGCTCGAAAAAAGTATTGATTATATGACAAGCGATAGTAAGCGTTGGGACCCTGAGCACGGTCTTTGCAAGCGTGCTTTCACTATTGATACGTGGGACTTTACTCCCCGTCCTGATGCAGGCTATAACAGAAAAATCGAAGAAGATACTCCTATGTCTATCATGCACGGCGATAATTCCGGTGTTTATCAGGCAATGAATCAGCTCGCTTGGTTTAACAGAAGACTCGGAAACGAAGCAAAGGCTAAGGAATGGGAAAAGAGAGCCGAGGAGCTTAAGGCAAATATGTTTAAGTATCTTTGGAACGGCGATTTCTTTATGCATCAGCTTCACCTTAACCACGAGGGCCTTGATGACCTTGAAAGGCAGAGAATTTCTCTTTCCAACCCCTATGATATTAACCGCGGCGTTACTAACTTAGAAGAATCAAGAAAGATTATCGAAGAGTATATGCGCAGAAAAGAGACCACCGATAAGTTTGCTGAGTGGTTTAGTATTGACCCACCATATGAAAACTATGGCGGAAAGCTTCCCGGTCAGTATGTAAACGGCGCCGTTTCTCCCTTTACTGCAGGAGAACTTGCAAAGGCTGCGTTTAATAACGGTTATGAAGAGTATGCTTGGGATATTATCTCCCGCTTTATGAAGCTTGTTGAACGTGATGACGTTGCATACTTCCTTTATAATACCGATGGAACTCCTCAGCCCGATGGCGGTCCAAGCGCTTGGGGTGCGGCTGCATTCTTAAGTGCAGTAGATGAGGCTCTTGCAGGTATTAACGATGTGGGCGTAAATTATGATGAAATTTACTTTACCCCCCGTTTCCCTGTTACACATTATAATGAGCTTCGTTACTTTACAGGCTATGAAGTAAGTCAGGCAATGGTTGACTTACGCTTCATCTTAAAGGATGAGGGTATGAGATATGACCTTTATTCTCCCGCTAAGAAGGTTAAGTGCCATATTCTTCTTCCCAAAGATAAGACCTGCTCTAAGGTGCTTGTTAACGATAAGGAATATGCCTTTACCACCTCTAAGGTTGGCGATTCCAACTATGTTGATTTTGATATAGTAGAGCCCACCGGCAAGGATGTTATTGAGGTAATATTCTAATTATTAAATCAAAAAACTACCCGAAGGGATTCCTTTGGGTAGCTTTTTTATTATTTTCTTCCGTCAACTACATTTAATTTATAGGATTTTAGGGTTTTTAAGGCTATTTCTATTTGTTCGTTGTTGGGTGGCGGAATTTCGCCAATGGAATAAGGCTTATTTAAGGAATTATAAACCGAGGACGAATAATTGTGATAAGGTAACAACCGCACCTCAATTATATTTTCAAGGGAAGATAAAAATTTGCCAATAGCGTTAATTTCCGTATCATTGAGGGTGGGTATAAGTGGTATTCTTATTGCGATTTTACCACCGCTTGCGGATATTTTTTCTAAATTTTGCAATATAAGTGCATTATCTTTTCCGGTTAAGCGTTTATGCACCTCGGGGTTAAAAGCCTTGATATCATAAAGCACTGTATCCACGAAGGGTAGTATTTTTTGGTAATGCTCCCATTTCGCATATCCGCAGGTATCCAAGGCGGTATTAAGCCCTTCGCTTTTGCATTTCTTAAGTAATTCAAAAACAAAATCGTGTTGTAGCATAGGTTCGCCGCCGGAAATGGTAATTCCTCCGCCGGTTTTTTCATAAAGATCCTTGTCTTTGAGAACCTCTTTTAACAGCTCATCCACAGTGTATTTTTTACCGTAAGCTACAATGGCGCCACTGACACAAAGCTCGGCACATTTCATACATCCTTTACATTGTGATCGTAAAAAATTCCACTTATTGTTTGAAAAAATATGGCAGTCGCACTCATTGGCACAGTCCATACAACCGATACATTTTTCGGGGAAGATACCAATTTCTTGTTTTGCAGAAATTCCCTCGGGATTATGACACCACAAGCACTCCAAAGGGCAACCCTTTAAGAATACCGTAGTGCGAACACCGTCGCCATCGTGTATTTCAAAATGCTTTATAGAAAATACAAGACCTTCTGGTTTATTATCCAAAGGCATATTAACACAAACCTTCCGATGTTTTTATGAATATATCCTGATCTTGCTTACTTAAATTTACAAAGTAGGAATTCCATCCGCAAACTCTGATTTGCAGGGTGGAATATTTTTCCGGTTCTTGCTGCGCTTTTTTAAGGGTTTCGTAATCAAGCACATTGATTTGTATAGCCTGACCGCCATCTGCGAAGAACATTTCAACTAATGCAACAAAGGCGTCAAGTCCCTTTTCGCCGTGAACAGCAGAAGGATGCAGCGTCAAATCCAATACGGCTCCGTTCGGTGCAAGGGTAGCATCTATAGAGGTAACCGATTTCATAAGCGAGATTGCGCCGTTTTTATCCATTCCAATAGTAGCACTAAGGTTTTTGTTTAGAGGCTCTCCCTTTTTTCTTCCATCGGCAGTAGCGCCGGTTAGAGCTCCTAAGGTTTGATTACCGTTAATTGACCACAGACCTGCGCGAAATACACCGCCTCTGCGATTGGGCTTGTTATTTACAAGCTTCATACAATAGGAGGTGAAATCTGCGGTTATACGATCGGTGAACTCATCTTGGTTGCCGTATTTTTTGCAACGGTTTTGTATATATAATCTTTCCTTCTCATAGCCTTCCCAATTGCAGTTAATCATCTGCCTGAATTGTGAAAGAGTGAATTTCTTTTCATCAAAAACTAACTGTTTAATTGCCATAATGCTATCTATGGCTGTTGAAAAACCAACTAAACAAAGGGAATTGTTGTTGTATTTTGCTCCGCCTTCGTATAACTCGCGACCGTTTTCTATACATGGAGGGAAAAATACAGAATATAAGGGAGAGGTAAGGGCAATGTTGCAAATTGGGTCAAGGGCGCTATTCATTAAGTCTAATACGCAATCAACCGTTTCCTTGAACGCTGATTTGATTGCAGTATAGAATGAATCAAAATCCTCATATTCTTTAATTTGACCTTCGCCTTGGAAACGTTTTTCAATATCATTAACGCCAATGGCTCGCTGTACCGCATGGGGCATTATAAAAAATCCGTTGCTGGTACAAGGAAGCTCTGTGCCTTGTGCTGCTTGTTCGTAGCAGCCTATGGGTATATAGTTAACAGCATCTTTGCGGTCTATACCTATTTTAACTAAGGATTCAATAACTATGGGGTCATTTTCAAGAACATAGCTGTTGTTACCCTTGCGTATATTGTCTAAAACCTCACGGATGATATCCTTTGGTGTATCCTCACATATACGCAATTGAATTTTTGGGGAATAGATATTCATATCATTGTAAATTCGCAACAGTTCTCGAGTGAAATGAGAAATTCCACCATTTATTGAATCGCATCCGCCTAAGCAAATGGGAATATTATTGGGATGATTCATCGCCGTAATTTGTCCATAGAAAAAACGGATAATGGTTTCCTCATCCTGCTTAGTGTAAACGCCGCTTTTTAAGTCGGATTCATATAAATGAAGAAGGGTCTTATCAATGCGGCCAAAAGAACGGATGCCTACAAATTCTACCTGGTCAACAACCCAATATATGATAAAATATAATTGGAAAGCCTGAGCAAGTGTTCGTGGCTCGTGCTGTAACAATGCTTTTAGGTTATCTATGGTAAAACGGGCAGAAGGTTTGTCGCAGTCTTTTTCATAAAGTTTAATGAAACGATTGATTAAATCAAAAACAGCATCAATAATCATAATAGCGTTTTGATAAAACTTTGCATTTTCCGTCGTTTTTTCTTTTTCGCTCAAAATTTGTCTAATACCCACAAGGCCATTCTTTACAATAAAATCCCAATCTGGAGAGCTGTGGGAAAAATCAGGATAAATGGAGAATTCGGTGTGGTTAAAATCGAATTTCCATTCTGCGCGCAATTTGGCCATAGCTGTCTGATGTCTTTGTGTCCTTAGGTCCCCCATAAAGTTATCGGTTTTTATTAAATATGGGAAAATATCATCTGTATTAACAGAAATAGGAGCGTTTTTGAGAATATTAACCATCATCTCACTTTTTCTGTCAATCCAAGGACGGCTTTCATCTTGGGCAATAGCTTTACATACTTTTTTCCAATCAGAATTGTCGGCAGTCCAAACGGGTTGGTTATAACTTTTGTTTGGAATACTCATATCAAAACGGAAATCCATAATACACACCCTCTCCAAGCTTTTCTTTAGTATAGCTAATAATATTTTCCGTGTCAATATACACGATTTATTTTTATGCTTTTTGTGAGCAAATTTTCGCATTAAAAAACCACCGAATTAAATTTAATCGGTGGTTTTTGGTTTTTATTTTTTCAAGACCTTATCGTAATAATTATATTGGACTATATATTTTGCGTATATGAATTCAGCTCTTGTAAGCTTATTGACGGCATCTACATAATTTTCATCCACCGTAATATTTTCATTAGGGTAAAAGGTTTTGGTTGAGGCTTCGTATCTGCCTGCGGCGGTTATCCAGCTATAATCGGCAAATACCACCAAGGGCATAGAGGTTGAAACCTTATTTGCTTCAAAGTTTGTAGCAAAAATATCTCTACCTGAATAGAGCCTCGAATCATAGGGAATAGCAAAGAGATTGTTAAGGGTTGGAACAATATCTATTGAGGAGCAGGGGGTATCTATAATTATAGGCTCATCCATACTTCCGCACCACATAATAAGGGTGTTTTTGTATCTTGAGGTATCTCCCTCTTTATCGTTAACACCCGAAAGCTCGGCATAATAATCTCTATCGGTTTCCACAAGTCCGTAAGGATAATGGTCTGCAGAAAGGGCGATTACCGTTTCATCCTCAATGCCTGCATCACATAGCTTCTGCAACAGAGCGGTAAGAGCATATTCAAGGTCCAAATTACAGGCAAGGTAGGCTTTGATTTGTTCGGGGGCATCGGGATAGTGTGCTTCTATAACCTCACGGTGCCTTCTTGACATAGCGTTTCCGCTAAAGGTGTAGCCGGCGTGACCGCTTACCGTCATATAATAGGTATGGAACTTCTGACCATCCTTAACATAGGCGTTTATATATTCATCAGCAGTAGCATTTATCATCTCAAGGTCTGAGGCGGGCCAATTAGTTGAGGAAAGGCTAAGCCCGTTACCAATGCCGTAATATTCATATTGGAGGTTCGGATGAGTTTTATCCCTGTCATAATAAGAATAGGTGTTATTATGGTAGGCTTTGGCGGTGTAGCCCAGCTTCTTCATATTGTGGGCTAAGGAGATATTCATATTGTTGTTGGCACTTGCCACAAATGCGGTTTGCTGATTTACCCAGGTGGGAACAAGCCCCGTCATAACTGCGAATTCTCCGCCCGTTGTGGACTGAGTCCAGTTAGGCTGATAGAAGTTGTTAAATACAAAGCCTTCGTGGGATAGCTTGTAAAGGGTGGGGGTTAACTGCTCGTTTACAGCATAGGGAGAAAACGCCTCAGCAGTTATAAGAATTAAATTTTTATCCTTAAAATAACCCGTGTAGTCATTCTGCTTTGTAGGGGTAAGGCTTCCAAAGTAATTATGCATTGATTTGAGTGTTCCGTTGTTTTCCTCCGCCTCTAAAGCCGTAAAATCTATATCAAGGGTATTATATCCGTATTCTATGCTTTCGCTGTCAACCTCTTCCTTTTCTTCCTTTTCGTTTACTATTTCATCTATATCTATCTTTGGTGAGTCAGGCAGACCAAATAAAGCATAGGTAGTTTCAAGTCGAAGCGAGGTAAATGCGCCAAATTTTGGAATAGATGCATCGGCAGAAAAATTATAGGTATAAAAATCCTTATCGCTTCCAAGCACAGAAAGAAGGCTACCCGATATTTGAAAAAACACAAGAATTATAACGGCGCCGATTTTAAAGCTTTTTGGGTTGCTTTCTTGGGGGAGAATATTTTTGCGAAATATAATAAACAGAACGAGAGGCAGAAAGGCAAGTAATATAAATGGAAGACCTGAAATTATGCAGGATATTACGTTGCTGAAAAACTCGCCTACAACTCCCCCCACCATTTGTTTCATATAGGTAAAGGAAAAATAGGATTTAAAGAAATCCTTGCAGCAATATTCTATGCAGGTATAAACTGTACCGAAGCTCATAGCTGTAATAGCAAGACCTCGGCTCAGCTTTTTATTTGATATAGCATCTAAAATCAGATGCAAAAACAATCCTAATACGCAAGAAAATAAAAATATTCTGAGAAGTGAAACGGAAAAAAGATTATTATTCGTATTAAAGGCGAAAAGCAAAAATTCCCCGTAAAAAACAGAAAGGGGGAAGAAAAGCATATTAAGATTTTTAATAAATATTTTCTTTAAGTCAGGTGTGTTAAAGCTTACCTTCATTTTCCATAATCTCCCTATATAAGCTAAACTAATAATAACACTAAATTGTTAATAATTCAAGTCCTGTAAAAATAATAGGATTGCCTCTAAGACAACCCTATTTCATCCATAAATTTTTGCATTTCTTCTTTTAAATCACTTGAAATCTCGTTATTTATTTTAAATTCTCTTACTGCCTTTTTGCCGCTTCCCTCAATACATATACGAATCCACCTTTTTATATGGTAAAAAGGTGTAAGCAGTGGGCGTTTTTCAAGCTCAGGATAAATCTTCTTAAGGGCTTTAAAGGAGGGGATGATTCTTGAAATTAAGAATCTTATTTTCCCACCTGTTTTGGCGTGTCTTACAAGAACGCTGTTTTCGGTGCTGCCGTAAACTCCGCCTGAGAGTATGAAGTTTTCAATTTTTTTGGTCATTTCGGTATGCTCTTTTTCTGAAAACCAAACCTCACTTAAGGCTTCACAGCATTTTGCAAATCCGTATAGCCTACCTTCTTTAAGAAGAGCATCCCGCTTTTCTTTATTATATGGGATTTTATGGTTTAATATCCATAAATCGATAAACGGTCTTATACCGCATCCGCCTACCTCAAAATGCTGTGCCATATGGGCGATATGATAAAAATAGAACATCTCGTCTGTGCTTTCTCGCCTTAATTTAAAATCTGTTGAAGCCTTTGAGGCCTCAAAGAATCCTGCTAAAATCTCACGGCAATCCAAACTTCTGCTACCTTTAACAATGTCAAAGTGAAGCTCAAGCTCTAAAGTGTTTTTACCCGCAAGGGTTACGTCGTGGTTGCATTGCGCTTTTTTTACAAAGCCCTCGTTTTCGGTAAGATGCTTTACGGATTTTGAAAGATTTTCCTTTTCTATGAGAATATCAACATCTCCACTTGTGCGCATCCAAAGCTTAGGATAATAATTTCTCAAAACCGCGCCCTTAAGCAGAATATAGGGGACCTTGATTTCTTCAAGAGCATTACAGACTTTACTAAGCAGATAGTTTATCTGCTCACAGCGAAAAATTGCGTTAAACTGCTCGTTTTGGAACTTCTTTGAATATTCATCATCCTTTAAAAGTCCGTTTTTGTGAAGAGCCTCGCCGATAATATGGGCAAGGTCGTGCTTTTTAGAAATATTATAAAGGAGGAAAAGGTCACAAGATGCTATGCGAGCTTTTTCATCTTCATTAAGTTGAGTATCCAAAAGCGCGCTTTTGAGAAGTGGAAACAAAATTTTTGTGTTTTTCTCCTGCATCTTAAATCCTCCTTTCAAGAATAACTAATCTCTTCTGAAAATATCTCTTGTATATACTTTTTCCTTCACATCATCAAGGCATTCATCATATCTGTTTGCGATAATAGCGTCGCAAATTTCTTTGAATTTATTAAGGTCGTTTACTATAAGGCTTCCAAAGAAGGTTTCACCGTCTTTAAGGGTGGGTTCATAAACCACAACGGTAGCGCCCTTTGATTTTATCCTCTTCATAACTCCCTGAATGGAGCTTTGGCGGAAATTGTCGGAATTTGACTTCATTGTAAGTCTGTAAACGCCTATGGTAACCTGACGCTCTTTAGCGGCGTCATACATACTGTTGTCGCTGTAGTAATGTGCCATTTTAAGAACAGTATCTGCTATAAAATCTTTGCGGGTGCGATTGGATTCTACTATTGCGCTTATCATATTCTGCGGCACATCTGAAAAGTTTGCAAGCAGCTGTTTTGTATCCTTAGGTAAGCAGTATCCTCCGTATCCAAAGGAGGGATTATTATAGTGCTTTCCTATGCGTGTATCTGCGCAAACACCGTCAATAATCGATTTTGTATCAAGTCCTTTTGTTTCGGCATAGGTATCAAGCTCATTAAAGTAAGATACCCTGAGTGCTAAATAAGTGTTGGCAAAAAGTTTTACAGCCTCTGCCTCAGTAAAGCCCATATATAAGGTTTCAATGTTATCCTTTATGGCTCCCTCATTAAGTAGTTTTGCAAAGGTTTCAGCGGCGGATTTAAGGCGAATATCATTTATATCAGTACCTAAAATAATTCTTGAGGGGTAAAGGTTATCGTATAACGCCTGACTTTCCCTCAAAAATTCAGGACAAAAAATTATATTATCGCTGCCGGTCTTTTTACGTATACTTTCGGTATAGCCTACGGGTATTGTGGATTTAATTACAATAATTGCTTTGGGATTTAAGTCAATTACCTGATTTATAACCGATTCAACGGCGCTTGTATCGAAATAGTTTTTCTGACTGTCATAATTAGTAGGTGTTGCAACAACTACGAAATCAGCATCCTTATAGGCAAGCTTAGCATCAAGTGTTGCAAATAAGTTAAGTTTCTTTTCTGCCAGATACTTTTCTATGTATTCATCCCTTATAGGAGATTTTCGGTTGTTTATGAGCTCTACCTTTTCGGGTACAACATCTACGGCAATTACTTCATTAAACTGAGAGAGAAGCACTGCAATAGATAGTCCTACATAGCCTGTTCCTGCTACTGCAATTTTCATAATTTCAACCCCTTATACTTTGTAAAATTCCTTATACCAACGGGCGAATTTTCTTAGTCCCTCACGTAAAGATGTTGAGGGCTTAAAGCCAAAATCCTCTTCCAATTTCGAGGTATCCGCATAGGTTATGGGTACGTCGCCAGCCTGCATAGGCACTAACTTTTTATGTTTTTCGAAATCGAAATCTTCGGGTAAAACTCCGGCACTCACAAGCTCTTCGCTTAAAATATCCACAAAATCAAGAAGATTTTCGGGGCTGTTGTTACCTATGTTATAGACTCTGTAAGGCGGTATGGGAAGCCCATCCTCGCCCTGTTCTTTTAGGGGAGCGCAGGTCATAACCCTTTTAACCCCTTCAACTATATCATCAACAAAGGTGAAATCTCTCTTACAGTTGCCAAAGTTAAATATCTCTATAGTTTCACCCTTTATAAGCTTATTGGTGAAACCGAAATATGCCATATCAGGTCTTCCTGCAGGACCGTAAACCGTAAAGAATCTCAGTCCCGTAGAAGCAATATTATAAAGCTTTGAATAGGCGTGAGCTAAAAGCTCGTTGCTCTTCTTTGTTGCGGCATAAAGGGATACGGGATTATCCACCTTATCCTCGGTAGAATAGGGTATCTTTTTATTAGTGCCGTAAACACTTGAGGATGAGGCGTAAACTAAATGCTCAACGGGGTTATGACGGCAAGCCTCTAAAATATTATAAAAGCCTATAATGTTGCTTTCAATATAAACATCGGGGTTTGTTATCGAATATCGGACACCCGCCTGAGCCGCAAGATTCACAACCACGTTAAATTTATATTCTTTAAAAAGGGAATCGATAAGGGGCTTATCGGCAATATTTCCTTTTATAAATATCCAGTTTTTATTACCGTTAAGATTTTCAATCTCTTTAAGGCGGTACTCTTTAATAGAAACATCGTAATAGTCATTAAGGTTATCAAGGCCTACGATTTTAATACCCTCTACTGTTTTAAAAAGCTCCTTGCACAAATTAGAGCCTATAAAACCTGCAGCACCTGTTATAAGCACGGTTTTATTTTTTAAATCAACATTTGGGATTAGCATATACCCTTATACTCCTTTTGCACTTTTTCGTAGCTTTCGATGTTTCCTATATCGTATCTTTTGCCAGGCATTTCCATAGCGTAAACTGGAACCTTGGTAGAAAGCCAGGCGGCAAAGCTACCGGGGGCATCAATACCACATCCTGAGGCAATACCTTTATCTAAAAGCATAGTGTCCTCGGCAGTATAGAAATAAAAAGGGGGACAACACCAATTACTTGCAGGTTCAGGTGATTTTTCGGTCATACTCAGTATTTTATCATCCTCATCGATGGTAACAACACCGCATTTAAGAAGCTTTTGGTAGTCAGGCTCAAAATATCTCATAACGCAAGAGGCGTTTTTAATTTTTGCATATTTTATAAACTCAGTAAGGCTGAAATCAAGGAGATTATCCCCTGCAATTACTAAAATATCATCCTTAATATTTAGCTTTCTAAGGGCAAATTCAATATCCATAACGGCGCCAAGACGGGTTTCATTTGAGCTTGTTCCATCGTCAACAACGGTGATTTTCTGCTTTTTATCTTTAGCCCAGTCTTCAAAATGATGGGCAAATTTATGGTTGGATATAACCACAAACTCATCAATTTCGCCAAGGGTATCTATATCATCCACCATCCAATCAAGGATAGTTTTATCCTTAACCTTAAGTAAAGGCTTCGGGAAATTTTCGGTTAAGGGGTAAAGCCTTGTGGCATAGCCTGCCGCTAAAATCAAGCACTTCATATAATCACTCCGTTGGCGCTTTCGCATATATGAGCCGAATACTTGCCCTCTAAATTTGGGAAGGCAGCTAAATATTTACGGCTTACATTTTCTATAATACTATCTGTGAAATCAGGGTCTATAAGCGCCATACAGCAGCCCTTAAAGCCTGCGCCGCTAAAGCGTCCGCCATATATACCCTTGGTTTCGCACATAATTTCATAAAGCTTTTTAAGCTCGGGGGAGCCTGTTTCCCAGTTATAAATGGAAGAATATCCACTCTCAAAGGATAGGCGGCCAAATTCTTCTATATCACCCTTTTTAAATGCCTCGGCACCCTTTAAAACACGGTTATATTCGGTGTACCAATGCTCAGCCCTTTTAGCCCAATTTTCAGGAAGTCTATCTTTATATTTAAGATAAACCTCATAGGGCACATCTCGAAGATGGGTTTCCCCGAATTTTCCGTATTCTATACCCGCATAAGCCTTAAGAGCATAGGCGGCAGAGCGGCATTCATCCACCCTCATATTAAAGGCAGAGCCTGCCAAGGTGCGTTCTATACCTGAAAAGAAAATAGCAATTTTATAAGGCTTCATAGAAGGGCTTTGAGGAATAAGCTCAAAGCTGTCATCCTGCATATCCATATAAAGAAGATGGTCCTTTTTGCAGTAAACCTCACAGGATTGGTCAAGCTTTCCGCAGGAAACACCAACATATTCGTTCTCTGCTCTAAGGGCAAATTTTATAATTTCTTCGGGGGAAGGTTTTATGTTGTTAACTCTGCAGAGCGCAGAAAGAAACGCAATAATAACTGCCGCGGAAGAGGAAAGTCCGCCTATGGGAAGCTGTCCCTCAATAACACCGCAAAGGCCAACGCTAAGGGGGTACTTTCTTGAAAGAGAAATGGTGGCGCCTCTTAAATAATCTGCCCAGTCGTTTTGTTTTTCTTTTGGCACGGAATTTATATGGAACTGAGCCCTTTTATCGAACTGAAGAGATTTAAGCTCTATAATTCCGTTCTGCTTAGGACCAAAGGCAATATTTATACCCTTATCAATGGCAAATCCTGTGATTTTACCAAGCTGATGGTCGGAATGAGCGCCTAAGGGACATATACGGTAGGGACAAAAGGCTATATCTGTGGGCGCATATCCGTAAATTTCTTCGAATTTCAAAGCAGCTTTCATTTTGTTCTCCTTTGGCTAACTTTTTATGGCATTTCTTAGATTTCTTAAAATCTTTCGCGCAAAACGATACAATCTAAGAGCGCCTAAGCTTCCGCTTGCAATAAGCTTCATTTCCAAATCCCCGCTAAAGCGACTGTTTTTTAAATAATCGCCACTAAAGGCGGTGGCAAAGGGTTCGATTTTAAGCGCTTCTTTAAAACGCTCTTTTTTAACCTTAAAGTCTTCGGTATTTGCTTTATTTAAGAAGTCAAGATTAACTATAATTCTAAAACATCTTCTGCAAAAGCTCATAGCAGCTTCGGTATATATAGGGGTATCCTTGTGAAGCTCTGCGAATTTAAGAGCGGCATTGGCAGTTAAGGTCATACGCTTTGCCGTTTCCTTATTATAGCTTCGGGATAGGGATTCATTATCCGTTCGGTAGTTATACAAAGCCTTGTCTATATAATCAATTTTACTTGCCTTATCAAAGGCATAAAGATTATAAATAACATCTTGGGCTCTTCTAAGCGTTTCGTCAAAGGTGAGGTTGTTATCTATTACAAAGCTTCGTTTAAAGGCTTTTCCCCAGGGTGTGTTTAAGGGGATGTTTTTAAATTTGTTTTCCGCAAGGTAAACGGCGCAGATAACATCCCTTTTAATATCATCATAATTTGCAAAGGAAAGGGACTTATTTTTTAGAAGGTATCTGGTATATTTACCCTCCTTTAAAACACTGTAACCGAAGCATATAATATCGCAGTCTTTTCCCTTTAAGGAATTATAAAGGGTATCAAGCAAATCTGTTTCAACAAAATCGTCAGAATCTATAAACACAAGATATTCGCCCTTAGCGGCGGTAACACCCGTATTCCTTGCTCTTGAAGCACCGCTGTTTTCCTGATGAATGACCGACATAAAGTTATACTGAGATGCGATTTGGTCACAAAGCTTTGCGGTTTCCTCTTTAGAGCCGTCATCGACCAATATAACCTCAAAATCCTTAAAGGTTTGGTTTATAACTGAGTCTATACAAGTCTTTAATTCTTCCTTATCAATGTTATAAACGGGGAGAATGAGAGAAAAAAACATAAATTATACCGTCCTTCTATCTTTAAATTCGTTGCTTTTAATTATTTTAAATCTCCTTTTTAACGGGAAGTTTATATAAGAAGCGAATTGGTGTTTTACTAACAATAAAAATAATCACAGTTTCTACTGCCATAATGAGAACAAGGGAAGTAATATCAAACAAAATTCCATCTGGCTCAAGGTTTAAAATATTAAATCTCGAAAGTATTATAAAAACCGCGTAGTTTATGTAATACTCAAGATGAGTTGTCATAATAATTATAGAGTTTTTACCGTAAAAGCCTAAAACACCGGATGCCTTAGGAATAAAATCGAGCAATAAAGCAAGGCTTAAACAAAGGGCACAGCCTGCAAGGGTACAGATAATATAAACAAAGGGATTGCCTATAGCCATCTTATGAATATCGGCGGTATAGAGGCTTATAAAAAGTCTATCCACAATAAAGGATATAACGAAAACAATACTTAAAACAACAATATTTTTTACGTTTCGTACCGAAAGGCTTTTTATAAGCTTTGACGAAACAAAGCCTAAGGCTATAAAGCCTGATGCTATAAGGGAAGAAAGCAAAATTGTTATAGGACCTGTAATAAATATTCCTTTAAGGCTTCCTACTCCGTAAATCCCTCTTCCTATAAGGTTTAATTTTTCAAGACCTGCGCCGCCGAAAACACCAAGCAATAGGAGTAAAACACAGACTATGTTACCCTTGCTTTTTAAGTGCTTGTAAAGAATAAAGAATATAATTTCCCCTATAAACAGCACGGGCAAAAACCATAAGGTGCCGTTACCCTGAATGGATACAAATTTAAGTATGTTGGGTAATATAGATTTATGAGTAAACAAGAGGGAAAGCGCTAAACTGAAGAGAATATAAGCGATATTTAAGGTTATATATGGATAAATAAGTCCTTTAAATCTTTTTTTTGTAAAGATGCTAAAGTCTTCTTTAGCAAAATCATCTTTAAATCCGCTTATTATTCCCGATATTACGAAAAACGCTGCAACGTGAAAGGTTTCGCCTAAAGGGAAAAGCGCTCCGCTTTGCTGATGAACATCAACTATCATTAAAATTGCGATGCATTTTGCAATATCAATAAAACCTATTCTTGATTTCATTTACTCACCCTTTAAACTGCTAATCTTCTTTAACTAAGCCTAAATCTATAAGATTACCTATTTTTTCGTTCCATTCCTTAGGTTCAAAATCAACAAAACCGTCAGATGGATAGAAGGTAAGCTCGGAAAAATAAATTTTCTTATTTATCTCATAAAGGTCCACACGTAAAAATGGGATATCCTTTGAAAGTATACTTGCAAGCTCTATCATTTTATCAAAATTTTCAGGCTTGGGGGGTTGGGTGCTTATGGGTTTAAAATCGTTTCTTATAAATCCGGTTGGCTTCCAGTTTAAATCATAAAAGCTTATTTCGGCAAACCTATGGTCTCCGCCCAAACCTTTAGATACATATACGAATTTAGGTTCCCCGTTAAAGCAATAAAACTTATAATCGGTAAGACCTATAAATGAGGGGTCGGAATTTTCATCAACCATATATTTTTCGGCGATTATAAGCGGCTTTATGTTTTTGTACGGCCATTCTCTGCCGCCGTAATAAAGGTTATTCTTAAGGTGTCTGTTGAGACTTTTACAAGTCGAGTTAATATCAAGACTATTCTTATCTTTGCAAACAATAACGCTTCCGCTATCGTGGTTGCATTTAAGTACAAACTGATTGGGTAGCGAATCAAAATCGATTTGGTCTGCATTCTCAAAGGGACCTGCCACCAAGGGAATTAAATATTCCTCACCAATTTTTTCTGCTATATATTCTCTGACTGCATATTTGTCAGCCATTTTCGTAAATTCTTCCTTGCGGTTGTGAATTTTAAGCCATTGCAGTTTTTCGTTAAAGGTTATGGGATTATTGAGATTTAATTCGGTGCCGATAAAGTAGGGATAAATAAGCTTCAAATACTTCCCGTCATCCATATTGTGAAAGAATCCTCTGTTGCCGAGAATGCTTATAACTCTGCCGAAAAGTCTTCTCAGTTTATTCATAACGGTAAACCTCCAATTTAAATTTCACTCAAAAATTCAAGATATTTTACAGGGGAAAAGTCGTTTTGATAATTATAATCAACAACGCCAATATCTTTGTTTACAAAGTCGGCAGTAATTTGACCTTCATCTTCAAAGTAAAGAACATAATCCTTATTGTAATAAGGGGTATCCTTAATTTCGGGACAATTTGTTATAAGCTTTTTATTATAAATTATAGCTTCCATCATACGATAGGTTCTGCCCGTAGAGCCTTTTTGCAGAATTTCGAGTAAGCAGTCACTTGCTGCCTCTCTTGCAATGTACTCGGGGAAGGTAAGATTTTTATCCCCGTAAACTATACCGTCATTAAGTCTGTCTTCTTTTGGCACTTCGGTAACATAAAAATCGCACTTAAGACCTGCATTCGTAAAACGGTGGTAAAGCTTTCTTATTAAGGGCAGTCTATCCTTAGCGGCGCCTATAAATGCAACATCGCTTTTGGGTAGTGTAGCAAGTTCTTCTTTGGGTATTGCCGAATAACCGACGGGATGAAATAAAATATTATAATCGGAAGCATCAACAGGATTATAGGCAATAGCACTATCAAAATCATTTTTTATAATATCCAGCGATAAATGAGGGTTGTTTCTAAGAGCGGTTTTCACCGTATCTCCGAAGCGAATAATCAGCTTGCAATCAGGATAATGTTTTCTGAAATATTTTATCAACTGCTTATCGTACCAAGGGGAAGATAATGTGATACATAGAGGCTTATTCTCTTTAAATTTAAGTTTGAAAATTTGTTTGTAAATAATGGATTTAAAGGGAAGAGAAATCTTTTTATTTGCTCCCGAAGAGAGATAAAAGCAAAAGAAAGCATTTAAAATGGGGTTTTTCGATAAAGCGCGCTTATAAATTATTTTTACGTTTTCTTTACCTGAGATATCCCGCATGGTATATTTAGACATATATTCGCTTACAAGAAAAAGAAAGTTTTTGTTATAACTCATTTTTTCCTCCTTAGCTTGTTAAGTATAGGTCTTATGTTTGAGAAAAGCTGTTCTTTATAGAAAATAAGATTTATTAAAAGACATACTGCAAGGCATATAAAAGCTACGGGTAAGGCTAAAAGTATCCAGCCTGCAAAGCTCAAAGAACTTAGCTTTAACCAACAAACCGCCGCTACCATAACTAAAACAGAAAGCGCATCAACACAAATCTGCTTTATGAATACAAATGGCTTAGTGAAAAGAATATTTTTCATAAGGTACACAGAAAGGTATATAACTCTGTATCCCATAGAAACAAGGGTGCCAACGGCTACGCCTATAAGGCCGAACTTATAAACTAAAGCCACTGAAACGATAATATTTAAAATGGGCTCTATCATAGCGCTTTTCTGAGTTTGCTTAAAGTGACCTGCCACATGCACCATAGTGTTATATGGCATTTGCAAGCATCTTGCCGCAAGAGCCATACAAAGCACTGCAGAAAAGGCGGGAACTATATATTCATTGGCATCTTTAAGACCTAGGGTATAAACCTTAACAAAGGGTACCGCCAATATACCCGTAACGGTGAAAAGATATGTGGAAAGGGTGTGCATAAGCCACTCAAATTTTGCAAAGGTTTTATTAAGCTGTTCGGTTTCTTCCTTTGCAAGCATATTGCCAAGCATTGCAGAAACACCCGCAGTAAGAGAATAGATAAGTCCCTTAATGCCGTTTACTACCATAAAGTAAACGCCGTAAACACTGACAGATGTGAGTGAGGAAAGAAGGGTTAAAATAACGGTATCGGCTTTTTCCTGAATGGTGGAGGCAAAATGCTGAGCAATACCATTCCACTTTTGCTTTATAGGCTCACCCTCATATTTTACTTTAAGATTTAACTTGTAATGCTTTTTAACATATAGATTTAAACACAGAGGTCTTGCAATAAATATAATGGAAGAGGCAAGCTTAACTATATGAATAGAAAAACCGCATTTAATAAGAATGATAGAAATTACGGTATTTAAAACAAGGGTAGCAGAATTTATTATAAAAGAAATATACTGCTTTTGGTCTGACTTTAAAAGCAGGGTATAGGTAATACCAAAATAATACTGAGCAAAGGTGCTTATGGAAATAATAAGTATAAGAGAAGCCGAAAAAATAAAATCAAAGGAATCCTTAACGGCAAGAGGATAAGCTCCTACCAAAACCATAATATAGCCTAAGAGAATTGCGGCAATAATCCTATAAAACTTTTGGGCAGAAGCTACAACAGCGCTTACTATATCCATATTCTTTTCGGCTAAGGGACGGTAAAGACTTGCGGGCACTACCGCGCCCATTCCAAGCTCACAAAGGGATATAAAGCCTAAGAAATGGGTTATGGAGGATACAAGTCCGTTAGTCTCCGAGCCGAAAGCCCCTAAAATAAATCTGGGTAGTATAAAGCCGCAGATAATGGTGAGGGCTTCAAAGGTTAAGGACATTACAGTGTTTCGCTTAAAATAAACACTTCTCTTGTTTTTCATTCTTTAAATCACTCTTTACCAGGTAAATTTATCATATCGCCTAATTTTTTATCCCAGAATTCAGGCTCAAAGGGTACAAAGCCGCTAGCGGGGAAGAAGGTTAATTCGCCGAAATAAATTTTATCGTTTATTGAGTAGAAATCTGTTCTTAAGAATGGGATATCCTTAGAAAGCTTTTTTGCAAGCGTTATCATTTCCTCAAGTTTAACGGGCTTTTTGATATCCGCATTTGGATCAGAAGCAAATTTCTTTCTGTTAAGTGGGATAAGTTCCCACTGGGTTGAGTACATATTTTGTTTAGGATTACTATTTCTGCCCCAAATAACTTGTATCATCTCAACATGTCCATTGAAACAATAAAGCTTATAATCCTTAAGCTCGGTGCCCGATTCATCTACCATATATTTTTCGGCGATAATTCGTGGCTTAACATTTTTATAGGGCCACTCTCTGCCATACCAATACATATTGAATTTTAAAGCCTTTGAGAGTTTCTTTTTTACTTCGGCAATATCAAAATCTTTTTTATCCTTGCAGATAAAAACGCTTCCGCTATCGTGGGTGCATTTAAGCACGAATTGGTCAGGTAACGAGTCAAAATCTATATCCTCAGGGTTTTCCCAAGGTCCGCCCACCAAATCGATAAGATATTCCTTGCCTATTTTTTCGGCAATATATTCTCTTACCGCATATTTATCCACCATTTTGGTAAATTCATCCTTGCGGTAGTTAACCTTAAGCCACTGAAGCTTTTCGTTAAAGGTGGCGGGGTTTTTAAAATCGGGATTTTTGCCGAAATGCTCAAAATAACGGATGCTCAAATACCATTTATCTGCAAAGGGAAGGGAACGGATAATAGGGCGGTTGAGAGCCCATGCAATATAGTGTTTAATATTTTTCATTTGGCACCTCAGATAAATCTATTTGTAAATAGGGGGATAATTGAAACCTCCCACATACTTCCTAAAACAAAGCTTCTGAAATAATAACCTAAGATAACTATTGCGCCGAAAAACAGAACCCTTTTTCTATCAGCAAAGCTAAGCTTACCAAAGCCCGCCCCTGTAACACAGAAGGAAACAGGAACAAAATAGGTAATAAATCGCATGAAGGTAGTAGAAAGCATAAAGAAAGGATAGAAAATTATCTGCATAAAGTTAAGATAATAAAGGATAAGCCCTCTACGTCTTAAATCGCTTTCATAGGCGGAGGTTACTATTCTGTAATTATATGCGAACAAAAGGCATAAAAGCTGAATACATACGGGAATTAAAAAGCCCCAATTGGTACTAAGCTCTAAGTAGGTTTCAATTTTTTCCGATTCCATTTCAAAAAAGGAAAATAACCTTGCAAAAAAGCTGTTGGCAGAGCCGCTTATCTTTAAGATAACGCTAAATACCAATGATAAGGCTATAGCTATGCTGAGAAGTCGGTTCTTTCTTTTAAGCGATAATGCAGAAGGCTCGGCATCAGCCTTACCCGTGCTAATTGATAGGAAAATAAGATATACGTAATACATTACATGGAATCCGCCTGCAACAGCCGTTAAAACCGCATATTTGATTTTATTAGGAAGTCCGCCCCGCAGAAGATAACCCGAAGCCAAAAGATAGATACAAAATCCATAGAAGGCTTTCATTCCCGTGTAATAATGGATTGCATAATATGCCATAAAGAAAAGCATAAAGAGGTGGGGATTATATTTGTGCTTATAAAGGGCAAACAACACCACACCAAAGGCAAGGCAGTTCATAACCGACCACCAGGTTTCGAAAGAAACGCCAATATTTTGACCAATCTTAACGGCGTAAAAGAAAAGATAATATAAAGCAAAGTTATCATTTTTAAGGGGGTCATATTGAGTATATTGCGCGCTGTAGTTGCTTAAATCATATATTTGTTTATAATCACACCCGTTAATGAGAAACAGCAAAAATAAAATCGTAAAAAAAGTGCCAAGCCATTTTGTTTTGCCTGTAAGTGACATATACAGATGATAAAGTATAAAAATCAAATAAACAGCAAATAAAAAAATATTCATTTAATTGCATCCTTTTTTGTTTTCTGCATATTTTCGGAAATCCTTATAAAATTCCAATCTACGCTTACTGATGATGTTAACATCATAGGTTTTTGCTTTTTCAAAGTTTTCTTTGGAGAGAGTAAGCATCTGCTCTTTAGATATATTTTCGAGGATATTGGCTATGCCTTTAACATCCTTGCCCTTAAAAAGCATAGAGCCATCTAAAAGCTCGGGTATACCTGCAACGGAGGAGCCTGCGCAGGGAAGACCTACGCTCATAGCCTCGATTACAGAACGGGGAAGCCCTTCCTGAAGACTTGGCTGAATATATAAATCTATACCCTTAAGCCAGTCCATTAGTCCATCGTGGGTTAACTGACCTACGATATTTACTTGGTCGGAAACCCCGTGCTTTTGTGCCTCACCTAAAAGATATGATGGGTCACCTGCGCCCACAATATCATATCTGAAATTGGTGATGCCCTTCTTCTTAAGCTGTGACAATGCTCTTATAACAAACTGCTGACCTTTAAAACGGATATCAATACCTGCAGCGGCGGTGCCCAAAACCATTGTTCCTGTATGATTTTCGATTTTTCTAAGTCTTTCTTCTAAAACGTTATCATCAAACGCGCCTAAAGAAACGTTTGAGCAGTTGGTGGTTTTCCCGTTTGTTGGGTATCTTCTTTGGAGAAACTCATTAGTTACATAAAGTACATAGGGAGCTTTTTTAACCCTACGCTTAGCAGATAAAAACTGATAAGGAGCCATAATCTTTCCCTTAAGGCTATGATTCCAATATGCATCCCATAAACAGCCTACAACCTCAACTGCATAAGGAATTCCTTTTTTACGGCAGTAATCAATAAGGGGAGAGCTGGCAGAGCGGATTATGGCAAAATCGCAGTCATCAACGGCTTTGCGCTCTATTGAGGCTCTATCGGGGGAGAAAAAGCTTTTAACAGAACTATACTTTTCAGGCAAAAGAATCATATTGATTTTTTTGGTATCCACCTTTTGCTTAGTCTTTATGCCCTCCTCCTCGGAAATAATTTTTCCGCTATCGGTCATAACAACACTAAGCTCATCTGCAATGGAAAGATACCTTTCCCATACCTCAGGGGTAAAGTTGCCGCTGGTATAGAGATTGCCCTTATTATCCTTATAAACTCGCTCGGATCTATGGTAAAAAACTAATTTCATAACTTCCTCCGATAAATAGGTTAATTTAAAAGCTTGAGTCGGTTGGCTATATATTTTTCTTTAAAGATTTCCTGATCAAAGCATTCCTTAGCAAATTTAATGCCGTTTTCACCCATTTTTTCTGCCAACAGTTTATCATCAAGAAGTTTTTTAACAGCTTCGTAAAGGGACTGGGTATCCTTTATGTCAACGCAAAGTCCCGTTTCGTTTTCACGCATTGCGGCTGAGGGGCCTGGATATCTTGTTACTACTACGGGAATGCCCATTGCAGAGGCTTCTACAACACTCATACCAAAGCCCTCGCGGTAGGTTGGAAGTGCGAAAACGTCCATAGCAGACATATATTTTTCCACGTCGGGCACTCGGTCAGTCTTTATAATATCATCACACTCATAAAAATATTTTAAAAGCTGAGGCTCAATAGATTGTTCTTTTTCAATGGGACCAACAAATAAAAGCTTTAGTGTTGGAAAATCATTTTTCAAAAGCTTGAAGGCTTCAAAAAGCTCGTTACAGCCTTTTTCTCTTCCAAGTCTTCCCACGAAGCCTAAAACGGGTTCATCGGTGATACCGTATTTATCCTTGATTTCATTGGCGTAAGCTGTCTTTTTGGAAATATCGTATCGGGATAAATCAATGCCCTTGGCGCTTCCGTTCCAGATAACACAGCTCTTAGCCTCGGTATATAATCCTTCCTTACGGCAGAATTCAAGGTTATCGGGGCTATCAGGCTGAACTACGGTAGAGCAGTGACAGATGGTTTTTTCAATGGTCTTAAAGAATATTCTTTTAATACCCTTCCTAGCCACATATACCATACCCCATTGACAATATAGTCGCACCTTAACCCCTGCAAGCTTAGAAGCTATAGATGCATAAAGACTGGCATTGGGGGTGGAGTACTGAACCAAATCGAACTTTTCCTTTTTCAAGAATTTATAAAGAGCGGATATGGCTTTTAAGGAGCCTAACACACTCATACCTCTTGGAAAGTCGATGGATTTGGTATTTACAAAAGGGAATTCTTCTTTAAGGGATTTCTCATAATCCTCTGACATATTACAGATTATGGTAACATCGATTCCATTCTCGTGATATTCGTTTAAAAAAGGTTTTATCCAGTTGTTTATTGAGGACCACAGGGTAGTCACAATGGCTATCTTTTTATTCATTTCGATACCTTTCTGAGAAACAAAACTAATTTGCTTGAGATAAATTATTTACTATCAGTTTATAAAGCCTTTCTTTGTTGCCCTCGCCAACAAAGCTGTTGTGAGGGGTAAGGATAACATTTTGCATATTCCAAAGGGGACTGTCATCGCTAAGTGGCTCGTTTTCAAAAACATCTAAAACTGCACCGTAAAGAGTGCCGTTTTGAAGAGCATTGATAAGCGCCTTTTCATTTACGATGGCGCCTCTTGCGATGTTAATAAGAACACAATTCTTTTTAAAACAAGAGAAAAGATCTTCTGAAAACATATTTTTTGTTTTATCGGTAAGAGGCAGAGTGAGGATGATTATATCCGAAGCGTCTAAAGCCTCTTTGATTTTTTCAAGGGGGAAGAATTTATCAAAATAAGGACTCTCAGGCTTTTTGATATCTACTGCAAAAACAGAAGCATCAAAGCCTTTAAATCTTTTGGCGCATTCACTGCCTACGCTACCGCAACCCACAATACTTACGGTCTTTCCGCTAAGCTCAAAAAGTTCACGGCATTTTTCCCATTTATGCGCCTTTTGGTTTTCGGCAAAAAATCGGCTACGCTTATACAAATCAAGCACACCGCAAAGGGCAAACTCTGCCATAGGCACACTGTAAACACCCTTAGCATTGTTTATCTTAATACCCTTTTTTTTGATATAATCCATCGGCGCTCGGTCAAAGCCTGCGCTCGTAAGCTGGACATATCTTAAAGAAGTAAATTTTTCTATTGGATGGTGGAGAAATAATCCGTTGCAGATTACCCCCTCCACTTCGTCATATTTACAGGGCAGGCTATCGATTTCGTTTTGCATAAAGATAACCTTATGTCCCATCTCTTGCAGAGCGTTAAGCTCCTTATCGGCGCATTTAAAGGCGCCCGTAACTAATAGCTTCATAAGCTGCTCCTCACCCACAGATAGCTGCTACCGCTGATTTAACATTGGCGGTATTTTTATCGAAAAATTCTTTTGACTGATGTGAGCAGAATTCTTCATATTCTCTTATACGCTTAACTTCATTTGCAAATAATCGGTTCATCTCTTCTTTGTTAGCCATATCATTGGAATTGCAAAAGCTTCTTGAAAGAATAACACAGGAAGAGCCTAAGCGGTAATGTTCGGCTATTATTTTCTCACTGCTTAAGGTACCTTCACCAAGTCTCGCAATTCCACCAAAGCCAAAAGAGAAATTTTTATCTTTAAATTTATCTGCAATTTTTTCCACCGTTCCGTTTGCCAATGGCTCAAACATAAACTTATATCCGTAGCTGAGGCTTAAATCGTTAAGACCTATGAATACTTCATCAATACCGTCAAGCTTTAAAATTTCGTCTATATTTTCAACCGCTTCTGCAGTTTCAAATAGCAATAGGGTTTTACATCTGCCGTTTACGGCTTTTAAAAATCTTTTGACCTCGCAAGCGGTTTTAAAGTAGGGAAGCATTATAATATCGGCATTAGCTTTAATAACTGCTTCAATTTCTTCTTCCGATGAAGAAAAAACATCAGAACTGTCGTGCATAGGGTTAATCCTTACAAGCAGCTCTGATTTGGTTAAAACCTTACGGATATCTTTTACATCCTCAAGGGTATGATGATTCTGAACGGTATCCATACCGCCCTGTCTTAAATCCTTGCCGATATACTCCATATCGATAAAAATTCTGTCAACCCCTGCATTTTGTGCGATTAAAGCTGTCTGCGGGTCGTTGGTTATATACATCAGTTTCATATTCTTTACTCTCTCGTATCAGCAGTTTCTTTTTGTTCTACGGTGGCGCCTACGTTCTCGTTATCCGCATTTGTAAGCACCTTGAAGACAGTCATAAAAATTATTTTAATATCTAAGAAAAAGGAAACATTTTCTACGTACCATACGTTAAGCTCAATTCTTCTGTTCCATTCAACAGCCTTTCTGCCGTTAACCTGAGCCCAGCCCGTTATACCGGGACGCACGTTAAACATCTTAAATTGCTCTTCGGTATATTCTGTTATAGACCAAGGATGATATGTAAGGGGAGGTCTTGGTCCCACAAAGCTCATATCGCCCTTTAAAATATTAAAAAATTGGGGAAGCTCATCAAGAGATGTTTTGCGGAGAATATTTCCGATTTTTGTTATCCTCGGGTCCTTGTTATCGGAATAAACTCCATCCTTTTCGGCGTTTATTACCATCGTTCTGAATTTGTATATGTAAAAACTTTTGCCGCCTTTACCTATACGCTCCTGCTTGAAAATCGCAGGTCCGCCATCCTGAAGCCTTACTGCAAGGGCAATTATGAGCATAGGAACCGCTAACACGATAACGGCTATCAGAGATACTGAAACATCGATAAATCTTTTGAAAAAAATTCTGTACATATTTCGTCAACCTACCGCCTTAAAATATTTTAGCGCGAGGGGAGAGGACACAATAATCCATAATAGTATAATTATATATTATAGATTATAACACTTATCCAACTATAAGTCAACAACTCAAAACTTTATGCCTTATTAGATGCGAGGCTAAAAAATACCCCCTGAAATTTCAGGGGGTAAAGATTATTTTTCTCACAACGTAATTTGCGGCAAGTATACCTGCTGAGGCGGGTACGAATACCATACTTGCAGGGGCGGGGTGGTTACCCTTGTTTTCCCCATTATCTATGGGTTTTATTGGGGTTTCATCCGACCATACCGTCATAAGCTTTTTGACATTTCTTTTTTTAAGCTCGTATCTCATAACCTTACACAAGGGACATTCGTGGGTTTTGTATATATCACTTATTTTAAGTTTTTCGGGATAAAGCTTATTACCCGTTCCCATAACGCTTATAATGGGAATTCCTTTATCCTCCGCCTCCTTTGCTAAAAATATTTTGGCAGTAACGTTATCGATAGCATCAATAATGAAATCAAATTTATGAAAGGGAAGCTCACTTTGAGATGTTATAAATTCGCAAAAATCAAAGATTTTTATATCGGGGTTTATATCAAGGCATCTTTCTTTCACAAGCTCGGTTTTTCTCTTCTCAACAGTAGAGGAAAGGGCTATTAGCTGACGGTTAATATTGCTAACGCTAACTGTATCGTTATCGTAGATATAAAGGGTTCCGATACCGCTTCGGCAGAGGGCTTCTGCCGCATAGGAGCCTACTCCACCAAGACCGAAAACAGCCACGGCAGAGCCTTTTAATTTGCTTAAATTTTCTTCGCCTATAAGGGACTTTGTTCTTAAAAAACGGTCACTCATATTATTCTAATCCTAACATTTTTATAAGAGTGGGTAGCTTTGCTTCAAAGTTTACGCCATAGGTCATTTCGGGATAGCTTTCTTTGGTAAATTTAATGCAATCTGCAGTAAATTCAGAGGCAAGCAAAGCGGCAGCATCAAGGCTTTTTCCGTTAAGAATAGCGGCAGTTAAGGTGCTTGTAAAAATATCACCTGTGCCGTGATATAGGGCATCTACTTTTTTAGAAAAAACATATTTTATTTCGCCGTTTTCATAGCAGGCGGCGCCCATTTCATCTTCATTGAAAGCAACGCCTGTAAGCACGATTTTACCCTTGGTAATTTTAGCAAGAGCATAAACTAAATTTTCGATATAATCTTTAGAGTAGGGAGGAGCCTTATATTCAATTCCCGTCATAAAACAAGCCTCGGTAATATTCGGGGTGATGATATCTGCCACAGCGCAAAGCTTTTTCATTTCCATAGGAAAATCGGGGGCAAAGCCGCCGTATAAAACGCCGTGGTCTGCCATAACGGGATCTACCACAAAAATAGTTTTGTCGTGCTTCATATATTTGATGGAATCCATTAAAATTCCAACCTGTTCTTTGGATCCTAAGTAGCCCGAATAAACGGCATCAACGGTTATTCCCTCGCTCTTCCAATGCTTAGCGATGGGTATAATATCATCCGTAAGGTCACGGAAGGTATAATCCTTAAAGCCTGCTGTGTGGGTTGAAAGTATGGCAGTAGGGATTATAGCTGTTTCAATTCCTGCAGCGGAAATCAGAGGCAATGCTACTGTAATAGAACATTTGCCAAAGCAGGAAATATCGTGAATTGCGGCAACTCTTTTTTGCATAATTTTTACCTCTTGTAATTTATTTTAAACGAGTATATAATGATTTTGATATTATTAAAATAGTCAGAATAGGAGTTTTTTATAATACCAGATGAAATATAAAATTGATAAAAATTTAAAAATACCTGTATATGTTCAGCTTTACGAACAGATGAAAAACGATATCGTGAACGGAGCCTACGAATACAATACAAAGCTTCCGTCAAAAAGATTTTTGTCAGAGGAGCTTAAGATAAGCGTTATAACGGTAGAGCATACCTATGCTATGCTCTGTGATGAAGGATATGCGGATTCAAGGGAAAGAAGCGGATATTTTGTTACATATAGTCCTGATGATTCCTTCCCGTCTTCCTACCGCCGTAAAAACCTTATGCCCCATAATCATATAACTAATCTTGATGATACATTTCCTTTTTCTGTTTATGCCAAGACCATGAGAAAAATATTAAGTCTTTATTCTCAGGAGATTTTCACTAAAAGCGAAGGAAGTGGATGCGACGAGCTTAAAACAGCCATCAGCGAATATCTTTTAAGAAGCCGTGGTATAACGGTCAATAAGGAGCAGATTGTTATAGGCGCCGGCGCTGAATATTTGTACGGGATTATAGTGCAGATGTTGGGTAAAAACCGAATTTATGCGATTGAGAACCCATCTTACGAAAAGATAGAACAGGTTTACAAGGCTAATGGGGTTGAACCCGAGCTTCTTCCATTAGTTGAGAATGGTATAGAGAGTGAGGCGCTGAGTGACACCAAGGCATCGGTTTTACACATAACCCCCTACAGAAGCTTTCCGAGTGGTGTAACCGCCACTCCTTTTAAGAAAAATGAGTATATCAGGTGGAGAGAAAAGAAAAAAGGAAGAATAATAGTTGAGGATGATTTTGAGTCGGAGTTTACGCTTCGTGCCACCGCCGAGGAAACGGTTTTCTCCCTTTCGGGCGGCGAAGGTGTTATTTATGTTAATACCTTTTCAAAAACTATTTCTCCTGCTGTTCGTATTGCATATATGTTACTGCCTGAAAGTATGATAGAAACATATGAAAAAACGGTGGGTTTTTATTCTTGTACAGTACCGTATTATAACCAACTTGTGTTGGCGCAGTTTATCGAAAACGGTGATTTTGAGCGCTCGGTTAACCGAGCGAGAAGAAAGCTTAGAAAAGCGGTAGAGAAATAAAAAAACAGCAGCCGAAAGCTGCTGTTTTTTTATTTCTTATTTATCTTTTTAGGGCAAAATTCTGCCAAAAGGCATTTTTCACAATAAGCCTTTCTTGCGGTGCAGATTTCTCTTCCGAAAAGCACACTTCTATGACAAAAATCATTGGATTTATCGGGTGGAAGAAGCTTTCGCATAGCATCCTCAACCTTTTTAGGCTCGGTTGTGTTTACTAACCCCAAACGGTTGCAAAGCCTTATAAAATGGGTATCTGTAACAACAGCAGGCTTGCCGTAAACATCTCCAATGACGAGATTTGCGGTTTTTCTTCCAACACCCGAAAGGGTGGTAAGCTCCTCTATGGTATCAGGAACCTTGCCACCGAAATCGGATGTGATTTTCTTGCCGATTTCAATAAGGTCTTTTGCTTTTGTCTTATATAGCCCACAGGTTTTTATAAGCTCCTCAACCCGCCCAATAGGGGCATTGCCCATAGATTTTGCATCGGGGAATTCTTTAAAGAGAGCAGGGGTAACCATATTAACTCTGGCATCGGTGCACTGGGCTGAAAGTCGGGTGGCAATAAGAAGCTGAAAAGCATCCTTATAATCAAGTGAGCAAATAGCATCGGGATAAAGCTTTTCCAGTGCTTCTACCGCCTTTAAGGCAATTTCTTTTTTGGTCATATTACTTATTTATATCTGCAAGCTTAAGGTCACCCGATTTAATAAACCCAAGCTTTCTCATAGCCTCGCAAATACCTAAGGTTACAACTGCGGGGAGAACAAAGTGCATAACAACGATTTCGAGTAAGGCTATAACAGGTTTAACTCCGGCATTAGTCATAGCCTCAAAGGCAGAGAACTGACCAACCAAACCTGCCGAGCCCATACCTGAGCCTACGGGAGTGCTTACCATCTTTAAAACCGCAGAGGAAATGGGACCTAAGATGGCGCTTGAGATGATGGGAGGAAGCCATAAAATAGGCTTTCTTACAAGGTTTGGCATCTGAATCATAGAGGTACCGATGCCCTGAGCGATAAGTCCGCCGAATTTATTTTCACGGTAGCTCATAACGGCAAAGCCTACCATATGGCAGCAGCAACCGATGGTTGTTGCGCCTGCGGCAAGTCCCGTTATACCCATTGAAATACCGATAGCGGCAGAGGAAATGGGGAGTGTTAAAAGAATACCCATAATAACCGATACGATTATTCCGCCGATAATGGGGGATTTATCAACGTTTATATTAACAAGCTGACCTAACCATTTCATAGCGGTAGAAATATAGGGGCCTACGAAATAACCTGCAGCGCAGCCTGCCAAAATACAGCAAAGGGGAGTAAGTATTATTTCGAGCTTGGTTTTACCCGAAACGAAATAGCCTACCTCTATAGCTACATAGGCTGCAATAAATGCGCCTAAAGGCTCACCTGGGGCGCCTATATTAAAGGCTTCAAGGCTAACGTTTGGAAAGGCGCCTACCATACCGCAAACTGCGGCGCAAACGGTAGTAAGGGGAGATGCCTTTAATTTGCAAGCAACGCCAACGCCTATACCTGCGCCCGTAACGGTCTTGGCAACGCTACCGATGGCAGTTAAAAACTGACCGATGGTATTATTGCCCACAATAGAGCCTATCTGGCAGATGATGGTGCCAATGATAAGGGTTGAGAAAAGGCCGTAAGCCATTCCTGAAAGCCCGTCAATAAAAAGGCGGTTTAAATACTTTTTAATCATAATTTTACATCCTTTCTTTTGGATTTCTTAAATTTGAGGTAATTATAGCACTTTTTAGGCTCTATTACAAGAAAAAACGACAAATTTATAATATCTTAACAAAATAAATTAACGCTCGTAATTGAAACTTAAATATTTTTGTGGTAAAATAAGCTTTGGTGATAATAATGACAAAGGTTTATTTAATACGCCATTGTGAAGCCCAAGGCAACGTAATGCGTGTATTTCAGGGCACCAGCGATTTTGATATCAGCGAAAACGGTGCGATACAGTTAGAATATTTAAGCGAAAGAATGAAGGATATTAGTATCGATAAGATATATTCGAGTCCTTTAATCCGTACGGTTAAAACTGCCGAGGCGGCAGTAAGGGGAAAAGACCTTAAGATAATAAAAGAGCGAGGTCTTATTGAGCTTCACGGCGGAGTGGTGGAGGGCAAGCCCTTTAAGGAGGCGTTTGCAAAATATCCTCATTTAGCTGAGCAATGGGATAATCATCCTGAAGACTTCTTACCCGCAAACGGCGAGAGTATGCGAAGCGCATATAAAAGAATTTGGGATACGCTTTTAAGGCTCGTTCGGGAAAACAAGGGTAAAACCATTGCGGTTTCCACCCACGGCGGTGTTACAAGATGTCTTATGTGCCGTCTTAAATACGGCGATATAAAATACCTTAAAAATACCCCTTGGAGTGATAATACAGCGATAAGCCTTGTTGAGTTTGATGATGAGCTTAATCCAAGACTCGTTTATATGAACGACCACAGTCACGTGCCCGATAAATATATGCCTAAGAGAAACAGAATTTCAAGCTTTATTGGAGATAAGAAATGATAATAATGTCGGTTGATTTGGGCAATGCCAGAACGGGAATTGCCGTAAGTGATATGGGGGAGGCCTTCGCCTTTCCCAAAAAGGTTATAACAGAATATAATACCGAACGGCTGATAGAAAAAATCTGCCAAAGCGCTAAGGAATATGAGGCTCAGTTAATCGTAGTGGGCGTACCTAAAAATATGGATGGCTCAAGCGGTTGGCGCGCCGAGGAGTGCACCGAAATCGGAGAAAAAATAAAAGAGCTTTCAGGCCTTGAGGTTGTTATGTGGGATGAGCGGTGCACAACTGTGAGCGCTCACACCTATCTTAATATGAATGATACGAGGGGTAAAAAGCGAAAAGCGGTGGTTGATGCGGTTGCCGCCACCATTATTCTTGAGGATTATCTAAATTACCGAAAGAACAGCAAGTAAATTGTTAAAATTTTATCGAATTGACTATTGAGTTTTGCGACAAATAATGATATAATTCTTTTGTATGAAATCTTGAAAGGAGTACATATATGAACTATTCACATGAAGTAGAAAATATGTGTCCCTTAGCAAAGGGAACATATCACGGTCCCGCTCCAATTCCGGAGGAGGGCAAATGGGTTCAGGTTAAGGAAGTTAAAGATGTATCAGGCCTTACACACGGTATTGGCTGGTGCGCTCCTCAGCAGGGAACCTGTAAGTTAACCCTTAATGTTAAAGAGGGTATTATTCAAGAGGCATTGGTTGAGACTATCGGTTGCTCGGGTA
>JAZUQH010000048.1:0-18299 GCA_045605605.1 Acutalibacteraceae bacterium | reverse complement strand
GGAAAAGTTCAGACTGATGAATGATATTAAAAAATCGGAGGCTATGAGAAGTGTTCTCACAGTGGTTTCGGAAGAACAGTTTTTATCAGAGCTTGCCGATGAGCTTATCCGTGCGGGGTGGACAAGACCTGTTAAAGAAGGCGAAACCCTCTATACCGTTGCCTTCGGTAAGGTGGACGAGGTTAAGGTTACATACGCCCATACTGAAACCACCCTTGAGGTGAGAGCGGAAAACGAAAAGCTTATACTCTGTGACTTTAGAGATGGCGAAGGATTTTACACAGACAAAAAAGCCGCCGAACGTGAGCTTGAAAGGAGACGGTTATGAGCAAACAAACAACTGTACTATGTGACTTGTGCAATGTGGAAATATCTGGTCTTTCTACCGAGCACGATTCAGCGCTAATACGACTGTGGCCGCCCAGCGCTTATAGGTCGGGTCCCGGACAGCGTATCGACCTATGCCTAAGCTGCTATAACAAATTTGTAAAATTTTTAGAAAAGGAAGGTAACACATAATGAAAAATGCAGTATGTAAATTTTGCGGTCAGGTAGTGGCCGCAGATATACCCGATGGAGCAAGTAAAGAAGAATTACAAAATATCGGCACAATGAATTGCAATTGCCCCGATGCCAAGCTTTATCAGAAGCGTCAACAGAGAGCGGAGAAAGCCAAGCTTGAGCTTGATGACTTACTCTCCCGTGATAATAGCGCCCATAATATAAAGGCGGTACCTGTAGAAGTGCGCAACCTGCTCAAAAATGCTATAGATTTAATAGCAAACGATTTTTTACATAAAATCAGCGTTGGTGTATGCCTTGGCGGAAGCGTAGATATTAAATCAGGCTCCGGTGGTAAGATATCCGTAAAGCGTTCAGTAACTCTCACAAATAAAAGAGAAGTTGAATAACATGCACACGCTAATACCAAAACGAAGGTAAAAAAGATGAAAAGACACATATCACCAAAGGCAATATGTCCGTACTACAAGCACGAATCACGGCAGATGATAGATTGTGTTGGTGTTGAAGAAAAAACTGTGTTGCACCTTGCTTTTGCCAGTGCTACCGATAGTTATAAATACAAGCGGGAGTTATGTTATCTTGATTATATACAATGCCCTATCTATCGAATGCTTAAAACCGTTAGAGGAAAAACTTTTAACGACAGTTAACCATAAGCACCTTGCTATATCGGCAAGGTGCTTTGCTTTGTTTAGGGGTGGTGCAAAAATAAGGAGCGATAGTATACAATGATTACCGTCGGATGAGGTGATATAAATACCGCATCTGCGATAACGGATGCTGCTAAAAGATATAGTGGCGGGAGGGTGTTCGCTTCTGACAATAGGCAGGGGAGCCTGGCGAAACAAAAAAACAATATGAAAAACTATTTAAAAGACAAAAGATATTTAAAGGCAAGATTAAAAGCATTGTCAAGGGACGGTTATAAATGTCAAAGGTGTAAGCGGTACGGTAAGAAGATTACAGCTGACACAGCACACCATATTTACCCTGTGGAATATTACCCGCAGTGGAAATTTTCATTATGGAACCTCATATCACTTTGCAGTGGCTGTCACAACAAAATGCATGTTCGTGAAACACATGAACTTACAGAGGAAGGTCTCGCACTTCAAGCAAGGGTAACCCCCCCTCTTGAAAGTGAATATTAAAAGTTTTTGAGGACCGGTGGGGAGAACTTTTTCCCCCTCTAAAATCTCGCACAAAAAATTTTTAGAGGAATAATCAAAAAATTTTGACCTGATTTTTCCTCGCGCGTTATATGAAAATTCATCTAAATAATGGCAAGGAGGTATTGTGCAATGGATTCAATTAAAAAAATACGCGAAAAAACCGTTGAAAGTATGAAAGAACTGAATACTTTTAAGCCGGAATATGAACCAATTGTGCAAATTTATGCCGAGTTGTGCCATCAATATCAAAAGCTTACAGCTGAGTGGAAAAGTTTGAAATATGTGTGTGGAAGTACCACAGCCGCAGGTGGTGGTAAAAAGCATCCGCTTGTTTCTACAATTGAATCCTTGCGAAAAGATATTCTTGCTTATTCTGACAGACTCTGCCTTAACCCTAAGTCAATGATGGAAGAGAAGAGCAGAAAACCAAAAAGCAACAGCAGACTTGATAAGATTGTGATGCCTGGTGAGTAAACCTGAAAATTATCCAAACTATAAAACGGTTATAAATTATGCAAAAAGTGTAATCGCAGATGAAGATGCATGTAAAAATTTAAAGCTTGCCTGTGAACGTTTTCTTGCGGATTTAGAGCGTACAGACTTTGATTTTAACCCTAAAAATGCAGAGTATGTAATCATGATTATTGAGAAAACATTTTGCCACCAAAAAGGTGAGCGTTTAGATGGTACACCATTGCGGGGGCAACCGTTCTTATTGGAACCGTTTCACAAATTCATTGTTTATAACCTGCTTGGCTTTTATATTGCCGGTACAAATGTAGTTAGATTTCACGAGGCATTTATTTTTATACCTCGCAAAAACATTAAAACCACTTTTGCAGGTGCGCTTGCATGGGCACTTGGCATTTTATATCGAAAATCAGGAAGTCAAGTTTATATAGTAGCGGCCTCGCTATCACAGGCGTTACAAAGTTGGCGATTTATAAAGTGGAATATTGAGGATATGGGTGAAGCAGACGCTTTTAGGATAGTGGATAATAACAACGAACACACTATATCAAGAGAGTTCGAAGATGGCTCTTTGGATGTTCAAGCTCTTGCTGCTAATCCTGATGCTCAGGATAGTTTTAACTGTAACATAGCTATTGCCGATGAATTGCACGCTTTTAAAAAGCCAAAGCAATATAACATTATTAAAGATGCGATGAAGGCATATACCAATAAATTGATGATTGGCATAACTACCGCAGGCGATAATATGAACAGCTTCTGTTATCGAAGGCTCCAGTATTGTAAGAAGATTTTAAACGGTTCAGTTCGTGACGACAGTACTTTTGTTTTTATAGCCGAAGCTGACCCGGACGAAAATGGAAATATAGATTATACCAATCCAAAAGTGCATAGACAGGCAAACCCAGCTTACGGTGTATCAATTAGAGAAGCAGATATTCTTAATGACAGTTTGCAGGCGCTTAACGACCCGCAGCAGCGTAAAGAATTTTTTGCAAAGTCCTTAAATGTGTACACCAGCGCACTCAAGGCCTACTTTAATCTTGATGAATTTAGGCGCTCAGATTCTAAATACAATTGGACTTTAGAAGAACTTGCTAAAATGCCAATTAAGTGGTATGGAGGTTCAGACCTTTCAAAGATGCACGACCTTACGGCTGCAGGCTTATATGGTACCTATAATGATGTTGATATATTTATACCGCACGCATGGTTTCCTGTTGTAGCAGCTCATCAGAAAGCAGAAGAGGATAACATACCTCTTTTTGGGTGGCTTGATGATGGCGAACTTACTATGAGCAATAATGCTACCGTAAACCATTCCGAAGTTATTAAATGGTATAAGGATATGGTTAAAAAGGGGCATAAAATACATGAAATAGGTCACGACCGAAAATTTTGCCGTGAATATTTTGTCGGTATGAAAGCTGCGGGCTTTCACGTAGTGGACCAACCACAATATTTTTATAAAAAATCGGAAGGTTTCAGACATATTGAGAAAAAGGCAAAGGATGGAAAGTTTTATTATCTACACTCACAAATGTTTGAATATTGTCTGCAAAATGTTAAGGCGATAGAAAAAACCGATGATATGATTCAGTATGAAAAAATTGGTGAAACTGACCGCATAGATGTGTTTGATGCTGCGGTATTCGCCTGTATCAGAATGCTTGAAAATATGGAAAAAAGCAACAAAACAAAAGAATGGTTAGGAGATTAAAAAGGATGAGACCAATAAAGGTGAAGGTGCGCTCCGAACAGAGCAAAACAAATCAAAGTCAGCTTTTACTCTGCTCTGCAGATACATTTGATATGATGCTTCGCTCTGGCTATACAAGATTATCTGAAAACCCTGAAGTCGTTTCTGCAGTCAACTTCATTGCAGACCAACTTTCAATAATGACAATTCGTCTTATGCATAACACAAAAAACGGTGATGAGCGGATAAAAAACGAATTGTCTCGAAAAGTTGATATTGAACCTTGCAAGTTTTTGACACGGCAGAAATGGATTAAAAAAATTGTACGTGACACGTTAATAAGCGGTAATTCGGTACATATACCGCATTATGTAGGCACGGTATTAGATGATATTCAACCTTTACCAGCACCGAATATAAGCTTTATTAACGAAAGTTATGGATACAAAATCCTGTACAATGGTATAACGCTGTATCCTGATGAGGTTCTGCATTTTACATACAATGAGCATCCAGATACACCCTGGATTGGTTTGGGCTTACGTCCTATTCTAAGGCCTCTTGTTAATCGCTTATCGCAGGCACGAACTACTACCACAAAACTTATGGAAAACCCAGTTCCGTCAATAATTGTTAAGGTCGACGGTCTTACAGAAGAATTTGCATCGGTTAAGGGCCGTGAAAAATTAGGTGAACAGTTTTTTGATTCTAATGAGAGCGGCAGACCGTGGTTTATTCCGGCCGAAGCTTTTGATGTGGAGCAGGTAAAACCACTTAATATAAATGACCTTGCTATTCCAAGCACGATTACACTTGATAAACGTACCGCAGCCGCTATTGTAGGTGTGCCGCCGTTTATTGTGGGCGAGGGTAAATTTGATAAGGAAGAGTATAACAATTTTGTTTCTACACGAATGTTACCGATAGCACGAAATGTAGACCAAGAATTAACACGAAAACTTATCTATTCACCGAATTGGTATTTTCAATTTAATCCACGCTCACTATACTCGTATTCCATTACAGAACTTGCTGAAGTTGACTGTAATTTGGTGGACCGAGCCATCATTGACAGAAATGAAGCACGCTCTGATATGGGCCGAGACCCACGAGACGGGCTCTCTGAACTTGCTATTTTAGAAAACTATATTCCTTACAGCAAAATAGGAGACCAAAAAAAATTACAGGAGGTGGACGATAACAATGCTAAAAATGGAAACTCGTAGTTTATATGCGCAGCATTTCAGAACGGTTGAGTCGGACGGTCAGAAAAAAATCGAATGTTATTTCGCCGTCTTTAATGATGTCTATGAGTGGGCGCACAATTGTACCGAAACAATTGATAGACACGCTTTTGATGAAACAATTAATGATGATATAAGAGCGCTTATAAATCACGATACAGCGCTTGTATTGGGGCGTACCAAGTCAGGAACGCTTACCTTGTCTGTTGATGATAAAGGTCTTAAAGGAACTATTATTATCAACGAGCAAGACCAGGACGCATTAAATTTATATGCAAGAGTTGAGCGTGGCGACATCAATCAATGTTCGATAGGATTCGATATACTATCTGAAGAGTATTCTGAAGAAAACGGACGTTCTAATTGGCACGTTACAAAGATTAAACTTTATGAAGTGTCAATAGTTACCTTCCCCGCATATGAAAAAACCGAGGCAAATGTTCGTGAGAACAGAAAACCACAATTATTTGACATTTGGAAAAAAAGAACGAAGGAGAGATTCGAAAATGTTAAAACTGCTTATGTTAAGAAAAAAGCTTGAAACTGCACAGGCAGAATTGCGAAAGCATCTTGATGAAAAGGGCGCAGAGCTCAGGAATCGAAGAGAAGCGTATGAGCTTAGACAGTCCGAGATTGAAACATCAATAGATGAGCTTACTTCAGAGTCCACACAGGAAGAGCGTGAGACTGTAGAAAACGCTATCGCCGAGCAGGAAGAAAGCGGTAATGCACTTACTGCCGATGAAGCGGCATTTGAGGAAGAAACAACAAGACTTACCGATTGTGTTTCTAATATTGAAAGTGAGATAGCGGAAATCGAGGAACGTACCGCCACAGCTGGCGGTTCTACAACCGCAACAAGCACCCCCGCAAAAAGAAAGGATGATAATTTTATGAAAAACAGAACTAATTTTTTTGGTATGACAATGGAGCAGCGTTCAGCGTTTGTTGCTCGTGAAGAGGTTAAGAATTTTCTTAATGAAACCCGTTCACGTTTTAGTGCTGCCCGTGCGGAGACACGCAGTCTAAACGGCAGCGAGGTAAGTGTCCCCACAATTATGCTTGATGTAATCAGAGAAAATATATCTGATTATTCGAAATTGATAAAGTATGTACGTCTCAGAAAGGTTAATGGCAAGGCCCGCCAGCCTATTTTCGGTGAGATTCCTGAAGCGGTATGGACTGAGGCAACAAAATATCTCAACGAGCTTGATATGAGCCTTAACAGTATTGAAGTAGATGCTTTCAAACTTGGCGGCTATATCAGTATTCCCAATTCTGTGCTTGAAGATGGCGACGATATAAGCCTTGCAGCTGAAATTATGAGTGCTATGAGCGAAGCTATCGGCAAGGGTATCGACCGCGCTATCCCTTATGGAACTGGTGTAAAAATGCCTCTTGGCTTCATAACCCGTCTTACACAGACAGAAAAGCCCGTCGATTATCCAGAAAATGCACCTGAGTGGAAAAATTTGAGTAAAAGCAATGTTCTTTCGCTTGATGCAACAAATAAAACCGGTGTTGAGTTTTTTGCTGCACTTATCGAAATGCTCGGCAGAGCAAAGCCAAAGGGTGCCGTGGGCAATCCTGTTTGGGCAATGACTCGTCAAACACACCTTACCATCATGGCAAAAGCACTTGCCTTTAATGCCGCAGCTGCTATTACAGCAGGTATGAACAATACTATGCCTATTGTAGGCGGCGATGTAATTGAGCTTGATGAAAGCATAATGCCGGAAAATTGTATTGCTGGTGGTTACGGTGAAAAGTATCTGCTTGTAGAACGTGGAGGTGCGACGCTTACTACATCTGAACATGCGAAGTTTATTGAGGACCAGACAGTTATTAAGTCTACACATCGATATGATGGTGAACCCATTTCTGCCGAATCTTTTGTTTTGGTTTCTATTGACGGTCTTGCACCTGTTACTGCTGTTGAATTCCCTGAGGATTATGCCAATACAGAACTTGGTATACTCTCTTTAACGGTTGATGCAGGTGCCGAAGCGGGTAGTGTTGCCGTTGCTGTTGAAGGTGAAGTAGACGGTATTCTTGCATATCGTACCGCTGCAACTCCTGTTAATGTAACTAAAGGGGCAAAGGCTACAGGCTTTAAACTTTGGGATGGTGTTTCCGATATTTCTGCTGATGCGGGCTACATAACCGTAGTTGAACTTGATACCAATAAGCGTATCGTTGCTGCAGGTAGTGTTGCAGTAGGCTCTTGATATAAGAGGTGGCGCAGATGGCATATAACGAGCATTTAGCGCTTGAACTACTAAAAGGTAGAATGGATAAGGCGGGGCTTAAGGTCCCGCCTGCTTTGGAAAGATATTGGCGCAATCGTCTACAGGGCGCCAAGGTAAAATTAGCTGAAAACGGCGTTGTTTATGACGATGATGCAAATTCAATAAGTGATAACGAGCTGATAGCGGATTATACTGCATATAAGCTTAATAATCGTGATAGTGCCGAAGAAATGCCTAAGTGGTTAAGACGTGAAATTCGAGAGCGGTTTTTGAGGGGGAAAAGGAATGTATGATATACTCATTACCCTAAAAAAGCCTATTAAGTCCATTGTGGATAAAATCGGAAACGAAACTCCGGTATATATCGAAAATCAGGCTTGGTGTGGCGAAATTTCTGTTACACAAAGTGAGTTTTATGCCGCTGCGGCTCGAAGTTTTAAACCGGAAAAGGTGCTTGAAATTTGGGACAGAGATTATAGCGGTGAAAATCGTTGTGTAATTGAAGGTATTGAGTATGAAATTTATCGCACCTACCGCAAAAACGAAAGCACAAAAAGAGAACTTTATTTAAGGATGAAAAGCAGTGGCAATTGATATCAATAATTTGGCAGATGAAGTTATATTGGCACTTGAAGAGTATACCGAAGAAGTTACCGAGCAGGTAAAAGAAGCGGTTACAGATGCGGGTAAACATGCGCTTAAAGTTGTAAAAGATAAATCACCTGAAGATAGCGGTGATTATAAAAAAGGTTGGAAGGTAACAACCGCCTATGACGGACCCCGTGACCGAAGAGTTGTTTTGCACAATAAAAAGAAACCGCAACTTACGCACATTCTTGAAAACGGTCACGAAAAACAAAATGGTGGCCGAGTGGAAGGCACACCGCACATATCGGCGGCAGAGAAAGAGGCTGTAGATATGTTTGAAAAAAGAGTAGAGGAAATATTGCAAAAATGACGTATGAAGAACTTTGTAAAATTTTACAGTCGAGCGGAATACCATTCCGTTATCATCACTTTAATACAGATAGTTTGCCGCCTTTGCCACGTGGTGTGTATATGTTTGATGACGCTACTTCTGTTCGTGCCGATGGTATTACAGCTATGCTTATTGATAACATCCGAATAGAACTATATACTGCAGCAAAGGAACCTGAGACCGAGCAAATGCTTGAAAAGGTTCTGACCGACGCAGGAATTCCGTTTGATAAGGTAGATGAGTTATTTATTCAAACTGAAAAAATGTACGAAATTATTTACGAAATTTAGGAGGAAAAATAATGGATTCCAAAAACAGAGTTAAATACAGGTTGAAGCGCTTATATTATGCACCTGCAACAATAGACGAAACCTCAGGAGATATCTCATACGCCGCTCCTATAAGGATGAAGGATGCGGTATCTATATCCCTGTCGCCTAAGGGCGACCTTATCGTTGTATATGCTGATGCACAGGAAATAATGCTTGGTCGTGATAATGCGGGTTATGATGGCGAGGCAGAGCTTTTAAGAATTCCCGAAAGCTTTGAGGTTGACTGCCTTGGTGCTACCAAAAACGAGGATGGCACTATTGAAGAAAACGATAATGATAACAGCAAGCCGTTCGCTTTGCTTTTTGAGTTTGAGGGTGATGTTAAAGCTATCAGGCATTGTATGTTTCTTTGCTATGCAAGTAAGCAGACGGTGGATGGCGGAAATTCCGAAAGCAAGACACCTACAAACGACAAAATCGCTATAAAGTGTCGTGCACGTGCCGACGGAAAGATAAAAACCAAAACTGGTGATACCACTCCAGCAGAAGTGTACGAAAATTGGTACAGTCAAGTTCCCGACAGCGCTGCAGTTGAAACTGCGGCGGTGAGTCAAGATGATACCAATGAAGAAGATGATACCACACTCACGGAGGAGTGATTAGATGTTTAAGACAGTTAAAATTCCAAGTGCTGAACTTGGTGAAGATGGAAATCCTATAATAATAGATGTCCAGCTTAAAGCTACTGCAAACATACCACGAATGTATCGTATCTGGTTTAGACGAGACATTATTCAGGATATGCAGGAACTCAAAAAGGCGGCAGAAAAGGCAGAAAAAGAAGGTGAAGAATACAGCATCGAAAATCTTTCGATTTTTGAAAATGTAGCTTACTGTATGGCACGCCTTGCTGACCTCGATAATACGCCGCATACCATTGATGAATGGCTTGACCAATTTTCCACTTTTAGTATTTATGAGGTTCTGCCTCAAATATTAGAGTTGTGGGAAATAAACCTTGAGACGAATTCGGAATCTAAAAAAAAACCGAATCGGTAAACCGTGAGGTAAATACACCACTTTTCCTCCTGCGTTGCCTTGAAATAGGTCTCTCTATGCGTGACCTTGATGAACTCACTATTGGTATGGTATTTGATATTTTCACAGAGAAACTTAATGATGAAGCCGATTATGAGCGTGAGGCAACGCAGGAGGATTTTAACAATTTTTAAAGAGGTGTGATATGTCCAAGAAAATTAAAGGCATCACCGTTGAAATTGGCGGTGATACCACAGGTTTAGATAAAGCGCTTAAAGGCGTGAATAAAGAGATAGGAAATACTCAGTCCGAGCTTAAAGAGGTAGATAAACTTTTAAAACTCGACCCTACAAATACCACATTGCTACAGCAGAAACAAATATTGCTTGCAAAATCTATTTCAGGCACTAAAGACAAACTGGATGTTCTTAAGACTGCTGAAAAACAGGCGCAAAAGCAGTTTGAAGCAGGCAAGGTAAGTGCCGAGAGTTATCGCGCATTACAAAGGGAAGTTGAGGCTACCGAACAAAGTCTCGTTGGATTAAAAGGTCAGGCTGAAACTACCAATAAAACACTAAGCGGTTTGGATAAATCAGGCAAAATCACAACCGGAACCGTAGCCGCAGGTAATATCTTTTCTAGTGCATTAACAAAGATGTATGATTCTGCTAAAGCTGCAGCAGAAGAAACAAGGGAATATCGTCGTGAAATCGGCTATCTTAAAACTAATGCAGAGCAAAGCGGAGAAAGTTTCGAAGATTTAGAGAAAAAGCTAATTGAGGTAACCTCAATTACTAATGATAACGGCGCCGCTATTGAAGGCTTTTCAAATTTGCTTCAGGCGGGCTTTTCAAAAGACAAACTTGATTCAATTACCAATAATCTTATTGGTGCAACTATCAAGTGGAAAGACACACTTAAATTTGAAGGTCTTGCTGACGGATTGCAAGAAACGCTTGCTACTGGCTCCGCAGTAGGTCAATTTGGAGAATTGCTCGAAAGAATGGGTATGAATCTTGAGGAATTCAATACTCGTCTTGCTGAGTGTTCTACAGAAGCCGAGCGCCAAGACTTAGTTCTTACCACGCTAAGCGAATCCGGCCTTGCCTCTGCTAAAGAGGAATATGAAGCGCAAAATAAAACACTTATAGAAAATTCAACCGCACAGGCTGAACTAAATGCACAAATGGCTGATGCAGCAGAAAAAATAGAACCGCTTTTAACGCTTGTGACGCAATTTACCACTGCAGTTCTTAGTTGGGTTAATAACAATCCTGAATTAACGGCGGCAATTGTTGCGATTGTTGTCGTATTAACCTCTGTCTTTAAAGCCATTTCTGCCATAAATTCTGTTATGACTTTAGCTAATTCTACTATGTTAGCCAGTCCAACTACGTGGATAATATTAGGTATCGTAGCAGCAGTAACTGCGCTTATAGCAATTATAGTGTTGTGTGTTAAGCATTTTGACACTATTAAAGCAGTTGCGCTCGACGTTTGGGAAAAGATAGCTTACGGTGCAAAAAAGGCTTGGCAAGGCATATTAAGCGCTATAACAACTGTTATAAACGCAATATTAGAAGGCATAAACCTAATGGTAGAAGTCGCTTTGGCACCCATAAACCTTCTAATCAAAGGGCTTAATCTTATTCCCGGCGTAAGTATAAAAGAACTTCAGTTCAAAATCAAGGAAATAAAGCTTCCTGAAATGCCTAAATTGGCGTTAGGCGGTAATGTTATGGTTGGCGAAGCAGGTCCTGAAATTCTAACACATTTCGGTAATCGAGTGCAGGTAACGCCACTTACCGGTCAGGGCGCAAGCAGAGCCTTGGGAGGCACTCTGTTTGACGTTGTAGCGGCCATTAATAAAATCAATAAAATGCTGACACGTGCTCAAAGAGTTAATAAGTTTTATATTGGCGGTGAAAAGGTAGGAGAGGCTATACAACCTACCGTTTCTCGCGGTCTTTATAAATCATCACTAGGAAGAAAGAGGGCAACAGGATGATAAATTATATAATCATTGACGGTGTTGATTCTCGCACCTTCGGTTTGTATTTTGAAATAGAAACTCTTTCTATATTACCTGAGCAGCGAGAATACACGAAAGAAATACCGCAAATGGACGGTGTAATCGATTTTAACATAGGCGGATATGGTGTTCGCCGTTATAGAGTTACTGCCGTGCATCCTGGCCGCCTATCAAAACTAAGAGCGAACAGAGATGCTATTGCGGCTTGGTTGTATTCAAAAGGACAACCTCGAAAGATTGTTTTCGGGGATGACCTAAAACACTATTATATGGGTAAAATTTACGGTGAAATTGATTTTGAATGTGATAGTAGCCATCACGTAGGCGAGCTTGAGATAATATGCAATCCACCTTGGAAATACACAGCCGATGGTATGTTACTCACACCAGAACAAATTAAGTGGGTAAATTGTGAGGTTAGTGGCAATCAATTTTTGAAAGAGCTTACTTCTGATGGTTCTATAAGATTTGTTAACAAAGGCTCTTTACCCATAAAGCCAATTATAAAAATTCTTGGCAGTATCAGTTCTGATGTTACCTTAACATACGGTGAAGATGCGTTAAAAATCAACTATCCAATGACATATGACGGAATTGCAGTTGATTGCAATTGCGAAACGATTTTAAGGATGTCAGATGGGGAAAATCTTGCACAATATATTGATGAAAATTCCGATACATTTTTTGAAATTAAATCTGGAAATGCTGAAATTAATTTGACTGCACCTGAAATATCGGAATATCCCAACAGTATAACATTAATTATTGAACTACAACCGCAGGAGGTTTAAAAAATGTCTCAAATCAAAGTTTTATCTAAAGATGGCAAGCGTCTTGGCAGTACATCAAAAGCCTTTGATACGGTTATTTTAGAGGAATTAATGAGGGAATTTACCCTAAATTTTTCCGTATCAAACACCGATTCTATATTTAAGTACATTGCGCCAGATACCGTATACGAGTGCGAAGGAGAGCGCTTTGATATAACCGGTATAGATGATGATTCATCAGGCGTTAATGTCACATCGGTAAGTGCAGAACATATTTCGTATAGATTGAATGATTATAGTGTACCTGCAAATTATGCATTTGTAGGTACTGCAAAAGAGATTGGTGCTGATATATTAAAGGTGTCTGGCGCCGATGCGGAATTTATGATGGGCGAATGTTCTGATGTTGGTACTCAGAGCTTTATGCTCAATAATGATAAGGAAACTACTGCCCGTGCTGCAATAATAGCCCTTAAAAGTATCGGGGTTGAAATACAGTTTAATAATTTTATAATTAACCTTCCTGAAAGAGTAGGTACCGTTAAAGACACGCCACTTATACTATCTCATCGCAGTTGGCAAAAAGATAATGGCTGGAACTATGAGGTGGATATTGCCGATACAGGCAATATAGCCGTAGGAGATACTTATCCGATAGTAGGTGAAGGAGTAGAAGACGGCACCACCAAAAGAATCATTACACACGAGCGGCATTTAGATGACCCCACACAAAACACCGTCGCTCTCGGTGTTTTCGTTCGTGATGAGGCTACTGCCGCTGTTGAGATAGATAATCAGCTTAACAATTCCGTTCAGCAGGGAGAAAAATACAACAATGTATCAATAAACCACACAGAAGGCTTCAAGGCCGAATTCGTAGACGGCTTACAACGAGTAATTATGAATGCCATAAATGGCTTCGCAGTGCAAATAAAAGAAAACAGCGAATGGAAAACTATAAATTCACTCGAAAAATTTGGACTTTTGATTGAAAGATTAACCTCACAAGAGGCGAAGGACAAATTCTACATTACAGTTGGTAAGGTGGATGGTGGAGAATTCGGTTTAAAATTTATGTATAAAATGGGAAACGTTTTTGAAGAGTTTTTAAATATTTGTATTCGCGAAGATGAAGACGGAGTTTGTTTAACTCCTTTCTTTCAATCACAACATGCCATATCGTTTATAACACCTGATGGAATAGCTATTAAAGACAATAAAGGCAACTCTCCTTATTTTAATGGTTTTGTTAACTATGTTAGCGGAATTCTTGCAAACGGAGGAGCAGAGTTTGGCCGTTTATATATACGCGATGGTCTGGTTGAATCTGTAGAATAATTTGGAGGTATAAGATGCTTATAAAAGAAACTTCTGATATGACTGATTCCGAGCGAATGGCAGTAAGAAATCAAAATTTTTTATACCTTGAAATAAAGCAAGGTACAGTGGAAATTGACGGCACTGTTTGGACATATGAAAAAAGTGCAAGCGGTACCATTGAAATGCGGTGTATGGTGAGCGCCACTTATGTAAATCGTTATATTTTAGAAAAAAATCTCAAACTTCCCGTCACATTGGTCGAAAACGGTATTGGTTGGGCAACAATCAATGAATATAGCGCATCATTAAATGATTTCGATAAAAACGCCAAAGTGCTTTGTAAAACAGGTAATGTAGCTGTTCTCGTTCACGACAGCACGGGCAGTTTTACCGAACAAACAACAGTAAATGTAGCATTGCTTATTATAGGCAGATGGAAGTGAGGAAGATGTATAATGCTTAACGTACATGTGCAAAAAGATAAGGTTGAAGCAAATTCGGATGTTAAAATTATTCGCGGCACTGTTGGAATGCTTTGTAAAATCACATTTGACGACTTTTGGGAGAAATACCAAAAAACTGTTGTTTTTAAATACTCGTCAAATAATTTGAGTCGGCCCTATATGGTGCATATCAAAGCTTTGGAAGAAGAAATTGAAATACCGTGGGAGGTATTGGTGGAATGTGGCGCCTTTAAAATAGGGGCATACGGCATAACCGAAACGGAGACGCTTCCAACCCTATGGAGTGAGGAAATTTTAATAGAACACGGCACAGATACTCACGGAACTGCACCCGAAGATTATACCCCAAGTGAAATAGACCAATTAAGAGTTTCAAAACAAGATAAACTCACCGCAGGTGACGGAATTCTTATAAAAGGTAATGTTATATCTGCAGGTGGCAGTGGTGGTGGAACTACCAATTATGAGAAGCTTTCCAATAAACCCTCTATAAATGGAGTTGAACTTGTAGGAAATAAAACCACAAGCGATTTAGGTATTGAAATTCCTGATTTAGTAGGCGAAAAATCGGAAGAAATAGAAACCTTACAAGGTAGAATAGACGCTACTACGGGAGTGCCTTCTTATAATGTCAATAGTTTATATACGGATTTTATGACTGTTGAAACTTTTAAAAGATTTACTATAACAAGCGGTTTGAGGGTCAGGACATATCAATATACTGCTGATAAAAGCTATATAGGCACTGCTGAATATGGCGAAAACAATATGAAATATATTGACACCAAGGGCGATGATATCTATAAAGAAAATTATACCTTTAACGAGGCGACGGCATATATAAGACTTGCTATTGCTTACAATCCTTCCACCACAATTACGCCCCAAGATGTTTCTGTAATTCTCACCTCAGAAGTAAGAGCATTGAAGGAATTGCAGTCAGGTATAGATAAAAATAAGGCTGAAATAGAACAGTTGAAAACGGCTCCTTGTACAAGAGAGTTTTCAAAGGAATATATAAACAATGTTCTTTGTATCGGTGATAGCCTGACACAGGGCTGTTATTATAACGGTGGATTACAAGGTCACTCATCGGGAAAAGCCATAGCGGAGAATTATCCTTACTTCCTTAGTAAAATGAGTAATTGGTCTGTAAAAAATGCAGGTGTCAGCGGTTATTCTCCTGTGCATTGGTGGAACGCTTATGAGGGTCAGGATGAGTTGACCGAAGAGGTATTGATAAATAAGTTTAAAGGCTTGAATTTTGCCGACTATGACTTTTTTATTATATGGCTTGGAACTAACGGCAACACAGTTGATGGGGTAACCCACGGCTTAACAGATACGCTTGATACAGATGTAACCCCTTATTCTGATTATAATGACTTTGCCGATAACGGAACGGGTTGCTACTGTAAGATAATTTCAGCAATTATAGAGGCAAATCCTTATGCAAGGATAGTTTTAGGAAATGTATATACCACTGTTGATGTTGAAACCACTAATACCGTAATAAATAAAATTGCTGATATATATTCAGACAATGTTCTTGGTGTTATCAGTATGGCTGAATTTAAGCAATCAGCTGATACCTTAAAATATCATCCGTTCTATTTAGATACAGATGGAAATGTTGTAGTTGGAACCAATACGGGTGACGATGTAAGAGGCAATCCCACTCATTTAGGCAAGGTCGGTAATCTGCATCTTGCTAAGCATTTTCTTGATGAAATAACAAAACTTATCTCTGAAAATGAATTGAAATTTGAGTATATTCTACCTGAAGAACTCTTAAATCCCACACTTAACGATATTGAAAGTGAGTTAGGGGGTATATAAATGAGTATTAGAACCAAAATAACAAGACTAAAGACTTCAAAGGCAGACCTTAAAACCGCTATTGAGGAAAAGGATGTTGAGGTTGGTGACGGCACGATAGATACTTATGCCGATAAGGTTAGGGAAATATCGGTAGGTGGTGATGAAGATATCAATTTAGGTAATTATTGTACTCAAATAAGGTTTGCATTTCTTAACTATTTTGGCACACCCGAAGTAACTTTAAATTTACCCAAAGTTAAAATTATAGACTATTTATGCCAAATGCCAACAACACAAGCAAATGGCAACACCATAGTAGAGCATATAACGATAAATTGCCCTAATCAAGTATCATCAGCAAGGTGCTTATTTGGTACAGATAGCGGTAATATTTTAGATACAAAATTAAAAAGAATAACTTTAAATATGGATACGAGCAAATGCACGGGTTTTTATAATGGTTTTAAAAATTTGAGAGCTTTGGAAGTTATTGACGGAACACCGTTTGATTTATCATCAGTAGTAGGAACAGGCACATATCCAAGTTTGAATGGTATGTTTAATTTTGCCTATGCCTTAAAAGAAGTTAGATTTGTTGAAAAGACCATTAAACGAAATATCAATTTTGAAAGCTGTGCCGATTTAAGCAATGAAACAAAGCAAAGCATATTTGATGGACTTGCAACAATCGATACTGCACAAACATTAACCCTACACGCAAATACTAAAATACTACAATCCCAAGTTGATAGTGCAAATGCAAAAGGTTGGACTGTTGCAGGTGGCGTAGTTGTAAGCGAGGAGGAGTATTATGCTTAATGATAATATTTTAACTGCGAGAGATGGTTATATTTATACCAATGGTGAAACCTATGCTCACATAATCCGTTTAGGTGTTAATGATAGTGCTGATAATTGGTACGAAATAACCGAAGAGGAATATAACAAAATCATCAATAGCGAATCTCTGGAAGAAGCTGCTGAAGACAGCGGAGGTGAATAGCAATGCCACAAACGCAGATTATCGGATACATAGTTTTAGCGGTAGTAACCCTCGGCGGATTTATAGGCGTTATTCAAAAAATAACTCAGCCCATAAATGACCTGAGAATAGTGGTGCAGGAATTAAGGGATTGCATAAATTCCTTAAAAACAGATAATTCCACTCAGAATAAAAGGCTTGATAGACACGGCGAGGAAATAGATAAGCTAAACAGCAGAGTTCAAAAAATTGAAACAAAAATGACTTTGTATCATAGAGAGTAGTAAGGAGGAAATTATTATGTCAAGAATATTAAAATCGGGTGATATAAGAATCACTAATGTATATTCAAGCTCTCACAAGGGCGTGGATGTAGTAAAATCACCCTCAAGCCTTGAAGCAGTTATTGCTCATTCAGGCGGAAAGGTTGCCTTTTGTCAGACGGGGCAGAAAAACAACAAGGGCTCAAAGGGTAATGCAAGTTATGGAAACTGTGTAAGAATTGAACACGGTGACGGATATTCTACCTTGTATGCTCACCTTGATAAAGTTTATGTAAAACTTGGACAAACTGTTGCACAAGGTCAAGAAATTGGCTATATGGGTAATACAGGTAATTCTTATGGTGCTCACTTGCATTTCGAAGTGAGAAAAGACGGAAAGAGAATTAATCCTACTGCCTATATTGATACCGACCTTCCCCTCACCCCTTCTGTTATTTATGCCGTACATACCAATAAAGGCAAATGGCTATCGGACATTGTGGATTATAACGAGGCAAACGGAAGCGGATACGCCGGGATTATCGGCAAATCCATTGACGGCATCAGAGCCAAACTTACAAAAGGCAGTATCGTTTACCGAGTACATACAGTCGGTGGTAAATACTTGCCGTGGGTTAAAGACCTTGACGAAGCACAGAACGGCTATGCAGGTATTTACGGCAAAAATATCGATGGCATACAGATGAAGCTCGAAGGACTCCCCGGCTACGCAGTTGAATATCGTGTATCACCCAAAGGCAAGAAGTATCTTCCTTGGGTTAGAAACTATAACGATACAAACAATGGTTACGCAGGTATTTACGGTCAGGCAATTGACCGCATACAGATAAGAATTGTAAAGGAGTAAGGCTATGAAAGAAAATACTTTAAAGTGGCTTAAAGCGGCAGGAGTGAGAACTGTAAAGACTATGGCAGAAACAGCCATCGCCCTTATAGGTACGAATACAATAGGCATTACCGATGTTGATTGGTTAGGT
>JAZUQH010000047.1:0-6889 GCA_045605605.1 Acutalibacteraceae bacterium | reverse complement strand
AAGCTTGTGCCGATGCTTGCGAACACGTAAGCGAATGTGTTGGCTCAGTTATCATGAAGAATACCTAATGTGAATTTATGTAAACATAATCTCCTTGCTTTGCGGAATATACCGTTTAAAACAAGGAGATTTTTGTAAAATATATATTTTGCCATAAAAGTTGAATTTATTATTTAATAATGAAATTTAAAAGAGGGGTTTTATGAAATACTATATAGGAGCCGATCTTGGAACGTCATCATTGAAGCTGTTGTTGGTTGATTCTCGCGGTGAAATAATAAGAACGTCGGTTCGTTCATATCCTGTATATTATCCAAACGTTGGCTGGAGCGAACAAAACCCTGATGACTGGTGGAATGCGTTTGTATCAGGCGTAAAGGAGCTTGTGCAGGATATTTGTTCTGATGAAATTGCGGGTATTGGTGTTGGCGGACAGATGCATGGATTGGTTGTTCTTGATGAGGCTGATTCGGTTATACGTCCTGCTATTCTCTGGAACGATGGAAGAACAGACGAGGAAACTGCGTATCTGAACGAGGTAGTTGGAAAGAAAAAGCTGTCGGAGCTTACCGCAAATATTGCTTTTGCAGGATTTACGGCGCCGAAAATTCTGTGGTTGCAGAAAAACGAGCCTGAAAATTTTCGTCGCATCAGCAAAATCATGCTTCCAAAGGACTACATTAACTATAAGCTTACGGGCGTACATTGCACCGATTATTCCGATGCTTCGGGTATGCTTTTGTTGGACGTTAAAAATAAATGTTGGTCTGATGAAATGCTTGGGATTTGCGGTATAGCCGAAGGACAAATGCCAATGCTTTTTGAGAGTTTTGAGGCTGTGGGCACGTTGTTATCTGAAGTGGCATCACAACTTGGGCTTAACGAAAACATAAAGGTTGTGGCAGGCGCAGGAGATAATGCGGCTGCCGCCATCGGCACAGGGACCGTAAGCGACGGTAAGTGTAATATATCTCTCGGAACATCAGGAACGGTATTTATATCATCCAACGAATTCACCGTTGATCAAAACAACGCTTTGCATTCCTTTTGCCATTCAAACGGAAAGTATCATATGATGGCCTGCATACTTTCGGCGGCTTCTTGCAACAAGTGGTTTTGCGAGGATATCTTAAAAACTGAAGATTATGCAGCCGAGCAAAAGTGCATAACCGATAACGACCTTGGCAAAAATGATGTGTTTTTCCTCCCATATCTTATGGGTGAGCGTAGTCCGATAAACGATACCGATGCACGAGGTGTTTTTGTCGGATTATGTATGAACACAACCCGTGCGGATATGGTTCAAGCTGTTTTAGAAGGCGTTGCCTTTGCCATAAGAGACAATGTGGAAATTGCAAGAGCACAAGGTATAAATATAACAAGCAGCACTCTTTGCGGCGGCGGTGCAAAATCAGAACTGTGGCAAAAAATTCTCTGCAATATTCTTAATGTTGAAGTTTTGCTATTGCAGACAGAGCAAGGTCCAAGCTACGGAGCGGCAATGCTTGCGATGGTTGGTTGCGGAGAATTTGCCAACCCAAAAGAATGTGCTGACAAATTTGTAAAGTTAAAGAAGACGATGACCCCAAATACCGATATTTCGGTACGCTATGAAGAACGGTATAAAAAATTCAAAGAAATCTACCCTGCGGTAAAAGAACTCTATAAAAAATTGAAATGAGGTAACAGATTATGAGTGAAATATTTAAAAATATTCCTAAAATTCAATATGAAGGAAAAGATAGTACTAATCCCTTGGCATTTAAATTTTATAATGCCAATCAAGTTATTTTAGGAAAACCTATGCGTGAGCATTTGCCGTTTGCTATGGCTTGGTGGCATAATCTTTGTGCCGCAGGCACAGATATGTTTGGCAGGGATACCGCTGACAAATCTTTTGGTGCTGAAAAAGGAACAATGGAACACGCAAAAGCAAAGGTTGATGCGGGCTTTGAGTTTATGCAAAAGCTCGGCATAGAGTATTTCTGTTTCCACGATGTAGACCTTGTTCCTGAAGCGGACGATATCAAGGAAACTAATAAACGCCTTGATGAGATAACCGATTATATTCTTGAAAAAATGAAGGAAACGGGTATTAAGTGCCTTTGGGGAACCGCCAATATGTTCTCAAATCCCCGTTTTATGAATGGTGCCGGCTCCACAAACTCAGCCGATATTTTTTGCTTTGCAGCGGCACAGGTTAAAAAGGCGCTCGACCTTACTGTAAAGCTCGGTGGTAAAGGATATGTTTTCTGGGGCGGCAGAGAAGGATATGAGACTCTGCTTAACACCGATATGAAATTTGAGCAAGAAAATATTGCAAGACTTATGAAAATGGCGGTTGAGTATGGCCGTTCAATAGGTTTTGAGGGTGATTTTTACATAGAGCCTAAACCAAAGGAGCCGATGAAGCATCAATATGATTTTGATGCTGCAACGGCAATAGGCTTCTTACGTCAATATGGTCTTGATAAAGACTTCAAAATGAATATCGAGGCAAATCACGCAACACTTGCGGGACATACCTTCCAGCACGAGCTGCGTGTTTCGGCTATCAACGGTATGCTTGGCTCAATAGATGCAAATCAAGGAGATTTACTACTTGGCTGGGATACTGATGAATTCCCCTCAAATGTATATGATGCAACGATGTGTATGTACGAGGTGCTAAAGGCAGGCGGTCTGACAGGTGGTTTTAACTTTGACTCGAAAACACGCCGACCCAGTTATACGGTAGAGGATATGTTCCACGCCTTTATTCTCGGTATGGACACCTTCGCCTTAGGTCTTATTAAAGCTGCAGAGATAATTGAGGACGGAAGAATTGATTCCTTTATAGAAGAAAGATATTCTTCGTTTAAATCGGGTATTGGTAAAAAGATAATCGAAGGAAAGACAACTCTTTCAGAACTTGCAAAGATTGCCGAAGATATGGGAAATTCCAAGTTACCCTCTAGCGGCAGACAGGAATACCTGCAAGGCATAATCAATGAAATTATGTTTAAATAAAAAACGCATATAAGTATAAATCTCCTTGTGTTTGCAGATAATAGTATCACAATTTGAAAATTTCGTGAAATAAAGCCTCCCTCGCCTAGAGGGAGGGGGACCGCTTGCGGTGGAGGGATATTATATCCCCCAGTCGCCTCACGGCGCCAGCCCCCTTTAGGCAAGGGGGCCTTTGTTAAGCAGGCGTTTTTTACACGTGAAGCGTGGCAAGGTTCTCGGTCACCCATTCAAAATCTACGATTTTGCAAATGGGTGAGGTTCTTATATATGAAATCAACAGGGGCGCAAGGTAAAACCTTGCGAGTGAATAGTGAATAATGAATAGTGAATAGTTTCGGTGTCGGCTTTGCCGACGATATAAAACGTGCCGAAGGCACTCCTTAATTATTCATTATTCATCATTCATTTTTCATTATTCATTAATTTAACGAAATAGCAAAAGCGAGGGGAAATTCCCCTCGCTTTTGTTGTAAATTATTCTACAAACGGCAATAAAGTCATTCGCAGTTTTGCACAGCTGTATGGTATCAATGAAAGTTCTTCCACCGCAGAAACAGGTGTGCGGCTTTGCGGTATTTTTGCGCATACGCTCTCATATCCATCCTCAAGTCCCCAATCAATCTTTTGCAAATTAGCCTTTATGGTAATAGGTGGTTCGCTCTGAGAGAAGGGAATGTCGCTAACAGCGTTTCTTCCTGTTTTAAGTGTTGTGCCTGCGAATCCGTAATTCCAATCACTTTTCGGAATAAGCTCGTAATCACAGTAGGGGAATTTTCTCACCACACCGTCTTTTTCATATTCGTGCATAATCTTTTCAACTTCTATCGGCAAAGAGAATACAAGATTGCCGTATTTTACATAGTTCAAATCATAGGCATATTTTTCAAAATGCGGAGTGAAATCAAAGGAAATAACAAATTCACGTTTTTTCCCTTTTGTTATGTTAAATACCAAGTGGTTTTGGGTTTCACTTTGACCGTTAACCACAATGTTTTCTGCATCTTTCGGGAGTCTTATTTCAAATTTAAAATCCTTTTTTGCATCAACGGTATATTTAAGTGTGTTTTCAAAGGGATAATTGGTTTCAAGCGTAATAGATATATCCTCAGTTTTCAACTGACTTGGAATCGGCAAGACGCTTGCCACACATTCATCGTTATACATAAATGCCGATAAAGCGAGTTTTGGCCAACCTTGACCAAAATTTGCGGTACAACATCCGAAATTGGGTTCCAGTCCAAATAAATGAGCTTCAGAATTGTTCGTTCTGAACAATGACTTGCCTGGGAATTTTTGACAGGCAATTTGATTATTCATTTGTACGTACTGATGCGTCCACATATCCTCGCTGATCGTCGCCGGCAGGGCGTTAAATGCCAAAACCTCCAAACGGTCAGCCCACTTTGCATCTCCTGTATAGGAATACAACAACTCATATGAATACATTTGCTCTACAACAGCACATAACTCCGTACCTTGAATGGGGGAAACGCCCGAAAGACACTCGTCACCGGTAAAGGTTTCTACGGCTGTGCCGTTGTGCTTTTTTAAAACATCATACAACTTTTCGGCAACATCCGTATATTCCATATCCAGCAAATCACAACTGATTGCTTCATACTTGAGCATCATTGCAAGATTTACAATGTGTGTTTCAAGAGTCCATTTATTAAGCGGGCGTTTCCACTTTGGAACAAATTCCTCATAATCTGCGCCCTGCTCTTTAATTATCCGGGCAAGGTCAACAAGCCACGGCTCTTTGTGTTTTTCGTAAATGAAATTAAGAGAGACAAACAATTCAAACCATCGGAATTTTCCCCACGAAAAAAGTTTTATTTTCTCACTCTTCAATAGCTCGTAATAATTCTTGAGTATACTGTAAATAACATCTGGAATGCGCTCATCATTGGAGCAGTTATAGTAGACTGTTAAAACCTTTGTTATAAGTTGAATCGCCCAAGTATCGTAAGTTGCTCTTTCTTCCTCTGCACAAGGACAAATCCACCCATCTTCCTGCTGTCTTTCGATAATAGCATCAATATATTTTTTTGCCCGTTTAATCATATCGTCATCTTGGAGCAGATATGCAAGAGGAATAAACCCGTCAAGCCAATACGGTACACGCTCCCAACCCTCACGGTTTCCACCAATCCAAGCGCTGTCCCGAATATCCGGCCATATTTTATCAAGATTACCGCTCAAACCGTCTGCTTGAAGCTTTAATTGTCGATATAGCCATCCGGTCGGTTTTATTTCGTTTGTAGTGTAAAAGTTCCATTTTTTCATATAATTCGCCTTCCTTTGCTCATTTAGTATATCATAATCAAAAGCCCAAAAACATTGATAATATAACAAAGAACATTGACAATATCACAATAACGTTCTATACTAATATTGGTGATTATATGAGAGGTATCAATTTAAATAAACCCATTACTTACAAATATTCCTCCCTCCGATTTTTTGAAAAAAATGAGCATCATATTAACCGAGTGTGTAATGATGACGTTTTGCTTCTCGTGTACGAAGGTGTTCTTCGTTTTTTGGAAAACGGAAAGGAATACGAAATTACAGCAGGACATTATCATATACAACAGCGCGGGAGCAAGCAAATAGGACATCTTCCAAGCGATAGCCCTAAATATTTATACGTACACTTTTGGGGAGACTGGGACGATAATGGGGACACGCTCAACTACTGTGGCGAGTTTGATTGTGTTTTGTTTGAAAAATTGTTTAAAAAAATGGATCGTATTGCGCACGAAAATTACACACAAACAGAACAAACAGCCGTGTTCTTCGATATTTTATCAATTTTATATCGCAATCAGTTATCAATAATAAAGGGAAATGATATGGCGAAATATATGCAAGACCACTTTAATGAGAAAATAACTCTTGAAATCTTATCAGAAAAATTTAATTACAGTAAAAATCAGATTATAAATATATTTAAAAAGAGTTTATCGATGACGCCGATAGATTATCTAAATAAATTACGAATTCAAAAAGCGCTATATTTACTTGAGGTTACATCAAATACGTCAGAAAGCATTGCCGAATCCTGCGGTTTTCAAAATTACTCACATTTTTATCGGCTGTTTGTGCGCCAAAATGGTGTTTCTCCGACTGAGTGGCGCCAAAACCGTCGACTGACTATATTTTGATTTTTACAGTAGGGGCGGATGCCTACATCCGCCCGCTTGGATTTGTAGAATCTCGCGTGGGCGCAAGGTAAAACCTTGCGAGTGAATAGTGAATAATGAATAGTGAATAGTTTCGGTGTGCCCTCGGCACGATATATATAATGTCGGCAAAGCCGACACGCAAATTTTCATTATTCATCATTCATTTTTCATTATTCATTAATTTAACGAAAGAGCAAAAGCGAGGTGATTTTTCACCTCGCTTTTTAGCCTCCATTATCACAAGAGAACGTCCCCTTGTGTTCCGAATATAGCTCTGCCAATACCGCACACAAAAAAATGTGAAAAGGCACTTATGAAATTAAAAGAAGCCATAAAAGACTTGATATAACGCAAAAAAGCCCCGTTAGGAATGCAGAAAAATCTGCGCTCCCAACGGGGAAAGTGATTGGATTATTTTGCGATTTTTTTCTTTTTATCAATAACGATCAAAGCAATCATTGAACAGCAACTCAATACTGAGAGAATCATCCACAATCCAAGATTGCTGTTGTCTCCAGTTTGGGGAGAAGTTGGTGCAGATGTATCGCTATCTGCAGGTGCGTCGTTTTCTCCAGCCGCATTATCTCCCACTAAAGCGTAGGTGCTTAAATGCTCCAATGTACCGACCAAATACCCACCCTCTTGAGTCAACGTGATTGGTGATTCTGTGGCGAAATTATCTTCAGTATCTA
>JAZUQH010000046.1:0-164585 GCA_045605605.1 Acutalibacteraceae bacterium | reverse complement strand
GAGCTTACGGTGATTTTATCCCCTTCTGCTGCTGAAAAACAAACATCCAATCTATTAAGATTATTATCGTCGGCAGGTATAGATGCCTTCCAGTCTTCTCCGTATATATCCTTAAGAGAAATCTTAACCCACTCGCCGTTCTTTGCTACGGGAACGGTATATGTTGTGGATATATATATGGTTTTGCCTTTTGGTGCACAAAGAATACGGAGTTTCAGAGTAAGGTCATTTTTAATATCTCCCTTCACCCAAAAATATAAATTGGTGAAGCTTGAATCCATAACAAACCTACTGCCGTTATTTTCAAACAGAAGCACCTGATGGTTTGTGCTGCCAGTCATTGCGCCTGCACCTGCGAGGGTAAACTCACCGTAATTAGCGCCAAGCTCAACTCCCTCGGGAACGGAAACTCCCGTTGCACTCGCAGGAGAATAGCTTGTATTATTAGCGCTGTTTACAAAGTAACGCTTGGGAGAATAATCAAAGCTTTCTTTTAGCTCAAGCTTCTCCCACTCGGTTTTAAGGTTTTCGATAGCCGCAAGTTCTTCTGCAGATACAGAGCCCTGTGTTTCGGCTTTAATGGGATTTAGAGAAAGTACGGGTAAAATAGTGCTTATAATTATAGCGAGAGAAAGAATTGCCGCAAGATTTTTCTTTATAAAGTTTTTCATATTATTCTTCCTCCTTAACTACTTTTCCGTAAAGACGGGTGGTTGAATTCCAAGAAGCGTTAGTTTTAGTTAATGCCTCGCCTTCAAATTCAGGGTTATCATACCAACCCTTAAAGGTATATCCTTCGGGGACATCAGGGTTCTTTATGAGATCTTCAACAGCGCCAAAATCAATAAGGTGATTTTTCTCCCTGTAGTTAGAGCCACCCCCCGAATTTAACTTATGAGCCGTATAAAGTCTATACTGACCAACATGGATTATTGCAATAGCATAGCCTGCAGTTTCATCGGGCATAGGTACTTTGGGGGTGATTTTTACCGCAATGGTATCACCCTTTTTAACAACATTGCCGTTTGCAGTGAAGACAGCCTTTTTGCCGTTAACCGCTATGCTACCAACAGAATTGCAAACATCGACAGAGGCTCTGGCATAATCATCTGCTTCGCCGAGGGGGCTGAAATCATAGATTTCAAAATCAAAGTCGTTACAGTCAATTCCGTGAACATCGGCAACCTCGATTTCAACGCTACCGTTAACATCAACCGAAAGCTCGGTTTCCTTTAATTCTACCTGAATCTGCTCATCCAGTGTGGTGAATATAAGGGACATACTAAGGTCTTTATCTTCATTACAGGGAATGGTCCAATTAAGGAAGCCTTCATCATCAACCTCAATTACCTGCGTTCTTGGTACTAATATTTCGCCGTACTCAGAGGGAAGGCGGTTATCCTTAAGACCGTCACCGTTATTATCATCTGCAAAATGATTTTCGTGAAGACCGAACTTCTTACCTGCATAGGCTTTACCCAGATTAATTTTAAGGCTTCTTTCGGTATCAGCCTTATCAACCTCAAGCAAGATTGTGGTATCATCGCCCTTAACATATACAGCGCTTAATATATCGTCGCTATCAGGGGTGGATTTAACTACCTTGCTATGCTTAGGTATATAGCGCATCATAAGACCCTGATCCTGATACTTGGTACTTACATCTGCTAAGCCTCTTGACGGGAAGTTCCAAAGGTTATGGTTAAGACCGTTCATTGACTGCTGGTGAGGAAGGGGTAGGCGAACGCTGTAATAGAACCAGCCAGCGCTTCCGTTAACGCCGATATTAGAGTGCTTTATAATATGGCTTACTATATTAACGCCGAAGCTTAAATCCTTTTCTGAGCTGCTGCTCGCATTATCAGCGTTCCTGCCGCCAACCTCGTTGATATAGAATTTTGTATCGCCGAAGTTTGCCTTTATCTGCTCCATACCGTTATCATACTGACCCATAACGTGTTCGCGGGTATTACCAAGGTGATATACATGGGTGTTAAGGATATCGGCATAGCCAGGGACTACGAGTTCTTTATAGAAGAAGTCCATCATTTCCTTGGTTGTGGCCACATCACCATCATACTGACCCACAAGGTCACAAGCAAAAATTTCAACCTTATCACGAATGCCAAGATCTACAAAAGCCTTATGAACTGCGATAATTGTTTCGGTGAGATAAATTCTTTTATCAAAGAAGGCTTCAAAGTTCTGGTAATTGGTTTCGTTATAGAAGCTAATGTATTTAACATTTACTCCCATATCCATAAGCTTTTTAGCTGTTGCAGCACAGGCTTTTGCAAAGGACTCTATATCACGGGGACCTGTTTTGGTACCGTTAGCCGTTCTATCGGCACCCTTTATGGCAAACCACTCGGCAACCTCATCAGTAACCATTCCGCCGAAGTTAAGCAAAATATCGGTTCCCACATCGGAAAGGGCCTTAGCAGCCTGAGCATAACCTAAAAACTCTTCGTTTTCAAAGTTATAGATACCGTTTTTCCAATTTTCCTCCTGAGTTGCGGCATCAAGGGAAAAGTCCATAATATGACTCGGATACATAAGCATTCTCATATATGCAGGCTTAACCACATTAGAACGCATATCATTAACCGTCTGATAGGCATCGTTCATACCCGTATCTTCGGTATAATACTTGCCGAGCCAAAGATTGTTTCCAAGACCTGCATAATCATCATTAACCACCGTACCAAAATCGACGGTGACGGTGCGCTGAGAAGCGCCCACTGCAGGTACTGCGAAAGAAACCACAGCCACACTAAAGCACAATACAAGCGCCATTACCGTAGCAACACTTCTTTTGCCGATTTTTGTTTTCATCCTAATTCTCCTTTTATTTAATGTTTTGCTTAACATTTTTATTTTGTAATAAAAACGATCTCAGTATGATTATAACACAATTGAGAATTTTTTAAAATAACATATCATATCAAAAAAATTGACATATAATACTGGTTGCATACTGCTTAATTCCATTATACTAACATCAATGCAAATAGCTAGCAATTTTTTGCACAAAAGAACGAAAATTTTGTCCAAAATGCTTCTCTTAAGACAGAAGTCGAGGATAATAAAATAATCTTAAAGGCCATTTCTTACATTTGGGCAAAGGCATAAAATAATAACCGCAGACCCGTAGGTCTGCGGTTATTATTTTAAATACCGTACTTCTCGGTAAGCTCTTTATATTTTTTAAGATCAAAAGGCGGATAACCGCAAAGATAGTGGTTCATACCCTTTTCGCCATCCTCTGTTTCCCACTCGAAGATAAGTAGCTTATGAGCAGAATAGTAAACTATTTCGCTAAAGAACTGAGTTGTAGAGTTCTTAGGCGCAAAGAAGTTCCCATCAAAAAGAATCTCTTGCGTTTCGGCATCTCTGATTATACAGTGACCCTTGATATCCTTAAGGGTATCGTTACAAGCCTTAAAGCTCATTCTCCAGTTCTGAATCTCACCTGCAATAATGGTAAAGGGAGCCTGAGAACGCTTGATGTAGTTATAAGCTTTTTTCTTATCAAAGTAATAATCAACAACTGCATCAGACATCTGTGGCCAACCGTCAAGAAGGTTCCACCAGATAATACCGGTCTTCTTAGGTCTGCCCGCTCTCATTCTCTCAATAAAGTACTTCTTTGCCTCTGCCTGAGAAATCTGAGAGGCGTAGATATACTCCTCAGGGTCGGTAGGAACATCTCCGAACAACTGAGCAACCTGCCTATGCATAAGCATTGTACGGTTATCTCTGTTTTGCTGGTCAGAGGAATGGAGGTTCCATTCTTCGTTATCCTGATAGGGCCATACCTTTTCGGGAGTAATAAATTTCTTTATAGACTCCATAGAAGGACAGCCGTGATAACCAACCTCACTTATAAAATGAGATTTATTGTTTTTATAGAAATCGCTCTTAAAGTAATCTCTCGGTCCCCAAACGTGATCTTCGGGGTTAACAAGACCAAGATGCTTTTTCTCATAATATTCTTTTGAATAATAGGGTGAACTTGCAAGATAAGGTCTTCGCACATCGTTAAGGCGTACAACCTTAGGCAACACCTCACGGGAGAGATAGTTATTGTTAGGATCACCAAAAGTGGATAACAACCCATCAATTTCGTTATCACCTGACCAGAGGATAATTGAAGGATGGTGGCGAAGCTTTCTTACCACTGCAGTAGCCTCATCCTCGATTAACTTTTTATATCTGTCATCCTCAGGATAGCTACGGCAAGCCATACCGAAATCCTGCCAAATCATAATACCGTTTCTATCGCAGAAATCGTAAAACTCGTGGTCCTCATAAACATTACCGCCCCAGCAACGAAGAATATTACAACCGATATCCTTAACAAGTGCCAATGCCTTGGCATAACGCTCTTTATCACGGCTATGGAATGCATCAAGGGGTACCCAGTTAGAGCCCTTGCACATAATTTCAACACCGTTTACAAGGAAGCGGAATTGACCGTTTATGCCATCGGTGGAATCGGTTCTGTCAAGCTCAACAGAACGAAGACCGAAGGAGGTCTTCTCCTCGTGAACAAGCTTACCCTCGCTATAAATAGAAACATTTACATCATATATATTTGCTTCGCCGTAACCGTAGGGCCACCATTTTTTAGCATTAGGTATGCCAATATCAAAGCGTTTTGCCTTGTAACCCGTTTTACCGCTGTTTGGAATTTTGATAGAATGTTCGAATTTACTATCTTCTCCACAGCTACCATTAAACACTATCTCTATATCTTTAAAATCAGCCCATTTGCACTCGAGCTCAAAGAAAACATTGCACAAAGAACCTGCACCGCGCATATAAAGCTGCTTAAAGTAAATCTTGTCCCTTACCTCAAGCTTTACGTCACGCCATATACCTGATGCTAACGCTCTTGGCATAATATCCCATCCGTAAGTATGGGGAGCACGGCGAAGACCTGTTTCAAGGGCTCCGTTATCCCAGGAAAGCATATTGGAAATCGTATAGTTAAGATAATGATTTTCTACACTTGGAGATTTAATATGTACAGTTAAAATATTTTCTCCGTCAACAAGATAATCATCTATACAAAATTCGTGGGCTATAAGCATATTTTCGCTTTCACCAAAAAGTCTGCCGTTGAGATAATATTCTGCCACACAGTCAACACCCTCGAAAACGAGATATACGTTTTCTCTTTCTTCAGGGGCCGTAAATGTACGCTCATACCACCATTCATAATCTTCAAATTTTTCGGTTTCGGTGATATTCATACCCATAAACAAATCCTTGGGTAGATACCCCTCTCTTGATAAAGCAAGGGTAACTTCTTCAGGAACATTAGCGGTTATATTGATTTTTTCGCCGTCCGCACCTTCCTGACGCTGTCCCAAAAGCTTCCATACGCCATTTAATGATATCGTCTTCATTTTATACCTCCTCATTAGGTTACATCTATATTTTACTATACACACTAACAATTTCAAGACTTATTTTTATAAAAACACACGGTTTCTTCTGTTATTTCAGAAAAAACAAAAAACAATATTTTTTCAGTTTCTTCTGTTTAGGTTGATTTTTGTAAAAAAATAGTGTATTATGGTTTCGGTGATTTGAATGAAGAAAAATATGTCAGGAAAAAAACTGCACACTCAAGCTTCTCCAATTATTTTGAATGAAGACCATATTTCTGTTACTACACATCACTCAAAGGGGTTTCACACCCATTGGCATACCTTTTTTGAAATGGAAATCATAACCTCAGGCAAAGGAATCCACAATCTTAACGGTGTACAGTCAGAAATTAAAAAAGGCAGTATATATCTTTTGGGGCCTACCGACTTTCACGGCTTTTATGCCCCCTCTTCAATTTCTATAATCAATATTTCCTTTGATGAAGAGATGCTCACCGATGATGTATTATCCTTTCTTATTTCTTCTGCACCAAAAAAAGCCTACGACCTTGATAAAGATGATTATAACCGAATTATTATGGCTACTAAGCTTTTACAACACGAGTGCGAATCGGGCGGTAGATGCAAAAAGGAGCTTTGTCAATATATACTCAGTTTCTTCACAAGAAATATGAATATAGAAAATTTGGATTTTATAAACCACGCTCAGCTTTCGGGCATAAGAAAATCCATACTTTATCTTGAGATGCATTTCAGAGAAAAATTAACCCTCCAGACCCTTGCAAAGCAAGCGGGCTTTAATCCTACATACTTTAGTGAATTATTTAAAAAAGTTACGGGCGAAACATATGTTGAACGGCTTAACACTCTCCGTTCAGGATATGCAGCGATGCTTCTTTCGGAAGGGTTCCCTGTAAATGAAGCCTGCTTTATGTCAGGCTTTGGCTCCCTTTCAAATTTTTTATCGGTATTTAAATCAAAATTTGGCTCAACACCAAGCCAATATAGAGCAGAACAATCAAAGAAAAGTAATGAAGTAAGGGACGATGTGTGAAGCATCGTCCCTTACCTTATATGTATTTCTTATTTTTATCCTTGTTAACACCTAAAATCCCACCGATTAAAGAAGCCAACATAATTATAATCAATCTAAAAAGGGTTGTGAATCCTCCGCCGTCACCATCAAACAAGAGGGCAAAAAGAGTAACTGCACAAAAAAAGATAAGTCCCATAATAAGACCGACTAAATAGCCCCTCTCACCTATTCTTTTCGCAGTAAAGCGAGAGGCAAAAAAGGCGCCTAAAGCAAGGCTTACCGTAGCAAAGGCAGGAGCATAAATTCTATCCATTTCTAAAAATAGAATTACCGCAGAGAAAATTGCCACCGAAACCGCAGTTATAATTACACCTATAAAGATACCTAAAATATAATGTTTTACTCTTGTATTGCCACTTTGTACCGAAATATCCTTTTTCATAAAAAATCCCTCCGTAATAAATATATTACGAAGGGAAATTTTTATTACTTATTTTGCTTCATCATCGTGAACAGTTAAGTTCTGCTGAAGTGCCCAACGGGCAATTGTCATTTTACTGTGGTCACTCTTAGACTCTATTACAATAGCATCCTCTTTAAGAGAAATAACTCTGCCGTAGATACCTCCGATGGTTAAAATCTCATCGCCAACCTGAAGGCTATCACGCATTTTCTGCTCTTCCTTCTGCTTTTTACGCTGAGGACGGATAATCATAAAATACATAAGGACAAAGATAAGAACTAAAGGTCCAAAGGAAACGAGCATTCCCATTAAGCCACCCTGAGCACCGTTGGCTTCGGTTGCAGACTTAGCTGCATCAAGAAGAAAATAATTAAAATTCATAAGTTTTAAACCTCCAAAATATTTCAACAACTATTATACAGAATTATATAGGTAATTGCAAGGGAAATTTTGTAAATCAAATATTAAATACGCTTTCCGAGTATTTTTTCCTTTTCTGCCTTAAATTCGACAAACCTATCTTCATCTATTGCCTTTCTGATATCCTCCATAAGATGATTATAAAACCAAAGATTATGCATAACGGTCAGACGCTGAGAGAGCATCTCCCCTGCCTTTAAAAGATGGCGGATATAAGCCTTACTATACTGTCTGCAAACAGGACAGTCACACTCATCATCAATAGGTGTCATATCGTACTCATATTTACTGTTATTGATATTTATTATACCCTTTGAGGTGAAGAGATGGCCATGACGGGCATTTCGACTTGGCATAACACAGTCAAAAAGGTCCACTCCTCTTTCCACTGCGTTAAGAATATTGAGGGGCGTACCAACACCCATAAGATATCTTATTCTATTCTTAGGCATAACGGGGGTAACGTGCTCGATTATATCATACATAACCTCCGTAGGCTCACCTACTGCAAGACCGCCTATGGCATAGCCGTCAAGGTCAAGCTCGGCTATTTCTTTCATATGGTCAACTCTGAGGTCTGGAAAGGTACAGCCCTGATTTATACCAAAAAGCAGTTGTTCTTTATTTATGGTGGTTTCAAGGGAGTTTAATCTTGCCATTTCGGCTTTACATCTTTTAAGCCAACGGGTTGTTCTCTCGCAGGATGCCTTTGAATAGGCATGGGTTGCAGGATTTTCAACACATTCATCGAAAGCCATAGCAATGGTTGAGCCTAAATTTGACTGAATCTGCATACTCTCTTCAGGGCCCATAAATATTCTTTTTCCGTCAATATGGCTCTGAAAGGTAACACCCTCTTCTTCAATGTGGCGAAGCTTAGCAAGAGAAAAAACCTGAAAGCCGCCACTATCGGTTAAGATAGGTCCGTCCCAAGTAGTAAACCTATGAAGTCCTCCGCAGTCACGAACAACTGTATCCCCCGGACGCACGTGTAAATGATATGTATTTGAAAGCATAACCTGACAGCCAAGTGTTTTTAAATCCTCGGCAGAAACAGCGCCCTTTATTGCGCCTGCTGTTGCAACATTCATAAAAGCAGGGGTTTGAACAGTACCTCTATTTGTTTTAAACTCGCCTCTACGGGCGCCTTTATCTTCTTTAATTAATTTGAACATATAGTCCTCCAAAATATTATTCGGGCAGTCGAGGACGCCTACCCCTACATCATTTTTCTGAAATTAGAATTTATATCCGTCGGCTTTGCCGACACCTTACCTCTTCACTCTTCACTTTTCACTCTTCACTGTATAAAGGACAGCGTCCTTTATACTATGAGCATTGCATCGCCGAAGCTGAAGAAACGGTATTTCTCTTTAACAGCAATGTTATATGCATTCATCGTATTCTCATATCCCGCAAAAGCGGAAACTAACATAATAAGTGTGCTTTCGGGAAGATGGAAGTTAGTAACAAGACCATCCATACACTTAAATTCGTAACCCGGATAAATAAATATCCCCGTATCCCCTGAGCATTCTTTTATTTCGCCATACTTTTGGGCTACGCTTTCAAGGGTACGGCAGCTTGTAGTTCCAACACAGATAACCCTGCCGCCGTTTTTCTTGGTTTCATTTATTATATCTGCCGTTTCCTTTGGCATAACGTAATGCTCGGTATGCATTTTATGCTCGGTAATATCATCTACCTTAACGGGTCTAAAGGTACCAAGCCCCACATGCAAGGTAACATATGCTACTTTTACTCCCATTTCTTCTATCTTTTTAAGCATAGTATCGGTAAAGTGGAGACCTGCGGTTGGAGCAGCGGCAGAGCCTAACTCCTTTGAATAAACCGTCTGATAGCGTTCTTTATCCTCAAGCTTTTCTTTAATATAGGGTGGCAAGGGCATTTGACCTACCTCATCAAGAACCGAGAAAAATTCACCCTCGCACTTAAATTCGATTATTCTGTTACCATCGGGCAAAACCTCTGATACCTTGGCAAAAAGCTTATCGCTGAACTTAAATTCATAGCCTTCCTTTGCTTTTTTACCCGGACCTGCTAAGGTTTCCCAAACGAGTGCGGAGCGTTGCTTTAAAAGCACAAATTCAACCACTGCCCCCGTATCAATTCGAGTGCCGAATATTCGGGCAGGTAGAACTCGGGTATTATTAAGGATGAGGCAATCCCCTGATTTTAAATGGGATATTAAATCACCAAAGTTTTTATGCTCTATATTTCCGTTTTCCCTTGAGAGCACGAGAAGTCTCGAAGAATCTCGTGGCTCAACAGGAGTCTGAGCAATTAAATTTTCAGGTAAATTGTAAAAAAAGTCGCTTGTTTTCATAAAAAGAACGCTTATTTCCCTTCAAAAAGTTTGACAAACCATAGCTTAAATGGTATATTTATTATGTATGATTATGGTTTAAGCTTAATATTTATATATTATATTGCAAAATCGGTCATATGGCAACTATTTTTTCTTTTTATTTTGGAGATGATTACAATGAAAAAGTTTAATGTGGGCATCATCGGTGCCACAGGAATGGTAGGTCAGAGATTTTCACTTTTACTTGCTGACCACCCTTGGTTTAACGTTACTGCTCTTGCAGCAAGTAGCAGAAGTGCAGGAAAAACCTTTGAGGAAGCAGTTTCTTCCCGTTGGGCTATGACCGACCCAATACCTGAGAATCTTAAGGCTATGAAGGTTTATGATGCCGTAGCAGATATGGAAACCGTTGCTTCTTTAGTAGACTTCGTTTTTTGCGCAGTTGATATGAAGAAGGATGAAATAAAGGCTTTGGAAGAGGCTTATGCAAAGCTTGAATGCCCTGTTGTTTCAAATAACAGCGCTCACCGTTTCACCCCTGATGTTCCTATGGTTATTCCTGAGATTAACGATAATCACCTCGATGTTATCGCTTCTCAAAGAGAGCGTCTTGGAACAAAGCGTGGCTTTATCGCAGTTAAATCCAACTGCTCACTTCAAAGCTATGTTCCCGCTATTTATCCTCTTGATAAAGAATTTGGCGTGGATAAGTGCCTCGTTTGTACCTATCAGGCAATTTCGGGCGCAGGTAAGACCTTTGAGCGTTGGCCTGAAATGGTAGATAACGTTATCCCCTTTATTGGCGGCGAGGAAGAAAAGAGTGAGCGTGAGCCCCTTAAAATTTGGGGTGAGGTAAAGGATGGCGAAATAGCCCTTGCCGATAGTCCTAAATTTACTGCTCAGTGCCTCCGCGTTCCCGTTTCTGACGGACATATGGCAGCAGTTTTCGTATCCTTTAAGAATAAGCCCTCAAAAGAGCAAATTCTTAAGGTTTGGGAGCAGTTCTCAGGTGTTCCTCAGGCGCTTTCTCTCCCCCACGCACCTAAGCAGTTCTTAAACTACTTCACCGAGGATAATATGCCTCAGACCAAGCTTAACCGCAACCTTGAGGGCGGTATGGCAGTATCTGTTGGCAGACTTCGTGAGGATAGTCAGTACGACTATAAATTCGTTTGCCTTTCCCATAACACCTTAAGAGGCGCCGCAGGCGGAGCTGTTTTACTTGCTGAGCTTCTTTGCGCTAAGGGATATATGGACTAAGTCCAAAATATAAAAATTCAATTGAAAGGGTTGTTCTTATGAAAAACAGAATTTTTACAGGCGCCGCTACCGCTTTGGTAACTCCTATGAATAGTGACGGAAGTGTAAATTTCGCAAGACTTTCTACCCTTGTTGACGAGCAGATTAAGGGTGGTATTGATGCCCTTGTTATATGCGGAACAACGGGCGAAAAATCAACCCTCAGATATGATGAACACGTAAAGGTTATTGAGGATTCGGTTAAAGCAGCCGCAGGTCGCGTACCGATTATTGCAGGTACGGGAAGCAACGATACCGTTTACTCAGTTGAGCTTTGTAATGATGCCGAGGCGGCAGGTGCAGATGCCTTTTTAATGGTGGCACCATATTATAACAAAACCTCTCAGGCAGGTCTTGTTGCTCATTATAACTATATTGCAGACCGTGTAAATAAGCCGATTATCCTTTACAATGTTCCCTCCCGTACGGGTGTTGCAATTAAACCTGAAACCTACAAGGAGCTTTCTAAACACCCCAATATCGTTGCAACCAAGGAAGCTAACGGGGATTTATCCTCCGTAGCGCAGACTAAATATCTTTGCGGAGATGACCTTGATATTTATTCGGGTAACGATGACCAGACTATACCCATTATGTCCCTTGGCGGCATAGGAGTTATTTCGGTACTTTCCAATATTGCGCCTAAGGTTATGCACGATATGTGCGAAGCCTATTTTAAGGGCGATATTGATACTGCGATGAAGCTTCAGATTGAACATACGGGACTTATCAATGCTCTGTTTAGTGATGTTAACCCCATACCTGTTAAAGAAGCTATGAATATGTTAGGATTAAATGTAGGTCCTTGCAGACTTCCCCTTTATCCTATGGCAGACTCACTAAAAAATAATCTTAAAAACAAGCTTACAGAATGCGGATTTATTCTGTAAGGTGTGAAAATTTTGGATGTGAAAAACAATGACTAAAATAATGCTTGTGGGCGCCCTCGGTATGATGGGAAAAAATGTTGCATCCTGTGTAGCAGAGGATGATGATGCTCAGATAATTTGCGGAATTGATGTAAACAAGGGTGAGCTTTCTTTCCCCGTTTTTACAGATTTTGCCGATGTTAAGGTAATGCCTGATGTGATAATCGATTTTTCTCACGTTTCGGTGCTTGATAGATTACTTGCCTTTGCTACAGAAAACAATATCCCCTGCGTTCTTGCAACGACGGGATATTCACCTGAGCAAATTGAGAAAATCAAGGTTGCAGCTCAGAAAATACCCGTTTTCTTTACTGCTAATATGTCACTCGGCGTTAATCTTATATGCTCACTTGCAAAAAAGGCTGCGGCATTTTTAGGAAATGACTTTGATATTGAAATTATTGAAAAGCATCATAATCAGAAGCTTGATGCCCCCTCAGGTACTGCGCTGATGCTTGCAAATGCAGTAAATTCCCAGTTTGATGATAAATATAACTACGAATATGACCGCCACTCAAAAAGGCAAAAGAGACCAAAAAATGAAATTGGTATCCACTCTGTAAGAGGCGGCACCATTGTTGGTGAACATGATGTTATATTTGCGGGCTGTGATGAGGTTATCACCGTTTCTCACTCGGCTTACTCAAAGCAGGTTTTTGCCGCAGGCGCAGTTAAAGCCGCTAGGTTTATGGTAGGTAAAGATAAGGGTCTTTACAATATGAACGATATTTTGGGAATTGAATAAAAAATTAAATGCTCACAACTTTTTGTTGTGAGCATTTTTTATTTATTAAGATATTCATCTATTGCCTTTGCGGCAGTTTTACCTGCACCCATAGCAGAAATTACGGTTGCGGCGCCTGTTACGGCATCCCCTCCCGCATAAACTGCAGTTTTTGAGGTAAGTCCATCCTCATTAACTATTATACCGCCACGGGCATTAACCTCTAAGCCTTCAGTTGTAATCTTGATAAGAGGATTTGGTGAGGTGCCGATGGACATAATTACGGTATCTACATCTAATATAAACTCAGAATCTAAAATGGGAACGGGGCTTCTTCTGCCTCTCTCATCAGGCTCGCCAAGCTCCATACGGATACATTTCATACCCGAAACGAAACCATTTCTTGAATCTCTTGAGTCCTCACTATTTTCAAAGCCTAATATCTCGGTAGGATTATTAAGAAGCTTAAACTCAACGCCCTCTTCGATAGCGTGCTCTACCTCTTCCTTACGGGCGGGAAGCTCATCCATAGAACGTCTATAAACAATATATACCTTTTCGGCGCCAAGTCTGAGAGCTGTTCTTGCGGCATCCATAGCCACATTACCGCCACCCACAACTGCCACCTTACCGCCCTTCATAATGGGGGTATTGGAATTTTCAAGGTAAGCCTTCATAAGATTGCTTCTTGTTAAAAATTCATTGGCAGAATAAACACCCTTAAGGCTTTCTCCCTTTATTCCCATAAATCTCGGAAGACCTGCGCCTGAGCCGATAAACACAGCCTCATAGCCCATATCGAAAAGCTCATCCACAGTTAAAGTTTTACCTATAACCACATTGGTTTCTATCTTAACGCCAAGGGCTTTAAGGGTATCCACCTCTTTGGCAACTATGGACTTAGGAAGTCTGAACTCAGGGATTCCGTAAACAAGAACTCCGCCTGCGGTATGTAAAGCCTCAAAAACAGTAACATCATAGCCCTTTTTAGCAAGGTCACCTGCACAGGTAAGGCCTGAAGGGCCTGAGCCTACTATGGCTACTCTTTTGCCGTTTGGAATAGGCTTCCTTGGCGCCTCTTTAATATTTTCGTTATGCCAATCGGCAACGAAGCGCTCAAGTCTGCCAATGCCAACAGGCTCAAATTTAATACCCATTGTGCATTTGCTTTCGCACTGCTTTTCCTGAGGACATACTCTTCCGCAAACTGCAGGAAGTGAGGATGAACGGGTTATAGATTCATAGGCGCCCTCAAAATTTCTTTCCACTATTTTAGAAATAAAATCGGGAATATCAATATTAACCGGGCACCCCTCTATACAAGGTTTATTTTTGCAATTAAGACAACGCTGCGCCTCTTTAACAGCTATTTCCTCTGTATAGCCTAAAGCAACCTCTTTAAAGTTTTTAGCTCTGACAGAAGGCTCTTGGGTAGGCATTTCATTCTTTTTAGGACTCAGTGCCATCACCTAACCTCCTTTTTGAACAGGTTACAGGTATCGGTATAGGCGTGGCGTTCAAAATCGGCATACATTCTGCCTCTTGACATAGCCTCATCAAAATCTACCTGATAACCATCAAAATCGGGTCCGTCAACACAAGCAAATTTTGTTACCCTCTCACCGTTTTGATTAAGGGTTAAACGGCATCCGCCGCACATACCCGTTCCGTCAATCATAATAGGATTCATAGAAACGGTTACGGGGATATTATAAGGTCTTGCGGTTTCCACCACAAACTTCATCATAATAAGAGGACCAATGGTGATAATCATATCGAATTTTTCACCGCTTTTAAGCATTTTTTCAAGCGGAATACAAACATTACCCTTTTCCCCGTAAGAGCCGTCATCAGTAACTAAAGACATCGTATCAGAGCAGGATTTGAACTCATCCTCAAGAATAACCAAATCTTTATTTCTAAAGCCGATTATACTGGTAACCTGAGCACCTAAGCTTTTAAACTCTTTGGCTACGGGCAATGCAATAGCACAACCAACTCCGCCACCGATTATACAAACCTTTTTAATACCTTCGGTATGGGTGGGAACGCCTAATGGACCCACAAAGTCCTCTATATACTCCCCTGCTTCCTTATGGCTTAGCTTTTCAGTTGTAGAGCCTACAACCTGAAAAATTATTTTAACTCCTCCGTTTATTCTATCAACACCTGCAACTGTAAGGGGAATTCTTTCACCCTCACTATCAACACGGAGAATAATAAACTGACCCGCTTTTGCTTTTTTTGCAACGAGTGGGGCTTCTATTTCCATTTGAATAACGGTGGGATTTAGTATTTTCTTAGTAAGTATCTTATACATCAAAAAACTCCAAGTATCTAAATTAAAAATTATTATATCACTTTTTAACAATAACTTCAACTAAGTATTATATAAAAATTTAAGCCGCACAGATGAAAAAATCTGTGCGGCTTATCTAATTTAATTAGGCTTAGTCTTCCTTGCTGAAGTTATCTTTATCTACTCCGCAAAGTGGGCAAACGAAATCGGCAGGAAGGTCCTCAAACTTTGTACCTGCAGGAATATCGTTCTCAGGAGAGCCTACCTCTTCATCATAAACCCATCCGCAAACATCGCATACATATTTCATTTTCTATACCTCCGTTATTTATTTAACTCTTCTGCTAAAGCATCGAGTTTAATTTTATTATCATCACTCAGCGCCGACATAACAGTAACCTGATTTTCGGCAAAGGTGATGTTTTTTAATGTTTCAAGTTTTTGCTTCATAATTTTTGCCGCCATAGCCGCCCAGCTTCCGTTCTCTATAAGGGCTACAGTTCTATTAGAGAAATTGCGTTCGGCAAGCTTTGAAATAAATTCTCTCATATAAGGGAATATATCTGCATTATAGGTAGTGGTTGCAAGAACTGTTTTGCTATACTTAAAGGCATCTGCTACCGCTTCATACATATCGCTTCTTGCAAGGTCGTAAATTTTAGCCTCCACTCCCTTTTCGGTAAGCTTATTATAAAGATATTCGGCTGCCTTTTTAGTATTCCCGTAAATCGAGGTATATGCAATTAAAACGCCATCTTTTTCAGGCTGATAGCTTGCCCATATAGCATATTTTTCGATATACTCACTTAAGTTCTCACTTAAAACGGGGCCGTGAAGGGAGCAAATCTTATCAATTTTAAGGCCTACAGCCTTTTTAATAAGAGCCAAAACCTGCGCGCCGTATTTACCTACTATACCGATATAATATCTTCTTGCCTCATCAAGCCAAGCCTCATTTTCATCTGTGCCGAATTTACCAAAGGCATCGGCAGAAAATAAAACCTTATCGTAGCTATCATAGGTAAGTATTACCTCAGGCCAATGCACCATAGGAGCTGTAATAAAGGTAAGAGTGTGTTTGCCAAGCTCTAAGGTATCCCCATCTCCTACTACTATCTGCCTATCGGCAAAATCGGTGCCGAAGAAATTTTTGCACATTGCAAAGGCCTTGGCAGAAGCCACGATTTTAGCGTTTGGATAAAGTCTTGCAAAGTTATAAATATTCGCAGAATGGTCAGGCTCCATATGCTGAACAATAAGATAATCGGGGCTTTTTCCGTTAAGAACTGCCTCTAAATTATTTTTCCATTCATCAAAGAAACGGCTTTCCACCGTATCCATAACGGCTATTTTATCATCAAGGATAACATAGGAATTGTAAAGTATTCCGCTTTTAACCTTGTAAAGCCCTTCAAAAAGGTCAATATCAAGGTCTTTAACGCCAATATACTTAATATCGTTTGTTATATACATAGGGTTTTCCTTTCAAAATCATTTCTAAAACATTATACCCTAAATCAGTATAAATTTCAAGCATAAGAAAAAAGGGATAAAGCTTTTTAGCCTTATCCCTGATTTTTTATATTTTGCTATCGTTATTTTTATAAATTTCACAAATTATTTTTTGAGTTTTAAGAGCTTCTTCTCCGCTTATTTCAAGTGGAAATTCACCGGAAATACTTCGATAAAAACGGTCTATCTGAATAGCGTGCTGATAGCCCCAATATTCCTTACCATCTTTATAAGTAACGATTTTCTGCGGCTCATTTTTCACCCTTTCAATGCTACCGTCATTATAAGTTATAATCGCTTCATCATAAGAAAGCTTAACCGTTCCGTTTTCGCAATAGAGCCTTATTTCTATGGGCTCATTTATAAGATAATTATTCATAGCGAAAAAGGAAACTAAAGCGCCGTTTTCATAACTTATAAGTCCCTCAGCGGTATCTTCAACACACATATTCTTATGGTTACGGTTATGAAGGGATGACTGCACACTTTTTACCTTACTGCCCACAAACCAATTTGCAAGGTCAAGGGAGTGAATTGCTTGGTCTATTATAACTCCGCCGCCCTCTTTTTCCCAAGTACCCTTCCAATCGGAATCACCGTAGTAATCATCAGGGCGGTACCAGGTAAGCATAGTGCTTCCGCTCTTAACTCTGCCTAATTTTCCATCGGTTATTCTGCTCTTTACAAGCTGAGAGGGAGTATTGTAACGGCACTGAAAAATTATTCCGTATTTAAGATTCTTTTCCTTTGCCATTTTTACAGCAGCTTCGGCATCCTCATAGTTTATGCTCATTGGCTTTTCACAAAGCACATTTATTCCATACTCAAATGCCTTTTGAGAAACTTGGGTATGAAGATAATGAGGTAAACAAATATGCACCGCATCAAGCTCTTCGCTTTTAAAAAGCTCTTCATAATTTGTATAATACTTTACGCCATATTTGGCACCGATGGTTTTTGCAACCTCTTCTTTATTATCGCATACTGCTACAAGCTTCACGCTTTCGAGGGCCTCAATCGCCTCAAGATGCCTTGGAGATATATTACCGCAGCCTATTACCGCCGCTTTGAATTTTTTCATTTTAACAACCTACTTATTAAGAATATCTATAACCGTTTTAAGTTCTTCTGCCTTCACTTTATCGGGCCATATATCGTTAATTACACAGTTTGCAAAATATTCTATTTCCTTGTAATAAGCATCTCCCTGAGGGATTGAAACATCTCCCTCGCACTTATCAGATGCTCTTAGGTCTATAACTTTGCCGTTTGACTCATATACCTTAAAATAGCCATCCTCCATAGCAACTATTGCTTCTTCAAACTCGAAGGAAAATTCCATCTTGAATGGGTATGGCACATTATACCAAGAAGCATCCGCTATTACAGAAAAATCACCAAAATCATAGATATTGTTCATATAGTAGTTGGTATCATTCTTTATTTTAAGGCTACGCTCAACCTTTGGACTGCCAAATGCATATACCATAAAATCAAGGTCGTGAATATGTAAATCAAAAGGAACTAAACCGCTACGCTTCTCATCGGTATACCAACTATCCCAAGACCACTTGGGATACGCCCCAAGTCTCGACATCCTACCTGTTAAAAGCTTTCCGTAACGCTTATCATCATAAACCTGCTTTACAAACTCATATTCAGGCCAGAAGCGAAGCACCTGCGCTACCATAAATTTAACGCCGTTTTCCTTGGCGGTATTATAAATTAAATCAACATCCTCTTTTTTAAGAGAAATAGGCTTTTCGCATATAACGTTTATACCCTTTTCAAGACATTTTAGGGCAAATTCAGTATGCAAAAAAGTGGGAAGACAAATATCTATAATATCAAATTTCTCTGATGCCAACATTTCGTCAAAATCAGTATAATGCTTTTTATCGGGATATCTTTCAAATCTTTCAGGACGGATATCACAAATGCTTGTAAGCTGAGCATTTTCATACTTTTCCCAAGCCTGAATATGTACCCCTGAAATTCCGCCAACACCTACTAATCCTACTTTTAGCATAATTTATGCCTCCTCAATCATCTTTTCAAGAAATACTTTTGCTTCTCTGATATCTATAAGCTGTTGTTCACCGCTTATCTCTCTTTCTATGGTTACATAAGAATCATAACCGAGCTCTTTAAGCTTCTTAAACAATGCTTTGAAATCAACCTTGCCCTCGCCTATCTTGGTTTCTATGCCTAAATTCTTGCCGTTTACAGGGTAGCAACCGTCCTTAGCGTGAATGTTTCTTACATATTTACCAAAAACATCCAAGGCATCAACGGGATTTGCTTTACCGTAAAGGATTAAGTTTGCTGTGTCAAGATTGACACCTAAATTATCGGTGCCTACCTCTTCAAAGCAACGAAGCATAGCAGTAGGAGTTTCCTGACCTGTTTCGAATAATAGCCATTGTCCTTTGCTTTTTGCATATTCGGCAACGGTACGAACTGCATCACAGAAAGGCTTAAACACTGGGTCATTTGGATTTTCAGGTATAAAGCCCATGTGAGTTGCTATATCGGTAACCCCTATCATCTCAGCAAAATCGCAGCCTATTAAAAGCTCCTTAACCCTTTGCTCTCTGTATTCCTCGGGAATAAGACCCAAGGTTTTAGGACCCTCATAAAAATTCCATTCGGCAGGACCGCTCCAGCCACACCAGAAAGCAGATATTTCAATATCATATTTTTCCTTTAAAGTGTTTATCAGCTTTGCATTTTCCTCATTAAGAAACTCAATATTCCAACAACAAAGCTGACAGGTTTTAAACCCGCTCTTATTTTGAGTTTCAAATTTTTCTTCAATATTCTCTAACGAATTAAAAAGAATCAAATTACCAATTTTCATAATATTTACCTCCAAAACTATTGAATAGTTTGTACTTTTATGATAATATGTATTTGGGTATAATTGTTGCCCTATTTTTACTTAAATTTGATAAATATTGACTTTTGCGAGGATTTTATGAAAAATCTTAACAACAAAGAACTAATCCCCGTAATTTACGGAGAAAAGCCCGTACGCGCTCTTTATGTTAATTGCAGACCAAATCATTTATGCTTCGCATCTCACTGGCACGAAAGAATCGAGCTTCTTCGCGTCAACGAGGGCGCATTATACTTAAAGCGTGGCGAGGAAAATATTGTTTTAAAAAAAGGTGAAATTGGAATAATTTGCTCTGAACAGCTTCACAGAGGTATGGCGGGACCTGACGGCGCCGACTATAACGTTTTGATGTTTGATGTGAATTACTTCCTTAACAAAACCATACCCTCCTTTGAGTATCTTGAACCTCTTGTTAATCTTACAACCACATTTGATATTGAAACCGATAACGAAAAAGTAGTTAACTGTTTTGATAAAATATACGGTATGTGTGTCGACGATAAAAGTCACTCCCTCTTACTTATTGCCGCAGTTTATGAGATGCTCGGACTTCTCTATGAAAACTGCCTTTTGAATTTCAAAGAGGCTCCCACCCTTTCGGATATTAAATTTGCAAAAGTTATAAAATACATAAACGATAATTTTCGTGATAAGATTTCGGTGGATGAGATAAGCTGTAAATTCGGATATAACAAATCATATTTTTGTCGGAGATTCAAATCCATCACAGGAACTAATATTATGAACTATATTATGATATTAAGACTTGAAGAGGCTAAAAAAATGCTCAAAGAAACGAATGATAACATAATGGACATAGCTGAAAAATGCGGATTTTCCGATTTCCCGTACTTTTGCCGAAGCTTTAAAAAGCATTATCGCAAAACTCCCCGTGAATACCGCAAATCAGTAAACAAAGAAAACCCTGTTAAAACAAACATTGTTTAAAATGGAGGTATATTTATGGATTACATAAATCAAATTACCTTAAGAGAATATTATTATGAGCCTGCAATATACGGTGAAAAACTGGCAGTTGTTCTCCCCTTTGTATGCACACCGAATTTTTTAGCATGTCCTGCCCATTGGCATCCACTGATGGAAATTTCAAGAGTAAAAAAAGGCTCATTGAATTTTAAACGTGGCGATGAAGAATTTGTTCTTAATGAAGGCGATATTGTAATCTGCTGTCCCGAACAGCTCCACTACGGCACTGCGGGTGAAAATGGCGTTGAATATTACACCATTAAATTTGATTTAGAAAACCTAATTAATGCCTCCCCCTCATCACCTAAATACATTGAAGCTCTTTTAAACTTCAGCGCTGTTTTTACACCTAAAACAAACGATAAGGAAATAGTAAAAATCTGTGATGAAATAGAAGCTCTAAACAAAAGCGAATGTAACCCTCTCTCTGTTATAGGTAGACTTTATACCCTTTTAGGCCTCTTTTATGAAAAGTGTTTATTATCCTACAAAGTTCCATCTCAAGCAGATATTAAGTTCACCGGAATTATTAAATATATAAATGAGCATTTTCTTGAAAAGATTTCATCTAAATCGGTAAGCGAATTATTTAATTATAATGAATCTTATTTCTGCCGTAAATTTAAGAGCATCACGGGAACTACAATTATGAATTATATTTTAATTTCCCGTTTAGAATATGCTCAAAAGTTACTTGTAGATACCAAGGATGAGGTATCGGTTGTTGCCGAAAAGGCGGGATTTTCTGACACCGCTTATTTTTACAGATGCTTTAAAAAGCAATACGGACTTACTCCTTTAGAGGTTAGGAAACGACACAATAAGAACAAAAAATAATTTTTGGAGATATCAAATGAATATTCACCTTTTAACCTTAGGCTGTAAGGTTAATCAGTACGAAACAGAAGTTTTACGGGAGGCCTTTATTAAAAAAGGTTTTACCTCAGATAATAAAAGCCATGCCGATATTATTATTATAAATTCCTGCACCGTAACGGCAGAAAGTGACCGTAAAACCCGTCAGCTTATCAGAAAACAAAAGAAATTATATCCTGATGCAGTTATTGTTCTTACAGGCTGTATGGTTCAGGCTTTTCCCCAAAAGGCAAAAGATATAACCGAGGTTGATATAATTGCAGGTAACCGTAAAACCGGAGAAATTCCATCTCTTGTGGAAAAATTTCTTGAAGAAAAGCAAAGAATTTTTTATGTAGAAAAGCACGAAAGCGGAGATTTATATTCTACTCCGTCACTTAGCAATTTTTCAGAACGCACAAGGGCTTATATGAAAATAGAGGATGGCTGCGATAGATTTTGCTCTTATTGTATTATTCCCTATGCAAGAGGCCGTGTTCGTTCAAGAAGCATAGAAGATATAAAAAACGAGGCCGAAAGACTGAGCCAAAACGGTTTTTGTGAGATAGTGCTTGTCGGCATAAATTTATCCGCCTATGGAAAGGATAACGGACTAAGCCTTTGTGATGCGGTAGATGCGGTATGTGAGGTAGAAGGCATAAAAAGGGTTAGACTCGGCTCCTTAGAGCCTGACCATATAAACGACCATATGCTCAATAGACTTAAAGCTCAGGATAAATTCTGCCCTCAGTTCCATCTTTCCTTGCAGTCAGGATGCGACCGCACTTTAAAACGGATGAACAGACACTACGACAGTGATTTTTATTTTGACCTCATATCCCGCATAAGAGAAATTTTTGACACTGCTTCTATTACTACCGATATAATGGTAGGCTTTGCAGGTGAAACCGAAGAGGAATTTAACGAAAGCCTTGATTTTGCTAAAAAATGCGGTTTTGCAAGAGCTCATATTTTTGCCTATTCAAGAAGAACGGGCACAATTGCGGCGGCTTTATCCGAGCAGGTAACCAATGCAGAAAAGCAACGCCGAGCTAAACTGATGGCAGAAGCCACAAGGGTAAGCGAAGCGCAGTTCCTTAAAAATCTTTGCGGAAAAACCGTTTCGGTTTTATTTGAAGCCTGTAAAAACGATGTTTACGAGGGCTATACCGAAAATTATTCAAGGGTAGAGGTCAAATCAAGCCAAGATATTACAGGTCAAATATTAAATGTGAAAATCACAAAAAGCGACTATGAAAAATGCTTCGGTGAAATAGTATAATAAAAATCCCCGCTTAATGATATGCACCTCCAAAAGTTATACACTTTTGGAGGTGCATATTTTTCTTATAAGAAAAGGAATGAGCCCGGTACAATACCGAACTCATTCTCTAACAATTTAATATTTAATTTTGTCTAAACCTTGGGCTTCATTTCATTGATTCGGGATTTTTTCATATTTGTTATAAATTAGTTCTTATTGAAAAGGCTCATTACATCACCGAAAGCCTCATCATTATCCTCGCTAGAATCGCTCATTAAAGCTGCAAGGTCATCCTTCTTATCGTTGCGCTTATCATCGCCAAGACCTGTAGCAACAACAGTAACGCGGATGGTATCCTCAAGGCTCTCATCAAGCTGAGCACCCCAAATGATAGTTGCATCAACGTGAGCCATTTCGGAAATGATAGAAGAAGCAAGCTCTACCTCTTCAAGACCGATATCATCGGAACCTGTGATGCTGATAATAACGCCACGGGCATTATCCATAGAGGTTTCGATAAGGGGACTTGTGATAGCCATACGAGCAGCCTGCTCTGCCTTATCACGACCTGTTGCAACACCAACGCCCATATGAGCATAGCCTGCATCTGCCATAATAGATCTTACGTCAGCAAAGTCAAGGTTAACAAGTGCTGTAACATTGATAAGCTCAGAAATGCTCTGAACGCCCTGACGGAGAACATCATCGGCAATATTAAATGCATTCTTAAAGGTAATCTTCTCTTCAGAAACATACTTAAGTCTCTCATTAGGAATAACTACCAAGCTATCTACGTGCTCACCGAGAGCTGCAATACCAGCCTCTGCCTGAGTCATACGCTTCTTGCCTTCAAAAGCAAAAGGCTTAGTAACAATACCAACGGTAAGAATGCCAAGCTCCTTAGCAATAGATGCTACAACGGGAGCAGCTCCTGTACCTGTACCGCCGCCCATACCAGCGGTAATGAAAATCATATCTGCATCGCGAAGAATTGCTGCGATTTCATCTTTAGATTCTTCTGCTGCTGCACGGCCGTTATCAGGATTTCCGCCTGCGCCCATACCTGCAGTAGTTTTATCGCCGATCTGAAGCTTCTGATCAGCACGTGAAAGGAAAAGTGCAGCCTTATCGGTATTGATAGCAATGAATTCAACACCCTTAACACCTGCAGCTACCATGCGGTTAACAGCATTTCCGCCGCCGCCGCCAACGCCTACAACCTTTATTTGAACTACGTTTTCCATCTCTTCGGTAACTTCGAATGACATTTAAAATTCCTCCATATTCTTAACATAAATAATCGCTCTTTGAATATACATATAAATAATAACATACATATTTTCAAATTGCAACACTTTTTATTACAGTTTTGTAATATTTTTTATTCAATATCTCCGGCAACAAAGCTTCCCTTACGATTATCCTCTCGCCAGATGCTCAAATCTATCTTACCGGTGGCATTTTTATCCATACTTTCTATCATAGTGGCAAGTTGGGCGATTTTTTTATCTAAATTGGTTTTATTGCCTAATATCACATTAAATCTGCCCTCAACCGTTAAGGTTATATTAAAATCGTCACTGACATTGATTTTATTGATAAAAACATTTTTATCATCAAGATTTTCGGCTATAGAAAAGACTAAATCTTTCTTTTTAACATCATCAAATTCGATGATTTTACCTACCTTGCATTTTGCCTTACAACCCTCTATTAAAAATGTGTTTTCAGGCTGTTCGGTATAGGCATTTATAACCCTTCCGCCCTGACTTATAACGTAATAAACATCATCAGCATAAAAGCAAGCGTATTCGGTTGCATCATTAACCACGATTGTTATTTTATCGGGTAATTCCCGTTTTAATTCAACGCTGTCAATATAAGGTAAATTTCTTACAAGATTTTCTGTAACCGCTTCTGCAGAAAGGGTAAAAAGATTATTATCTTCGGATATACCGCTTGATTTAACTATCTGCTTTTCTGTATATAATTTGCTACCCGTAGCTTTAACAATTTTTATCGGGAAAAGCACGGTAACAGAAAGAACTGCGGCAACGCTTATAGCAGTAATCATAAATATGACAAAGCCTGTTATCAGTCTTCTTTTTTTTCGTTTTTTTCTGCGTAATTCCTTTTCATCTTCTATTCTTCGCTTCGCCATATTTTCACCTGCCTTAATTTATTCTTCCCAAGCTACTGCCCCTAAATTTTTAAGGTTTTCGCTTATATTTTCATATCCTCTTTTTATATGCTCGGTTTTATCAATAACGGTGGTTCCCGATGCCGCAAGCGCCGCTATAACCAAGGCGGCTCCGCCTCTTAAGTCAGTACAATGGCACTGAGCAGCAGATAGAGAATCCACACCCTCAACCACCGCAACTTTGCCCTCTGTTTTAATATGAGTACCGAGTCGGTTAAGCTCATCTACGTATCGGTAACGGTTTTCAAAAATATTTTCCACAAAAACCGAAGTTCCCTTTGCCACAGAAAGCGCGGCTATAAGAACGGGACCTGCATCTGTGGGGAAGCCGGGATAAACAAGGGTTCTCACTGTTGGCACTCTTTTAAGGCGCTTTGGCGCCCAAAGCTTTAAGCTTTTGCCCACCGGCTCAATTTTACAGCCTGCATTCTCAAAAACCGATGTTATAGAAACAAAGTGAGAGGGCATAACGTTTTTAAGTGTTATTTCCCCTTCTGTTACTGCAGCAGCCGCCATATATGTTGCTGCCGCTATTCTATCGGGTATTACAGTATGGGTTACTCCGTTTAAACCTTTTACACCGTGGACTATTATTATATCTGAGCCGCATCCGTATATTCTTGCCCCTGCACTGTTTAAAAAATCAGCAAGGTCGCTGATTTCGGGTTCCTTTGCGGCATTTCTTATAACCGTGGTGCCTGAAGCCGTTGCGGCGCAGAGAATTATATTTTCAGTTGCTCCCACGCTCGGAAAGCTTAGGGTTATTTCATTACCCACAAGGCCGTTGGTAGCATCAAATTCGAGATAACCGTGACATTCTTTTACATCTGCGCCCATCTGCTTTAGCGCAGAAATATGTAAATCGATAGGTCTTGGACCTAATTCACAGCCACCCGGACTGCTTATTTTGGCTTTTTTCATTCTGCCTAAAATTGCGCCTAAGAACATAACAGAAGAACGCATTTCTCTCATAAGTTCCTCAGGTATATCGCAATTAACGGCATTTTGGGCATTTACTGTAACCGTATTATCCTTATATTCACATATGCAACCCAAATGGGTTAATATTTTTATTGAGGATTCCACATCCAAAAGCCGAGGGCAGTTTTTAATAACCGATGTTCCTCTGCAAAGAAAGGTTGCGGCAAGTAAAGGCAAAACGCTGTTTTTTGCCCCTTGCACCTCGATTTCGCCGTTTATACGGTGCTTTCCCTCTATGTAAAGCTTTGGCATAACACAGTCTCCCCTTAGTATAAAAGTTTTTCATTTTATACTATGAAAAAAACTGATTTTTGCCAATAATTTAATTTATGCGTTGGTAAAAAGCTTCATTATTACCTGATATATACGCTCATTTGCATCATAGATTGCAACCTTTTTTGCCGCATCAGACATTTTCTTTAGCTTAGATGGATTTTCAATAAGTCCGCTTACTGTATCAATAAGCGACTCGGCAGAAAGGTCCTTTTCCTCGATTACCTCGGCACAGCCCGACTTTTTAAGGGTCATAGCATTATGATACTGATGATTTTCTGCCACATAGGGTGACGGAATAAGAACAGAAGGCTTTGCACAAACACATAGCTCACTTAGAGTAATAGCGCCTGCTCTGCATATTACAAGGTCTGCCGCCGCCATACATACATCCATATCATCAATATATTCTCTTATTGTTACCTCTTTAGCGGGGACAATTCCCTGTTCTCTAAGATGTGAATTAAAGGTATTAAAGCCTACCTTACCCGTAGCGTGAATATGATAAAATTTTCCGCTTCCGTTATGCCATTTAATAAGGCCCTCTATTGCCTCGTTTATAGGTCTTGCTCCCAAGGAGCCACCAAAGGATAATATTAAGGGTCGCTCGTCAATACCTAATTTTCTCCTAGCCTCTTCCCTTGATATTTTCATAAGCTCAGTTCTGACAGGATTACCCGTTACAACAGGCTCTTTTTTAAGCTTCATATATTTTCTTGCTTCGGACATAGCAAGCATAACCTCATCAACATTTGATGAAAGCATTTTAGTAGTAACACCCGGAAAAGCATTTTGCTCGTGAATTGCAGTTTTAAAGCCTAATTTTGCCGCTTCTCTCAGTACGGGACCGCTTACATACCCGCCCGTACCAACAACTACATCGGGATTTAATTCCTTTAAAATTTTCTTAGCCTTAACAGAAGAAGAAAACATCTTCTTAACGGCTGAAATATTTTTAACTATATTTTCAAAAGAGGGTTTGCGCTGAAAACCTGCTACCTCTATAGTTCTGAATTCATAGCCCTTTTCGGGCACTAATTTTGCTTCAAGCTTATCGGCAGTACCGATATAGCTTATTTTAGCATCGGGGTGCTTTTCCTTTATATAACCTGCAACGGCTAATGCAGGATTTATATGACCTGCCGTGCCACCGCCCGCAAAAAGTATATGCATAAGTTTACCCCCATTTAAAATTTAAGACTTTTGAAGACTTGCCCCACGGGAAACCGAAAGGATAATTCCCATTTCTGCAAGTAAAATTATAAGTGAGCTTCCGCCATAGCTAAAGAACGGAAGACTTATTCCCGTGTTTGGAATAGTATTGGTAACAACCCAGATATTAAGCATTGCCTGAAGTCCTACCTGAAAGGTAAGTCCTACGGCTAAAAGAGAACCGAATTTATCAGGCGCTCTCATGGCTATTGTAAAGCCTCGCCACATAAGTAGAGCGAATAAAATAATTATTACGATAGCTCCGATAAGACCTAATTCCTCGCAGACTATAGCGAAAATAAAGTCATTATGAGGCTCCGGCACCCATAAATATTTTTGTCGTGACTGACCGATACCTCGACCTAAAATTCCGCCTGAGCCAATTGCAAGCAATGACTGAATAGTCTGATAGCCTTTATACATCGGGTCAAGCCATGGGTCAAGCCAATATTTAATACGGTCTGAGCCATAGCTTATAAGTCCGCTAAAAATGGCTATGGCACCTGCTCCGACACCCAACACGCTACCGCCGATAATCCATTTTTTAGGAAGTCCGCCAACAATAAGCAGAACAATACCGATAAGGAAAATAAGAACGGTTGCGGAAAGATGCGGCTCTGCTACGACAAGAAGACAGGTCACGCCTAAAACTGCTATAAGAAAAATAATAAATTTTCCGTTTTTCATCATATCGTGATTAGCGGAAATAAGGGTTGAAAACAGTATTATAATAGCAAACTTAGCGATTTCTGACGGCTGAAAGTTAATAGGACCTACAACAAACCATCTTTTAACATCCATACCGCTTACCATAGGCGGCATAATCAATAGAATTACAAGCAAAACAATTGCAAATCCAAAAACTATCCAACAGCATTTACGCCAAAAATGGTAATTTATTCTTGAAGTAACAAACATTATTATTACGCCTGCAACTGCAAATAATAGCTGCTTTGAAATAAACTTATAGCTATTGTTGTAATACTCATATGAATATGCATAGCTTGCGGAAAAGAGCATAACTAAGCCAATTGTTAGTATTACAAGAACAAAAGAAAGAAAGGTTATATCAAGCTTACCTTCTTGAAAAAAGCCTTGTTTTTTACGACGTACTTTTTTAGCCATATAACCCTTCTCCTTATATTTTAAAACTATTTTTAGATATTAAACATAATTGCAAGGAATACCAACGCACTTGCAATAAGTGTTACGCCTGAGAAAACATAAACGATTTTCTGCTCAGACCAGCCCTTCATCTCAAAATGATGATGAATTGGAGCCATCTTAAACAGACGCTTACCCGTACGCTTAAAGTGAGCTACCTGAAGCATAACAGACAAAGCCTCGATTAAATATACAATACCGACTAATATTAAGTAAACCGGACGCTCCGACATAAATGCAAGATTTACAACCATACCGCCTAAGAAAAGCGAACCTGTATCACCCATAAACACCTTTGCGGGCTTACCGTTCCAAAGAATGAAACCTGCGCATGCACCTGCAAGAGCTGCCGAAAGAACGCTTATAGCCTCGGTCTGCAAGGCTCCTGATATGAGCATAAAGAAGCAAGCAACTACTAAAGTCACGCCTGAAGCCAGACCGTCAATACCATCCGTAAGGTTTACGGCGTTTACAAACCCATAGACAAAGAAGAGTGCGATAGGCCAGAAAAGGAGACCTAATCCTCTTGTTATGCTTACAAAGCCCACGAAGGGTAGGTATGTATCCTTAACACCTGCAAAGAATACTGCAACAAGGTATGCAGCAGATATTAAAAGCTGTAAAAAGGTCTTTTGCTTAGCAGTGAGACCAAGATTACGCTTATTGGCAATCTTTATATAGTCATCAATAAAGCCAACCCCTGCCATCAAAAGCGACATCACAAGACCTGCTATAAGCATTATAAGATAGCGGTTAAATCTAACGTGGGAAATAATTTCAAAATCAAAAATAATTGCTAAAACAACGCATATAAGCACGGAAATTATCACGCCTGCAATAATCATAATTCCGCCCATTGTGGGTGTTCCCTGCTTTTCCTCGTGCCAAGCGGGACCATCCTCTAAGATAGTCTGACCGAATTTAAGCTTTTTTAAAAGAGGGATTACAAATAGTCCGCTAAGTGCTGTTACCAAAAAGGCTACAACCGCAGCAATAATTGAAACGAAATCTGACATAATTTATTCTCCTTAAATTTATAATTCTGTAAGCGCCTCAGCCACTACCTCTCTCTCATCAAGATGAATTGTTCCACTTTTGAGAATTTGGTAGGTTTCGTGGCCCTTACCTGCTAATACTATTATATCATCTTTTTCCGCAATTGAAATAGCGAATTTTATAGCTTCTATTCTATTTTCTATGACCTTTACGGGTTTATTGGCGCCCTTGGTGCCCTCAAGTATATCCTCGATAATTGCCATTGGCTCTTCGGTACGTGGATTATCGCTTGTAACAATTACATAATCCGAATACCTTACAGCCATACTTCCCATAATGGCTCTTTTTGTTTTATCTCTGTCTCCACCGCAACCAAAAAGTGCAATCAAGCGGTTTTTGGGGCAATCCCTAAAGGTTGAAAGTATATTTTTAAGTCCGTCGGGAGTATGGGCATAGTCAATTATAACAGTAAAGTCCTTATCGTTAGGAACTACCTCAGCCCTACCCTTTACGCCTCCAAGCTTTTTAAGAGCTTCGGTGGAGGCTTCTATGGAAATACCCAAGGTTTTTGCGCAAATTACTGCAAACATTGAGTTATAAACCGAAAATTTTCCGCCCGTATTAACGCTTATTTGATTAAGACCTTCATCGCTTACAAGCTGATAATCAACGCTTACAGGACGATAATTTATACCCTTAGCACTAAAGGTCGAATTATCAGAAGCGGAACAGGTTATAATCTCGCAATCAAGCCCACGCATTAGCTCCTGCGCATATTCATCATCCGAATTTATAATGGCAGTTTTGCACATTTTAAAGAGCTTTTTCTTAGCCTCGAGATAATTTTCCATAGTTATATGGTAATCAAGATGGTCCTGAGTAAGATTGGTAAAAATCGCTGTTTCAAAGGTTAAATCGCAAACTCTCTTCTGATCGAGCGCGTGAGAAGAAACCTCCATTATAACGTAGGTACAGCCCTCCGCCTTCATCAAGGAGAAAAGTGAATTAAGCTCGTAAGCATCGGGTGTTGTGTTTTTGGCGGCGATTATTTTTTCACCAATCATATTCTGAATGGTGCCGATAAGTCCTACCTTATATCCCGAAGCCTCAAGGATTGACTTAATCATATAGGTAACTGAGGTTTTGCCGTTGGTACCTGTGACACCGATAAGCTTAAGGCTATTTGCGGGATTACCAAACCAATTAGCGCACATAGCGGCGTATGCTTTATGAGTATCCTCAACGAGTATTTGATTTTCTAAGCCTGTATCGCACTCTGCTATTACTACACTCGCACCGCTTTCTACTGCGGATTTGGCAAATTTATGGCCATCTGTCTTCGCGCCTTTAATGCATACGAAGATAAAGCCATCCTCTACCTGAGCCGAATTACAGGTGATTCCTTTAATATTAAGCTTTGCTAATTTGCCTTCTACAGCAGGCAAAATTTCCTTAAGTAGCATTTGTTTCTCCTTTTTGCGATGGGTTACTAATCTATTGCTATATCTGCCGAAGCTTCCTCACGGAAGTTTACGGTTACTACCGTGCCTTTGGTAACTACCTCACCTGCAGCCACGCTCTGACTATAAGACTTAAGTCCTGACGATGTAGTATTACCTGCAAACTCAATATTTATTCCTGCAGCGGCGGCAGCAGTATTAGCCTCGGTTGCCGTAAGCCCCGTAAGATTAGGCACTACGGTAGTCTCCTCATCCGTTCCCTCGGTATATAAAATTACCATACCGTTTTTATATACCGTGCTTGCGGCATTTGGAGTTTGATTAGTTACTTTATCTGCTACGCCTACAACTCTATAACTGAGTCCTGCGGATTTGATTCTTTCCTTTGCTTCCTCTACCGTCATTCCCACAGTATCGGGAACGGTTACCGAAAGCTTCTTTAATTCTTCTTCTGAATACTGAGGCTCATAACCGAGATAAGGCAGAATTTCTGCCATAACCTTAGAGCCTACGGGGGCGGCAACTGCACCGCCGTAATAACTATCTCCCATAGTTTCATCAAGCATAACAAGTACTGCTATTTCAGGTTTATCTATGGGGGCAATACCAACATAAGAACCGATATAAAGGCCTCTTACATTAAGCTCAAGCATTTTTGAAACCTTCTCAGAGGTTCCCGTTTTACCGCCGACTCTGTAGCCCGCTACTCTACCGTTTTTAGCACCGTTTTCAACAACAAATTCCAAAAGCTCTCGCATTGTGGCAGATGTGCTTTCAGAAATCACCTGACGCTCATAAGAGGTATCCTTTGTTTCAACTACATTTTTATCGGCATCTATTATTTTTTCAACCACGTGAGGTTTAACAAGATATCCACCGTTTACAGCGGCTGCCGCAAGGGCTAAGGTCTGTAAAGGGGTTATATTAAAGGTCTGACCGAAGGATGAGGAGGCAAGCTCGGTAGTACCCATTTTATCCTCTCTATGATAATTTGAAGTGGCTTCACCGGGAAGGTCAATACCTGTTTTTTGTGTGAGGCCAAAAGCCTCAAAATATTTACTGAAGGTATTAGAGCCTATAAGCTGACCTATCATAATAAAGGCAGGGTTGCAGGAGTTTGCAATAGTATTACGAAGCTGCTGTGTGCCGTGGCCCCCTGCTTTATGACAGTGATATATATTACCTGAAACCGAATAGGTATAATTACAGGTAAAGGTGCTGTTTTGATTAACTAAATTTTCTTCTAAAGCTACGGAAGCGGTAAAAATTTTAAATACCGAACCCGGCTCATAGGTATCAGAAACGGCTTTATTACGCCATTGGCGGTTAAGAAGCTCACTCTTTTTAGCCGTTTTTTTCTCATCGTCCTCTATAGAATCAACAGTTGCCTGATCCTCTTTTGAAAGTGTGAAGGGAGAGTTAGGATCAAAGTCATTGCTTACTGCCATACCGTAAATCGCACCCGTATTAACATTCATTACGACTACGGCTCCGCGTTCCTGAACCTTTTCAGCCTCTACCGCATCATCAAGATGCTTTTCGCAAACATACTGAATATATGAGTCAAGTGAGGTGACCAAAGAATTACCCTGAACAGCGTCCTCCACCTTCTGATAAGTAAAGGGCATATCGGTTCCTGAGGCGTTCTTTGCCGCTACAACTCTTCCTGCTATACCTGTAAGAGAATTATCATAGTAGCTTTCAAGACCTGCAAGTCCCTGATTATCATCACCGACAAAGCCCAAAACAGTTGATGCCAAGGAATCATTTGGATAATAACGTCTGGTTGTTTCATCAATGCCGATATACTGAGTCATTTTTATATCGCTGTTATCTGCAATAAACTCTCTTATCTTATCAACAACCGATTTTTCGACCTTTTTCTTAACTGTAACATAATAGGTCTTCTGCTTGGTTTTCTCATATAAATCATCACGGTCAAGCTCTAAAATTTCGGAGAGGTTATCGGCAATTTTATTTCGTACCTTCTCTGCATCATCCTCATCGAGCTTATTTATGCCGTTGGGGGTTATATAGATGGTCCAAGCGGTTGAGCTTGTGGCTAAAACATTCATATTACGGTCATAAATATCGCCTCTCGGAGCGGTTACTATACTATCGTAAAGCTGCTGCTCCGATGCCATATTCTGAAGCTCTTCACCACGGAATATCATTATGTTTACAAGGCTTGAACCCGATACTATGGTTATGCAAAGTATCATACAAACCATAACTATTACCGTTCTGATAAGCATCTGCTTACTTGGTCTTACGGACACGGTTCAAACCTCCTTTACATCTATTTATATTACTTATTTAAAATGCTCGAAAACGAGAGTCAAGATTTTCTTAACTCCCGTATGTTCTTTATTATTATATTAACCTTGACTTTTCAGTTATACCGAAAACACATCTATTTTTCACCGGTTACTTCTCCGTCTGCGGTAATAGCAGAATTTTTATCGTTAACCCTTATATATACAACCTGATCCTTATCCATTTTGGACATACCAAGCTTTGTTGCCTCAAGCTCTATATTTGAATATGAAACTCTGCGCTCATATTCAACCTCAAGACCTGTTAGCTGACTATCAAGCTCATTGATTTGGGTTTTCATATCGTTAATCTTAGAATTGGTTTCATTTATCATAATTCTAAGAGATATATTTCCACATAATGCCGCAAGTATAAAAACAGTGGTCATAACCGCAAAGGCAGTTGCGGACATTCTTTTTTTGGCGGCCTTTCTCCTTGCCTTTACCTTAGGGGAAGGCAATTTAACTATATTATCATTCGTGTTTTCACGAACCTGAGTATTAGTTTTAGGCATAAACATCTCGAAATCATACGCAAGGCTATCGTTATAATATTTGAGATTGTTCATAATTGCCCTCCTTTATTTTAAAATTCTTAAAGCTTTATTATTGAGCGAAGCTTAGCACTTCTGCTTCGAGGATTTACCTCTAATTCCTCTTCGGTTGCAATAATCGGTTTTCTGAAGCTTAGTTTGCCCTGAGGGGTTTTGCCGCATACACATATCGGTATATCAGGCGGACAGGTGCAACCCGTACAGAACTCCTTGAATTTTTGCTTTACCATTCTATCCTCTAAGGAGTGGAAGGTTATTATTGACAGTACCCCATCCTTATTAAGAAGACCGAAGGCTTTATCAAGCACCTCTCTTAAGCTTTCAAGCTCGGAATTCACGCATATCCTAAGTGCCTGAAAGCATTTCCTTGCGGGGTGACCGTCTCTTCTTGCGGCGGCGGGTACGCTGTTTGCAATAATATCTGCAAGCTTAAGGGTTGTGAGAATAGGCTCCTTTTCCCTTTCTCTTACTATTGTTGATGCTATTTTTGCGGCGAATTTCTCTTCACCGTAATCTCTGAAAATTCTTGTAAGCTCTCCGTGGGAGAGATTATTAACAAGGTCGGCAGCGGTAGTGCCGCTCTTGCTCATTCGCATATCAAGTGGCGCATCCTTATGATAGGAAAAGCCTCTATCTCCGTTATCAAGCTGATAAGAGGAAACTCCTAAATCGAGAAGTATACCGTCAACTCCGTTTACGCCCTCTTTTTTAAGCACCGTATCCATATCTTTAAAATTAGTAGTAATAACCTTTGCAGGATAACCGCTTAATCGCTCGCTTGCTACGGCTACGGCATCTGGGTCTTGGTCAAGAGCATATAGCATACCGCTCTTAAGCCTTTTGGCAATTTCGATAGAATGCCCTGCCCCCCCTGCAGTACCGTCAACATAGATACCATTAGGCTTAATATTAAGAGAAGCTATAGTTTCATTCAAAAGCACGGATATATGTTTAAATTCCATAATTTAAAATTCCAGCTCCTCAACGATAGAAGCGATAGATTCGGGTGAATACTGCTCGTTTTCTGTAGCCCAAAGCTCTGTGTTCCAGATTTCAAGGTTGGTATCCATACCCGTTATATGAGCTTCAGTTTCAAGAAGAGCATATTCTCTTAAAGCTGCAGGGATTAAAATTCTTCCCTGAGTATCAAACTCAACGTTAAATGCGCCATCATAAAGGAAACGCTTAACAACACTTGACTTAGCAGAAGGAAGCTGACCGATTTTTTCTACCAGCTTGTCCCACTCGGCAAGAGAATATACACAAATACAGCGCTTACCATATATACCACGGCAAATCATAAAGCTTTCGCCAAGCTCATCACGAAGCTTTGCAGGGATGGCAATCCTGCCTTTTTTATCAATTGTATGCTGATAGCCACCGTAAAGCATGGATTGTCACCTCTAATTTCACCACTTTAATACACTTTTATGGGTTTTGGCTACACTTTTCACCACATAACTGTATTATAATACCACATTTATGAAAAATCAAGTGTTTTTTTAAATTTTTTCATATTTATTTTCGACGCCGAAAATTGCCTTTCTGATTGACATAAATTTTCGAATGTGCTATTATATTTTAGGTGAATAAAGTAATGTATAATATATATATTTCTAATAGTCCGCAGGATACAGAAAAAATCGCTCAGGAGTTCGCAAAAGAACTCAAGGGCGGTGAGGTAATTGCCTTTACCGGAAATTTAGGTATGGGTAAAACTTGTTTTACACGGGGACTTGCAAAAGGACTCGGATTTAAAGGCGAAGTCACCTCCCCTACCTTTGCGCTTGTGAATGAGTATAGAGGCGGAAGACTTGATGTGTTCCACTTTGATATGTATAGAGTCGGCAGTTGGGACGACCTTTACTCAACGGGCTATTTTGAATATCTTGACGAGGATGGAGTCGTGGTAATCGAGTGGAGTGAAAATATTGCTTCCGCTCTCGATAATGAAACCATATATATAAACATTGAAGTCATAGGTGAATCATCACGAAGGATTACTGTTTCAAGGGGTGAGGCTTTTGAAGATACTTGCAATTGAATGCTCGGCGGGACCTGCCTCTGTTGCTATATGTGAAAACGGTAAAATTTTGGGAAACAGCTTTATAAATGTTAAGCTTACCCACTCCCAAACACTTATGCCAATGATAGAGAATCTTCTTAGTTCCTGCCTTTTAAGTGTTGAAAATATTGAAGGTGTTGCAGTTTCGGCAGGACCCGGCTCTTTTACGGGAATAAGGATAGGTATAAGCTTAGTTAAAGGTCTTTGCATTGCAAAGAATATTCCTTGCGTAGCCGTTTCCACCTTAGAGGCTATGGCTATGCCCTTTAAAAATACCGATTGTTTGGTTTGCGCCGTTATGGATGCAAGATGCAATCAGGTTTATAATGCCTTGTTTAAGATTAAAAACGGTGAAATCACAAGACTTTGTGAGGATAGAGCCCTTATGTGCGAAGAATTAAAGCAAGAGCTTTTGAATGACTTTGCCAAAGAGAATATAATCGTTTGCGGTGACGGAAGTGATTTGTTCTATCCTTATATAGAAAATCTTAAAAATTCTTCTAAGGCAAACGAGCAAAATAAATATCAGAATGCTACGGGGGTAGCGCTACTATCCGAAAAGGAATTTATTTCGGGTAATACCATATCAGCTGAAGAGCTGTTACCCGTATATTTAAGGCTTCCTCAGGCTGAACGAGAACTAAAAGCCAAGCAAAGCAACGCATAATCCGAAAGGTAAAATATATTAAGTTAAAATCAGGGGGAATTTTAAAATGAATAACAATGTATTTGTTATGGACCATCCACTAATTCAGCATAAGCTTTCCATCCTTCGCGATGAGAGAACAGGCTCCAAGCAGTTCAGAGAGCTGGTTAGCGAAATTGCTATGCTTATGTGTTACGAATCAACAAGAGACTTACCTCTTAAGAGCGTTAAGACCAAAACACCTATGATGACCGCTAACACTAAGGTTTTAGCAGGCAGAAAGATGGCTTTTGTGCCTATTCTTCGCGCAGGTCTTGGTATGGTTGACGGCGTGCTTAGCCTTATTCCTGCCGCTAAGGTAGGTCATATTGGTATGTACCGTGACCCCGAAACTCACAAGCCCGTTGATTACTACTGCAAGTTGCCCGCAGATTTAGAAGAGCGTGATGTTTTCGTTCTTGACCCCATGCTTGCTACCGGTGGTAGCGCTATTGATGCCGTTGCGAGAATTAAGGAATTTAATCCTAAGAGAATTAAGTTTATGTGCATAATTGCCGCTCCCGAAGGCATCAAAGCATTTACCGAGGCTCATCCCGATGTTCCCGTTTACTGCGCAGGTCTTGATGACTGCCTTAACGACCACTGCTATATCCTCCCAGGTCTTGGCGATGCAGGTGACCGTATTTTCGGTACAAAGTAATAACAAAAATATAAACAAAACTCTCGTGAAATTCACGAGAGTTTTTTGTTGCGTTAATTAAGTAAATATGATAAAATTTTCTAAAAGGCGGTGAGGTTTTGAAGTACAATAATATTGTTAAGGGGAAATTCATAAGTCGACCTAACAGATTTATTGCCCTTGTTGATATTTGCGGAGAAACCAAAACCGTTCACGTTAAAAACACAGGTAGATGCAAGGAGCTTTTAATTAAAGGCTCCACCGTTTATCTTGAAAAAAGCTCTAACCCCCAAAGAAAGACGGGCTACGACCTTATAGCAGTTGAAAAGAAAAGAGACAACGATACGCTTTTAATCAATATGGATTCACAGATTGTAAACGATGTTGCTGAGGAGTGGTTAAAGCAAGGTAATCTATTTTCAAAGAGCGCTAAAATTCGCCGAGAGGTTACCTATAATAAATCACGGTTCGATTTTTATATTGAAGATGGGGAAAGTAAAATATTCTTAGAGGTTAAGGGTGTTACCCTTGAAAAAAACGGCGTAGCCTCCTTCCCTGATGCTCCAACCGAGCGAGGTATAAAGCATCTTAACGAATTATCATCATCTATGGATGAAGGATACAGGGCTTATGTATTGTTTGTTATACAGATGAAGGGCGTAACGGTTTTTAAGCCTAACGATGCAACCCACAAGGCCTTTGGTGATACATTAAGGTCGGTCAGCAAATCAGGCGTTAATATTTATGCGGTTGACTGCAATATAACCCCCGACTCCATAGAAATAGATAAGTTTATAGATATAGATTTGAGGTAATAAATATGGAAATGGTTTTAATTACTGCTTTAGGCGTTGGATGCGCTACTATTATAGGCGCAGTTATAGGTATGTTCTTTAAAAATTTATCCCATAAATTCAGTGACATAATACTTTCCTTTGCAGCAGGTGTTATGCTTTCTGCCGCTATTTTGGGACTTATAATCCCCTCCCTTGAATATGGTGGAAAATACAGTCTTTTAATAACCGTTGCAGGAATATTTACGGGTGCTGCTGTTATCAACGTTCTTGATAAATTAGTCCCTCATCTTCACTCACTTGTTGGTATCGAATCGGAAGAACACAAGGGAAATGCAAAAATAAACAAGGTTTTACTTTTTGTAACCGCTATTGCTATTCACAACCTCCCCGAAGGCATTGCGGCAGGCGTTGGATTCGGCTCGGGAAATGTTTCTCAGGCACTTCTTATCGCAGGTGGTATAGCACTTCAGAACATACCAGAGGGTATGGTAATTATAGCGCCTATGCTCTCATCAGGCGTATCACCTAAGCGGACCTTTATTATAGCAGCAATTACGGGTGTTGTAGAGATTGTGGGAACGCTAATCGGCTTCTTTGCCGTTAGCATTTCAAACGCTATTCTCCCCTTTGCTCTTGCCTTTGCAGGCGGTACAATGCTTTACGTGGTGAGTGATGAAATGATACCCGAAACCCACGCTCACGGAGCGCAAAGGGGCGCCACCTATGCTTTGCTTGCAGGCTTTTGCCTGATGCTTATTTCAGATATACTTTTAGGATAAAAAAACTGAGTCCTCGCGGACTCAGTTTTTTATTCTGTAGCATTATAAAACTCACTAAACAGCTTTTTAGCAAGGCTTTGCATACGGCGTTTATCCACCTTAACTACCTTTCTATCGTAGCTTATAAGACCGTTAGTTTCATCCTCAACATCGGTAAGCTGAGTATAAACGGTAGCGCATAATCCCTTTCTTATTACGGGGATAACCTCGTTTTCATAGAGCTTTAAAAAAGCATTCTGAAATTCTTTTTTATTATCAAACATTCTATATCCATATGTTTGTTCGGTATTGAAAACATGGCCCTCAGGCTTAAAGGAATATCCGCCGAATTCTGAAAGAAATATAGGTTTATTAGAAGGCTTAATTTTAATTTTCTTGAAATAAATATGAAGGCTTTCAAAATCGTTTTTATCGGTACTAAACCAACCTGATGCGGTATCAATAAGTCTGCCCGTTTTCATAAGCTTAATGCGAAGATACATATCATCTTCATCAAACTGTCCCCAACCCTCGTTAAATATAGTATAGCAGCAAACCGAGGGGTGATTATTAAGAAGCTCCACTGTTTCTTTAAGAGCATTGTAAAATTCTTCCTTTTGAACTCCCTTTCTGCCCATTAAGAAGGAGGGCATTTTTTTAAAGCCAACGGTTGGAAGCGCAGTATCTCTGAAAAACGAATATTTGCCGTTATTGACCATATCCTGAAACACTACCATACCAAGTCTATCGCAGTCATAATAAAACTGCTGCGGCTCTATTTTTATGTGCTTTCTAAGCATATTAAAGCCGAGCTCTTTTGCGGTTTTTATATCCTGCTCAAAAATTTCAAGGTCGGCAGGGGTGAAAATGCCGTCACTAAAGTAGCCTTGGTCAAGAAGACCGTTAAAGAAATAAGGCTTGCCGTTAAGCAGAGTTCTTGAAACCCCGCTGATTTCCTTTATTTCAAGGCTTCTGAGGGCAAAGTAGGTTTCTACTCTATCTTCCCCAGAAACAACTGTACAGTAATAAAGATAAGGATTTTCAGGCGTCCAATTACAAGGACTCACAGGCTTAAATATGGCTCTTCCGTTCATAAGGGGAAGATTAACCTCTCCGTCAGGGGTTTTTACAATTATTTCGCCATTTTGAGCCTTGGGAATTTCAATCAAAGCAATTTTATCATCGGCGGTTATTTTTATGCCTTTAATATAATTTTCAGGTACGCTTTCGCACCACACTGTCTGCCATATACCCGAAGCAGGAGTATACCACATACCACCTCTTTTTCGGCACTGCTTACCGTAAGGCAAATTAAAATCATCGAAATCGTTTTGCGCTCTTACTTCGAGGATGTTTTCCTTAGCCAAAAAGGAGGTAACATCAAAGCTAAAGGGCATATATCCGCCCTTATGCTCGCCTATGAGATGCCCGTTAAGGTAAACCTGAGCCTTTTGATTAACTGCGCCAAAGTTTAGTAGCACCTTATCCTTGATAAAGCCTTTAGGCAAAGAAAACTCTTTTTTATAGCAGAATATAGTTCCTTTTTTGAAGGTACGGTTAATACCCGAAAGTAAGCTTTCGGGTGCAAAAGGAACTATTATTTTTTCTTTATAATCTGCCTCTCCCTCACTTAACTGAGCACAAAAACCCCATTCGCCGTTAAGGCAGAAAAAAGAATCTCTTTTCAGATTAGGTCGGGGGTACACATTATGAGGAACTTTGGGTAAATTCCTGCCCTGCTTTGTATATAAATGTTTAATCATACCTTACTACCTTATTAAAGATATTGCTTCACTTAAATTGCTTACACCTATAACAGTTATTCCCTCAGGAAGAGCGCTTAACTGTTTTAGGCAGGATTTTGGAACAATACATTTTGTAAATCCGAGTCTTGCCGCCTCGATTACTCTTGCCTTGGCTCTCGGTACACTTCTAAGCTCTCCCGATAAGCCTACTTCACCAAAGGCTATAAGTGTTTCATCAATAGGCACGTCACGAAGTCCTGATACAAGGGCTAAGCAAACCGCCAAATCTGCGGCGGGCTCGTCCACACGCATACCGCCTACGATATTGAGATAGGTATCAAGATTTGAGAAATAAAGACCAAGCCTTTTTTCAAGAACTGCCAAGAGAAGATTAAGTCTGTTAAAATCGAAGCCCGTTGACATACGTCTTGGATTACCAAAGCCCGTTGTTGTAACAAGGCCCTGAACCTCAGAAAGAATAGGTCTTGTGCCTTCGATAACACAGGTAATGCAATCCCCCGAAACGTTTTTCATTCTACCTGAAAGCATCATAGCAGAAGGATTTTCAACCTCACTTAATCCCTTATCTCCCATTTCAAAGACGCCTATTTCATTAGTTGAGCCAAAACGGTTTTTAATAGCTCTCAGCACTCTGTAGGACTGATTTCTCTCACCTTCAAAATATAAAACGGTATCAACGATATGCTCAAGCACCTTAGGTCCCGCAATATCTCCGCCCTTATTAACATGGCCCACGATAATTATAGGAATATCGAGATTCTTTCCCGTTCTGAGCAACATATTTGTAGATTCCCTTACCTGAACTATGCTTCCTGCAGAGGAAGAAATCTCGGAAATCTGAAGAGTTTGAATTGAATCTATCATAACAAGCTGAGGCTTTGCGCTCATAATATATTCGCATATTGCCTGAGTATCGGTTTCGCTCATAACGGTGATATTATCACCTTTAACACCGAGTCTTGCGGCGCGAAGCTTTATCTGAGCTGCAGATTCCTCGCCCGAAACATACAAAACGCTAAGGTCATTTCTTACCGCCTCGCATATCTGCAAAAGGATGGTGGATTTACCTATACCTGGGTCACCGCTAAGAAGCACCACCGAGCCCTTTACTATTCCGCCTCCAAGAACTCTGTCAAGCTCTTTAATACCCGTAACAAAGCGATGTTCATCCTGAGTTTTAATATCAACAAGGCTCTTGGCAGTTGCAGTCTTTATGCCCACAGAAGCTATGACAGAAGTCGATTTTTGATTTGTCACTAACTGCTCAGTCATAGTGTTCCACTCGCCGCAGCCTGCGCACTGCCCTGTCCACTTAGGGCTTTCATAGCCACACTCGCTGCAAACAAAGGCTTTTTTAGTTTTTGGAGCCATTTTATTCATCCTTTACATTTATATATTCTGTAACACCCTTGACTATACAAAAAGCCAACTGGGATTGATATTCTTCCTTTTTAAGATTTGCAAGGTCTATACTGTTACTTAAAAATCCACACTCTACTATTACGGCAGGAACTGTGGCATTTCTAAGCAGATATGTACTGCTGTTTCCCTTTTTTATAACTCTGGTATTATCGGGCTGAAGCAAGGCTACGATTGAAGCCTGAATATCTTCCCCAAGCTCCCTTGCCGCCTCGAAATTGGGAGTGTAAAACACCTGAGCTCCCCTTGCGGCAGAGGTTGTGAACTTATTAAGGTGCACACTTACAAACACGGCTTCGGGGTTTTCTCGCATAAGCTTAAGGCGATTTTGCATATCGCTTTTTTTACGCTTAGCGATACTACCATCAATATCCTCGGTGCCCGAATCGGTATTCCTCGTCATAATAACATCTATACCGTTAAATTCTAGCATCTCTTGAGCTTTTTTGCAAATGGCAAGGTTTATATCCTTTTCCACCGTGCCGTCCCCTGCTACCGCTCCCCCATCAAACCCGCCGTGGCCTGCATCAAGTATTACGGTAGGGCGGTTTGAGATTCCTACCGAAACCGATTTGTTTTCGGCGAAGGTGAAACTGAAGGCGCTTACCGTACAGATAACCGATATAAATACAAGAGATAATAAAAATCGTTTCAAATTCATCACTACTTTCATATATAATCCTATGAAAAAAGCAATTGAAAATATCTGTTATATTAATAATATTTTTTTACAAAATCAAATAAAGGCGTTAAATCATCAAGTCCGTGAGGATTGTGGTCACAGCCCGGTTTGATAATTTCAGTAATATTGCCACCATTTGCCCTGAAATAATCGGTAAGCATCTTACCGTTTTCCTCATAAGGCACAATAACGTCACTATCCCCCGAAATCATAAATACGGGTATTCCCGATTTAAGAAGTTCTTCCTTATGGTCGATGGGATGGTTTCTGTAATTCAACATCTCATTAATCGGAATTCCAACATATTTATTAAATTCATCTACCGACGGACCTTTGCAATTGCCAAGTCCCAACGGCCAACTTAATAAATTAAGCACGGGAGCATCTATATACAAAGCCGCAACATACTGAGGATACTTAGCGGCAAAATACACCGCCTGCATACCTCCACAACTCATGCCCACGGGCAAACATTTTTCATTCAGCCCAAACTGCTCTTTTAAAAACTGACAAAATCTGGGGCGCATATCTGTATCTTCTTCGGGACATAAGCGATTTATGTTCTGCACATGAGCTAAAAAGTATCCCTTTTTAACCATTTCTATTTCAAATTCAGGAAAAGCTCCAAAATATTCAGTCTTATAAAGCCATTTATTTCCTTGGACGGCTTTATCGGGACAAATGAGTATGGCGTTTCTTCCCTCGAACTCAAAATCCAATCTCTTAAAATCATTCCATAAACTCTCTTGTATTTTCATTTTAATTACCACTCCGAACAGTGAAAAGTTATAAATATATTATAATCTATTGCCCTTCTTTTTTCAACAATATAAATAAAAAGCAAAATATACCGCGAAAATATGAAAAAAACAAAATTTGACTTAAGTGAATTTATGGTACTTTGCAGTCAGGAGGGATATTTTAATCTTAAGTATGTCCGCACCGCTATATTTGAATATAACGGGCGTCTTACGGTTTTACCCTTAACCAAAGCCTGAACATATATTCACAGAGGTTATTATGGACGGAAGAATTTTATATGAGAATCTCAAACGAAAAGGGCTTGATGCTAACCGGCTTCAAAAAGTAATAACACGATAATCTTTAATTAAAATTAAAGCCGTATTTCAGTGTTAACTGAAACACGGCTTTTATAATTTTATATAAAGGTTACTACGGGTAATAGGGTTCTTCTAACGAGAATATATTTAAAAATATTGCTGTTTTTTCTCGCCATTTTTTCAAGTGACAAACGCAAATTGCAAAGGGCTAAAATATCATCACTGCTTGGTTTTCCGTTATTATAGTGCATCTGCTCTATAATATAAAGTTCTGTTTTAAGCCTATCTATCAGCTCCTTATCTAAAGGAGCATCTAACCTGCTCAGCAATTCATTGAGGGTTTCTCCCCTGTTTACAGTGTATCCTAAGAAGCTAAGTAAACGCAGTATATCCCTATAATAGAACTCGGCTTGTTTTTCCCTCGTTCTGTATCTTAGCCGAACTAAGAACATTTTATAACACAAGGGCGAAAGAAGAGTTCTGAGCAATGTATACGAAAGAACTGTAATCATTATAATAGATAACCATTTAAGCAGCTTTGACCTATAAATAAAAATTACAAGTCCTTCACCTTCGCCGCCCTCAGAGGATTCGGTTTCTTCCTCTTCTTCCTCCTCTAAATCATCCACAAAATCATCATCCACAATTTCTTGCTCGGGATTTTTTTGATTTTCATTCTCTTTTCCGCTGACAAGCTTTATAGGCTTTGCATTTGGAGAAGGGTCAAACGATACCCACCCAATGTTTCTTATATAGCACTCCACCCAACAGTACGGAGAGGCGGTATCTACTACCTGATACTTTTCTTTCCCTGAGGGTACGGTTTTATATCCTGCTGCCAAACGGCTTGGAATACCTAATTCCCTTGCCATTGTTACCATTGCGGTAGCATAATATACACAATGTCCCTTCTTAGTTTCAAGCAGCTTATCAACGACATTTTCGCCTCTTTTAATCCATCCGGGAAGAGCAGTATAGGAAAATCCGTTTTCGCTTGAAAAATAATTACTTATAGTTTGTGCTACTTCATAAATACCCTTGGCATCGGGAACAAGCTCCTCGACTAGCTTTTTCGCATATTTTGAATAACCCTTTGGCAAGGCAGTATAATGGTCATAAAACTCTTTATTTTCATAAAGAGGGTCGTTTCCTGAAGAAGATGCGCCCAACATCATCTGGAACATTTGCTCAGGTTCTTCAAGATTTGTAGGATATTCAAGGTAATCAAGTTTATAGCTATAATCCTTAGGAAGCACAAAATATGAAAACAGCTCACCCTTTTCATTGAACAGAATCGGGTTTTTGGTTTTAGTATTTTCGGTAATAGCAATAGTCTGCGCAACGCTTCCGAGAATATTACCTTTTGTTGTGGTAGTAATGGTTACATCCTTAAGCTCGGTATATTTAAAGATTCTATCCATCCACTCCTCATCCTCGGTAATCGGACCTGAAAGCAGACTGATTTCTTCATCCTTCCATATTCCGTTTATTCTGTAATTTTTCTTAAAACCGCTTTTCCATTTAATTCCATCATAAACATCATATGAGGTTACCTTAACAAGCAATGGCTCCTTACTATCCGTAACAGCGATTACAGAGGATTTAATAGGCTTAAGATTACTGCCTATATAATTTGGACTATATTGCAGACCTAAATCGTAAAGCGTAATATCAATAGCCTCTTGCTGTTCGTTGGTATAAAAGTTGGTTGCGGTTTGTAAATCCGCAGTCATATCGGAAAAAACTCGTGCTCTTATATTTTTTGTGTTTTCGGGAAGCATAAAGAAGGTTCCAACTGCAACACATATACAAAGCACACCTGAAACCGTAACAACTGCCCATCTTCCTCCAAGAACAGAAATCCTATTATCCCTTGCGAGAAATCTGTTTCCGCTAAAATGCTCTTTTGCAAAAAGGGTTAAAATACCGGCTGCATATAGTGCTGCGGCAACGCTGTTATTTGAAGTTTCGCCAAAGTTAAGAATAACTATAATTATGGTGATACATATAAGCACAGTCGGCCAAGCGCGGCGTGTTATACGAAGAACTGCGAAAAAGCCGAGGCTTACGCCAATATGAATAAGCAAATGAACAATACCCATATTGCGCTCAGTAAACCATTCAGAATCCTTTGGAAGATTATCAAACCACCACAAAAAGAAACTGATGGCATTTTTTAAGAAATCGGACAAAATATTGGCGGATGACAGCCATATTAAAGCAGCTATCACAGAAACTGCCACACTTGCTAACAGTATCCACCATCGCCTTGTAATAAGGGAAATAATCACGATAGTTATAACACAATGCTTTAAAATGGTGATTAAATCGGATTGAAAAGGAAATTGTACATTAAGGATTAAGCAAGTACCTATACTTAATAAAAGACAGCACAGAATTTCCCATATAAATTCTACTATGGATTCACTGCTTTTGGCGGTGGTATCGGCAATATAATTTTGTTTATTTCTCATATTGCTTCACCTACCTTTGCGCTGATTTCCTTAGTACTTTTAAGCACTACCGCTGAATCACTGTCAAAAGTCAACGGCTCTTTATTATTTGTTTTATTATCTTCATCCTTTTGAGCCACAAAACAAACTGCCGCTCCGTCTCTTTCCCTTATCGCATCAAGGGATTTAAAAAGTTCATCGGCAGGGTTATTTGAAATAACGCAAACTGTTCCCACATTATTAAATTCGGCATCTTTAAACTGCCACAAATCAAGGGGTTCTTTATCTTTGGATAAGGATATACCTGCAAGTTTATTTAACAGCACGTAAATGTCATTACTGCTTTTTATCCACATATCCTCATTTTCGGTGTAATATTTATTTCTTACTGTAATAAATCTTACCGATTTACCCTTAGACACGAAATGATTTATTAAGGATATTGCAGTTTCAGTGATGATATCTGCAACCCCTACCCTATCTTCATCCTTACAAGCTGCATCAAAAAATACTACAACCTGCGGATTTTCCTGAGCTTCAAACTGACGGGTATAAAGCTGTTTAGTTCTAACGCTTTGCTTCCAATGGATTCTTTTAAGAGAATCTCCCGCCACGTATAATCGGGTATCACCTAAAAGCTCACCCTGGTTTGCAGTTTTTATCTGAGTATCGGCATAACCCTCAGATACTGATATTTTTGGATTTTCATTTTTTATTTTATGTAGATTTGGAAAAACGGTTATAAAAAATCTAAGAGGTTGTTTACGGCTTCTTATGAGAGGCAGACTGATAAGACCAAACAAGTCCCTTACGCGAAAGCCTCTGATTCCTGCCTTATAATAACCTCTATGCTTGCACTTAAGAGTAAAAAGATACTCTCTTTCCATACGCAGAGCAGGAGCCAAAGAAAAAGCGTGACGGCGGAAAGCACCGTTATCCCTTCTTTTTGCTCCCGGAGAAGCTACTGTTAAGAAGGCAGTTACCGGCAATAAAACCGGTCCTTTTATTTTTAGAGTGCATTTTATAGATTGTCCTCTATAAATCTCGCTTTTATCTATTTGCGCATATGCGCTTAAGGTAATCTGCGCAAATATTATAGATACTAACGAGTAAAGGAGAATCGCACCAAGACATACTGCCGCTACCAACAACTCCCTTATTCCCGTTCCGAGTGCTATTGTTAAAATTAAAAATTCAACAACAGCAAATATCATTCCTCTTACAGTCATAATACGGAATTATCCTTTCACCTTGGGAACCTTGATGTTTTTAAGTATATTATCTATTGCATCGAGAGCGGTTGTTCCCTTTGCCCCTGAACGATTTTTCATTATCATACGGTGAGCTAAAACACAGGGTGCCATTCTCTTTACATCATCGGGTAACACATAGCTTCTGCCTTCAAGAATAGCAAGACCACAGGCGGCTTGAGTAAGGAATATGGAGCCTCTGGGACTTACTCCTGTAACCACACCGTCATAGGTTCTTGTGGCTGAAACTATTTCTACAATATATTTAACAATGCTTTCATCAACGTTTACTTTAGAAACAAGCTCCTGAACGGCAATAATTTCATCTGCTGATGCAACTGCCTTAAGCTCTACCTCTTCGGTAACAGACCTATGAGAATTTACTATGTTGATTTCTTCCTCAAAAGAGGGATATCCCATGGTTATCTGCATCAAAAATCGGTCCATCTGAGCTTCGGGAAGCGGATAGGTACCTGCCATATCTACAGGATTTTGAGTAGCTAAGACAATAAAGGGCTTGGGAAGCGGATAGGTTTTGTTTTCAACCGTAACCTGCCTTTCCTGCATAGCCTCAAGCAAAGCGGACTGTGTTTTAGGACTTGCACGGTTTATCTCATCGGCGAGGATTATCTGGTTATGTATGCTTCCCTTTACGAATTTCTGCTCTCCGTTTTCAAGCTGATAAATATTAAATCCCGTTATATCTGAGGGCAGAACATCGGGTGTGAACTGAATTCTTTGGAAATCACAGCCTAAGGATGAAGCTAAAGCGGAAACCAAAGTAGTTTTACCGAGTCCCGGTAAATCTTCAATAAGAACGTGACCTGAACAGATAAGGGAAACCAACACCTTATCTATTACGTCATCCTTTCCAATGACTACCTTTTTTATATTTTCCTTTATATCTGTAAGACAACGAATAGAACTCATAATGCAACTCCTTAATTTTAACTAAAAATCGGAACGGAAAAATTATTTATATTCCGTTCCGACTCCTTAATTTATTATTTTATTGTTCCAAAGGAAGTATCCTTCTGAATAACATCGTGGGCGCCGCCCTCAACAATACTTGTTGCAGAAACGAGGGTAAGCTTTGCTTTATCACGGAAGTCAGGAATATTAAGCGCTCCGCAGTTGCACATAGTTGATTTTACCTTGCTGAGTGTAAGAGCTACATTATCCTTAAGTGCGCCTGCATAAGGAACGTAAGAATCTACGCCCTCTTCAAAGGAAAGCTTCTTGTCGCCGCCTAAGTCATAACGCTGCCAGTTACGTGCTCTGTTAGAGCCTTCGCCCCAATATTCCTTATAATAATTACCATTTATACTTATCTTATTTGTTGGGCTTTCATCAAATCTTGCAAAGTATCTGCCGAGCATCATAAAGTCAGCGCCCATTGCAAGTGCCAAGGTTATATGATGGTCGTGAACAATACCGCCGTCAGAGCCAACAGGGATATAAATGCCTGTTTCCTCAAAGTATCTGTCTCTCTCTTCGCAAACCTCGATAAGAGCAGTAGCCTGTCCCCTACCGATACCCTTGGTTTCACGGGTGATACAGATAGAGCCGCCGCCGATACCAACCTTGATAAAGTCAGCGCCGCAGTCTGCTAAGAAACGGAAGCCCTCAGCATCAACAACATTACCTGCGCCTACCTTAACGGTATCGCCATAGCGTTCACGAATCCATTCGATTGTAAGCTTCTGCCACTCGGAGAAGCCTTCTGAGGAGTCGATACAAAGCACATCTGCGCCTGCCTCAACAAGTGCAGGAACACGCTCGGCGTAATCCCTTGTATTTATACCTGCGCCAATAACATAACGCTTTTCACTATCTAAAAGCTCATTGGGATTTTCCTTGTGAGCATCATAGTCCTTACGGAAAACGAAATACTTAAGGTTGCCGTTCTTATCAACTATGGGAAGCGCGTTAAGCTTATGATCCCAAATAATATCATTAGCTTTTTTAAGGGTTGTATCCTCATCGCCAACAATAAGGTCTTCAAAGGGAGTCATAAACTCCTTAACCTTCGTATCGGGTGACATACGGCTTACACGGTAGTCTCTGCTCGTAACAATACCCAAAAGCTTACCGTTTTCGCTTCCGTCAGAGGTAACAGCCATTGTAGCGTGACCTGTTCTTTCTTTAATTGCAAGTATCTCTGCAAGGGTATTATCGGGAGTAACATTAGAATCACTTACCACGAAGCCTGCCTTATAGGCCTTAGCACGAGCTACCATAGCAGCCTCATCCTCAACCGACTGTGAGCCGTAAATAAAGGATACGCCGCCCTCGCGCGCAAGTGCTACTGCAAGCTTTTCGCCCGAAACAGACTGCATTATTGCAGAGGTCATAGGTATATTCATTTCAATAGCGGGTTTTTCGCCCTTCTTAAACTTAGTAAGAGGAGTTTTTAAGGTTACATTAGCAGGAACACATTCTGCAGAGGAATAACCCGGTACCAAAAGGTATTCGTTAAAGGTGTGAGAAGTTTCTTTGAAGTAATAAGCCATTGTTGTTAAGCCTCTCCTTTTCTAAATATATATTTATAAGATTATAACATTTAAGTTCAAAAAGGTCAATAACAATATTTTTAAAATATGGTAAAAAAAGACTTGAAAAATCGTTTTGGTTGTGGTATAATCTTTTGGCTGTGGTATGACTACAGTTAAAAATCACACACATTCCGTTTGATGTCGGTAGGGTGTTGCCTCTGATACAAGGCAATTACCGCAGCGATAAACGGGATGGAGGTAAAACCTCAGGAGGAAAAAATTATGGCAGTAGTATCAATGAAACAGCTTCTTGAAGCAGGTGTTCATTTCGGACATCAGACAAGACGCTGGAACCCCAAAATGGCTCAGTATATCTTTACAGAGCGTAACGGCATTTACATCATCGACCTTCAGAAGACCGTTAAGAAGCTTAACGAGGCTTATATGTTCGTTCGTGACATTGCAGCTGAAGGCGGCGACATTCTCTTCGTAGGCACCAAAAAGCAGGCTCAGGATTCCATTAAGGAAGAGGCAGAGCATTGCGGTATGCCTTATGTAAACGCTCGTTGGCTCGGTGGTATGCTTACCAACTTCACCACCATCCGCACAAGAATTGCTCGTCTTAACCAGCTTCGCACTATGCGTGATGACGGTACCTTTGAGCTTCTTCCCAAGAAGGAAGTAGTTAAGCTTGAGCTTGAAATTGAAAAGCTTGAGAAATTTATGGGCGGTATTCAGGATATGACCAAAATCCCCAGCGCCCTCTTCGTAGTAGATCCCCGCAAGGAAAAGATCGCTGTTGCTGAAGCTCACAAGCTCGGCATCCCCGTAATCGCAGTTGTTGATACCAACTGTGACCCCGATGAAGTTGACGTTGTTATCCCCGCTAATGATGACGCTATCCGTGCAGTAAAGCTTCTTGCTGAAACAATGGCAGCTGCTATCATCGAAGGCAGACAGGGCTCTGAAATGGGCACCGCCGCTAATGATGAGGCTGAGGCTGAGGCTGAAGAAGTTGCAGAAGAAGTAGTAGCTGACGCTGAATAATTTAAAACTTACATTCCATATAGGAGGAAAATACAATGGCTTTTACAGCAAAAGACGTTCAGGCTTTAAGAGAAAAGACCGGTTGCGGTATGATGGACTGCAAAAAGGCTCTCGTTGAAACCAACGGCGATATGGATGCCGCTGTTGATTATCTTAGAGAAAAGGGTCTTGCTTCCCAGTCTAAGAAGGCAAGCAGAATTGCTGCTGAGGGTACTGTTTGTGCATTAGTTGAAAACGGCGTAGGTGCTGTTCTTGAGATGAATGCTGAGACCGACTTCGTTGCTAACGGCGAAGAATTCAAAGCTTTGGCTCTTAAGGTTACTAAGATTGTTATTGACCAGAATCCTGCCGATGTTGATGCACTTCTTAAGTGCACAGTTGACGGTCAGACCGTTGAAGAAATGGTTCAGGAATTATTCCTTAAGATTCGTGAAAATATTAAGATTCGCCGTTTCGAGCGTTTCGAGGGCAAGCTTGCTTCCTATGTTCACGCAGGCGGTAAGATTGGCGTTATCGTTGCTTTTGATACAGATGCAGCAGAAGATGCTATCGCTACCGTTGGTAAGAGCGTTGCAATGCAGATTGCAGCTATGAATCCTTCCTTCCTTGATGAAGCTTCTGTTCCTGCAGAGGTAATTGAGAAGGAAAAGGAAATCGAAATTGCTAAGATGAAAGAGGATCCCAAGATGGCTAACAAGCCTGATGCTATCCTCGGCAAAATCGTTGAAGGTAAGCTCGGTAAGTTCTTCAAGGAAAACTGCCTTGTTGAGCAGGCATTCATTATGGATGGCGATATCAACGTTGGTAAGTATGTTGAAAACAGCGCTAAGGAGCTTGGCTGCGCACTTAAGGTTTCTAAGTTTGTTCGTTTTGAAAAGGGCGAAGGAATTGAGAAGCGTGTTGACGATTTCGCAAGCGAAGTTGCAAGCATGGTTAAGTAATTAAACCACAAATAGTTAAACCCGAAGAGGCAACTCTTCGGGTTTTTGTTTTTAATTATCGGATATGCTTTTTTTATATTGAGACGGTGAAAAGCCTGTAGCATTTTTGAAGGCTCTCGAAAAACTGTAAATATCAGAGAAATTAAGCTTATAGGCTATTTCGCTTACGCTAAGTTCATTATCCCTTAGTAGCTTTTTAGCCTCTTCTATTTTTAAATTAAGAAAATATTTCATAGGGCTGGTGCCATTGAGCTCTTTAAAAACAGAGCTTAACTGAGATTTTCTCAAAAAGAAAATATTACATAAATCATTTAGCGTAAGATCCTCATAAATATGCTCACGCATATAATTTTCTATAAGCTCTGCCTTATTATCTTTAGAGAGTTCTCTGTTATATTTATCTTCGGTTAAATCGGCAGAGCTTCTGATAAGCTTTATCAAAAACTCAGTAAAATGCGCCTTCATAAGTTGTGAGGCTCCAAAAGTCTCGTCCGAAAAATCAAGGGGGCTATGATCTTTAAAGTGATTTGGAATACCGCCCAAAGCATTTTTAGCCTCTTTTGTAAACAAAGTAAGTAAAGTCTTGGCAGTTTTATCAAGAGAAAAGGTTTTATTCTTTTTAAAAAACTCCATAGAGGGACTATTGCATGAAAAAGAAACCACCAAAAGATTATTTGAGGATTTAAGATTCGATATATGAGCATGAGGCTCTCCAGGACTTCTGAAAACCACCTGCTCACTTTTAAGATTCTCTTCCCCATCCTCGTTAACGGCAATTATCTCGCCCATATCCACATATACCATTTCCCAAAAGTTATGCTTTTCTAAAGGATGAGCATGATGCTTATCAAATTCAAAATAATAGATATTATGAAATCCTTCTATTTCAATGGCCTCGTTAACAAAAATCAATGGTTGCATATTATCACCTGCGGAAGATTTGCTAAACCTTTCAAAATATTTAATAAACATTGTTCTCGGAATTATTGTATAATAAAACACAGATAAAGTCAATGTTATTGGAAGAAAAGTTAAATCAAGCACAAGGATAGGAGAAAAATTATGAAAATCTTAATGATTGGCGCTCATCAGGATGATAATGAGTTCCGTTGTGGCGGCCTTGCCCACAAATTAGTAAAAAAAGGTCATGAGGTTAAATTCTTAAGTATGTGTAACGGCTGTGGCGGTCATCATATTATGTCACCGCAAGAAACAACAGCAAAAAGAGCCAAGGAATCGGCAAAGGTGGCTGAGCTTCTTGGTATTGCTTATGATATTTGGAGCGATATGAACGATTGCTCTCTTACCGCCGACCTTGAAACAAGACGCAGACTGATTCGTTATATAAGAGAATTTTCTCCCGATTTAGTGGTGGCTCACAGACCTAACGATTATCACGCTGACCACAGAGCCTCAGGTCAGCTTGTTATGGATGCTTCTTATATGCTTGTTGTTCCCCACGAATGTCCCGATACTCCTGCTATGAGAGAGATGCCTGTTATAATGTATAATGAAGACAACTTCCGAGACCCTGATTTCAGAGGCGATATTGTGGTTGATATAGATGATGAGCTTGAAACAAAAATTCAAATCGCTCATATAAACGATTCTCAGGTTTATGAGTGGCTCCCCTATACATTTTGTGAAACCGTACCTGAAGATAAAGAGGAACGCTTCCAGTGGCTCAAAGGTATGGATTTATCAAAAAAATATACTGATAAAGAGATTATGACTTTAAGCCGAGGCTATGCGGTTGATTTTGCGAAAACCGCCGCACGATTCAGAAAAGAACTTATAAGTACCTACGGTAAGAAAAAAGGCTCTAAAATTCGTTTTGCCGAGGCATATCAAATTTGCGAATATGGCTCACCTATGACCGATGAAATAAGAAAGGAATTGATATTCTAAGATGGATTTTTTAAGTACTGTTAAAGGAAGTCTTCTTGAAGGCTTTTATCCTGCAGGTTGGGATATGAAGAAAATTGATGAATGTTGCGAAAAAGGTCTATCAAGAGAAAGTTTCTGGCATAAAGACTTCACTCCTATTGAGTGCGAAAACGTAAACGATTTTGATACTCTTATGGGCCACGAAATTGCTCTTACAATTAAAAAAGCAGGTGATAACGGGGAGAAGCTTGCTATGATATTACCCGTAGGACCAATGGGTATGTATAAATGGGCGGTTTATTTCCTTAAGGCCTGGGATGTAAAATGCGACCACGTTTATACCTTTAATATGGACGAGTGGTCAGATAGCGAAGGTAACACCCTCCCATCCGATAACCCCGCATCCTTTGAATTCAGTATGAAACAGGCATTTTTCGATAAGTTGGGCGAAAATACCGTTCCCCCCGAACAGCGTAATTTTGCAACAAAAGATAACTTGCCTACTTACCCTGAGAAAATCGCAAAGCTAAAAAGCGAGGGCGCTAAGCTTTTGCTTGTTTTCGGTATAGGAAGAATGTGTCATATAGCTTTCTGGGAGCCACATTTTGGCGAAGAATTTGCTTGTGATGAGGAGTGGCTTAAAGCACCTTACAGAATCGGCGCCAAGCTTCATCCCTTAACCATTGAGCAAAACGCCATAACAAGCTTTAAAAGCCGTACTACTCTGGTGCCCTGCAGAGCCAACACTATTGGCCCTGCCCTATTTATGCAGGCAGATATGATTATAGGTGGCGCTGACGGAGCGCTTGGTCGTGGTATGCAGTGGCAGGGTATGAGCTTTTTAACCACACTTCATTATGGCCCTACAAGACATATTACTTCCACCTATATTCCAACACTTCCCGGCAAGCTTTTCTATCTTAAAGAGCTTGCAGGTCCCCTGACAGCAGAATGCAATTAAAACATAAAAATTTAAGCCCCGAAGAATTCTTCGGGGCTTAAATTTTATTTAGTCGGGCTTTCTCTGGTCTCCCATAAAGAACACCGCTACTGTTCCAGGACCGCAGTGAGAAGCAATTATCGTACCAATTTCAAAGATTTCAATACATTCAATATTAGGAAATGCTTCTTTTATAGCATCGGCAGTTTCCTTTGCCATATCGGGACAATTTGAATTTGAAATATAACACTTACCTGTATAGTCGCTACCTGCATGGGCTAACATTTCTTTAACGGTTGTTTCTATAGCCGCTTTTTTACCTCTTACCTTGCTGTAAGCGATTATATGCCCTGTATCATCAAGATGCATTATAGGGCAGATACCGAGAATTGAAGCCACAGTTGCAACGGGACCTGATACTCTTCCGCTGCGCTTAAAGAACTTCATATCGGTTGAGAAGAACTGATGATGAATCTTGCCTTTGTTTTCCTCAGCCCAAGCAACTATCTCATCAATGCTTTTTCCCTCATCCTTTAAAGCAACAATCATGTCAACAATAAGGCCATAACCTGAAGATGCGCAAAGGGTATCGATAACCTCTACCCTTCTATCAGGATATTTTTCTTTAAGCATCTGAGCCGCTTCCTTCGCATTATTAACAGAAGGAGTAAGACCTGAGCCAAATGCAATATGGCAGATATCGCCCTCATTATTATTAAGTAGCTCCTCAAAAAACTCTAAGTAACGGTAAAGGTTTATCTGAGAGGTTGAAGGCATCTTACCTTCGTCAAGCATTTTATAAAAGTTAGGTATAGACTGCGGGTCCTTTCCCATATCATCTACATACTCAACACCATCAACACTATAGGTATAAAAAAGTATTGGCATATTTCGGTCTGCCACCCTTTTATAAGGAAGGTCAACAGTTGATTCACAAGATAGAATAAATTCACTCATAGCAAATTACCTCGCTCAAAACAAAATTACTACAATTAGATTATAATAAATTATTTGTCAATTTTCACCCTATTGCGATTGTTTGCAAATCTACCAAAAAAATTATTCACAGTAGAGCAAAAAAATAAACTCTACTGTGAATAGAAATCCGCATAAATAAAGGCTTTATCAGTTGGTAAGAACACTGATTTTACCCTCGTTTATATTAAAGGTGATATCCCCTTGTAAATCTGTTCTGTAAACCTTCATTTTCTCTTTTTCAAAACGGGCAAGAACCGAATCGTTAGGATGAGAGTATTGATTACCGAGTCCAACAGAAATCACACAGTATTCAGGACTTGCTGATTTTAAAAATTTAGCGGTTGATGAAGAAGAACTGCCGTGATGACCAACCTTTAATACATCGCAATCTATATCCACTGCTTTTTCTATAATACGGTATTCCGCTTCCTTTTCGGCATCACCCGTAAATAAAAACTTAATGCCATCCATCTCTGCCATTGCAAAAACGGAGCGGTTATTTTCTTCTGCTAAATCGGGATAGTATCCAATAACAGTAACTGCAAAATCGCCTACCGAAAAATTAACGCCCTCTATCATTGTATAAACATTGCCGCCTGCAAGCTCCACCTTACCCGATATGCGTCTGATTTCATCGGTATTTTCCTCTGTTTTATTCATATCGGGAATAAGCAGATTTTTAATGGGAAAAGCAGCATTTATATATTCCAGTCCACCATAATGGTCATCGTGGAAATGGGTAATCAATGCCGCATCCAATTTTCCCACATCGCAGCTATATAGCTTTGATGCAAGGGCTGTTCCCGCAACAGAGGGACCTGCATCTATAATAGCACAGTTTCCGTTACTGCTTATAAGGGCAGCGTCGCCCTGTCCTACATCCATAAATCTTATGAAATCATCGGAAAGACGACGCTCTTCTATATGCTTTTGATTCGTACCAAAAAGGTCGCTTATAGAAAAAGAACTATCCTTACCGACAAATACAAGAAGTAATACAATCAGCGTAACCGATGTAAAAATAACGGATGATAATGTCTTTTTAATCCTTTTTATTGAAATCTTTTTCAATCGGTTTCTCCCGCCTTAAGTTCCATTAACTGTTCTTTTGTTATAAGCACCTTACGGGGCTTAGAGCCTTCATATGGCCCTACTACTCCACGGCTTTCCATCTCATCAACTATTCTTGCGGCTCTTGCATAGCCAAGCTTAAGCTTTCTTTGCAAAAGAGATGTGGATGCCATTCCGTTTTCAACAACAACATTTATTGCCTCTTCAAGCATTGGATCGGTATCGGGAGCATCCTCCTCAAGACCTGTTTGCTTTTGTTTTTCCATAGCTGCCTGACGTTCAATTTCTATCATAATATTATCGTCATACTCAGCTACCGAATTACCCTTTACAAAGCTTGCAACCTTTTCTACCTCTTCATCACTGACAAAGCAGCCCTGAACGCGCTTGGGTTTTGTGGAGCCTATAGGGCTAAAGAGCATATCGCCCCTACCTAAAAGCTTTTCGGCTCCCGCGCCATCAAGAATGGTTCGGCTATCAATCTGTGAAGATACGGCAAATGCAATTCGGGATGGAATATTTGCTTTAATAACACCCGTAACAACATCTACTGAGGGACGCTGTGTAGCTATAAGCAGATGAATACCCGCAGCTCTTGCCTTAGCGGCAATTCTGTTTATTGAATCCTCTACCTCACGTGGTGCAGTCATCATAAGGTCTGCCAACTCATCGATAATAATAACAACATGAGGCATCTTTTTAATATCGGGCTCATCTATAAGGGTTTCTACAAATCTATTATAGCCATCAATATCACGGACATTTCTATCCGCAAACATTTTATATCTCTCTTCCATCTGGCTGACCGCCCAACCAAGAGCACCTGCGGCTTTTCTTGGGTCTGTAACAACAGGAATAAGAAGATGCGGAATACCATTATAAACGCCAAGCTCTACAACCTTTGGGTCTATCATAAGTAGCTTAACATCCTCAGGTGATGCCTTATAAAGTATGCTCATAATAATCGAGTTTATACAAACGGATTTACCTGAGCCTGTAGCGCCTGCGATAAGTCCGTGTGGCATTTTTGCTATATCGGCAACAACTACGTTACCGCCGATATCTCTGCCCATTGCAACAGTAAGCTTACTCTTAGAAGCAACAAATGCAGTGGACTCAATTATTTCTCTCACACCTACCACTGCGCTTGCCTTATTAGGTACCTCAATGCCAACTGCCGCTTTATTTGGGATAGGCGCTTCTATTCGAACGCCTGCAGCCGCAAGGTTAAGGGCAATATCATCAGCAAGGTTTGTAATCTTACTGATTTTAACGCCTGCGCAGGGCTGCAATTCGTATCTGGTTACCGTAGGACCACGGCTGATATCAACAACCCTTGTTTCTACGCCGAAGCTTTTTAGAACCTCAACAAGTCGCTCACCTGTGCTTTCAAGCTCGGCATTTAAGGTCTTTTCATTTACAGAATTAGACTGCTTAAGAAGCGTTGTTGGGGGAAATTTATAAGTATTTACAACTGCTTTTTCTATTTCTTCAGTAACCTTAGCTGTTTCTGCCTCAAAGTCTACCTTAATCTTTTCGGGAGCCTCTTTATTTTCCTCAGCCTCTCTTGCAGTTTCATCGAGAGCCTCGTTCAGCACATCGGCATCCTGCTCTGCTGACTCATATTCATTTTCCGAATCATCTCCATCATAATAAGAATCAACCAGCTTCTTAGACTTTTCATCAAGAGTGGTCTTTTTCTTATTGCGCTTTTCGGGGATATCATCTACGGGAATATCAACGTTAAAGCCCTTAATAACCTTAAGCTCGTTTTCTTTTTTCTTCTCTTCTCTTTGCGCCACAGCTTGATAAGCGTTTTCTGCTTGTTCGGATACCGCTTTAACAGGCTTTGCCATAGCCTTAAAAAAGGCAATAAGGGTTGTACCCGTTAAAATCATAAGAAGCACAAACATAAGAAGTATTATTGTAATAGCGGCGCCTGTTTTGCCAAAGGCTAAGCATATAGGATTACCAAGAAGCGCTCCTAAAAATCCGCCGCTTTTTTTATCAATACCAAGCTCATAAGCATTTACAAGATGCTCCCAAAAGGTAATTCCATCTATCTGTTTGCCAAAAATATCAATACATCCGCCGATAAGCATAACAAAAATTATGGATTCAATAACCTTGGCACTTGCGCTGGTACTGATTTTATCAAGGGCGAAAAGCACTGCAACAAGCCCTAATATAAAGGGGTAAAAATATGCCGTAACGCCAAAAATACCGAAAAGGAAATTATGTACTGCAAACCATACATTTTCCCCCGGTATAAATACTAAAAACATCAAAAAGAGGGCTACTGCAAACATAATTACAGCATATAACTGCCTCTTCCCGTTTTCTTCCCTTTTAGTAACCTGCGCGGATTTTTTCTTTCTTTTTGCCGCCATATACATCCTCCGTTATGTAACACCGCCAAAAAGGCGGTTAATTAACAATTATTTTCTTTAGCCAAAGCAATTAAATCCGAATCAGAGTTTAATTGTTTTGGTTATCTATCATATCATAAAGACAATCAAGCACCTGAGAAAGTGAGCCTAAGCTATCAATAAGCCCTTCCTTTACTGCTTGCTCACCGTTAAGCACTGAGCCCACATCGGTTACAAGCTCCCCTGTGTTCATCATAAGTCCCGTAAATCTTTCAGCAGATATATCAGAATTTCTGACTACAAAATCAGTGATTCTATCCTGCATACGAGAAAAGTGATTCATCATCTGAGGAACTCCGATAACAAGACCGTTCATCCTTACGGGGTGAATAGTCATCGTAGCAGATGGGGCAATAAAGGAATGCTTTGCAGAAACTGCAAGAGGTACTCCAATAGAATGCCCTCCGCCTAAAACATAGGTGACGGTTGGCTTTTTCATACCTGAAATAAGCTCAGCTACCGCAAGACCTGCTTCAACATCACCGCCAACGGTATTAAGAATAATAAGAAGACCATCTATATCCTCGCTTTCTTCAATGGAAATAAGCTGAGGTATAACGTGCTCATACTTAGTAGTTTTACTCTGCTCGGGCAAAACGCTATGCCCTTCAATTTCGCCGATAATTGTTAAGCAAAATATCTTATGCTTACCCTTGATTGCAGTAACAGAGCCTAACTCTTTGATTTCCTCTTTTATACCGTTTTCTTTGCTTTTTTCTTTGTTTTCACTCATATCATTACCTCCAAATATTATTATTTGAAGGAAAGATATAAATACACATATTATTATACTATTTTTATCTTTATTTTGCAAGTTATATATAACAAAAAAACTGCACCGCTATTGCGGTGCAGCATCTTAAAATCACTATTAGTTGCAAATAGTAATTTCAGTATCCTTATCAAAGAGATGAATCTTAGCGGGCTCAAGAGCGATGGTAATCTTATCGCCTGGCTTAGCTGTAGATGTGGGAGAAACGCGAGCATTGATTGCCTGACCTTCGCAGTTCATATAAAGATAGGTCTCAGCGCCCATAAGCTCGGTAACTTCAACGTTAGCCTCAACAACGCCATCGGGATTAGCAGCAACAAGGTCTTCCTCATTGTGAACATCCTCAGGACGAATACCCATAATAACTTCCTTATCAACATATGCATCAAGGCAATTATCAACATTTTTAGAAGCAGGAAGCTTAATCTTAAACTTAACGCCTGCGCGAGTCTTGGTATCTTCAGAACCAAACTCTACGAAATAATCTCCGTCAATTTTAAGAAGCTTAGAATCAATGAAGTTCATCTGAGGTGAACCGATGAAGCCTGCAACGAAGAGATTGCAAGGACGAAGGTAAAGATTCTGAGGAGTATCAACCTGCTGAATAAGACCACTCTTCATAACTACGATACGGGTACCCATTGTCATAGCTTCGGTCTGGTCGTGAGTAACGTAAATAAAGGTTGTACCTAAACGCTGATGGAGCTTAGAAATCTCGGTACGCATCTGCGCACGGAGCTTAGCATCCAAGTTAGAAAGAGGCTCGTCAAGTAAGAATACCTTAGGCTCACGAACGATTGCACGACCGAGAGCAACACGCTGACGCTGACCACCGGACAAAGCCTTAGGCTTACGCTCAAGTAAGTGTTCAATATCAAGGATTCTTGCAGCCTCTTCAACACGGCGCTTAATCTCATCCTTAGAAGTCTTTCTAAGCTTAAGACCAAATGCCATATTATCATAAACTGTCATATGAGGATAAAGAGCATAGTTCTGGAAAACCATTGCTATATCACGATCTTTAGGTGCTACATCGTTTACTAAACGATCGCCGATATAAACTTCTCCTTCGGAAATTTCTTCAAGACCTGCAACCATACGAAGAGTTGTAGACTTACCGCAACCTGAAGGACCAACAAGAATGATAAATTCCTGATCCTTAATCTCAAGGTTGAAATCTGATACTGCGGTTACGCCGCCGGGGTATCTTTTATAAACGTTGCGCAATGATAAACTTGCCATATTGTGAACCTCCTAAATTAACGCCTATAATGTCCTTTATATTATAACAGAACACTCTTATAAATGCTATGATTATTTCCTCCAATATTTCGGTAGACCTTTTGGTCAAAATGTATAACTATATTTTAACAAACTTTTAACAAGACCGAAAAAGCTTCCTTTTCGGTAATTTCTATACATTCGCCCTCTTTAAGTGTATCGGGTAATTTAAAGCCTCCCATTGATTCACGGTGAAGCTCATTTACTTCTAAATTCACCACGCCAAACATTCTTTTTATCTGATGATATTTACCCTCGGTTATTGTAACCCTCGCCTTATACTCATCTATAATCTGAAGCTTTGCGCTCTGGCACTTGGTACCATCCGCCAAGGTGATACCCTCTTTAAAAAGCGGAATCATACTTTCGCTTAACTGACCATCAAGTGTTACTATATAAGTTTTTGGTATCAGCTTTTTGGGAGAAATACAATTATGGGCAAATTCGCCGTTATCGGTAATTATTAAAAATCCCGTTGTATCCTTATCAAGTCTTCCCACAGGGAAAAGCCCTGCCCTTTGCATAGCTTGAGGCACCAAATCAACAACTGTTTTTCTGTTTTTATCATTTGATGCCGATAAAACTCCCTTGGGCTTATTCATCAGAATATAGATATGCTTTTTATAAGCTATCTCTTTTCCATCGAAGATTACACTATCCTTTTGGGTATCAACAGAAAAAGCGCCATCCTTTACGGTGACTCCGTTTACGGTTGCCTGTCCCCTCCTTAAAGCTGTTCTTACAATACTTCTGGAGATATTAAGTTGATTTGAAATAAATTTATCAAGTCTTACCATCTACATTAAATTGCGGAATAAAACATCACCGCATATTATCCTTCCGTTATATACAAATATACAAAATTCCTTATCTGCTTCCTCGGTTATATCATAAAAATAGGCTGAAACCTCACAGCCTATATATCCTTGAAGCTTATATTTTTTACCAATCTCTTGTGTAACAACAAGCTTTTTTATATATTTTGCCTCATCGCCGATATTATAATCCAAGCTCTCCGCAAAATATATTCGTTTTGCATTGGTATCCCCGTTTTTATACACATTTTTAGCGGCTGTAAATTTGCCGAATATAAAAACGACTAAGCAAAACAGCGCCGTTATGACAATTAGCGCCTTTTTTGTAAATAAAAAATAAAACCTCATAAAAGCCGTCCCAAAATTATACTATAATAATCCTTATGAGCGACCTTTGAAATTTATAACTTTTCTATAAGGCAAACAGCGTGGGCGGCAATTCCAAGTCCCTCACCCGTAAATCCTAATTTCTCTTCTGTAGTAGCCTTGACGCTTATCCTTTGGACATCAAGCTTTACAGCATCTGCTATGTTTTCACGCATTTCTTGGATATATGGAGAAAGCTTAGGGTTCTGGGCAAGAACGGTAGAATCAATATTTTCTATCCTATAGCCTTCATTTTTTAAAAGCTCGGCGGTTTTTTTAAGCAAAACTAAAGAATCGGCGCCCTTGTAAGCCTCATCCGTATCAGGAAAATGCTTACCTATATCACCGAGAGCCGCCGCACCTAAAAGAGCATCGCTTATAGCGTGAAGTAAAACATCAGCGTCAGAGTGACCTAAAAGCCCCTTTTCAAAAGGTATATCAACTCCGCCAATAATGAGTTTTCTGCCCTCTGTAAGCCTATGGACATCATATCCGTGACCGATACGCATTATACCTCTCCTTTAACTATAATTGATTCTGCAAGAATTAAATCCTCAGGGCAAGTGATTTTTATATTACTGTTACTGCCTTCAACCATTTTCACCCTATAGCCTGCCGTTTCGAGAACAGATGCATCATCTGTAAACTCTTTACCCGAAAGCTTTTCGGCTGCTTCCTTAAAGTATTGAACATTAACCCCCTGAGGAGTTTGTGCGGCATATAAAAAGCTACGGTCAACCGTTTCGGTAACAAAGGCTTTTTCGTTTACCTTTTTAACGGTATCGTTAATTTTGATTCCGCAAAGACATCCGTCAGCCTCGTTTAATGAATCAACGCAATTTTCAATAATTCTTTGGCTCACAAAGGGACGCGCTCCATCGTGAATTAAAACCTTTTCATCATCTAAATCAAGCGCATCAATGCCTTGCATCACCGATTCGTGACGGTTTTCCCCACCCTCAACAATACACTTAAGCTTATTTATCATATACTTATCGGCGATTATCTGCATATCGCCTATCATATCTTTTTTTGTTACCAGAATAATTTTTGATATTAAGGGGCAGTTTTCAAAGGCAAGCATTGTTCTTGCTATTACGGGTATCCCTGCGACTAAGGCGATTTGTTTGTTTATACCCTGCATTCTTAAAGCCGAGCCTGCCGCAACAATGATTACGGGGATTCCTGATTCTTTATCGGCCTTTATCATTTCAAATTCAAGTTTAAAATCATTTTTTATCATATTTTCACTCTATAAAAATCCGCACTTCCAAAATATGCGAAAGTGCGGTTTTATTACTTTAATTAAATTTATTCTTCTGAATCGCAATCGCAACCATCTTCACAGTCACAGCAATCGCAATCAAAATCAAACTCTAAATGAGTACCGCAATTGGGACAATCAATGCCCTCATCCTCAAGCATATCCTCATCAAGATAGATAACATCGTTACAAGCGGGACACTCAATTTCATAAAGCTCATCATCATGGCAATCACAGTCGCAATCGTCATCATCACAGCAGTCACACTCATCATCATAGATGATTTCTTCCACTGCAGATAAATCCTCATCAACTGCATCAATCTGATCGCACATATCATCAAGGGCATCCTCAATATCGCAGATTTCCTCAGTAATATCACCGATTAAATCGATAAGAGCGGCTAAAATTTTGCCCTCTTTAGTGTTTTCATCAAGCTCTAAGCCTTCAGCAAGGCCTTTAATATAAGCAATTTTTTCGCAAATATCCATTAGTATTTCCTCCAATTATGCGCGTTCCATATATTCGCCTGTGCGGGTATCAATACGGATAACCTCACCCTCATCAATAAAGAGAGGTACACGAATTTCGCAACCTGTTTCAAGAGTTGCAGGCTTGGTAGCGTTAGTAGCAGTATCTCCCTTAAAGCCAGGCTCAGTAGCGGTAACAGTAAGCTCAACAAATGTTGGAGGCTCTACGCCGAATACCTTACCCTTATAGGAAAGAATCTTACAAACCATATTTTCCTTAACGAACTTAAAGTTATCGCTAAGCTCACTACCGTTGATGGGAACCATATCATAGGTTTCCTGATCCATAAAGTAGTAAAGGTCGCCATCATTATAAGAATATTCCATATCCTTACGCTCAATATAAGCTGTGGGGAATTTAGCAGAAGGGTTATAGGATTTTTCGATGACAGCTCCTGTAATAACATTCTTGGTTTTAGTTCTTACGAAAGCAGCACCCTTACCAGGCTTAACATGCTGAAATTCTACAACCTGTAAAACCTGACCATCCTCTTCAAAAGTAACGCCATTTCTGAAATCACCGGCACTAATCATAATTTTTTCCTCCAAAAGATAAATTTATACTTCTTTAATCGTATAATTACACTAAATATTGTACTTGTTTTTCCTTATTTTGTCAAGAGTAATATGCCTTTTACGCCTATAATTTAAAGCATTTTTGAACATCCTTATAGTTTCCTAGTACGAGGATAGGCTTATCGCTTGTGAAAACCGTATCCGCATTTATAGAAGCTGTAAGCTTCCCATTTTCAAATATACCCATTATGTTTATATTATATTTCTTTCTAACATCCACCTGAGCCACCGTTTTTCCTACCCAGCCCATAGGAACATCCAATTCAAACACCGAAAGATTTTCATCTATTTCCACGTAATCAAGGATGTGATTTGCGGTATAACGAATGGCGGTCCACTTAGCCATTTGTTTTTCGGGGAAAACTATTTTATTAGCGCCGTTTCTCAAAAGGAACTTAGCGTGAAATTCACTCGAAGCCCTTGCTACAACGAATTTTGCGCCCAGCTCCTCAAGGAGCGCAACCGTTTCCAAGGAGCTTTGAAAATCACGCTTAATGGTAACTATGCAAACATCATAATTATCAACGCCAAGACTTTGCAGAAACTCCTTACTTGTACTATCACCTATCTGTGCGTTGGTAACAAAGGGTAAAACATCATTAATAAGATTTTCGTTGCGGTCGACCGCCATAACCTGATGACCAAGCTTATATATTTCCTCCGCAATAGTTTTGCCAAATCTTCCGATTCCTATAAGCAATACACTCTTCATAAATCTGCTCCTTTTTAGCCAAAGCTTTAACTAACCTACACTAATTTTATCAATAGGATACTTAACAAAATTCTTACTTATACCCGATACGGTGGCAAACATAATAGTGAGTCCGCCAACCCTTCCTGCATACATCAAAAGCATAAGAATTATTTTTGAAACCGTACCAAGACCTGAGGTTATACCGACAGTTAATCCCACCGTTCCTATTGCCGATGCAGTTTCATACAGGCAATGGGTAAGAGGCAACGCTTCTACCCTGCTTATTATGATTGCACCCATCAAAAATGAAATTATATACAACAGCAATACCGTAACAGCGCTTTTAATCACATCGTTTGCTATTGAGCGTTTTAAAATATGGGCATTATCCCTTTTTTTAAACACCGAAGCAGCCGTTGCAAGTAAAACCGCCAAGGTTGTTACCTTCATACCGCCCGCAGTAGAGCCAGGAGCTCCGCCTATCAGCATAAGCATAGTTGTTATTGCATTTCCCGATTCGCTGAGAGCTGAAGCATCCACCGTATTAAATCCCGCCGTCCTAGTAGTCACAGACTGAAAAAGCGATGCCAAAATTCGCTTTTTCATATCAAACTCTAAAAACTCAAAGAAGAAAAAATAAAGGGCGGGGATTAATATGAGAATCGCGGACAATATCAAAATTATCTTGCTTTGCATTTTATATCTTGAAATATGCCATTTATGTTTTCTCACATCGTCCCAAGTCATAAAGCCTATACCGCCTATTATTATAAGCATCATAATGGTTATATTGACAACAATGTTATCCGAATATGTGGTAAGAGAAGAAAACTTACCCCTCGAACCCAATAAATCAAATCCTGCATTGCAAAATGCAGAAACAGAATGAAAAATGGACATCCATATTCCTTTTAATCCGAAATCTCGGCAAAATACGGTTGAAAGTATTACTGCTCCCAACGCCTCAATAATCAGCGCGGTTATTATAATAAGCCTCGAAAACCGCACAACACCGCCAACGCTTGGAGCTGATACGGATTCCTGCATAGTACTTCTCTCTTTGAGGCTGATTTTTTTACCCGCTATAAGCGAAATCAAAATTGCCATAGTAATAACACCCATACCGCCGATTTGAATCATCACTAGGATTACAGCCTGACCGAATAGGGACCAATGAGTAGCTGTATCATACACTACAAGTCCCGTAACGCAGGTGCTGGAAATTGCGGTAAAAAGACAATCGATAAAAGGGGTAACAGTTCTGCTTGCCGTCGAAAAAGGCAGCATCAACAACAACGCGCCCGTTAAAATAACCGCTAAAAATCCCATCATAATAATTCTTGATGATGAGAAAACTCTTGAAAAAGGATTAATTTAGTCCACCTTCTTTTAGCCAAATCATTTAAACTTTGGCTACTTATTTTTCATCCATGTACGAGGCGAAAAAACTATTAGCATAGGGAATATTTCAAGTCTGCCAAGTAGCATAGAAAAGGAAAGAACTATTTTTGAAAACATTGTATATCCAAAATAGTTTCCTGCTGCCCCAACCTCGCCAAAGCCGGGTCCTATGTTATTAAAGCATGCTACAACTGCAGAAAAATTACTTTCAAAGCCAAACGGCTCAAAGGATATTGTGAGGAAGGCTACGATTAAGCACAACATATAAACAAAAAAGTATGTTGCCACGCTGCTTACGGTACCCTGTTCTACCGCTCTTCCCTCAAAATGAACCGTGCTTACAGACCTTGTATGAATCATCTTTTTGATTTCTTTTGCGGCAGATTTAAAGAGAATCACCAATCTGGAAACCTTTATACCGCCGCCCGTAGAACCTGCGCAGGCGCCAATCATCATCAATATTAGCAAAATTCCTTTAGATAAACTAGGCCACAAATCAAAGTTTACGGTTGAAAAGCCTGTGGTTGTAATTATTGATGCAACCTGAAATGCCGAATTTCGAACAGAGTCTCCTAAAGTATCATACATTGAACTTATATTAAGTGCTATTATTCCTATACTAACCAAAACTATTGATATATAGCACCATAGCTCCGAGCTTTTAAAGACAGACTTAAATCTCCTGATAAGCAAAAGGAAGTATATATTAAAGTTAACTCCGAAAAGCAACATAAATATAGTGATAACCCATTGACAGTATGGACTGTAAGAAGCAATACTATCAGCTTTTATTCCGAATCCGCCCGTACCTGCCGTACCAAAGGAATGTACAAGGCTTTCATACAGACTCATACCTCCAAAAAGAAGCAATACAACCTCTATGAGAGTAAGCACAATATAAATAAGATATAATATCTTTGCCGTATCCTTAACTCTGGGAACTAATTTACCAACCACGGGACCCGGCATTTCCGCTCTCATAAGGTGCATAGAACGGTCAGTTATATTAGGAAGCACCGCCATAACAAAGACAAGCACTCCCATACCGCCTACCCAGTGGGTAAAGCTTCTCCAAAAAAGCATACTTTTACTCATTGCTTCAATATTTGTAAGAATTGAAGCACCCGTTGTAGTAAATCCGCTTACCGTTTCAAAAAAAGCATCAACAAACGATGGAATCTCCCTTGCAAGAACAAAAGGAACCGCCCCTATAAGAGACATTACAATCCAAGCCGCCGCCACTATGGCAAAGCCCTCTTTTGCATATATTATGTGGTTTTTTGTTCTGCACAGCACAGCAATCAACGTTCCTAATACAAAGGCTGACACTGACGTTATAAGAAACGCCGTAAGCTGAGTGATTTCCATATATAAAACCGCTACAACGGATGGAATAAGCAGTAATACGCCTGCAGTCTGACAAATGCGGCCTATCACTTTGAAAACCATTTTAAAGTTCATATATACCGCCCTTACTTAAGTATATCTGATAGGTCGTTCATCTTGTGTCCTTCGGATATAACCACTACCCTATCGCCTGCGCAAATCACATCATCACCGCTTGGAATAAAGGCCTTACGCTTACGGATAATTCCGCCTATAAGCACATTTTCTCTTAGCTTCATTTCCTTAAGCGGTATCTGCAAAGCCTTAAACTCGTTGCTCACGTTAAATTCAAGTGCTTCTATTTTCCCATCCATAAATTTATAAAGGGTTTCCACTTTGCTTCCCTCAGAATTTCTAAGGGCTCTTGCATAACTTGTAACCACATCGGAGACAATACGCTTAGGCGAAATAACAGAATCTATTCCTAATTTTTCCGCCATAGAGATAAGCTCATTTCCGTTGATTTTGGCAATAACCTTAGGCACCTGCTGTGACATTGCAAAAAAGGAAACAAGAATATTTTCTTCATCCATACCCGTAAGGGTTACGAGGGCATCGCTTGAAAGAAGCCCCTCTTCCAAAAGAACCTCCTGACTCGCTCCGTCGCCATTTATAACAACAGCTCCCGGGAGCCTTTGCGCTGCCAATTCGCATCTTTCCTTATCTTTATCTATAATCGTTACCGCACTTCCTGCGCTAAGCAGCATTTTAGCAAGATAAAAGGCGGTTGTGCTGGCGCCTAAAATCATAACGCTTTTCGCCTGTTTTTTCATAGCGCCCAAAGTTTTAAAGAACTTATGGATTTCGTGAGGAGTGGCAATAATTCCTATGCGGTCACCTTTTTTAAGAACAAAATTACCGTCAGGAACAAAGACCTGCTCTCCTCGCATAATAAGACCTATAAGGAAGTTTGACTTATATTTTTTTCTAAGCTCGATAAGGCTCATACCGTCAAGAGCGGAATTTTCTTTGAGGATAAATTCAACAAGCTCAAAGTTTCTTCTTGAAAAGGTTTCAATATTAACGGCAGACGGAAGCTTTAAAATATTAAAGAGCTCACTTGCTACCAATCGTTCAGGATTTATATGGAAGGATAAATCGAGATACTGCTTAACAAAGGGAAGATTTTTATCGTTATATTCGGGATTTCTGATTCTTGCAACGGTTTGCTTTGCTCCCATTTTTTTAGCAATTACACAGCTTAGCATATTAAGCTCATCCGAGCCCGTTATTGCAACGAAAATATCCGCCTTATCTATTCCTGCTTCAAGCAAGGTATCGTAATCCGCACCGTTACCGCATATGCAGATAACGTCATAAACATCTCTGATATCATCTATTGCTACGGAGCTTTCATCCACCGCTACAACATCGTGACCTTCAGATACAAGACTGGCAATAACGGCGGTACCGATTTTACCGCAACCTACAACTACAATCTTCATATATGCCTTCCTTATAAAAGTATTTAAGCCTATTATACTACATTAGTTTGCATATTTCCATAGTTAAGATAAAATTATTTTATTTTTACTTGATTGACATAACTCATCAATCAATATATAATGAAAACAAATCATTATGAATGGAGTCTTTTTTTGAAAAAAAGTATAAAGATACCTCTTATTATTTTATCTTGCATACTCGGCGTTTGTATTATTGCGGCAGGGGTTTTTGGTGGGCTTTATTTAAGCGGTAAAAATCTTTTCCACAACAATGACCAGAACATTGATGCCGATAACATTGAGGTTGATGAAAACGAAATCATATACAAGGGTAACAGCTATACTCTTAATAAAAATATTATAAGCACTCTTTTTATCGGAATCGACAGGGCTGATATCAATACAAATTTAGGCTACGGCGAGAACGGTCAGGCGGATAGTATTTTTGTTATGGCGCTTGATACCAAAACTGGTTCGGTTAAAATTCTTCCCATATCCAGAGAAACTATGGTGGATGTTGATGTTTACTCTGCTTCGGGAATATATACAGGTGTTAAAAACGAGCAGGTTTGTTTAGCATATGCCTATGGAAAAACTTCACAGGAAAGCTGTGAAAATGTGCTAAAATCCGTTAAAAGAATCCTTTACGGCATAAATATTAGTAATTACGTTGCTATAAACCTTGACGGAATATCGGCAATAACAAATAAAATAGGCGGTGTTGAAGTAATAGCCCTTGAAGATATGGCAACCAAAAATCTTAATTGCATCAAAGGAAATTACGTTAATTTAAAGGGTGCTGCCGCTATTGATTATATTCAGAAGCGAGACTTTGACCTGGAGGCAAACCACAGAAGAATGGAAAGACAAAAGCAGTTTTTAAAAGCCTTTGCCTCTGCTTCGGGTAATAAAATCATGGAAGATTATTCGAATATCCTAACCTATTATAATACACTTACTCCCTATCTTTCCACCAATTTAAGCCTTTCCCAGATAACCTATGTTGCCACAAGCTTTGTAAAGAACAACATTGGAAATTCTTTTGATTTTAAGTCTATATCGGGTGAACACCGACAGGGTGAAAAATATATTGAATTTTATCCCGACGAAGATATCTTACTTGACGCAATAATTGATACCTTCTACATCCGCAAAGCCGTTACAACGGAATAAAGAAAAAACTTAAGCCTCGGCAGTTAAATGAACTGCCGAGGCTTTTTATTTTGAAACTTATTCTTTTATAAATTTCTTACGAGCCACATAAGAGGTGTGGAGGTCGTGGTGAGCCTTATGGCCGCCAAAACCATCATACCACTCGCTGTAAAGAGTCTTAACAACGGGAGATTCATGTGACTTTCTGATAGCCATAGAAGCATCCTGATCATAAAGTGCCTTAGCACGAACTGCCTTAAGGTCAACAGTATCACGAACGCTCTGAGGCTGAATGGGCTGACCGCCGCCGTTTACGCAACCGCCTGGGCATCCCATAATCTCAACGAAGGTCCAACCGTCAGGGTTACCAGCCTTCATTCTATCCATAACAACCTTAGCAGCAGCACCGCCTGAAGCAACGGCTACCTTAACCTCAAGGTCACCAAGCTTAGCAGTAGCCTGCTTAAGTCCCATAGTGCCACGAACTGCTTCGTAATCAACATCTTCATTATCCTTGCCGCTTATCCAGTCATTAGCTGTACGGAGAGCAGCCTCCATAACGCCGCCTGTTGCACCGAAGATTACAGCAGCACCGGTATCCTCGCCAAGAGGATTATCAAATTCTTCATCGGGAAGAGCGGTGAAGTTAAGACCTGCACGGTCAATCATTCTGCCAAGCTCTCTTGTGGTGATAGCAATATCAACATCAGGAACACCTGCAGCAGACTGATCCTCTCTGCCGATTTCGAACTTCTTAGCGGTACAAGGCATAACGGAAACGGAAACGATATCCTCTGCCTTAACGCCTTCTTTTTCAGCCCAATAGGTCTTAATAACCGCGCCTGCCATCTGCTGAGGAGACTTGCAGGTAGAAAGATGGTTAATCATATCGGGATAATAATACTCGCAGAACTTAACCCAACCTGGTGAGCAGGAAGTAATCATAGGAAGAACTCCGCCGTTCTTAACACGGTCAAGAAGCTCGTTAGCCTCTTCAACGATGGTAAGGTCTGCTGCAAAGTTGGTATCAAATACCTTATCAAAACCGAGTCTGCGAAGAGCTGCTACCATCTTGCCCTCAACGTTGGAGCCAACGGGCATACCAAAGCACTCGCCAAGGGTTGCACGAACGGAAGGAGCAGTCTGAACAACAACGGTCTTGGTGGGGTCAGCCAAAGCCTCCCAAATCTTATCGGTATCATCCTTTTCTACTAATGCGCCTGTGGGACAAACAGCAGTACACTGACCGCAGGAAATACAAGGAACATTATTAAGAGGAAGGTTAAATGCTTGACCAATGTTGGTATCAATACCACGGTCATTAGCGCCGATAACGCTTACATACTGTTCTCTACAAACAGCAACACAACGACGGCAAAGCACACACTTGTTGTTATCACGAACGAGGTGAGGAGTTGTAGTATCAAGCTCATATACGGGCTTAAAGCCTTCGAAAGCAGATTCCTCTACGCCATAGTCACGGCAAAGCTTCTGAAGCTCACAGTTGGTAGAACGGGCGCAGGAAAGACACTTCTTATCGTGTGTTGAAAGGATAAGCTCAAGAGTGGTTCTTCTTGCCTTCTGAATCTTTTCAGAGTTGGTAAGAACCTCCATACCCTCGCTTACGGGATAAACGCAGGCAGTAACAGCACGGAAACCGCGACCTTCATTTACCTCAACAACGCAGATACGGCAAGCGCCTATCTCATTCTTTTCTTTCATAAAGCAGAGTGTGGGAATTTCAACACCTGCTACACGGGCAGCCTCTAAAACAGTGGAGCCCTTGGGTACGCTAACAGCAATACCGTTAATTTTTAAGTTAATCATATCCATTATATTACGGCTCCTTTCTTATGCCTTACTGATGGCCTTGAATTTACAGTTGCCCATACATACGCCGCACTTAACGCACTTTTCAGCGTCAATTTCATAAGAAGGCAGCTTATGACCGGGAGCAACATAATCGGTCTTATTGATAGCAGATACAGGGCAGTTTCTTGCACAAACGCCGCATCCGATACATTTATCCTTATCAATTGTGAAGGAAAGAAGATCCTTACATACGCCTGCGGGACACTTCTTATCAACAACGTGAGCTACATACTCCTCACGGAAGAACTTAAGTGTTGCGAGTACGGGGTTAGGAGCAGTCTGACCAAGTCCGCAAAGTGAATTCTGCTTAATGTAGTTGCAGAGCTCTTCAAGACGGTCAATATCCTCAAGAGTACCCTTACCCTTGGTAATATTATCAAGCATTTCAAGAAGACGCTTGGTACCAACACGGCAAGGAGTACACTTACCGCAGGATTCATCAACGGTAAACTCAAGGAAGAACTTAGCCATATCAACCATACAGTTATCCTCGTCCATAACGATAAGTCCGCCTGAACCCATCATACAGCCGATAGCAGTAAGGTTATCAAAGTCAACCTCTGTATCGATAAGTGACACAGGGATACATCCACCTGAAGGACCACCTGTCTGAGCAGCCTTGAACTTCTTACCGTTAGGAATACCGCCGCCGATATCATAAATGATGTGACGAAGAGTTGTACCCATAGGAATTTCAACAAGACCTGTATGCTCAATCTTACCGCCTAAAGCGAATACCTTAGTACCCTTGGACTTTTCGGTACCCATAGAGGTAAACCAATCAACGCCCTTAAGAATAATCTGAGGAATATTAGCAAAGGTTTCAACGTTGTTTTCAACAGTAGTCTTATTGTAAAGTCCCTTAACTGCAGGATAAGGAGGACGGGGACGAGGCTCACCGCGGTTACCTTCAATAGAGGTCATAAGAGCAGTTTCCTCACCGCAAACGAATGCACCCGCACCAAGACGGATATAAAGGTCGAAATCAAAGCCTGAATTAAAGATGTTCTTACCGAGAAGACCATACTCATAAGCTGCATCAATAGCCTTCTGTAAACGCTCAACAGCGATAGGATACTCAGCACGAACATATACGTAACCCTTAGTAGCACCGATAGCATAACCTGCGATAGCCATAGCTTCAATGATACAGTGTGGGTCACCCTCAAGGATGGAACGGTCCATAAATGCGCCTGGGTCACCCTCATCGGCATTACATACTACATACTTCAGGTCCGCCTTATTGGGAGCGCAGAGAGACCACTTAAAGCCTGTGGGGAATCCGCCGCCGCCACGGCCACGAAGACCTGAATCAGAGATGGTCTTAATTACCTCTTCAGGTGTCATTTCGGTAAGAGCCTTACCAAGAGCTGCATAACCATCCATAGCGATGTACTCATCAATCTCTTCAGGATTGATAACACCGCAGTTACGGAGAACTACACGGTTCTGGGACTTATAGAATGCGGTTTCGCTAAGGGGAACAACCTCTGTTGATTCTGTTTCTGCGCCTGTATCACTATAAACAAGACGCTCAACAATTCTACCTTTGAGAAGGTGCTCTTCAACGATTTCTTTTACATCTTCGGGAGTAACACGGCTGTAAAAAGTACCATCAGGATAAACGATTACAACGGGACCTAAAGCACAAAGACCAAAACAACCGGTCTGAACGAGCTTTACTTCCTCTGTAAGTCCGTTTGCCTCTATGTTGGCAGCAAATGCTTCCTGAATAGATTGGCTTCCTGATGAGGTACAGCCTGTACCGCCACAGATAAGGACATGTGCACGAATCATAACTTTACCTCCAAATTAGTTATTATAAGAAATTGTATATTCAGCAATTACATTGCCGCCTTTAAGGTGTTTTTCAACAACCTCTTTTGCCTTTTCAGCTGTCATCTTAACATAGGTAACCTTTTCTTTGCCAGACTCATAAACCTCAACAACGGGCTCAAACTGGCAAATACCGATACAGCCTGTCTGTGAAACAGTAACCTTATCGGCAAGACCGCTTTCATTTACAGCCTCAACAAAGGTATTAAGAACGGGACGGGCACCTGCTGCGATACCGCAGGTAGCCATACCTACTACAACGCGGGTTTCGTTAACGCCTTCACGGATAACAACCTTATCCTTCATTCTTTCTTTGATAGCCTGTAATTCAGCCAAAGATTTCATATATATCTTCCTTTCTGAAAATAATATTTACTGATTTATAATTCGGAATATTGCTCTCGCAGATATTCTTCTATCCATTTTATAACCTCGTAAGAATCAAGGGGCACGCCCTCAAGTATCTCACGAAGCTGCCTTGTATCAAGGCTTACCTCTACCCCGTTTTTCTTATGGATAAATAAGAAATCCGTATCGGGATGGCCTTGAACAAGTGTGGTAACCGTTGCCGTTACATCGCCTAAGGGAGTATAATCAAGATGGCTTTTATTAAAAACCGCTGTAACACAGGTGCCGTGTAAATCACCGTTTCCATTTGCAACCTTCGACTCGATTTTTAGGCTTCCACCCGTTTGCTCGGCAGCTAGTTTTAAAAACGGGATGCCAAGCCCTACCTTTCGGGTAGTTCTTGTAGTATAAAACGGGTCGGTAACGGATTTTACCGTTTCTTCGTTCATACCGCATCCGTCATCCTTGATAATAAGAGTCAAGCTCTCATCATTTTCATCAAGGATAATTTCGGTAAGGGTTGCCCCTGCCTTGACGGAATTTTCGGTAATATCAAGAATATTTAGTGATAGTTCCTTCATTTAATCACCCTTTTTAAGCATATTAAACAACTGACTTCTCACATAAGCACTGCTATAGGGTTCATCTTCAATATCGAAATAAAATTCTTTATCTCGCATATCGGTAAGATAATGGGCATCGCTACCCACCGTTAAAACCTTGCCTTCAAGTCCATACCTTGCGATATAATCCTCTGCCTTAGAGCCATCGTGCAGCTCAAAGCAATTAAACTTAGAATTTTCGGGAAAGGTTCCAAGAACTGCTATTATTCCGTTTGCCTGACGGTCAATATGGGCGGGATAACAGATACCGCCAAACCTCTCTACTAAATCGGGCACCTCATCAACAGATATCCTTGTGGCGTTGGAAAGAAGATTTTCTTCTATTCCAATAACATTATCATCGCCATCCATAATCATCTGCTCACCAAAGATATCCACACGGTTAGGAAAAGGTATTCTATACTTTTCTACCTCATCAGAAAACCGCATCGCATCGGAAAGCTCTTCGAAGAGACATATTATATGTATATCCTCCGAGGTGGTAAGCTCCATACCCGCTATTGCAATAATTCCGTATTTCTTAGCCGCCTCGAAAAAAGCGGGGCAATTTTTACAGGAATTATGGTCGGTAAGAGCCACAATATTAAGTCCGCAAAGAGAAGCCATACCTGCTATATTATTAGGTGTATTATCGTCGTCTCCGCAAGGAGAAAGACAAGAGTGAATGTGCAAATCGTAATAATATCTGTTCATTACACCATACCGCTTAAAGCTACTGCCGTCTCATAAGACGGAAGCTCAGTTGAAAGGATATTTATGCCCTTATTTAAAGCGGCGTTAAGCACATCCTCTTCCAAAGTTACACCCTCTGAAAGAATAACGCAGGAAACATCTGCAAGGGATGCCACGGCAACAACGTTTATATTACTCATTATTGTTATCCAAGCGTTTGATTCCCCTGCTCTGCCCATAACCCAGCTAAGCAGGTCGCCTATATAGACGCCCTTAACCTCTCGGTCAGGCTCAGGCATAGACAGTATTTTAAGCTCTGCCCTTTCGGCAATTTCCTTTACCGTCATTCCTCACCCTCCTTAACAGGTGGATTATAGCAGTTAAGTATCAGACAACCGTTTTCATCTGTAAGCTTCCTTACAACGTCCTCTGCAAAGGCTCTGCAGGTAGGAGCGCCGCAGGAGCCGCAGTCAATACCTGGAAGCTGTTTTTTAAGCTTTTGAATATCTGCCATCATACGCATCGACTCAGCCATACTGTCACTAAGTCTTGTCATAGGCTGATATTCAGGTAGTTCATTAAACAGGTAACTATCGGGAATATATTTTGATTCTTCTTCGCTTAAGAAGTTCTGAGATACGGGTAGGTATCTCCTAAGTGTCTGCAAACGAGCTTTTGCAATAAATGGGTTCTGCATTGTAAGCACACCGCCAACGCATCCGCCTGTACAAGCGTTAAGCTCAATAAACTCAAGGGGCGGTATGTTGCCGTTTTCCACCTGATCAAGAACACGGATAACATTATCAATACCATCAGCCGCAAGGTAATCTTCATTAAAGATTGCCGTTGCCTCGCCGCCTGATCTTGCCCAACCGATGCCTATCATACCCGATTCGGATAAAGATTCTATACTCTCATCCTGCTTCATCTCGCCGATAAGTAGGAAATATATATCACTTATGGATACAACCTCATCGACCTGACTCTTATACCCTGCAAAGCCATTTTTAACATAGCTTGCTTTTGCAGGACAAGGAGTGATAAAACAAACACCGATTTCTTCGGGTTTAAGCTCGGGATGAGCCTTTAAGGCTTTTTCACGGGCCAACTTTGCGGCAACCTCCATAGGAGGAAGCATATGTATAATGTTATCACTAAGTGACGGAAATCTTAAGCCTATAAGTCTTAAAACAACGGGACAAGCCGAGCTGATAGCAGGCTTTTTAACGCCATCGGTTTTAAGATATAATCTTGTATAAGCCGAAACAAGCTCGGCTGCCTTCGAAACCTCAAAAACATCGTCAAAGCCGATTTTTTTAAGACCGTCAAGCACATAATCTATATCATCAAGATTATCAAACTGACCGTAAAGAGTAGGCGCAGGAAGAGCAATCTTCCATTTAAAACGCTCCATACTCTCAAGCTTACTGCAAACTGCCTTCTTAGCTTTATGTGGACAGTTTCTTATACATTCGCCGCAGTCAATACATCTTTCATTATTGATTACGGCTCGCCCGTCACGAATTCTTATTGCCTCTGTGGGACAATGCCTTAAGCAAGTGGTACAACCTGTGCATTTGCTTTCATCAAGCAGAACGGAATGTTCATAAGTATGCAAAGTTATCACCTACACAATATTTACTCGCATTACCACTGTGGTACCGACACCGACGGTGGAATCAATTTCCATACTATCGGTATATCGCTTCATATTAGGAAGTCCCATTCCTGCGCCAAAGCCCAAGGAACGAATCCTATCGGGCGCGGTGGAGAAGCCCTCCTGCATAGCCTGAGCGATATTTTTTATTCCGGGACCGCTATCTTTGAGAATAATTTCAATAAAGTCCTCATACACCTTGACGGTGGCCTCGCCTCCGCCTGCGTGGATAACCATATTGATTTCACCCTCATACATCGCTATTGAAACACGTCTTATTATCTCAGGGTTTATTCCAAGCTGCCTTAAATTTTTCTTAATCTGTACCGATGCCTGACCGGCTGAAGTGAAATCCTCGCCGTCAACATCGAAAGTGAAAACTAATTCTTCGCCCATTACTTAACCTTATTACCTACAAGACCGTTATTATAAAGTAAGCCGCAAGCCTCATAGAGTCTCTTTTCGGTCTTCATAATAACTATGCCGCTCTCACGAGCTAAGGCAATCATCTCATCGGTAGGCGCTTTGGAACGAACGAAAACTATACAGATCATATCCATCATTTCGGCAGTGCGGATAACCTGAGGGTTTACTAATCCTGTAAGGAGTACAGCCTGATCCTTAACATAAGCCAATACATCGCTCATAAGGTCACAGCCGCAAGCGGAATATACATGTTTTTCAATATTCTCTTCGCAGCATAAAACCTCGGCTTCAAGCAGCTCCTTCATTTTGCTGATTTTCATACAGACACTTTCCTTTTATTTAAACTTTAAAGGATAAATCAGTCGGCATACTTTGCCAAGATACCGTCAATATCATCAACGGTAAGGCGGCCGTAAACATCATCATTGATTGTAAGTACGGGAGCAAGACCGCAAGCACCTATACAACGGCAGGCTTCAAGTGAGAACTTACCGTCAGGTGTGCACTCATCGGCTCCGATACCAAGGCGTTCGCTGAGCTTATCAAAAAGGTCACCTGAGCCCTTAACGTAACAAGCAGTACCTAAGCATACTGAAATGTTGTACTTACCCTTTGGAGAAAGTGAGAACTGAGCATAGAAGGTAGCAACGCCGTAAATCTTTTCAAGCGGTACCTCCATACCTTCGGATATCATTTCCTGAACTTCAATAGGTAGATAACCGTAGATGTCCTGTGCCTTCTGCATAACTACCATAAGGTTGCTCTTATCGTGCTTATGCTCATCGATAACCTGCATAAGCTTAGCTTCCTGCTCGGCAGTTCCTTTGAAGGGAAGTGTGCTGATTTTCTTCTTCATTAACAGAATCCTCCTCTGAAAATAATATGTACCAAGCATATACGCCAAAAATTGACATAGTACGCAACTATACTATTGTAGTATAACACATAAATTTCTATTTGCAAAGGGTTTTTATTAAAAAATGTTAAAATTTTATCAATTTATTTTATCTACGATAAAAAACAACTATTAAAATTATAAAACGATTGAAAAAACTACCGTTTTGGTTTATACTTATAACAACAAAAAGAGGTGAAGCTTATGCCATTTTTATATTTTTTAGAGGATTTGCGAAATCCCGTGTTGAACTTTTTCTTTTCTTTCATCACACTCTTTGGTGAAGAAACTGTTTTTATGGCAGTTGGTATGATTATTTTCTGGTGCGTGGATAAGTTTAAGGGATACTATATTCTTTGTGTCGGCTTTTTCGGTACAGTGCTTAACCAATTTCTTAAAATAGTTTGCCGTGTACCTCGCCCGTGGATAAAGGACCCTGGTTTCACCATTGTAGAATCCGCAAAAGAGGCTGCAGGCGGATACTCCTTCCCCAGCGGACACACACAGACCTCTGTTGGACTTTACGGCGGTATCGCCCGTACCACCAACAACAAAAAGCTTCGCATAGCGATGATTGTTTTAGCAGGGCTTGTTGCCCTTTCCCGTATGTATTTAGGTGTGCATACCCCCGCAGATGTGCTTGTATCCTTAGCAATCGCCACCGTATTGATTTTTGTAGCCTACCCAATATTTAAAAAGGCAGAAAAATCCCCTAAGGTTATGTATGCAGTGCTGTTTTTCTTCTTAGCGGTTATAATATCTTATCTTTGCTTTGTTCTTTTTTATCCTTTCCCACAAGAAGCCTATGCGGCAGATGCTATCGGCAATTTAGAATCCGCTCGCAAAAACGGGTTTACATTGTTTGGCTGTGCTTTGGGAATTATCGTGGTTTATACTGCTGATTTAAAATGGATTAAGTTTGAAACAAAGGCAGTATTCTGGGCGCAGATAATTAAAGTAATAGGCGGACTTGCCCTTGTTCTTTTAGCAAAAGAGCTTTTACGCGCTCCCCTTGACGCTTTGTTTGACGGTCATCTAATAGCAAGAAGCCTCCGCTACTTCATTATGGTTATAGTAGGCGGCGCACTTTGGCCTATGACCTTTCGCTTCTTTGCAAGGCTTGGTAAAAAATAATGGCTTACAGTCATAAATCTTCTACCCCCTCTTTTTCAATCTTTCACTAAAAAAAAGAAACTTCTTGGCGAAGTTTCTTTTTTTGTTTTATTATTCAACTGTTAAAACAACCTTACCAACATTCTGTCCTTTATATAGGATATCGTGGGCGGCTTCTGCCTCAGTAATAGGAAGCACCTTATAGATGGTGGGCTTAACCTCTCCGCTAGTTACCTTAGGCCATACATTCTTAACAAGGTCGGCTAAAATCTGAGCCTTAACTGCGGGAGTACGGGAACGGAGTGTGCTACCGATTATGCGAACATTTCTTACATAAATATTCTTAAGGTCAATTTCGGTCTTAGTACCTGCCAAAGCGGCAATCATAATCCAACGGGCGCCATGCTTAAGGAAGTGGATGCACTTGCCCATAATCTCACCGCCGAGGCAGTCAATAGCAACATCAACGGGATGACCTGCATCGAGCTCCTCCTTAAGAACCTCTGAGATATCCTCCTTAGTGGTAACAACAACTCTATCGGCATTAAGATGCTTTATAGAATTAGCAATTTCCTCAGTTAAAACAGTGGTAATTACTCTGATACCGAAAGCCTTAGCCATAGGAATAATCACACTTGCAAGTCCTGATGCTCCTGCATTCATAAGAAGTGTATCACCCTCTTTGATGTTACCCTCAATAAAGAGGTTAAGATAGGCGGTTGCAAAAGCTTCAGGAATTGCGGCTGCCTCAATCATAGTACAATTCTCAGGAACAGGCATAAGCATATCGTACTTAATATTAGCGTACTGAGCGTATCCGCCGCCGCCTAAAAGTGCGCAAACCTTATCGCCCACTTTATAATTAGACTTAGCCTTAGCACCCTCGCTCATCTCTACTATGGTACCCGCAATTTCAAGGCCCATCCACTCAGGACATCCGGGAGGAGGCGGATAATCGCCCTCTCTCTGCATAAGGTCTGCGCGGTTTAGCGCTGCTGCTTCAATTTTAACAAGGCAATCTTCCTCGCCTAAAATTGGGTCGGGTACATTATCCCAACGAAGAGATCTATCATCATTTACAAGTATAGCTTTCATTTTTATTTCTCCTTTAATATTTTATTCCTTTTGCTTCAAGGAAGGCATCCATACGGTCACTGTAAGCCATATTACCGAAGGTCTTGCTTGAATCAAGGGCTGCTATGCAACGGGTAAGTCCCTCTTTAACGGGTGTAAGCTCAGACTGCTTCATTCCCGTAGCATTTAAAATTTTGGTGTTATCAATAACGCGGTCATAAAAACGGTCATATATAAGCTTCCAACGGTAAGGGTCGTATTCCTCATCGGAACGGATAGAAAGGAACTCATCTGTGCTAACGGGAATATATTTAAGACCGATAATATCCTTATAATAACCTGCTATGGTCTCCCAAGATTGATGCTCGGCGGTGGCGGTTGTATAGGTCTCACCGTAAGCCTCCTTATTAAGAACAAGACGTGCTATCATTTTTGATACGTCGCCCGCAAAGGACATAGTGGTCTGAGCCTTAAGAGCATCTGCGGGGAGCACTACAGGTTTACCCTGTCTTGAACGGTTGATAACGGTATTACCCTCAAGTGTTACAAGCTGTAAACGCTGATCGGAATAGGTAATGGTGGGACGAACAGCGGTCCAATTTTTCTTGCCAGAATTTATAAGCAAATCCTCGCCTCTTGCTTTGTAAAGAGAATAATCGTCAGACGCTAAATAATGCTTATCGGGTGAAACATCCAATAGGCGCGGAGAGGTTTCTTTAATTGGATTATCGTCTGCATAAACTCTATAAGAAGAAAGATACACATACTGCTCAGTATTATCAAGGAACATTTTATAGGTATCGGTAAATTCTTTAGTGTTATACATCATAAAGTCGATTACTGCATCGTAATCATTTTTAAGATACTCGGCAACGGTAGCCTTATCCTTGGCATTTGCCTTGATATATGTCAGGTTCTGCTTGGATTCTCTTTCATCAAGAGAAAAAACATCAAGCTTAAAGCCCATATCATAGAGATACTCGGTTAGATATGTGCCCATAACTCCCGTTCCGCCTAAAATTAACGCCTTTTTCATTTTACATCAACTCCACAACAAATTAATATGGTTTTATAAAGTTCAAGTTCATAATCGGCAGTATAGGGGTTTTTCTTCTCCCCTGCCACCATTTCGGCAAAAGCTGTAAGCATACTGTTATAGCGGTTAAATATATCGCTTCTCACGGTTACACCTCTATCGCTCCAAACGGTAGACTCATATTCGGTCTTTTCGGAAAACATCATATACTGACCGTCGGGAACAAACATTTCAAAGGGCTTGATTTCGATAGTTTTTTTACTGCCCGTTACAACAAACTGCCTTCTTGCATAGCCGCCTATTTCACTTGCAACCATTTTGATAAAGGAAACTCCGTTCTCATATTCGAAAACAGCCATACCGAAATCCTCGGCATCTATCCCGTCAACACCGGTTTTCTTATTAAGGGGTATTATCCTTTCGGGCTGACCCTTTATCTGCAAAATAAGGTCAATAAGGTGACAACCTAAGAAAAACATCATACCGCCCGGAAAGGTTTTCAGCCACTCCCTGACCTTTACGGGATGGATACAATTCATCTGAGCCTCAACGCTTATTATATCTCCAAGCTCGCCGCTCTTAATTTTCTCAAATATCTCTTTGATATAAAGATTATAGCGGTACATATAGCCTATATGGAAGGTTTTACCGTTTTCCTTAGCAGTCTTAATAAGCTCTTCAAATGCGGCAAGGTCAAGTCCGCCCGGTTTTTCCATATGAATATGCTTACCTGCCTTTGCCGCCATGGTAGCATATTTGGTAAGATATATTTCTTCTGTTTCAACCGTTACAGCCTCGATACTGCTATCGTTTAATATTTCTTCAACCGTCATTTCCCTATATCCCTCAAAGTCAGCCATTCTTTCGGGAAACTTTTCTCTTTCGTTTTCGGGAAGAGCATAGCCTACAACCTCAAATATATCGGTAAGGCTTCGTATGGTATTAAAAATATCGTTACCGTGACTGTTGGTGCTTGTGCCTATCTGAGCTATTCTGATTTTTCTCAAGGCTTACTCCCTCCAATCAAACTGAACTATGGGGAATGCCTTTTCTGTTGCTAAGCGGGTATAAACCTCAGGCGCATCAGAGGGACTGTGCATCTCTTCTATAAGGGAAGAAAACTCAAGTCTTCCAAACCTATTAAGTCTTTGCATTGCCATAACATCATCATGGGTGGTAAACAGACCTGCTGAGCTTTCTTCTACGGGACGGGCGGCAGTATGAGCGCCGATAAGGGAAATTCCCGGTCCGTGAACCTTATGGTAATAATCAATAGTAAAATCACTGCTTCTCGTACAGCCAAGGAGCGCTACTCTGCCCATCCTCTTCATACAATCAAGAACCCCGTTTAAAGCTCCGCCGTTACCTGTTACCTCTATTGCAACATTAACTCCGCCATCCGTTACCTCTTTAACCTTTTTGGCAAAGTCAGTGTCAAAGGGGTCAAAGGCATAATCGGCGCCTATTTTTAAAGCAAGCTCTCTCTTTTCGGGGACGGGGTCTACTGCTATAAGCGGAGCGGCTCCGGAGGCTGCTAAAAGCTTAACTGCAAAAAGACCTAAAATTCCCATACCCATAACGATAGCGCTCTCGCCTATTTCAAAACGGCATTTTCTGATAGCTGCCATAGGAAATGTTCCTATATGCCAAAGGGCAGCCTCTTCAAAGGTAACACTATCATCTAAAATCTTATGTAAATTCTTATGGTCAATAGCAACATATTTGCTGTGTGTGCTCCAGGAAAGCGCTACCCTATCGCCCACAGCAAAATCAGTAACTGCGCTACCTATTTTTTCCACAATGCCCGACGAACTATATCCGCAATATCTTGGGAAATGAGCCTCTGTATCAAAGGTGGCAACGCTTACGTTAACCTCACCTAAAAGATTTGCTCTCTCTGTACCACTGCTGATGGTTGATACGCAGAGCTTTACAAGAACCTCTGTTTCTTTAATTTCGGGAATCTCACAATCAAGATACTCTGCTACCTTAGGAGCAGTAAAAGCAATTACTTTATTTTTCATAATGCCATCCCTTTCCTCTTGCTTAATTTAATTATATATCTTGACAATTTATATTACAATGCATTATACTTTAAAATAGATAAAAAAACAGGTAAATTTCTCTAAATCAGGGATGTGTATTTATGAGTAATCTTTCTTTTTATTCAGGTTTTAAGTTCTTTCGCAACCGCATACCTTATGAACGAATCACCGATTATTCCAAGGGTGGCGGTGCACCAAGCCATTATATAGCAAAAGTCACCTCAGGAACGGGTAAAATCGTATCGGATGATATTACTTTAGAGGTAAAAGCGGGCGATATTTGTTATATCCCTAAAAACCTTAACTATATATCCTACTGGGGTTTTGAGGATGCAGAAGAGGTAATTTTCTATTCTATAGGCTTTGAAGACCTGCCCGTTATGAATAAAGAATTTGTTTTGCAAAAGCTTGAATATAATAAAGAAGCTTTTGAAATTCTTGATATTATACTTAATGATATGACAGTAAACTGCGCAACCGTTGGCGCTCTTTACACCTTTTTAGGTAAAGTAATGCCAAGTATGCAGATTAAAAAAATCGAGAGTAACAAATATGAATATATAACCAGACGAGCTCTTACTTTTCTTGATAAAAATTACAATTGCAAATTTAATGAGCTTGCTACATTTTGCGGAGTAAGTGAGTCGGGATTATATCTTATATTTAATAAGGTCTTCGGCAAAACACCCCTCGAAATAAAGCATCAGATAGTCTGCGAAAAAGCAAAAGAACTACTTAAGACCACAAATCTATCCATTGAAGAAATAAGCACTATGCTTCACTTCAGCTCTTCTTCTTATTTCAGAAAGGTGTTCAAGCAAACGACGGGGAAAAATCCCCTTTATATAAGAAAAAATCTCGATGCAGCATTATAAAAAGGAGTGCTTTTTGGCACTCCTTTAAAATATATTGTCTCTATATTTTTTAGGTGGAACTCCATAATGCTTTGAAAAAGCTCTTGAAAAATAAAACTGGTCGCAAAATCCTAAATCATCACTTATTTCTTTTATTGGTTTCTCGGAGTATTTCAGCATATCCTCCGCCCTATTCATAATACGCGAGTTAATATAACTACCAATATTCACTCCTACTTCTTTTTTAAATTGCTTTTGTAGTTTTCCGGATGAAACAAAAAATTGTGCTGATAATTCATTTAGAGCCAGTTTATTAGATAAATTATTCTCTATATATTCTATTACTTCCCTTACCAGCTTTCCATATTTTATTGCTTCTCCTAAACAATTATATCCTACTGCCTCCGAAACAATAGAGTAAAGTATTGCTTTTATATTTAAAGCATTGTTTATATTATAAAAATTAAACTCATTTACAATTTTATTGATTACATCTGATTTGTTCTTTAGAACAACACATTTGTTGATATGTGATAATACATCAAGTCCATCCAATCTACAAACTTTGATATGGCAATATAGCTTTTCGAGATACGCATCACAGCTATATCCAAAATTCATATCCGATGGAATTATATAAATATTTCCAGGTGTTAAAATTATTTCTTCACCGTTGCAGTTAATTTTCCCTGTGCCGACAGTTACAAAATACACTCTGGTATACGAAGATTTAGAGCTTCTCACAGCATTCCAATCCTTGCCTAATTTCACATACTTCATTTCTATAATTTCCATATTCATATTATCGGTAGCATCTTTAATTATACGGTTTTCAATAAACTCCATATTAAAATCTCCATATTTTATAATTTTATTTACATATGTTTTTTCCTCATTATATGGTATATTAAATTCAAAGTCAATAAGGAGGAAATTTTTATGTCTTTACACAAAATCAGAAAAACCCCCGGCAACACCGAATGGTTTATGCACGACCGCTTTGGAATGTTTATCCATTTTGGTCTTTATTCACTACCGGCAAGGCACGAGTGGATTAAAGCGAATGATCAACTTTCAGATGAAAAATATCAGAAATACTTTGATAACTTTAATCCCGATTTATTTGATGCTCGTGAATGGGCAAGATATGCTAAAAAAGCAGGTATGAAATATGTGATACTTACCACCAAGCATCACGAGGGCTTCTGCCTTTTCGATTCAAAATATACCGATTATAAAATTACTAATACCAAATTTGGACGAGACCTTGTAAGAGAATATGTTGATGCTCTTCGCGAGGAGGGTTTGAAGGTCGGCTTTTATTACTCACTCATAGACTGGCATCACCCCGATTTCCCCATTGATATACATCACCCCTTCCGTACATATCCTAATGCTGCCGAGCTTGATAAGGGCAGAGATATGACCAAATATGCCGAATATATGAGAAATCAGGTAACCGAGCTTCTGACTAACTACGGCAAAATAGATATCATTTGGTTTGACTTTTCGTATAATGGCACTAACGGTGTTATAAGACCTTGGATGCAGCATAATGGCGGCAAGCTTAAAGAACAATGGGAATCTGAAAAGCTGATTGAAACCGTAAGAAAGCTTCAGCCCGAAATCATCATAAATAACCGCTCAGGTCTTGAACAGGATTTATGGACACCTGAGCAGTTTCAGCCTACCGAGTGGCCCCGTCATCCCGAAACAAACGAACTGGTGCCTTGGGAGGCTTGTCAGACCTTCTCTGGTTCTTGGGGCTATCACCGTGACGAAATGACCTGGAAAACACCCAAGATGCTTATAGATATGCTTGTAAACACCGTTGCCTTGGGCGGAAATCTTATTATGAATGTAGGTCCAACCTCAAGAGGTGAATTCGATTATAGAGCGGTAGAAGCCCTTGAAGCTTACGGCAATTGGATGAAATATAATAACCGTTCTATTTATGGTTGTACACAGGCTGAGGAATGCTTTAAGGCTCCGAGTGGCATAAAGCTCACAGAGAGTGATGATGGAAAACGCCTTTATATTCATCTTCAGGAATATCCTTTTAAAAGATTTAATATTGATGGACTCGAGGGCAAAATTGAATATGCCCAATTTCTCCACGATGGAAGTGAAATTTTGTATACCGATAAAATCACCGAAAACTACGTCGGCACAAGCTTAGTTATTGAAAGTGTTTTCTTCACCATCCCTCCTGTTCCTCCAAAGATGATCTCACCCGTTATTGAAGTTATACTTAAATAAAAATTAAACCGTTTTGGGAGACACTTCGTAAAGAAGCTTTCTCCCAAAACGGTTTTTATTATCATTCTTTATCTTCTTCCACATCATCCTCAGGAACCTCAAGTCCTAAATCACGGCGAAGCTCGATATCATCATCAGGATGCTCTGCATAATAGGGGTCTATCATATACTTTTTTATTGCGGGGAATGTGCAGAACTGAATAAGAAGATATTTAAAGCCAGGGAAGGTGCAGATAAATAGCACTATCTCTATTGCTACTACTATTGAGAATTGCTTTAAGAACCAAAATACTGCGATATATAATCCGTAAACCAAAAGAAGTGTAAAAGCACAAAGAAAATTAAGCTTTAAATTAGCGATTGAAAGCTTAAAAGCGTTGCTGTAAATCTGCTTAATAGTGAGCTTAAAGGTTATAAGCATAGTCCAGATATAAAACTGCATTATTGAAAAAATAAAAGCTACAAATAACGCAATACCGAGACCCACAGTCTGCCCAAAGCTTTTTTCAGCAAACCAATAGTAATAAAGGGCGTAGACATCAAGTGCGGTAATTAAAATATTTATAATATTAACAATCAGACTCTGCTTCCAATTTTTCTTGATAGTTTCAAAGAAATCGGAAAGGCCAAAGGAATGCTTATCTCTTGCAGTATTACGGGCTACGTGGGTAAGGCCCGCACTTGCGAAGCCCTTAGTGATTATAGGAAGACTTACAAGAAAATAAACGAAGTTGATAGTTATAAATTTCCATACATTTCTGAAAAATATTTCGAAAAACACAATAAAGGTCTTCTTTTTAGGCGCATTTTTTTCAACACCGGGACCTTCTTTTTCGTAATTACCAAGTCCTAAAAATCCTGCCATTTACTATTCCCCTTTCTTATAAATGAGCTTTTCCCCTACCGAAATACCCTTAACTCCTAAAAGATATGCTATTTCGGTTATCAGAGGAACTACAAGCAGTAAAGCTCCAAGCCCTATTATCTGCGTTATTTCAAGCTCACTTGCAGTTTTAACTTCGCCGATAATAAGCTCCACAAAGGAATATAAATAGCTTACGATAAATTTATAATTAGGCACATTAAAGCTTGACATAAAGCCATTTTTAAAGATAACCAAAACAGCAAAGAAAACTATATTAGGCGCTGATGCCATAAGTCCGATTTTAAAGCCTTTCAGATTATCGGGGCTTTTGTGACCGAACTTAATAAGATTATAATCCTTAGAGCCAAGCTCCCACATATAATGATAAATAAAGCCTATGAGTATAACAAGGTTGAACACCTGAGTTAAGGTAAGAAATACCGCCCTAACTCCCACAGAAAGCTCAGAGCGAACAGAAACCTTCTGCATAGCATAGCCCGCGTTTTTAAATTCCTCTTCCCTTTTATCCTCACCATCAGAAAAATAGTGGGTATATAACTCTTTAAGCTCATCATTCTCTTCTGTAGCGCCGTAAACCGTGTAACCGATATTTTCCGTTCCGAAGCCCGTACACATAACCATAAAGGATATAGCTACAAAAAAGCAAAACACCGTAACAGCAACTATTTTTAAAAATACCTTAGATGCAGACTTGATATTTTCCACTTTGAATTCTCCAAACTATATATATGTAATAATATAATTATAGACCAATAAAAGCAAAAATGCAAGAAATAAGGTATATTCCTTGCATTTTTTTACATTTTATTTACAAAATTATTAAAAGGCCTATGCCAAGTATTATGACCGCACCTAAAGAAAACAAAAAAATCTTAGCGCCCTTTTTAAGCCTTACTCTTTTCCTCAGGCTTTTTTTAGATGTATTTTGATTTTCCATATTAAATGAAAACTCCTTTACCGCCTTATTAAGCGTTGACGCCTTTAGATTTCCGTATTGGGGCGCTACAAAAAACACTACCTTTTCAAACATTTTACTACCCGTATCGTTGACTTCTATTACTGTTTTGTTAACTCCCTTAACCATAAAAAACCACCTTTACCTTAGATAAATATATCTTTGGCAAAAGGTGGATAACATATTCAAGTTAACATAAAAATGTTGATAACTCGGTGGAAAAGTTGAGAAACTCGCGTATTTATGCCATTTTTTACTAACATCCCACAAATTTCGAGTTTTATGTAAATTATTCGACAGATTTGCCCGATAAAAAGCCTACTGCCCTCTCTACCGCATCCTTGCTGTTTCCCCAATCGGCATTTGCCCCTGCATTGCGGTAATCATACATTGAGCAATATTTCGAAATATCCTCACAAAGACTCCTTGCGTAATCTCCTGTTATACGGGTTAAATTGCTTGTAAACTCGCTTAGGAAATGTGGCATTTTAGATTTATTAGCTCCTGAAATAAGCCTCTCATAATGCTTTAAGCAAAACTGTGGCTGACCGTCAAAAAGCTTTCTGAAATCACTCTCAGACTCATAAAGGCGATAGATAGTTTCTATCATTCGCGATATACCCCACTCTATCTTATTGCAGATAAAACAGCTTTCTTCGATCTTTTTTACCTTTTCAGCCTTTTTGGTGGCGGGGTTAAAAAGCTTTTTATCGAAGATATCCTCTTTGACGCTTTTTAGATGTGTTTCAAGCATTAGACTTAGCTGAAGTCTTCCCCTATATCCCATCATCTTATCAAGGTGCTTTTCGCAAAAGCCCAACCGATTTGTTTCTATCCGCACATCTGGCTCCATCATAGCATCGCCTAATATGTAAGTGATAATCCTATCCTCCACCGTCTTATACATACGGCAAATGGGACACCCATCACTCTCCTCAAATACCTCGCTTACGGGTATAGTACAAATATCATCACGCATAAAATCATCCTTTCATATTGCCATTATAACACAAAAATGATATAATGGCTATATTGAGGTGAAAAAATGTTTGAGACTTACTTTGAAGACAATAAGGTTTATATAAAAAATATTAAAAATTTCGATTTGGCTCAGACTCTTGACTGCGGTCAGGCGTTCCGATTTAGAGAAAATGCGGACGGTAGCTGGTGTGGTGTTGCCAAGGGCAAATACATAGAGCTTAGGCTTAAGGATGGCGACCTGATAATTTACGGCAGTGACAAAAAGGATTTTGAAGAAATCTGGAAAAGTTATTTTGACCTTGACCGTGATTATGAAAGCATTATTAAAAGCATCAGCGTTAATGAAACCATTAAAAAAGCCGCCAACTTTGGCAGCGGAATAAGGCTACTAAATCAGGACCCGTGGGAAGCGCTTTGCTCCTTTATTATTTCGCAGAATAATAATATTCCTCGTATAAAAGGTATAATTGAACGGCTTTGCGAAGCCTTTGGCGAAAAATGCGGTAACTCTTTTACCTTCCCCGAAGCTAAAACCATCAGCAAATTAAAGGTTGAGGATTTAAGCTTTCTGCGAGCAGGCTTTCGCGCTAAGTATATTATAGATGCGGCGCAAAAGGTTGCAAGCGGAGAAATTGATTTAGATAGCATCAGACTTATGGACTTTGATACTGCCCGAAATGAGCTAATGAAAATCAAGGGTGTTGGTCCTAAGGTGGCTGACTGCGCTCTGCTTTTCGGTCTTGGATTTATTGAAGCCTTTCCCCGTGATGTTTGGATAAAAAGGGCTATGGAAGAGTTTTTTGGCGGAGAATTGCCTGAATGTGCCAAGAGTTATGCAGGTATAGTTCAGCAGTATATATTCTTTTATGCGAGAAACAATTTGAATAATAAAGAATAAAAACGGATAATTCGTAAATAGCCCCTACGATTATTGGTGTGTCAAAACCCATTTTTGCGGGTTGTATTCAATATATTCCCAGATTTCATTATAATCCGCCACGTTGCGGATAATATGGTCATAATATGAAGGTTGAAAAATTGGTTTGCCGATTTTTTTGTTGTTAAAATTTTTAATGAACGAACAATATTGGAAACCTTATTATTTGTAGGGGACGATGTGAGCATCGTCCCCTACGGTTGTTCCTACAAAAAAACCGCCTCGGTTGAACCGAGGCGGTTTTATTAAATTATGTTGTAATATTTTTTAATATTACTGAATACCTAAGAGTGACTTACGGATGGATTCTTCAGTTAAATCACCGATAGCATCATCATCGCAGAATGTATCGCCGAGAGTACTATCGTTCTTTCTACTGAGAACGCTTAAGTCCTTAAGGGTTAAGCCGTCTTCATACCAGTTACCTGCAATGTAGCCAGCCTTAACCTCTGCGCCAATCTTGGTTTCGAAAGCCTTAACAAGCTTCTTGAATTCGTTTGCCTTAGCAATGTTAACGTTATCAAGGTTGATTGCGCGAGCTTCGGCTAAAACGCCTTCAAAATCAGCATCATCAGCGGTGATGGTATAGGCAGAAGCATCGGTCTTCTTGATGTACATAGAGCCAACGCTAACATCTGCGCTTGCGCCTTCCTTGGTATTGAAGCCGAAGGACATCTTGGAAATGTAGGTATTTTCCTCAGTAAAGTCTACTTCCTTAATATCAGAGCCGTTAAGGAAGCCAAGATATACGGTCTTCCAATTATCGCCAAATATGGTAGCAAGTGAGGTTTCTACCCAACCATCAGTATTAGCATCAAATGCTAAGTATCTAGTGGTGCCATAAGCTTCCATACCAGTCTTCCAATTATTAGCGATTACTACGGGAGTCTCGCCATCCTCTTCATAAACGATATTGCCCTCTTCGTCCTTCTCATAACGGGTATAGTTCTCTTCGTAGAACCAGATACGAGCAACGGTTAAGACATTATCATTTTTATTCTCAACCTTATAAGAGAAGGTGATATCTTCAATATCCTTTAAGAGAACGGGAGTATCGGTTTCGTACATAACAGCGCCTGTATCAGGAGCGCAGCTTGCATTACCGATTACTGCAGTGTTGACGGTGGTATAGTAATCACCGTTATTAGAGGTACCAAAGACAGTTGCGTTTGATTTTGCTGAATCTGGATCATCTTCACGCCAAGGATTGATAACAGTGGCAGGCTTCATAAAGAGCTCATTATTAAGTGTTAATGCAGCATCCTTGATAGCAGCAGCCTCAAGCTCGGTTGCATAGCAGGTCTTAGCAGCAGCTACAGCGGCAACAAAGGCATCCTTGGCAGCGCCGTTTTCGTAAACACCTAAATTAGTAGCATCTGCTTTTTTGATAAGCGCGGTTGCAGATAGGTTATCAATGTCAATTATCTGAGTGTCCCTGCTGTAAATTTCCAAATCACCGAAGTAGATTTCGGTTGATCTTTGGGTACCGTGTGTGAACATCATACGGATATCGGAAACATCTGAGATAGCAGCATTATTTAACACGTTGTTCCATTTGGTCTCACCCATAATTTCCTTAAGGGTGATGAATTTCCAACCATCAGTTGCGGGAAGAGTACCACCGTCAACCTGATTTCCGCCGTTAAATAAGATACGTACAGGGGTGATTGCAACAGAAGAATTATACCAAAATCCGATGTATTCTATATCAGACTTTGAGAAAAGCTTGACACCATGATTACGCCAGATAAACCACTCATATGAGGTGGAAGCCCCGTTACTATCCTTGAAATCAACTGCAGGGAAGTTAAATGCTGTACCATAGCCTGTGATTTCAGAATCAATATAGGAATTTCTTACATCAGCCATTGATTCATTGAAGATAGGTATTTGAGTGCTTGAACCGCCCGTACTATACGCGCCGATAGGAGCGGTATTGACCTTCTGAGGAATATAGGTCATAGCTTTCCAAGCGTTTCTGAGAGTGGGGATAGCGTTTATCTTAGCTGCTTCTTCCTCTACTTCGGGATAGAAGGTTAAAGCGTTTGCTCGGGCTGAGAGGAATGCTTGCCATTCTGCAGTATTCAAATAGCCTGCATCAACAGCGTCATCACCTAAAAGGAGAGCATTTTTAACTATTTCTTTATCTGTCCACTCAGAAGAACCTTCACGGTTTTTATCGGAACCATATTTAACGAATATATCGCTAAACAGAACATCCTGATTTGTATCGCTTGCGGCAGAAACCTGGAGGGTTACTCTTGCCAGATATTCATAGCCCGCTGAGCTTGCAAAACGATTAGTCCAGTTTGTTGCAGTATATGTTGTGTTTTGAGGATTACATACGAAATCCTTGAAGGAAACCTTACGCCATTCACCGTCAGATGCAGGAAGAACATATCCGTCACCAAACGAAGCTGACAAGCCAGGATTTATTGACGTGCCGTTAGTGTAAGCCAAGCCAGGTCTAGCATAAATTCTTGCACTTGATTTATAGTAGAAATATAAATCCTCAATATCTGCCTTTTTAATATCGGTAAGATAGGTGCTGGCATTGAGACTACCAGGCTCATTAGTCCAAGCGATTTCATTGAATTTCTGGTTAGAGGGGTTCTTTGCACCTACATCGCTTGCTCCACCTGGGTTAGCGGTGGCGGAAACCTTATAGCTTACTGCATTTTCGCCCAGTTCTTCAGGAGCATCGGCTACCCTATAGGATTCATCATATGTGATCCAGCTTCCACCTACAACACCTAAAGATGCCTTTGAATAGTAAGGAACCAAATTCTGCCATGCGGTATCAAGTCTAGCAACAGCTATTTCATTAGCAATATCAGGATAGAACTCTAAGGCTGCAGCAAGGGCTGCATCGAAAGCCGCAGTGTCAGTATAAGCGGTGGTATCAAAAACAGCTGCTCTGGCAACAAGGTCTGCATCATCTATAGCTGCAACCGTAGTATCTTTATAACGGAAGGCAACGCCACCGAAGGTTACATCAACGCTTGTAAGCACATCATCAACAACGTTACCAAGGTCGATATAGTAACGGTAAAATTTTGTAGCTTTATATGTATTAGTTACATCGTTCCAAGCAGTATCACCCATAGCGGTTCTGAGGGAATAGAAATGCCATTCGCCGTCACCGTTAAAAACGCCAGTTGCGGCAGAATTTGACGCTGTAGTGCTTGAACCAAACATCATATATGTCCTAACATTGATATCGCCAGTTGATTTATACCAGAAGCCTACGTCTACAGCATTATCAATAGTAATATTAGAAGCTGTCTGATAAAGGAGAAGGTTTGCTGCTGTGTTACCATTAACTGCGCCATATTCAGTATCGGTAGAGGCAACACCAGTAGCAGTATATGCATTACCGTACTTATCGGTAGCTACAGTAGAGCATGACAACTTATTTACAGATGCATCCCAAAAGTAATAGTGAGAATAATTACTATTCAAGGTAGGTACGCTTTCAACCATCTTTACCCATTCAGTTCTCAAGGTATCGAGAGCGCGGGCTTTAAGAACTTCGCCAGAGCAAGCAAGAACTGCTTCACGGGCAGCAAGGAATGCCTGCCACTCATCGCTGCCGATTTCATCGTTATAATCAGCTTTTAAGGCATCAGTATCGACTGCAACAGCCTTATCATACCACTGCGAATCGGTTAAAGAATCAGTGTTTAAGAGATTCTGGTCTACCTCAGCATAGATTTTTCCTAAGGTGAGGGTGGTTCCTGCAGCTGCTGTGTAATTGAAACCGAATCTTAAGAAATAATCATGTGTTCCAGCGTAAGGCTTAACATAAATGCTATCGATAGTGGAATTATTTACTTTTGCTAAATAATCCGACAGGTAAACCTTCGTCATCACATTGTTTGTATTTTCTAAAACTACTGTAGCAGAAAAATTTCTTATTTCATATGCAGTACCGTTATTTAAAACGCTGTTTACCTGAGTAGTAATATCACCGTTAGAGCTATAATAGAAGTAAATATCTTCTATATCGGATATTTTGTTTTCAAAAAGCCTTAAGTTATTCATATAATTAGAGTTGGTCTGAGTACCCCACATAATAAGCTGAGCGGCATCAGCAAAGGTAACGGTTTTTTCATCAACCGTTCCACCAAGCCAGCCGGCTGCGTAGTTAACGCCGCACTCTTCGGTGGTTTTCGCATAGTCAAGATTCTTCCATGCGGTTTTGAGGTTAGCAACGGCATCAGATAAATTTACGGTTGCTTCCTCAGCGGAGATGGGGACAATAGTGAACATAGTGAACACCATAACCATCGCCAGAAGGATTGAGGTTAGTTTGAAAATTTGCTTTTTCATTCTGTTTTCTCCTTTTAATATATTTTGTTTATCGATATATGTAAAATAAAATTATGCGCGGTTTTTTCGCTAAAAATGGGTACAATACACCGATAGTAATTTTATTCTATCTTATTTTAATACTTTTTTTCCGAGTTGTCAAGAGGTATTTGGTACAATTTAATAAATTTTGAAAAATTTATTAAATTGTACAGTTATGGGTGCTGAAGGCACGTTATGAATTCGGCTTTGCCGAATGTTATGATATTTGCTTCGCAAATAGTTATGAATTGATAAACAAAAAAACAGACTTGCATTGCAATTTGAAAAATTTATTAAATTGTACAGTGAAAAGTGAAGAGTGAAGAGTTATGGTGTTCGCACAGCGAACGGATATAAAGCCCTTACGAGATTTGCGATATATACCGTTGGTATGTGATATGCCCTTCGGGCGTTTACACGATTTTTATAGCATTGCAAACAAAAAAACCGATTGCATTGCAAACGGTTTTTTGTTAAAGTTTTTTCTTCAATGTTACTACAGAAGAAATTATCATTCTGCGAAGTCCTATACATTCCTTTTTAAATTTTTCGTATTCATCTTTTGATAGGCTATTTACTTCGTATAGCAACTCTAACCAATATTCACTTTCATTACATTCTTTAAGCGCTATTTCAAATTTTGAAATAAAATCCTTCGTGCCCTGTGCATATTGTGCCTCATAAACATTAGCCCCAACAGAAGTTCCGCAACGCATTAGTTGATTTACCAAGGCACTTTCAACTCCACTCTTCTTCATTTCTCTGCAAAGCAAAACAATGTTTTTTGAAAATTCTTTAGTTTTAAGTCTTAAAACACTATCAGACATAAAAGCCTCCTGCTTAAATATTAGTTATGAGTTTAGAGTTATGAATTCGGCTTCGCCGAATGTTATGATATGTTCGCTGATATAATCAACGTTGCCGAAAGGCAATTCATAACACGGCGAAGCCGTTTATAACTCATAACTCGCCAAAGGCGAACATAACTGCTTGGTTAGCCAACCAAGCCTGTTCGCTCGATACTTTCGGTGAAGTATTTCTGAGTGAAGATATAAAGGATAAGGGGTGGTGCGATGGTAAGCATCGCGCCTGCCTGAAGATACATACGCAGTGAGAAAACTGAGCCTGATGCATCGCGATAGCCGCCCATATAGAGAGCTGTGCTTAATTTCTTAAGCATTACCACCAAGGGCTTAAGGTCCTGAGTGAAATAGGTTGCAGAGCTATTATAATCGGTCCAATGCCATACGATTGAGAACAGAAGAACGGTTATAAATGCGGGTACTGCCATAGGTACCATTACACGAAGGAAGGTTTTGAAAACTCCGCATCCATCAATTTTGGCTGCTTCTTCAATTTCTACGGGAAGTCCCTTAAAGGAGGAATAGAAAATGAAGATGAATATACCGTTACGAAGGCCGTTGGCAAACATTGATGGAAGAATAAATACCATTGGACTTTCGAGAAGGTTTATACTTGCGCCAAAGATGGATAGCAGACCGCCAAAATCAAAGAAGCGGTACAAAATATATGTGGAGCTATATAAAACCTGAGGCGGAATTACGATGGTTAAAATCAAGAGCACGAACACTATCATTTTACCAGGGAAATTGAATCTTGCAAGACCATAACCTGCTAAGGCACAGGAGCAGAGGGCTGCTAAAGTTGAGCCTAAGGTGATGGTTAAGGTAAGACCTGCAGATTTCCAATAATTCATTTCCTTAATAGCACCCTTTAAGCCCTCAAATGATAGGGATTTAGGAATCCAAATAACAGTGGGGTCCTCAATAGAGGAGGGTGACTGGAAGCTGGTGATGATCATATAAAGGATGGGATAAAGGAAAAGATAGCAAATACAGATACAGAAAAGTAATCTGAAAACTGAAATAGCGATTTCCTTTGCCCTTTTCTTATTAGCCAAGGCATAGCGGCTATCAAATAAATTTTTAATACTCATTTAAACCGCCCTCCTTACGCTCTTGACGACTTCTTGGAGCCGTTCATAATAAGAAATACTGCGCCGATAACTATACCGATAACTATGAAGTAAACCCAAGCCATTGCAGTAGCATAACCATATTTTGCGGTATTGATACAGCTTGTGATAAGCGCCATTACCGAGTTTGACGTGGAGGAATAGCTATCAACAATAGTATAGATAATGTTAAGCAACATTGTTGGAACGAGCATTGGAACGGTAATTTTACAGAAGCTTTCCCAAGCGGAAGCACCCTCAACAGAGGCTGCTTCGTAAAGGCTTCCAGGGATACTCTGAAGACCTGAAAGGAAGATAAGCATCTGAATACCTGAGTTCCAAATAAGGCTGAAGAAGTTATTGGTTATCTTAGTAACAAATTCAACTATCTTTTCCTGAATGCCCGCCTGCAATAAGAGCTGACTAAGTCCCATAGTTTGATTAGTGGCGCCGCCGTTATCAAGCATTGAGTTACCACTTGACATACTGGAAACTACCAAGTCACTCTGAATTATCTGCAATACAACGCCTGCAGAGAAGATAACGGGAAGGAAGAATACCGCGCGGATGAAGATTCTGCCTCTGAATTTCTGGTTGATTAGAATAGCCAAAAACAGAGAAAGAACGATAATAACGGGAGTCTTCCAAAGAAGATTGGTAAAGTCCAACATAACGCGTGTATTGAAGGCTTCGTCCTCAGTAAATATAAATTTATAGTTACCAAAGCCTACAAATTTCGTATCATATCCCTCTAAGGATACCTTAACATCGCTAAAGGAGAAGATTACCGACTCTATAATAGGCTGCAAATAGAAGAACAAAAAGCCTAAAATAAAGGGGAGCAAGAACAATAATCCGTTAAGATTATGTCTATCACTTACGGAGAGTCTTGATATTTTATTTTTTTTCATATTAAAACCCTCCTTAATTAGCTGTGAAGGAACGCGCTGCGACGGTTACGCCCTCAACGGTTACATCCTGCTTAGAATAATTTACATATACAACCTTGCCGTTTTCATAGGTTGTTTTCATTACGTTTTCCTGAATTTCAACGTGATCCACGATAGCTTCATTCTTAATCTCGTTAAAGAGCTTATTATAAAGCTTATAATACTTAACGGCTTTATCCATCCAAATAGTATAGGTTGAGCTATAAAGATTTTCTTCACGGAGTCCGCGAACCAAGGTGGCATCCTCATAAATACAATTGAAGAGGAGCGCTGTACCTGTTTCGGCTGCCTTTAAAAGCTCAGTATCGGTATTGATTTCGGACTGAACTGTGCCGCCCGTCATTGGAACATAGCCCTTTAATACGATTTGATAGAAGGGAACTTCCTTATCAAACATATTATAGGCGCTGTTCTTAGTGGGAGTATTATAAATCATACTAAGATAAGGAACTGCATACGCATTGGCGCTATCACCTATTACGTTTAATTTCTTATCATTATATTTCTTAAGAACTTCTTCAGCAGTTATAGCGATATCGGTTCTATAATTACCTTTCTTCTGATGGAAGTCAGAATAGAGGGTATTGGTAACGGTGGAAAGACCTATGTTTTTGATGGTCTTATCAATGGACTTAAGGTAAGAATTGGAATTCTTAACAAGATACTCCTTATTAACCATAAGCCATGGGTCAACCGTAAGCTTTGAAACATATACGCTACGGAGATACTGATACTGCCAAGCCTTTTTATTGAAGGCGGTGGTAGAAACCTTATTTATTGAGCCTGAACGGGTTAAAACAAGGTCAGCATCAAAGGAAGCTGTAACATCCTTTTCGGTGAGATACTTCTGCATTCTGCGGAAGTCACCCTTACCGCCTAAGAGACCTAATATCTTGCTCTTGCTTAACTGCTTCAGGTTGAAGATACCGTCATTCTGCCAACCGATATATCTAAGTCCTAAATCGGAGGTAGCTATTCCCTGCTCTTCCAAGGCTGCGACAATCTCTTCAACATCCTCATAAGAGGTAAGCTTATGAAGCTTCTTATACTTGATACCAAGGAAGTTTGCAACATCCTCAACGGCGCCGTAAACATCAAGGTTTATCATATCGGAAGCTTCGGTTTTGCCGAGTCCCTTTTCATCTATCAGGTAATCACGGTAAACGTTTGCCATATCTACATAGGAAACAGATTCATCAGCAAGGAGCTCATAGGCTACCGTATATTTGGGAAGAGAATATTTCTGATCGGCGATACGGAAGATAGAGTTTTTAGCACTTGACTGAGTAATCAATGAATCCTCACAAATATAAGCATACTCGAGGATTGAATGAGCGAAATTCCAAGCATTAGCGGCATTACCAACTACTGCTCTGATGCAAGAAGCGGCATCGCCCTCTTCAACATACGCTACATAGCCTGATGTGCCTTTTGAAACGCCAAATACGGGCATACGGATATTTTCGGTATTAGAATACTGAACCTGTTTTTTATTAGAGGTTTCCTCACCGTAAACCTGAGCCTCGTAAACATTACTTGCTGCACCGCTATTGAAGTTTGCAAGAACGCCTGAGCCATCGGGAATAAAGATATAGCCCTGCTCTTCCATACCTGCCGCACCAAAGGTGGGAAGAAGGAAGATTCTGATAAGGGAGCAATCCTTACCCTGCTTGATGTTTTTTACATCAATTGTAGCCTTGAATTTATCACCTGAAATGGTATATTCAACGGGAATTGTAAACTCAAGTCCTGAGAATACATATTCAACACGCATACCATTTTTGATGGTTTTTATATTTATTTCGCCTGAAATGGCACATTCTGCATTACTATTGGAATTATAAATAAGTCCGCCTGATGCAAAGCCATCCATCATTACATAATCAATCATAAGCTCTGACTGATATGCTACTTTTTCTTTTCTTTTGGTTATTTCGTCTTGATCTAAGTTCTGAGGGGTACTGAACCACTTATCACCTGATGCTTTATTAAGAAGGTAAAAATGGCCGTCCTCCATCTCAGCATACATTGCAATACTATCGCTTTCGGCAACTAACTCGTAGCCTTCTGTCATCTCGGCATCCTCAGCGGTATCGGCATTATCTGCCAAGCTGACAACCGATGCTGATGTCACAAGCATTGCAATGGCAACAACTAAACAAAACAAACAACGCATTTGTTTTAATATACCCTGCAAAGAAGATTCCTCCTTTTTTATATTTTGCAGTCGCTTTTATCTCAATTGTAATTCTTCAACAATGGATGTGAAGAAGTACAGTACCTGCTGAACAAGAGAGAATAGCAGGAATACGAGAACGGCGATAATAATCATAGCAAACACTGAAATCACTACTGTTGCCACAGTCTTTCCAATATAATACTGATGTATCTGGCTAAGACCGACAATAAGCAACATTGCGGTCCAAGCAATACCAACGATGGTTACGATGCTTAAAATCATACCTTCATCGAGGGTTAAGAAGTTGGAAAGAAGTGTATTTACAAGTATGCTTAATATATAAGGAATAAGCGCGTACGCTGTAACGGAAGCGATTTCCTTCATCTTACCGTTACCATCCATAAGAGAGCATACTGCCCAGTTGCCTATTACAAACAAAATATAAATTGCTATTGAACCTATGAAGGTTGAAAGGATTGAATAATCTTCGGGTCTGTTTGTATTGAAAATATAACCCGTTCCAAAGAACTCATATACCTTAATCAAGAAGAATGCAATAATTATAATTACGCTAAGTAAGTATGATGGCAACTCTTGACGATATTTGAACTGACCAAATCCGTCAGACGGATGCATCAAGGTATATAACGGGAAGGTGTATTTATTTTCAAGAACCGTAAAGGCTTCATTGCCTGATGCCTTAACTAATGCCTTATGTATAAACTTAACCGCAATAACTACTAACGCTATCGCTGCTACCGCAATCAATAATATCCATATAAGATTATCAGATGCATACTCTTTACGGTATTCGTGATACGAATCGGAATATTCGGCATTTGAATAAGCAAGCTTGAAATTATCCATAGCGGACTTATAATCGCCAAGCTTTTCATACGCCATTCCTAAGCCGTAGTAGGGATACAAGCTGTTGGTATTATAGGTTTTAACCTCTTCCCAAAGCTCGATAGCGCGGTTAGGATCACTTGTGTCAAGGTCAATAAATGCATCGCGGAGAAGAATGGTATAGTCTGTTGGGTTGAACTCTGCGATACCACCCTCACCTGCATCAAGTACTAAAACTCGCTTACCGATGGTTTCAATTGCAACAGGGTTGCTAAACATTCCACGCTGAGTTCCGTATCCACCGAAGACAGAAACCATCTGTCCGTTCTGAGTGTACTGGAACACCTTGCCTCGACCTTCATCAAGAAGATGAACGAAATCGTCGCTATCTACATCAACATCTCTGAAAGAAGTGAAGTTTTTATTATCAAGGATATTACGAACGCCTTCCATATCACCGTAGGTTGATATAATACCCTCGCTCTTGATAATGTTTTTACCGGCAAAGTTTAGCTTATTAAGCGTAGCTACTGAGCTACTGCCCGACTTTGTAACTGTATAAACAAAGCCATCTTCATCAATATCAAAATTAAGAATTGTTGCAGGAGAATAATTCTGAAGCTTCTTAATCTGCTCACGTGTCATAAACTGCTTACGTAAGTAGTTAAGAATTACATCAGCTGTACGCTGAACTGTGCTTCTTCCGAAGAAATAACTGAATTCGTTGTTTGCATCAAACACGAATGCACCGTTATTTACACTTCCTGCAGTAACATAGATATTGCCTTGAGTACTTACAAGTATTTTGGAAACATCAAAGGTATAATCATAACCAACGAGGGTTGTGTTAGGCTTTTCAATCATTCCGCTGACAACGCAACTGCTATCGGTTATAAGAACGCGAAGATTGTTTGTATCAGCGATATAAATCTTACCATTCTTGTCAACAGCCAAACCTTTGGCGCCCTTAAAGTTATAGGTTTCGCCTTTGGCATCTACGAAATTTTCTAAAACTGAAGTAGCCTTAAGATTTTCATCAAGACAGATAATTCGGCTGTTTTCGGAATCAAGAACATAAAGAGTTGAACCAGCCCAAGCCATATCCGTAGGATTGATCAAAGGGGTTTCAAGTCCCATATCCTCGTAGGTCACAAGACTATCAAAAATATAGGTTGCTGGGGCCGCTACAGATTCTCTATCCGCATTGTATTCATAGCCCGAATATGGAGCGTACTCCACATTCTTGGCTGAAACGGTGAAAACAGATGCGAACATACATATACACAAAACGGCAACTAATAATTTCTTTAAAGTACGCAAATTTTTCACCTCATTTCAAACCTGAATGGGACATTGTTTCCATAACTGAACTCTGTGTGAACAAGAAAACTGCGATGGGCGGAATCATCATAATAACCGCTACCGCAGAAGCGGCGCCTGTTCTTGCAAGACCGCCTGCAGCGATGGTTGAAAGGGCTGTGGGAAGCTCTTTCAAATCCTCACTGAAGATATACTGCTTTGTACCTGCCGCATTCCACAAGGACTGGAAGGTAAATACAAGTACTGTCATAATAGCGGGCTTAATGCTGGGGATTACAATTGTTCTAAAAATTTTAAACTCACTCGCGCCGTCAATTCTGGCTGCTTCAAGAGTAGCATCGGGAACGGCGGAGAGAACAAACTGTCTAATAAGGAATACACCTGAGGTTCCGCTTAGAGGAGTTAGGATAAGCGCCCAATATGTATCAATCATTCCGAACTTTGAAACGATATAGTAAACAGGAATCGCTGTAACTTCAGGACGGAACAAAAGGGCAAGAACGATAAAGGTATATAAAAGTCCGACGCCTTTAAATTTACCCTTAGCAAGCGTATAGCCTGACATTGCTGCTAAGAACAAATAGGCTATTGTACCTACAATTGTTACAAAAATACTATTGAAAAGGTATCTTGTTACAGGAACCGAAAGTGTACCTGTTAGAGTAAACACCTGAATAAAGTTATCAAATGTAGGGCTGGTAACATAAAATCTGGGGGGATAAATGAATATTTCATCAATAGGCTTTAATGCCTGAATTACTGAATAATAAAGGGGCAGCATCATAAATACGCTTACTATAAGTAAGAATATAAAAATCATTGCTGTACCGCCCTTTGAACGAGAAAGGACTACCTGACGCGGTTTAGCCATTTTTATTACACACTCCTATCTTATTTTTGTTAGTCACTCTTAGATTAACCCATAAAGCGTCTTAAAACTTTCTGGATTAACAACCATGACAGCACCATAACTACAAATAGCATTACCGCTAATGCTGAGGCATAGCCCATTTCATAACGGGTAAGTGCGAAATCGTTGATGTGGAGCAACCAGGTATGTGTGGAATAACCACTGCTGGGGAAACCTGTCAAGGTCTGGCTGACAGCACCTGTAGCAAATGCACTGGAGATTGACATAACTGCGCCGTACATAAGCTGAGGTCCCATCTGCGGGAAGGTTACGTAATAAAGCTCTTGCCAACGGTTACGGAGTCCGTCAATAGCGGCAGCTTCAAAATAAGCTCTATCAAGAGATTGGAAGCCTGCGCGGAAGGAAAGGAAGCCTGAACTGAAGGACATCCAAATAGATACTATGATAACAACCGTCATACTGTATTTCGCATCAGTAAGCCAAGCTATAGGAGCAGGTATAAAACCAAGATTCACAGCAAGGCTGTTTACAAGACCGTAGCTATCTGCTGAGAATATAAACTGCCATACAACGTAAACGTTAGCTGCAAGGGATGGAGAATAAATGAAGAATGTCATAAGTGCTCTAAGCTTCTTGGGAACCTCGTTGATAAGCCACGCAAGGAGGAAGCTGAGCATAAATCCGATAGGTCCGATAACAACTGCAAGAATAAGCGTATTCTTAAGAGCTATCATAAATATCTTATCGGAAAGGAACATTCTTATATAGTTATCAACACCAACAAAGTTATTGATAGAAACCAAGTTAAAGTCAGTAAAGCTGAAAACTATTGATATAAGGATTGGAGCGATTGTAAATACGACAAAAAAGAGCATAAACGGAGCCAACATCCATATGAAAGGCATTTGTGACTCTGCATAATTCTTTTTGCGGAGCTTGTTTGCACTATTATTCATCTAAGTTAAACTCCTTTCTCTTTCTTTGAACTTCTTCGTTAATATCTAAGTTGTAAAGAAGCAATGCACGGCGGGGTCTGTTTTTTCCGTCAATAACCTCACGAAGAGCGGTTGTAAGGTCACGGTCAACTGCATAGCTTCCGATAACTGTGGGTATATTGTTAAGATGCTTTCTCTGCTCATCAAGAACTACCTTTTCAGCCTTGCTCCAGTTAAGAGAGTCAAATGCTTCAAGGTTAGCAGAGAAATAACGACCTGCTATACCCAATGTAACTTCAACATTGTTACAATATTCCATCTGGGTTTCCGCGCTTACCCACCACTTCAAGAATTCATAGGCTTCTTTTTCGAGGCCCTTTTCTTCGGCTGCCTTAAGCATTACGCAGCCTGTAACTGCAGAGGTTTCGCTACGGTCAATTTCGCCTGTTTCTGGGTTTCGTGTACCTACCATAGGAGCCATAGCCCACATTCCTCTGATTTCAGGAGCTGCAGCTACAAGCTGTGAATATGTAGCAAAGTTTGAGAAGCCGATAGGCACTTCACCCGATCTAAAACGGCTATAAAAATCGATGGAACGGTCAATACCGTAATCAGTATAGAAGCGAGACCACTCAGTAAATGCCTGATATGCATTCTCTGTAGTGAAAACTGTTTCGGAAAGCTCGTCGTTATAATAAGACTTTGTTCCCTTCTGGAAAAGAAGCGAAGAGAAAATACTAAGACTCGAAGAAACACCCATCATAGCGGCGTTGATTTCTGCCATACCTACATTGAGGTTGTTACTCTGAATTACCTCAAGCACTCTGTAGAACTCATCCCAAGTATTAGGGGGAGCAATTCCAAGCTGTTCAAATATATCAGTACGGTAAAACGTTACCATAAACGACTGAGATTCAGGTAGGGAATAAATTCTATCTTTATAACGGAAAGGAACCCAAGAAGAAGGATGAAAGTCATTATAAACATCTTCGCTTATAAAATCTGTAAGGTCAACTAATGCGCCACGGGCTGCAAGCTCAACAGGCTGACCTTGCGACATCATAAGAGCTACATCAGGACCCTTGCCTGCAAGGGCTGCTCTTAAAAGAGTTGTATTGGTATCAACCATATTAAGTGTAACGCCGATACCCGTCTTCTCAGTAAACTCAGAAGCAATAAGGTTAGAAATAATCTGAGCCTGATCACGACCTGTGTTTATCCATACGGTGATGGTTTTTCCTGATTCACCTGCAGAAGAGCCTAAGGAGCTGTAATCGCCCACGAAGGAGTAAAGGAACTGCTTGGTCATAAACACGAGGCCATCCCAAAAGCTTGCGCTAACCTTAGGCTCCTTAGCATCTACGGGAAGGAAGCCGATATAGTCAAGCTCTAAAGGTTGTTCGCAAAGAGCAAGGATAAGAGAACCTAACTTCTCGAGCACTCCCTTAAAGGTGCTTAATTGCTCGGGAATTTCATAAGGCTTATCCGCATACTCTTCAATGGATTCTGCGCACATCTTAAGGGTGGATGCCTGAGAACCTGTAGTACCGAGAGCTGCGCAAAGGTTTTCATAGGTTTCCATTATGCGCTTGTTAGCATCACGGAGGTCATCCTCTAATGTGGTAATCTTATCTTCAAGATCGTAATCCTGATATATATCGGGAGTAGCAGATGTGATAGCAAGAATCTTACGATAAAGCTCATTCAGGTCATTATTGATTTCCTGAACGTTTCTAAGAACAACAGCTGTATCACCAGAGGTGGAAGCGAGGCTTATAATATCACCCGGCTCAAGATAAATAAGATATTCTTTATCATTATTGCCGAGGGTGAAAATCTGCCAACCCGTGCTGTAGTTAAATGAAAGCTTTCTTGCCTCTTCAAAAGGAAGCTCGCCGTTTACAAGAAGAGTTCTGTAGGAATTAAGACCTGCATTAACATTCTGTCTTCCTCTTAAAACTATTTTATAAAGACCAGCCTTTTTAACATCAGCCTTCCAAGAGATTGTTTCACCCTGAGAACCCCAGTTACCGCCACCGATAAGGTTAAGCACCGTGTTCTTAGGATCACAAGGGCTCATAGAGGCACTAAGGTTATCATAGTTAGGATAGATCGATGCGTTACTTACAGACTCTGCAAGCTCGGCTTCTATAAAGCTACCTTCTCCGCCCTTAACCTGAGTGCCGTCATGCTCAGCAAAATATTCTTTGTAGGAAACTGCAGTTTCAACCTCAAGAACTATACTGCTGATAGAAATCGGAGACTCAGCGCAGGTGAAGCGAATGGTATGCTTGCCAGCCTCGAAATTAAAGTAGTAAGGATCATCATAAAGTCCCTGCGCATTTTCGAAAGTAGCGGAAAGCCATTCCTCAACCTGAAGCTGTTCGGGTCTGATATCGTTACCGCGATTATCCTTTTCAAAGGGATAATCACCTTTTTTGAAATCACTTCTCCACTTTCTGTTTAAAGAAAGATTTGCCGCCTCGGTGAAGGGTAAAGAACCATCAACCTTAACATTTATTGTGATATCATTATCGTAATTGACATCAGGAAGGTAATTAACCTTAATGTTATATGCTGCGGCAGAGTCAATATTAAAGGTCCATTCACACCAAGCATTTTCCTCGTTAAGAGTAATCGCTGTGCGACCGTTAACCTCCTGCGCTTTTGCACCGCTTGCGCTTACTGCGGAAGCTGCATCAAGCTCATAAACCTTCTCGGTATCGGCGTTCTTTTTAACTTCATCATACTGACCGAAGTAGCCGTTGGCTATACTTGCAGATACAGATTCTGATTCGCCGACATCCGTTGCTACAGCATCGGTTTGGCTTCCCTCAGCAAAAGCACAGTGAGCCGTGCTTACTAACAAAGCCGCAATTACCAATACAGCGCCAGATTTTTTCAATAGTTTTTTTAGTAAATTGCCTTTCATCTTGCTGCTCCTTTTTTGAAGATTGATAATTATATATATAATAAACATATTTTATCATAATACATATTACCACATTTTACACAAAAAAACTATGCGATTTTTTATCATAAAAGGTCATTTTTTCGCTTTTTTTTATCAACTTGTCATATTTGCTTTGGTTATTTTGTACATTTTAACCTTTTGAAAGATATAAACGAGATTTTCCGGCAGTCAAAAAATCACATAAAAAGCAAACTAGTTAAATGTGGAAATGCATTGTATGAAAAAAATCGAATAAAAACTCACGATTTAAAATATTAAAATTCCATTAAAAAATCACGATATTAACCACCCTTATTTAAAAAATTTCTGAATTTATGTTGATGCTTTGCATCATTAAGACTAATGATAATTTAATGTGTGATTTTTGCAAGAAAAAAGGCTCTGTGAAAATTCACAGAGCCTAAATATCATATAAACACGTTAGGAGTAATCCCACTTCGGATAACCATCCATTCCCTCTCTATTGGGATCGGAAGAAGTGGTGTCTTTATCATTGGATGAGGTTTCATCCTTAGATGAACTATCCGCACTCGATGAGCCTGATGAGCTATCGGAATCAGTAGAACTGCTACCGGTTGAAGAATCACCGGAAGTAGCAGAGCTGCCCGAATCGGAAGAAGTTGCTGTATCAGAAGAAGCTACAGATTCGGTATCCTCATCAGAATCGCTATTACCTGAAGAAATAACACTTCCGGTTATGAAATCAACCACAACCTCATCTTCCTCATCCTCAGCAAAGGTACCTTCATCATAAGCACCTGCATCATCGAAAACAGAAGTAACATCATTAACATCAGTATCTTTATCCTTATCCTTGCAAGCAACACATAAAGATAGCATCATTACAAGGACAAGAACGATACCAAAAATTTTGTTAAAATTCATATAAACGTACCTTATACGCCGAACTCGATTTCGGGTTCATCGCCACCGAATGTACCTTCGTCAGCACCCTGTTCGCCGCTTACAGTTACAATATCCTTAACCAAAAGTTCGATAACTTCGGCCTCTGGATCAAAAAATCTCTTTTTCATTTCAATAGCCTCCATCAATCAAACTTATTTTGTAATGTCTTTAACTTCTTTGGAGAAGGTATAAACATCATCAATATATGAATAAGCAACACCGCTATAGGTCTCGTTCTCTACAGGATTGGTGATTCTTGCAGCGTACTGAAGATGCATAACGCCACCGATAGTACCGTACCACATCCACTTTTTACGAGCAATGCATAATACAGAAATCTTCTTGCCGCCATCATAACTCATGCTAACTGAACTGCCCTTGTTATTAGTATTATAAAGAGATACCAAGCGGTCATAAACAGCCTTATCAGTCATACCCTTAGACTTGCAATAAGCCTTGAAATCAGCAAAGTCACCCTTAACAGCTAAGGTGCCGAACTTTTTGTTCTCAACATCAACAGCATAAGAACCAAACTGGATACCGGCTTCACCGAAGCTATCCTTTTCCTTCACACCAGTACCGAAGGTGGTTACGCCAACCTCAGCAGAAGGAAGCTTAACATTTGTATATGTAGTGGCACCCTCTACCTTGAACGAACCATCGGATTCTTTATTAACGTACTCACCGTTTACTATAACTTCACCGTAAGGAATGAAATAACCCTCTTCGGAATCTACAACAACGGGTGCTTCAGTCTCGCCAATAACCGTACTAGCAATAGATAATGCACCGTTGTTAATTACAACGCCGTCATACTCTGCTTCGTTGCTATCAATGAAATAAGATTCAGAAACAACAACATCATGAACGCCGCCGTGAGTATTGGCAGCAAAATAGATATTAACAGAAACATCAAAGCCCTGATTAGTTCTAACATCAAGGAATTTAAGTGTGTTTCCATCAACCTTGTAGTTGCTATTGTTTTCCCAAACTAAACCATCGTTGGTTTCAACCAAATCAACAGTAACAAAATCAGGGAAAGTTACGGTAAACTGAGAACCGTAAATTGCACCGAAATTCTCAGTGCTAATATTAACGACTGCACTAGAATCTCCTGCGCCAACATATGTTGTAGCGACATTAAGAGTGGGGGTTGCGTCCGCAGCACTAACAGTAAAGCAAGTAACTACCATTGCTATAGCTAATACTGCTGCAAAAGTCTTCTTAAATAGAGATGCCATAAAAATACTCCTATCCGGCATAAGCCAATTTTTATTACTTATAATAAACCTGCATTAAAAAAGCAGACCCATATCGGCGGCAAAATTGCATAAGGGTACAATACGCCACCTTTTAAAACATTATAATTCAATATGTGAACAAAAACAATGCGATTTCTTATCACAAAACTGCGATTTCTTATCATTTTTGTTTTTTTGGAGAAAATTTCTAAGCTATTCACCGCCCAAACAGGTATAGCAGCTTATGAAAATTAAAAATGCTTGAAAAAACATCACAATTAAGCTATAATTATTTATATGTAATAACCATATAGGTATTTTATTTCATTTGCAATGGAGATAAATTATGAGTAGAGAGTATACTTTAAGAAATAATAATTTTGAAGAATTCGGTTCGCCTAATTATTATTTTCAGTGTACATATTCCCGACCTCTTATATCAGAAGAACATTATCACGATTTTTATGAAATTGTTTATGTTTATTCGGGAGGCTGTGCGCATGTTATCAACGGTGTATCCCAACCCTTTTCTACCGGTGATATAATACTTCTTTATCCCGGAACATCACACTATTTTAAGGATCAGCAACCGAATACGTCAGTTATATCTTTATCTGTCAAGAAAGAAGAGATGGAAAGATTTATTTATCCTTACGCCCGTGACGAAAGATTCGCTAAGAATACAGATCCTATAACCATTCATCTTGACTTATCGGAGCAACGCAATGTTCAGAATGCGTATCTTCCAATTATTTCCGCTCCCAAAGAATTAGAGGAAGCTTATTGCAAGATTTTACTTGGTGTCGTTGTTCCTATGTTTTATTCTAAAAACATTATAAACATTGATAATAAGGTAGGCACTCCTGTTGCCTTCTCCCTTTTGCTTTCGGCAATGATGGAGCCCGAAAACATAAAGCGCGGCATTGATGCGATGGTGGAAATTTCAAACTTTAGCCATTCACACCTTTGCCGTATGTTCAAAAAATATATGAATGTTTCCCCACACCAGTATATCACTTCCCTGCGTATGAATTATGCCTTTGATTTGGTGACATCCTCTGACGTATCCTTTGAAGCGATTGCAGAATCGGTTGGCTATGCCTCATTCAGTCACTTCAGTCACAAATTTAAGGATACATATCGCAAAACCCCCGCAAATATGAGAAAAATTTATAAGAATAAAACAGTTTGATAAAATCCCCGATGAATGCAGAAATGTTCATTAAGAATATTTCTGCATTCATCGGGGTTAATTTTATGTAATTATTTACTTAATAATGTTTCAATAGCGCCGCTCAGCAGAACAATGGCAACGATACCTGCTATTACGCCCACAAGCTGAAGCTTTGAAAACTTTTCTTTATAAACAACTGCTCCCACAACGGTGCAAAGCAATACTAAAGCGCCGTTGAATATGGGGAAGAAAACTACAGAAGGAAGCTCTTTTGCAAGTGTAAGGTTAAATCTGTTATAGAAGCAGCTCAGCACACCTGCTAAAACTGCATAGAAGGACTGCCTTTTGGATAGCGAAAAATTCTCTCTTGAAATAAGGGAAAGGGCTACTAAAAGAACTACCATAGTTATAGCCGAAACAAATATCATATTAGAAGGATTGTTCTGCCCATCTCCCGACTTGCCGAAAACCTTAAACACAACGCCCACAGCCGAACAGAAGAGGAAATAGAAGAAGCAATATATAGCCCACTTAAATGTCATCTTCATATCGGATTTAGGATCGGCGCAAAGAATAACCGAAGCAAGAATGGCTGCAAGACCTATAAACTGCAACACGGATGAACGCTCATTATAAGCTATTATACCAAACAAGGTAGTTACAAGCATTGAACAGTTGCACACTACGGAAGTGATTGATATAGGGCCTGTGCTCATAGCTCTCATTTTAAAGAACAAAAACATAGCCTGAACTACACCATAGATAACACCAAATATAATCTCTAAAGAGTTTATCTGTGACAGATTTATAAAAGGTATAAGTCCAACAACCCAAACTGCAGAAGAAAGCGCAGTGAATAAAAATCTGCTGTATTTTCCCTCATTTGCAAGCTGATGATAACAAACATTATTGCCAGTTGCAAAAAGGATAGAGCCTAAGAGCATTAGATAATAAAGTATCTGCATTAAAATCCCTCTAATCTGTTTTACTCAAACTGATTATAACACACTTTATTTATAATTTCCATATGTTTTTTAGCAAAATTCTACCAATATATACTATAATACATTGTTGATTGTGCAAAACAAAACACCGATTAAGGCTTAAATCCCTAATCGGTGTTTATTTAATTTATTACTCTGCAACTGCCTCTTCGAAAACCTCTTCAGTTTCGGTAACAGTCTCTCTTACAGGGTTTATTTCAGTATTTTTCATACCTGTACCTGCGGGGATAAGCTGACCGATAATAACGTTTTCCTTAAGACCGAAGAGCGGATCAACCTTACCCTTAATAGCAGCTTCTGTGAGAACACGAGTGGTTTCCTGGAAGGAAGCGGCTGACATAAAGGATTCGGTAGCAAGAGAAGCCTTGGTAATACCGAGAAGCGTAGGCTTATAGGTTGCAAGGGTAAGTCCCTCCTCACCTGCCTCAATTCTTGCCTTAACAGCCTTATTAGCATCGGAAATTTCCTTATATTCATAGCTAACATTCTGTAAAAGGTCGGTAGAACCTGGCTCAACAATCCTGAGCTTCTTCATCATCTGACGGATGATAACCTCAATGTGCTTATCGTTTATATCAACACCCTGAGTACGATATGCATTCTGAATTTCAGCAATGATATATTCCTGAACTGCCTCTGCGCCCTGAGCCTCTAAGATATCCTGAGGATACTTAGCGCCCTTAACGATCATATCACCTGCGGTAACATAATCGCCGTCCTGAACCTCTATCTTAGAACCGTAAGGAATGCCTATCTTCTCTTCTTCCATAGTTTCCTCGTTGTTGATTACAACTACGTTACTACGCTTTTCTTCAACGAGGCGAACACGACCTGAAATCTTAGCGATAAGACCGCAACGCTTAGGTCTTCTGGCTTCGAATAATTCTTCAACTCTGGGAAGACCCTGAGTAATATCCTCGGTAGATGCGATACCGCCCGTATGGAAGGTACGCATTGTAAGCTGTGTACCAGGCTCACCGATAGACTGAGCGGCAACGATACCAACTGCTTCACCTGTGGTAACAGGCTTATTGGTAGCAAGGTTTGCGCCGTAGCACTTCTGACATACGCCGTGATGGCTATGACAGGTAAGAATAGAGCGAATTTCAATAGCAGTAATTCCTGCACCAACGATTCTCTTAGCATCTTCCTTGGTCATCATATGGTCGTTATCACAGATAACCTCACCTGTTTCAGGATGAACGGCAGGCTTTAAGAGGAAACGGCCAATAAGACGCTCTTCAAGGGTTTCTAAGATATGGTTTCCATCCTTAATATCAGTAACAAGTAAGCCTTCTTCTGTGCCGCAGTCATTCTCACGAACGATAACATCCTGAGAAACGTCAACAAGACGACGGGTAAGATAACCCGAGTCAGCAGTACGAAGAGCGGTATCGGCAAGTCCCTTACGGGCACCACGGGAGGAGATAAAGTACTCAAGTACGTTAAGACCTTCACGGTAGTTAGCACGAATGGGGATTTCGATAACCTTACCTGCGGTGTTGGCAATAAGGCCACGCATACCTGCGAGCTGACGAATCTGAGCCATAGAACCACGGGCGCCTGAATCAGCCATCATATAGATGGGGTTGAATTCATCAAGGTTGCCCTTAAGCGCATCGGCTACATCCTCTGTAGCCTTGTTCCATATTTCAATAATATGGCGGCTGCGCTCATCATCATCAAGAAGACCTCTGCGGTAATCACGGGAAACTAAGTCAATCTGCTTTTCAGCATCTTCAAGAATTTCCTTCTTTTCGGGAGGAATAACCGCATCAATAACAGCTACGGTAATGGCTCCCTTAGTGGAGAATTTAAAGCCTGTTGCCTTAATATTATCAAGAACGATGGAAGATTCGCTTGTGCCATGAATATCGATACAACGATCGATAATCTTACCAAGAGCCTTTTTACCAACCTTATTCTGAATAATATCATCATTGCTTTCAATCTTGTTTGTGATGCCTTCCTTAACCGAGAAGTTCCACTCAAGGTCGCAAGAATGTTCGGGATCGCTTCTATCAACAAAGCCTAAATCCTGAGGAATAGACTCGTTGAAGAGAAGGAAGCCGACAGTACACCAAACAAGCTTACTCTCTCCCTTACCGTTGCTCAAACGAACACGGATAGGAGCGTGAAGACCGATAATATCATCATTATAAGCCATAATGGCTTCGTTCTTATCACGGAATACCTTATTTGTACCCTTTTCATCAGCCTTAACAAGAGTCAGGTAGTAAGAACCAAGTACCATATCCTGAGTAGGAACGGCAACGGGCTTACCATCAGAAGGCTTGAGCAGGTTGTTAGCAGCAAGCATAAGGAAGCGAGCCTCAGCCTGAGCCTCTGCAGATAAGGGTACGTGAACTGCCATCTGGTCACCGTCAAAGTCGGCGTTGTAAGCAGTACATACGAGAGGATGAAGCTTAAGAGCCTTACCCTCAACTAAAACAGGCTCGAATGCCTGAATACCAAGTCTGTGAAGTGTGGGGGCGCGGTTGAGAAGAACGGGGTGTTCCTTAATAACAAGCTCAAGCGCATCCCAAATTTCAGTAGAAGCGCGCTCTACCATCTTTCTTGCAGACTTAATATTTACAGCAGCCTTGGTTTCAACAAGGCGCTTCATAACAAAGGGCTTAAAGAGCTCAAGAGCCATCTCCTTAGGAAGACCGCACTGATACATCTTAAGCTCAGGACCAACTACGATAACCGAACGTCCTGAATAGTCAACACGCTTACCGAGAAGGTTCTGACGGAAACGTCCCTGCTTACCCTTAAGCATATCGGAAAGGGATTTAAGCGCACGGTTGCTAGGTCCTGTAACAGGCTTGCCGCGGCGACCGTTATCAATAAGAGCGTCAACAGCTTCCTGAAGCATTCTCTTTTCATTTCTTACGATTATATCTGGAGCCTTAAGCTCAAGAAGTCTCTTAAGACGGTTGTTACGGTTGATAACTCGACGGTAAAGGTCGTTTAAGTCACTTGTAGCAAAACGTCCGCCATCAAGCTGAACCATAGGACGAAGATCGGGTGGAATTACGGGAATAACATCAAGAATCATCCACTCAGGACGGTTGCCTGAAAGGCGGAACGCCTCAAGCACCTCAAGACGCTTTAAGATTCTTGCCCTCTTCTGTCCCGTTGCTTCCTCTAATTCTTCGCGAAGCTCATTGCAGGATTTTTCGAGATCGATTTCGCAAAGAAGCTTTTTAATAGCCTCTGCGCCCATACCTGCCTCAAAATCATCCTCATATTTTTCACGCATATCGTGATAAGTCTTCTCGTTGAGAAGCTGACCCTTTTCAAGAGGTGTGTTACCGGGGTTAGTTACGATATACTGTGAGAAATAGAGCACCTGCTCTAAAGCCTTAGGTGAAATATCAAGGGCTAAGCCCATTCTTGAAGGTATTGTTTTAAAATACCAGATATGAGATACGGGAGCTGCAAGCTCAATTGTACCCATACGCTCTCTACGAACCTTGGCGCGAGTTACCTCAACGCCGCAACGCTCGCAGACCTTACCTTTATAACGGATTCTCTTGTACTTACCGCAGTGACATTCCCAATCCTTCTGGGGTCCGAATATTCTTTCGCAGAAAAGACCGCCTGTTTCGGGCTTTAATGTGCGGTAGTTAATAGTTTCGGGCTTGGTTACCTCGCCGTAAGACCAGCTTCTGATCTGCTCGGGAGATGCAAGACCTATTTTAATGGATTCAAATTCAAATTGATTTTCGTTCACCATTTTGCTCTCCTTTACATATCTTCTTCATCGGTTTCAGCGATGGCTTCACCGTTTTCATCTTCGAGTCCGTAACCATCAAGGTCACCATCTTGCAGTTCACCCTTAACATCTTCGAAAAGGTCATCTGCAGATTCTTCGGGATAGCTTACAGGAATATTAAGTCCTGCATCCTCATCGTCAAAATTCTGTCTTAAATCTACTTCGTTATTATCCTTATCAAGAACACGAACATCAAGTCCTAAAGACTGAAGCTCCTTAATAAGAACCTTAAAGGATTCAGGTGTTCCTGCCTTAGGAACATTCTGTCCCTTAACAATTGCCTCATAGGTCTTAACACGGCCTACTACGTCATCCGACTTAACAGTAAGGATTTCCTGAAGCGTATAAGCTGCGCCGTAAGCTTCAAGAGCCCAAACCTCCATCTCACCGAAACGCTGACCGCCGAACTGGGCTTTACCGCCGAGAGGCTGCTGAGTAACAAGTGAGTATGGACCTGTAGAACGGGCGTGAATCTTATCATCAACAAGGTGATGAAGCTTAAGATAATACATATAACCTACGGTTACCGGATTATCGAAGGGCTCGCCTGTACGACCATCATAAAGCTGAACCTTACCGTCCTCAGACATACCTGCCATCTTAAAGCATTCGCGGATATCTGACTCGTGAGCACCGTCGAATACAGGTGTGCAGATATTCCAACCAAGCGCCTTAGCGGCATAGCCTAAGTGAACCTCAAGCACCTGACCGATGTTCATACGGGAAGGAACGCCCAAGGGGTTAAGAACTATATCAAGAGGAGTACCATCGGGTAAGAAAGGCATATCCTCACTGGGAAGTATACGTGATACAACACCCTTGTTACCGTGACGTCCTGCCATTTTATCGCCCACAGAAATCTTACGCTTCTGAGCAATATAGCAACGAACAACAACATTTACACCAGGGCTTAACTCTGAAGAGTTTTCACGGGTAAATACCTTAACATCAACAACGGTACCATATTCACCGTGAGGCACCTTAAGGGAGGTATCTCTAACCTCTCTCGCCTTTTCGCCGAAGATAGCTCTGAGCAGACGCTCCTCTGCGGTAAGCTCGGTTTCACCCTTAGGTGTAACCTTACCTACGAGAATATCGCCTGCCTTAACCTCGGCACCAATACGGATAATACCACGCTCATCAAGGTCCTTAAGGGCATCCTCACCCACGTTAGGAATATCGCGGGTTATTTCCTCGGGTCCAAGCTTAGTATCTCTGGACTCAATTTCATATTCTTCTATATGAATGGATGTATAAATATCGTCACGAACAAGACGCTCATTGATAAGAACAGCATCCTCATAGTTATAGCCTTCCCAGGTCATAAAGCCGATAAGAGCGTTACGTCCTAAGGAGATTTCACCATTGCTCGTAGCAGGACCATCGGCGATAACCTCGCCTTCCTTAACCTTCTGACCTACTGCAACAATAGGCTTCTGGTTAATACAGGTGCCATGGTTAGAACGCAAGAACTTAATAAGGTTATATTCATCAATCTCGCCATTCTTAGCACGAATCTTAATGGTGGTAGCACTAACATAGGTAACTGTTCCTTCACGCTTTGCGAGTACAACAACGCCCGAATCAACAGCAGCCTTATATTCCATACCGGTTGCAACGATGGGGTTTTCAGGGCGAAGTAGCGGAACTGCCTGCTTCTGCATGTTAGAGCCCATGAGCGCACGGTTGGTATCATCATTTTCAAGGAAAGGAATCATAGCTGTTGCTACGGATACTACCATCTTAGGAGATACATCCATAAACTCAACGCGCTTGGCTTCAACTTCCATAAATCCGTCACGGAAACGGGTATTAACTTTCTTATTGGCGAAGAAGCCATCCTTATCGAGAGGCTCATTTGCCTGAGCTACGATGTAATCATCTTCTTCATCGGCGGTCATATATACAACCTCATCAAGTACCTTACCTGTTTCAACGTCAACGCGGCGGAAGGGAGCCTCAATAAAGCCATACTTATTTATTCTTGCATAGGTAGCAAGGTAAGATATAAGACCGATGTTAGGACCTTCAGGTGTTTCGATAGGACACATACGGCCATAGTGGGTATAGTGAACGTCACGAACCTCGAAGGATGCACGGTCACGGGAAAGACCTCCGGGACCAAGCGCTGAAAGACGACGTTTGTGGGTAAGCTCTGATAAGGGGTTTGTCTGGTCCATAAACTGAGAAAGAGGAGATGAACCGAAGAACTCCTTTATAGCTGCCACAACAGGTCTTATATTTATAAGTGACTGAGGAGTAATGTTTTCGCTATCCTGAGACTGAAGAGTCATCTTTTCGCGAACTACTCTCTCCATTCTTGAGAAACCGATTCTGAACTGATTCTGTAAAAGCTCGCCTACAGAACGGATACGACGGTTACCGAGATGGTCTATATCATCAATGCTTCCAATATCATTATAAAGACCGATATAATAGTTAACCGATGCAAAAATATCATCAAGAACGATATGCTTAGGAATAAGGGCATCTGCTGCCTCAACCAAAGCTGCCTTAAGTTCTTCCTTAGATAGATTCTCATCAAGAATTTCCTTAAGAACGGCAAGGCTAACCTTTTCATTTATACCGTCACGGTCTAACTGCTCAAGCTCTTCTGCAGTAAAGTCAACAAAATCCTTAAGGTCAACCATTCCGTTGGAAAGAATTTTAACCTCATTTACTCTGCCCTCAGAATCCTGAACATTTACATATACCTCGGAAACACCCTTGGCTTCAATAAGAGCTGCAAGCTCCTTAGAAACAGTGGTATCAGGCTCAGCGATAATCTCACCCGTCATAGGATCAACAACGGGACGGGCAAGAACCTTGCCTCTTACACGGGCGCCGATAGCAAGCTTTTTGTTATACTTATAACGGCCAACTCGTGAAAGGTCATATCTGTGAACATCGAAGAATAACTGCTCAATATAAGATTTCGCACCCTCGATGGTTACAGGCTCACTGGGGCGAAGCTTCTTATAAACCTCAACCAAAGCCTCTTCAACTGTTTTGGTTTCATCAGCCTCAAAGGTGACCTCCAAACGCTCGTCCGCACCTAAAAGCTCACGGATATCCTGATTGGTGTCAACGCCTAAAGCTCTGATAAATGTAGTAATGGGAAGCTTTCTGTTCTTATCAATACGAACATAAAGCACATCATTTATAGAAGCCTCATATTCAAGCCACGCACCACGATTAGGAATAATAGTGGATGAATAAAGCTTTTTACCGGTTTTTTCTTCTACCTTATAAGCATAATAAGCACCGGGAGAACGAACTAACTGGGAAACAATGGCACGTTCCGCACCGTTTATAACAAAGGTACCTGCCTCGGTCATAAGCGGGAAATCGCCCATAAATACTTCGCTTTCCTTAATCTCGCCGGTTTCATTGTTAAGCAGTCGTGCAGTTACACGGAGAGGAGCTGAGTATGTGGTATCTCTTGCCTTACACTCAGTTACATCATATTTGGGCTGCTCATCAATGCGATAATCAATAAAGCTTAGCACCAGATTACCGCTATAATCGGTAATTGATGACATATCCTTAAAGACTTCTCTTAAACCTTCGGTTATAAACCAGTTGTATGAGTCTTTCTGAATCTCAATGAGGTTAGGAGTATCGATAACTTCATTGATTTTAGAGAATGTCATACGAGTGTTATTACCCAATTGGATAGGTTTAACCATTTTAGTTGGCTCCATAGGTTTACAATCACTCCTAAAATAATTTTACGGTGCACACCGCAAGTGTTGATAATAGTAGGTTTTTAGCGCTTTTTCGAGGCTTTTTTACCATCGTTTTCTAAAAAAAGGCGCAAAATCCCCCATCATCATTAGTAATTCATAATTATAGGACAAATCAGAAAATAAGTCAAGCCTTTTTTGATATTTTTTTCAAATTTTTTCCACGACTAATCTTCTTGCCGTAAAATAATGCTTTTTCGGTTGAAATACAAACTGAAATTTGGTATTATTTTGTTAGTAGCTATGACAAGGAGTGAGAATATGGCTTTTTATCCGGAAGTGTTATCCCCCGTTGGCTCAAAAGAAGCTTTAGAGGCTGCCGTAAGGTCGGGGGCTGATGCGGTTTACTTAGGCGCCAAGAATTTCAGCGCCAGAAGAAATGCGGATAATTTTGATAAGAATGAGCTTAAATCTGCCATAAGCTATTGCCATATTAGAAATGTAAAAGTATATCTTACTCTTAATATAATGATTAAAGAACACGAGCTTAGAGATGCCTTTAATCTTGCTAAGGAAGCTTATAAGTCGGGTATTGACGGAATTATTATTGCTGATTTAGGTCTTGCTAAGATTTTAAAGGATAATATACCTAAACTTAATCTTCACGGCTCAACCCAGATGACCGTTCATTCTGTGAGCGCCCTTCCCTATCTTAAAGAGCTTGGTTTTACACGCGTTGTTGCGGCAAGAGAAATGAGTGAAAAGCAATTAAGCGATTTATGCGCAGCCGCCAAGAAGCTTGATATGGAGATAGAGGTGTTTGTTCACGGGGCGCTTTGTATGTGCGTATCAGGTCAATGCCTTCTTTCCTCTGTTTTAGGCGGCAGAAGCGGAAACCGAGGTCTTTGCGCAGGTCCTTGCCGACTTCCCTTTAAGGCTTCAAACGGCACAGGCTATGATTTAAGCCTTAAGGACCTCTCTCTTGTTGAACATATAGATAAGCTTAAAAACATGGGCGTCGCCTCTTTAAAGATAGAAGGCAGAATGAAAAGACCTGAGTATGTTGCGGCGGCAACGGCTTATATTAAATCAGCCGTTAAAGGTGAAAACATATCACAAGAGCTTGAAGGCTCTTTAAACAGTGTATTTTCCCGTTCAGGCTTTACAGATGGATATTTTACTGAAAATTTAGGCAAGGATATGTTCGGCATCAGAACCAAGGATGATGTTCTTGCCGCAGATAACAAGACCTTTGCCACCATCCACAACCTTTACAGAAACGAACTGCAAAGCGTTGCAATAAATATTTCGGCTAAAATAAAGCGGGATAATCCCATAACGGTTGAACTAAATGATAAAGAGCACAACCTTATAATAGTGGGAGATGTTCCACAGCTTGCTCAAAACAGAGCAGTAACAAAAGAAAATATCGAAAAATCTCTTTCAAAATGCGGAGGCACTCCCTATTTTGTAGAGGATATAAAAATAGATATTGATGAGGGCTTATTTGTAAGCGCTTCTACCCTTAACGATATGAGAAGGCAGCTTCTTGAAGAGCTTACCTTAAAGCGCCAAAGCTCTCAAAGAGAGTGTGATGCCAAGTGGACTCCCGAAGAATGCGCTACCTCCCCCCGCCCTATCACACAAAAAATTATAGCCCGATTCGGTGATATAAACAATATACCCGATACGCTTGATAAGGTTTGGGGCGTGGCTTTCCCAACCGATAAGCCTCTCCCCCTAATACTTCCCACAAAGGAGCTTATTGCAGAAATCCCCCGATGGATAGATAACGAGGAGCAGTTAAGAAAACAGCTTTCTCTATTTAAGGAAAAGGGCTTTACTTATGCTCTTTGCGGAAATCTTGCTTCTCTTAAAATTTCCAATGATTTAGGGTTAAAGGTTATCGGAGGCGCAGGGCTTAATATATGCAACAGCGAAAGCCTATCATACTTTAGTAACCTTGGCGCTGATATGCTTACCCTTTCGGCAGAAATTAAAATGGAGGATGCAAAATCTCTTTGCTCCCCCATACCTAAAGGAATCCTTGTTTACGGCAGAATTCCCTTGATGATAACAAAAAATTGTCCTCTTAAAAACGGTAGGACCTGCAAGGAATGTGATAAAAATGGAACTATCACAGACCGCAAGAATATTGACTTTCCCATAGAATGCCGTGGCGGAAAGGCAGTGGAGCTTTTAAACTCCACCCCTTTGTTCCTTGCAGATAAAAAGGAAGACCTTAACGCCTTTGATTTTATATTGCTATGGTTTACCGATGAAAGCAAAGAGGAAATAACCGAGGTAATTGATGCTTATATAAACGGCGGTACTGCGCCAAAAGATTTCACAAGAGGACTATATTATAAAAATTTGTTGTAAATGATAAAAGCACAGGTGACAAGCGGTCACCTGTGCTTTTTTTAGTTATGAGTTATAAACTATGAGCGACTTCGTCGCACTATGTTTTGCCTTACGGCAAAGCTTAGGACAAACAAATTACACATGCTTTACCACTCTTTATCTTCATAAGGGGTGGATTCTACACCGTTGGCCTGCAATTTAGTAACCATACGGTCAAGTTTACCTTGCCACATTTTCTTGAACCATTCGGTATGACCAAACCATTTTACAATTGTAGGACTGATTGCATAATACGTTTTGATAAATGCTCTACCATACCAAGTTTCTGCAAGGGTATAGTCACGATAACGGCGCAAAGTCCAAACTTCAGGGCAGTTATAAGAACCGTATACCGCAGTGGCAACATAGCAACTTCCACTTTTAAGTGCCTTAGCATCTGGATGAGCTTTTTTGAGTTCTGCACGTACCATATTTTTAAGAGAAGAGTTCAATACTTCACCTGACATAAACATGGAACAAATTGTTTTTCCTAATTTATTTATTTGCGCATCAACATCCGCACTAGTAGTTTGATCATCCATTTTTACTTGTTTTGCGATTTCTACACTAGCTTGTTGTGGTGTCTTATAACCATTAATATGCGGCGCTACCTTTTCATGAATTTCAGATGACATAGAAATAAAGTTAACGTTTTCTACAAAAAGTTTTTTTATCGATTCTGGAGAATGTTCTACGATAACATTAGCCAATGAATCCATGTAAGCCGTAATAACTCCATTTATCATTTCATATGTTACATTCAATGAATCATTCTCAATACGCTGACTGCGGTCTACAACATTACCATAACCATTTTTTGTTTCATAATTAGCTAAATGTGTAGTCGGGACAATTTTCCCCGCCTTCAACCCTTTAATATCATCCATTATTTCAAATAATAACTTTTGATGTTCTTCTTTTGTATTATCATAGTTATCATCTATTATGGATACACCTTTTACCAAAATGTTGAAAACTCCTTGTCTTTTGTCTTTGGATTCTGCTTCTAACAAGGCCGATTTTACACGTGCAAAAGTACTATAAAAAATTGCTTCAATATTAGTCGGATCATTTTGCTCGACCATATTATAATATTTTTCGGTTTCTGACCAGTCCTCTTTTTGTCTAGCTCGGCGGGCATTTTGCAAGTATCTCTCTACAAAAGCGGTATTATCCACTTTTACAGTACCTTGCACGTCTACCGTACCCTCGATCATCATTTTCTTTGCTTCTTCAACAGAATACTTCATTCCGCAATTTTGGCAAACAAAAGCGCCATCCTGTTTCATTAAGTCTGTTCCTCCGCACATTTCACAAGTTAATTGTTTCATTTTTAACCCCTCCAATTTTATTTTAATAATTTTGCTTTTTTATTTCGCTCGGTAATGAGCGAATCAAGGCCTTTAATAATTTCCGCTTTATTTTCTGCGGTTTTAAGTTCTTTTACCTTGGCAGAGATTTCTGCTTCAAGGTCTACGAGAGCTTCGTTGCTCATTGGATCGCTAAAACGAATTTTCTCGGCAAGTTTTGTAAGTGCCGCTTTGGTATCAGCATCTGTTTCAGTGCTTGCCAACATTTCAACGTCAACCTGCAACGATTTGATATAGAAAACTTTCTTTTCTACTTTTTCTTCTACACGGTTGATTTCTTCTCTTCCGGTTTCCGTACCAATCAAGCAGATTGCGGAAATACCAAGTATCAATGCGCATACTACGATGGCAATCCAACTTGCCGTTAATGGAAGTGCCATAAATACTGCAAATGCAATAATTTGAACGATTAAATACGTAATTCCAACAGAGATTAATGGAATACCAAAGAATTTGCTCTTTAAAGTATCTGTACCCTTAAATGCAAACTTCCAAATAGCAATCTGCAAAGCAAAAGCAACGGCGGTAAATACATAAGCAATCCAAAATGTTGCTGTTTTAGCTGTTGGTATTGCAAAGGAAATTACATTAAAAAGCACAAAAGCTATTGCTAATACGGCATACGCCATACCTTTATTTTTCCTCATTTATAAACCCTCCCTTTTACTGCCACATTTAGGACAGAATTTACCGGGTTTAATAAACTTAAAACCACAGTTACTACAAGTATCCGGCTGTGACTGCGGAGTTCCACACTCATCACAAAAAGTAGCACCGGGTGTTAACTTCGCACCGCAGTTGTCACAGAAGGTGTTGCCAACTGTTTGTGGTTGCACCGCAACTCCTGCAAAAGCATCGTTCACAGCACCGCCGACCATACCACCAACAGTCCCGCCGATACCAGACATAACGCCAAGCCCGATACCCATATTGGTGAACTCACCGATGCCTTCGTTTTGAGCAGCGTGTTCAGCAACATCAAAGCCACGTTCTTGCTGATATGTGTAACCTTCAGTTGCACGTTTTTGAGCCAATGCCTGCGACTCAATGACCGTCTTTTGCGCTTCTGTCTGAGCATAAATCACATCGGTTTGTTGCTTTAATTTTGCTTCTGCAATATCCGCATATTGACGGAAGTGCAGTTCTTTGAATTTTTCATATTGTGGATCTCCGTCAGGCTTAACTATGGTAGTTACGAAAAAACGGTTTAACGTTACGCCGTATTCTTCAAAATCACCAAGTAAACGTGCCTGAATCCCCTTAGAGAAAACTTCAAGACTTTCATCAATCTCAAAGATGTTGATAGCACTTGCTTTCATTTCCTGTGCGATGTAGGTTTTAACCCTTGTCATCAAGAAAGCACGGAAGAATGTAGTAAGTTGATTTCTATCAAGAACACGTTCGGTGCCAACAAGTTTTACAAGCAGTTTTCGGGAATCCTCCACGCTAAGTGCCATTTCACCGGATGCACCGATTGATAACGGGAACTTATATGTAGGCTCAACGTACTGAACTTTACTGTCAGTACCCCATTTAATTGCCATCTGCTCAGTTTTATTGATAAAATAAACTTCGCAGTGGAAAGGTGTTTCACCGCCGGTTGGAATGTTGATAAATTTCCTAAGTAGCGGGATGTTTTGAGTTTCAAGTGTGTGCCGTCCGGGGCCGAATAGATCAAGAGCTTGTCCATTCATAAAGAAAATGGCTTCTTGACTTTCGTGCACGATCAACTGAGTGGTCGTGTTAAAATCCTCGCATGGATGCTTCCATATGAAGGTACTATTATCGCCTTCATACTTGATGATCTCGGCAATCGGTGCCATTGTTTCATCTCCTAAAAAGTTTTAGATAAAATAAGTCGAATTTTAAAGAAATTTCAATAAATTCTTATCTTTAACACAATTATAACGACAAAATATGCTAATGTCAAGATAAATTCGTATCTTTAACATATTTTGGGAGATGATAATTGTATGAAAATTTATGATTATAATGGCAAGAAAAACATTTGCGGAGATAGAGTTCACGAAGCAAGGTGCAAATTAAGACTCACACAAAGCGATTTAGCCGCACAACTTCAAATTAACGGTATTATTATTGAGCGTGACAGCATATCAAGAATTGAAATCGGCACAAGATTTGTAGCTGACTATGAGCTTCGTGAATTATCAAACATACTAAAGGTGTCTGTCGGTTGGTTATTAGGAATAGAATAACAAAACAGCAAGTCGTTTGACTTGCTGTTTTAATTTACTATGCATCTTTCAAATGGGGCATCAAGGTCTCGCCTGTCGGCTCGGTCTGCGTTTTTTGGCAGAGGTGTCTATCGGACACCCACGCCACATTTCACTACATTATCCGCAACCGATTGTGCGGTTTCTTTGTATTATAGAAATTATATGTTTGCTTATACGTATTATAATACGCCCAACAAATTACTTAACCATTGTCCACACAAGCATATCACTTGCTTCGCGGTTTGCAAAGGAGAAATATGGTATGAGTCTGGCAGTAAATCCAATTCGCTCGTTGCTCCTAATAGAATATAATTTATCAGAAGCGGGACGACGACAGGCATCCATATAAATTACAGGAGCCGGAATTCCTTCCTCATTAATCACCTTGACAGAACCATTATCAAGCAAGGTAATATCGCGAAGATTTTCGCCGTTGTCAAGCTCTTCCATACAGTATACAATGGGACCGCGCTGTACAGCACATCTACCCGAGTCATCCTGAACGTAAGGATTTGCCTCGATAAAGTGGGTTACCATAGGCAACTCAACGGTTACGCTATCCCCATCATTAAGTGAAAATTTTGCATATCCGTTTTCGGTTTCGCCTTTATATTCAACACACCATTCGGGAATTCTTACATATAAGGTTATGGGCTTGCCGTGATACTCGAAATTTATAACACCATCATTGGGATAATCGGTGGTCTGTGTCAGAACAGCCTCTTCACCGTCGATTTCGAAACGAGCGTCACTGCTCATAAACTGATTGCAGTACACATTGTTGCCGTCTATAGTATAAACATAGCGGGGGATAGATGCCAACATCCTGACAACATTAGGAGGACAGCAGGAGCAGTTAAATACCTCCACACGCTGACATATAGGCTGATATGTGCTGCGATTATACTTCTTGCGGTCGATTTCAAGAGGATTTGTATAGAAGAATTTTTTACCGTCAAGAGATACACCGGAAAGAAGTCCGTTATAATAAACACGCTCGATTAAATCGCCAAAGTGGGAATCCGCTGCGGTTTCCTGCATAGCGCCCGCAAACATAGCCACTGCTATTGATGCGCAGGTTTCGTTGTAGGTATCACTATTCGTGATATCATATTTATAAGAGAAGCTTTCGCCTGAACGCTCGGCGCCGAAGCCGCCCGTAACACTCATCTTATAGTTTGAGATGTCATCGAAAATACGATTACAAGCCTCACGCAGCTCCTTATCGTCGCTATCAATCTTTGAAAGCATTGCCATTGCAGTATAGAGATAACCTGCTCTTACAGCGTGGCCCACCGCTTCTTTAATTTCGCGAATAGGACTATCAGATTGCCACCAAGGTCTGTTATCCTCTATTTCGTTATTTCCTCTCTGATTTAAAAAGTATCTTGCAAGCTCAAGATGCTTTTCGTTTCCGAGATAATTATATAATCTAAGGAGAGCAAGTTCTATTTCCTCGTGGCCTGGGGAAACAAACGTGGCGCTTTTTTCCTCAATGAACACACGGTATACAAGGTCCACGTATTTAAGAACACAATTGAGCAATTTGTCCTTTCCTGTTGCCTGATGGTAAGCAATTGCCGCCTCAATAGCGTGTCCCAAGCAATAAAGCTCGTGACGATTGCGGTCAGTAAAAATCTTTGACGGCTCCATAGAAAGAAAATACGAATTGAAATATCCGTCCTCACGTTGATTCGCGGCAATATCATCAATCAATTCGTCGGCTTTAGCTTCCCACTCAGGCAGGTCGGCATGGTTAAGCATATAACCAACACCCTCAATCCATTTTACCACATCGGAATCCCAAAATATGTGAGGAGGATTTGGTTTGCCTTCACGCCAATCGCATTTCAGCGCATCAAAACGACCTGTTCCTTTAAAGCGGTCATATACACTTTTGACAATTGCGTTTTTATCAAGCTCATTATAAAAGTTCCAAAAACCGCCCTTTATCTTTATGTTTTCTGTGCCTAAATTCTTCATTTAACATGTCCTCCTTAATGTTTGTTGTTGACAACCTTTGAAGAAGTCTGCTATAATTATTATAAACCGTGCATTATAAGATAACAACCCCACAGAGTGTATAAAAGGAGTTAAAATCCGACTATGTTTGAGAATGTTAAAAACTGTGGCGCCGGAAAATTTGTTTCAAATGGCGAATGGATTCATCCTGACCGCGTGATAGATTCCAATGAAATTATCTTTGTAACCAAAGGCGAAGTATATATAAACGAAAACGGTATAGAATATCACCTAAAGCCTGATGAAATACTGATTTTACAGCCGAACCTACGCCATTTCGGATATAAGACCAGCACAAACACAGAGTTTTTCTGGCTTCACTGGTACGGTGAAATAGATGCGGCTGTGGAAATGAAACACAGAAAGTTGGAAAACCCATATAACTTTTCCCTTTACTTCCGTCAGCTGTTAAAGGCGCGTGTTACACATAAAATGTCGGAGGGTATGGATTATCTGACCAGATTGATTTTAATCGAGCTTTATTCTGGCGGCAGACAGCCTACAGTGAACCGTACCGCAGAAAAAATCGCCGCCTGGATTGAGGCAAACTGCCATAGAATTATCACCGTCGAAGGGGTTGCTAATCATTTCGGATACAACGCTGATTATCTTAATCGATTGTTTAAAACCAATTTTTCTAAAACCATCAAGGAATATATTAACGATAAACGAATAGAACACATAAAAGGACTAATGTTACGGGGAGACCTGCCACTCAAAGAGATTTCCAAACTGTCGGGTTTTACCGAATACAAATATTTTTTGAAATTCTTTAAACACCATGAAAAGCTCACGCCAACCGAATTCTACAAGCATTATGCAAAAATGCACATCAATTCCCACTGACTTTTTATTTTCCACAAGAAAACATCCCGAAAATTTCGGGATGTTTTTTTGTTACGACACTTCTTTTAATTGTTCGTTATTTTGCGGGACGATGCCAGACACGAGTGAGTCAATATAGGACCAACATTTCTCGAAATTGCTCTTTATAAACGTACGCCAAATCAGTCGTTTTTAATTTCCCCTATTTTATTCTTAATAGCGTCATGGAAAATCCCTACGTCCACAGAATATGCTATATAGCTTACGCCTAAATTTCGCCATTTACTTGCATTTTTAACAGTATCCGTAAATGTACCAACGGCAATGTTTTTATCCCTACATTTGTTAATAATCTCAAGCATTTTTTCTTCGACCAAGGGATTATCAATATCACCTACGACACCTAAAGATTGAGATAAATCATAGGGGCCGATAAATATAACATCAATCCCCTCAACCTCAAGAATTTTATTAAGATTATCTATCCCCTCTTGACCTTCTATCTGCACAATAATAACAATATCGTTCGCCTCTTTGAAATATTCAAATCTATCCTTAGATGAATAACCCGCAGCGCGAACGAAGCGGCAAACTCCCCTTTCGCCCAAAGGACTGAACTTGGCTCTTTTAATAACCATTTCTGCTGCTTCTTTATTAGTTATTTGTGGAATTTGGATACCCTTTGCGCATATATCCAACGCTTCTGATATAACGGAAGGATTATCTTCTTTGACACGGACAATGGGAAAAACCCCTGATATTTCCGCCGCTCTTATAAGATTTTGCGCAGACCTTATAGTGTTAGGGCCGTGCTCCAAATCTATTATGATAAAATCCGCACCGGCATAACCCATTGCTTCCACAAAAGCAGGGTCTTCTGTTTTAGAAAAAATTCCCACAACGCCTTCTTTTAAACTATTTCTGAAACTTTCAATCATATTTTTCGCCCTTTACATATTGTTTATTCTTTCCAAAGTTCACGGTTAATATTGGGCGTTAACTGCGCTAACATACCACCGTCAACAACCAATTCCGCTCCCGTTGTATTCTTTGACTGCTCACTTGCAAAATACCATACCGCATTTGCCACATCTTCAAAATCGGCGATATCCTCTATCGGCGTATAATTTGCAAGATAATATTTGCAGTTGTTTACATTTTTCTCCCACCGCTCAGTTTTAATCATACCCGGTAAGACGCAATTTGAGCGAATTCCGTATTTTCCAAGGTCCACAGCAAAGGATTTTGACATTGCAAGTATAGCGCTTTTGGAAGAACAGTAGGCGCAACGGTTTTCGGTTACCCTTAAAGCAGAATTTGATGTTATAAACACAATAGAACCATTGCCCTTTTCCTTCATTTGCTTTGCGGCTTCTCTTACCATCATAAAGTTCCAAAAGACATTAATTTTGTATACACCTGCAAACTCCTCAATATCAACAGATAAGCTCTCTTGATTTATTCCCAAATTTGCCGCATTAAGTACAATAGAATCTAAAAGATATCCGTTGTTTTTAATATCATCAAAGAGGGAGAGAGTTTCTTCTTGATTGAACTGTGAAGTCCGATATCCTTTTGCATATATACCGTACTTTTCCGAAAGAGTTTTCGCTGCATCTTCCACCATCTCACCATCTCGTCCGGTTATAAAAACAGTATATCCTTCCTTTGCAAACCGCTCTGCTATGGCAAATCCCGTACCATAAGCGGCGCCTGTTATCAAAACTGATTTTTCCATAATTAATCCTCACCAATCTGCATTGCTGCCGTCTTCATAATACTGACGGGGGGTCGTCCAATTTCCGTCATAAATCTTATCCTTTATTGCTTCCTCGTCAAGTTCAACTCCAAGCCCTGACTTAGTGGGCACATCTATATACCCATTCTTGATAACAAACGGTTCTTTTATGTAGCCTACGCCTAAATCTGACTTATCCGGATTACCTGGATGTTCTTGAACAAGGAAATTCGGAATGCAGGTATCAAGTTGGATGCAGGAAGCCAAAGAAATGGGACCTAAGGGATTATGCGGCGCTACCGTACCGTAATACATCTCAATCATAGCAGCTAATTTTCTGCCTTCATAAATACCACCCACGTGACATATATCAGGTTGGATAATGCTTACTGCCTGCTTTTCTATAAGTTCGCGGTACTGCCATTTACTAAAAAGTCTTTCTCCTGCGGCTATGGGCACAATCGTTTTATGTGAAATATTCACCATACAATCAACATTTTCAGGTAAACAGGGTTCTTCAACAAACATCGGGTTATACGGTTTTAATTTTTCAATGAGTATGGTCGCAGTCGCCGGCGAAACCCTGCCATGAAAATCTATAGCCAAATCCACGCTGTTTCCTATCTTTTCCCGAACACTTGCAAACCGTTTAATATGTTTTTCAATATTTTGGGGATTTTCTATTGCTTTTATCGGTGGGATAATGGAATATTTAAGAGCAGTATATCCATCCTTTAACCTTTCTTCAGCAATTGAAAGCATCTCCTCTATAGGAAATTCACCTGCAACTCCTGCCCTTTTTATATGTGTATACATACGAATTTTATCTCTGCATTTGCCACCCAACATTTCATAAACAGGGCAGTTATAATACTTACCTTTAATGTCCCACATAGCCTGTTCAATGCCACTGATAGCAGAAAGCATAAGGGGACCGCCACGGTAAAATCCTCCGCGATAAAGGGCTTGTATATGATGCTCAATACGCATAGGATCTTTACCAATAAGATATTCTTCAAACTCTTTTATTACAGCCTCGACCGCATTGCAATGACCCTCTAAAACAGGCTCTCCCAATCCGTAAATATCGGTATCTGTATGCATTTTAAGAAACATCCAGCGCGGCTTAACCTTTATAATTTCCAGTCGAGTAATTTTCATAAAATAACCTCCTTATAAAATTCCGGAACAAATTTATTTTCATATTCAAATGAATGCATATCAATACTATCGAACAAACCGCAATGCAAAGGTACGGCTTTAGCGCCGACTTGCTCACAAAATCTTGCGGCATCACATAAATTCATATTATTACCTTTGCCGTTTACGGGTAAAAATACATAGTCAATGTCTTGCGGCAGGTCTGCAAAAATATCATCGTTATACAGTGTATCCCCCGTAATATAATACTTTTTGCCCTCCGCCTCCATAATAATCCCTATAGCATCTGTGTCGGAATGTTCAGCCTTAACCGCAGTGAATCGAATATCGTTTTCAGTCCACTGCGTATGACGGTTAAACTGAACATAATTATTATTACCGCCAAACTTGCGCACTGTTAACCAAGCGTTTCCGGAAGCCAATACGCAAACATTACTATCTTCCGTTAAATAGTGAGCAAGTGTCTCTGGATCGGTATGATCCAGATGATCGTGGGTCAACAAAATAATATTTGGCTTAATTTTTAAAAAGGCTCCATTAACCGCCACCCTGCGTTTTTTGCTCGGATCTATGGCTTCAACGCTATTCGACAGATACGGGTCAACGATAATTTTCTTATCTCCTGTTTCGAAAAGGAGACCTGCCTGCCCGAGCCAAGTTATCTTCATAACTAAAATTCCTCCATTCTAATTTTTGATATATACACCTTTGAAGTATTCGTTTCTATGGAGTCAAAACCCGCAAAATCTCTATCAAACGGAGAGTTTTGACAATTCGCCATACTTGTCATAGGCTCTAAGCAGATATATTGATCCGCGTTACCGTTGTATATCATTCTCCAGGCGAACTTTTTATCATTTTCGTAAACGATTTTCAATCTGTTTTTATTATCCGCAATCTCCATAATACCGTCGCCGCAAGACCTGTAATGCCGACTGATTTTTCTTCCAAAGGGATAAAACGTAGCATTTTTTATTTTGCAAGTAATATCATCTTCCGGCAAAATATTGCCTGTAGGAAGATAGGTTTCCATATCCCTCTCAATTTCTTCCCCCACGTCTGCCTTTACGGTTATATTTTCGGCAGATGAATTTGCAACAAACGGGATATTGAAGGTTGTGTGGAAACCTAAAAAATTTGGGATGGTGTGGTCGGATAAATTAAAAATTTCTGTCCTTTGTTCCAATCCCTTAGCGCTTAAAAAATAGGACATTTCAATTTTAAAAGCGCAAGGGCACTGTACAGCTTCATTTTGCTTATAACCGCATTTTACGAAATTCTCGCCTTTTTCAACGACCTCAAATGCCGCACTATGTATATTGCCGTGTAAATGGCAGTTGGTTTGAGGCTCGTTTATAGGTAACTTGTAGTTTCTGCCCTCAAATAAGAATTCGCCTCCGCTAATCCTGTTAGCAGGATACAAAATAGTCATACCGTATACATACGGATTTTCTATTTTACTTAAATAATTCGGTTCTCTAAGTATATTTGCCCCGTATTTTTTGTTTATTAGACTTATGCAGTTGGCGCCCTTAGAGAGATTAACTTTCGAAATATAATTATCCGCTTTAATTTCTACTGTTTTTTCCATGCTATCACCACATTTTTTCTTATTATACAACAAAAAAACTGATTATAAATGCAAAAAGTTATTAGATTTTTTATTCAAAAATACAAAATATTGATATTTTGGATATAATGTGATAAGATTATAATAATAGCAAAGGAGGAAACCACATGGATATTATTGATCTGGAAACACCCGCAAATACCGAAAAATTTATAGCGCCGAAAACGAATAATGAGCGCCTATTCTATATCACCGAATACGGAAAGACTTACGCAGGTACTCCTTGTTATCAATTGAGAATGTGCTCTCCCGTTTCTTGCTTCCAATATGTTCTATCTGGCTCCGGCGTAATCATCTGTGACGATAAGATTTTCACTGTAAATCAAGGGGATTCTTTTTTGCTTTTAGAGGGGCAAAATCAAATTTACTATTCCAATCCCGATAATCAGTTTGAACGCATCTGGATAAATTTTAAAGGTAAACTTTCCAAAGCGCTTATCAATATTTACGAGCTGCAAGATGTTATTGTTTTTAAAAACACAGATAGTTCAGATATTCTTGAGGAAATCCAATCAGTATGCCGTGAAAACACTAACCCGAATATATATGAAGAGAAAACTACACAGGAGTTTTTAAAACTCGTTCAGTTTCTTTCCCACAATAAAGAAAATAAAGCTGCTACCTCCGAGACAGTGGAGGCAATACGCTCATATCTGGACTTTCATATTATGGAAAACCTACATCTAAGTGATGTCGCAAAGCATTTCTCCTATACCAAGGAGCATATCATCAGGACCTTTAAACAAACCTATGGAATAACTCCCCATCAATATATCATTCAATCAAGAATACGTATCGCCATGATAATGTTGAGATCATCTAATGACACAATATATGAAATATCCGAAAAACTGCGTTTCTCCGATCCTTACCATTTTTCAGAAGCTTTTAAAACACATGTTGGACTTCGACCGTCACAATACAGAAAAGCATCCCGAAAATAATCGGGATGCTTTTTTCAGTTATGATGCATCTTTTATTTTTTCGGCAGGAGCAAGCCTCTGCCCTACGGATTGTGCGGTTTCGAGCATATTTTCAGCAAAGATGCCGTAGCCTTTTTCGGGGTTATCTACAAGCACATGGGTCACTGCACCCACCAGTTTGCCGTTCTGGATGATTGGACTACCCGACACGAGTGTGTCAATATAGGACCAACTAACGCTAATCCACGATTTCACTTCTTGAAGGAAAATACCCGTACTTATTCTTAAATGATTTGCTAAAGTATAAGGCGTCGTTAAATCCCACAGCATTAGCCACTTCATATATATGTGTATAGGCACCGCTATCCAATATGTTTTTAGCTTGAACCAGCCTTTTGTTTTGCACATGTTTTTTAGGAGAAACACCGTATACAGATATAAAAATTTGGCGAAAATATGTATCCGATATATTGCACATAGTGTGCAAATCTGCCACTTTTAAGTTTGAATCAAAAATCCGAGTTTCCAAATAATCGATTGCCGGCTTTATGATTCCCTTTGTATTTGAACCGCAATATTTTTTTCTGTCGTTGTGATACAAAACAGCTATAATTTTATAAAACAACGATAATTTCTCAAACTTTCCCGAATCATCATTAAAAAGAGATGCCCTTATCATACCGTCAATAGCATGCTTAAAATAATCAAAGGAACCGCAAGTGTATAAATGCGGGCAGGCATCCAGTGAAGATGAAACAAAGTTAATCAATGCATAATGACTTTCCCCCGAAGATGTTTGAGTTACCAAATAACTCGCCCCCCTGGGTATAAAAAGCACATTACCTTCTTTTAGCGTGATTTTTTTAGAGTTAAATGTATATATGCTTTCACCATCGATCTTAAATATCAATGCGTGATACAGCCTGTTCTCAAATCGTTTGCGTAGGCTTGAAACGCCGTATAATGCATTGATTATTTCTAATTTTTCTATATTGTCGAACATAAAATCACCTGCAAAATTATATAATACATCTCATTATCTGTCAATATTTGTTTTAAAAATTCCATATTGTTATGATTTTTCTATTTACACAAAAAGGATATGTTCATATAATTGAGTTCAGGTGAGTTTTATGATAAGTATATTTAGTCAGGCTTTAATTTTGATAATACTCATTGCCATTTGTTAGGATTACTATTAAATGCGTTTTGTGAAACGTATTTGGTGAAAACTGCGGTTTTATTTTATTCTCTCCCTTGCGGTCTTAACACAGTTGTTTTTCCGAAACTTGTTAATGAGAATTGTAAAATCGGTGCAAGCCTTGCACTAATCTCAACATTTTTTGCTGTATTACATTTCCAATACTTTTAAGTAGGTTCCATATAGGAGGATAAATTTATGTACCCCATTATTACTGAAAATGAAAAAGTAAAAATCACAGAAGATTATTTCACTATGCCCGACGGCGTTAAGCTTTACACAAGAATAGTCACACCCAAAGGCAAAGAAAAATTTCCGATTGTATTCGTCAGAACGCCTTATGAAAACGCACACAATAATATTGCACACAACATAGCAGAATATGAAAATAACCCATTCATAAATAACGGATATGCCACCATTCTGCAACATTGTCGTGGCAGAGGTGACAGCGAAGGTGTGTGCATTCCGTATGACGAAAGAAACGATGGGCTAAACAGTCTTGAGATAATCAGAAAGCTTGATATTTATAACGGCGAGATATACCTTTATGGCGGTAGTTATCTTTCTACTGTACATCTATGTTATTTAGATACCAACCCCGACGATATTAAAGGTGCAATACTCAACCTACAAACCGATCGCATGTATTTCAGAAACTACCGTAACGGTTGCTGTTATAATTTTTGCAATTTACGTTGGTGGCTCCGTATGATAAAACGTGAGTTTCCGGAACAGAGCTTGGAAGGTGCGGTTATAAGACCTTATAAAGACATAGCAAAACGCGTTTTAGGCACAGAATATCCGCACTACACCAATTTGTTGTTAAATGATAAATACGGTGAATTTTGGGAAAACGACCCGAGAACCCACGCAATTGATAATCTTAAAATTCCTGTTCTTTTTACCGAAGGCTGGTATGATTTTTATATTGAAGGTATGTTCTCAATGTGGGAGCGCCTCCCTAAGGCCACTAAAAGTAATTCTGCATTTATTGTGGGACCTTGGGGACATGCCACCTCCGTTTCATCTAATGCAGAATATCCTTTAGAAAACGGAAATATTCCTAATGATTATGCCGTTAAGTGGTTTAACAGCATTCGTGAAAACAAGTCTTATCCCTATGCTGAAAAAGGTAAATTGACCTATTATTCGATTGGTAAAGACACTTGGAAAACAAGTTGTTACCCAGTGCTTTGTCAAAATCATTTGCGCCTATATTTAGGTGAAAATAACGCTCTGCTTCCCTCACCCTGTAAGACCCCAAAAAGCCTATCCTACGTTTACGACCCCGAAAACCCATCGGTTTCCTATAAGTACCATAGTATATATAAGGCTAATGAAATAGGTGCTAACAGCGGTGTATTGTCCTTCATATCGGAGGAATTCACCGAAGAAAAAAGCTTTCTCGGTAAAATCAGATGGCATATGACAGTAAGCTCCGATTGTGATGACACCGCATTTTTTATACGAGTGTATTTTGTCGAAAACGACGTAGCTTATAACCTTACCGAAACAATAACCTCACTTACCAATTTAAAAGAAGATTATAAAGCAGGCGAACAAATCACCATTGATTTGTTCACTCCGCCGATTGCCTTTACTGTAAAAAGAAAAGGAAAAGTAAGAATAGATATTTCTTCACATGGCGGGGTTTACGTACCGCACGCGAACGTTAAAGGTCATTGGGCAGAAGTTACCGAAACGAAAACAGCCACCAACACCATCTATTTTAACGATTCATTCATTGAGTTAAATATGGAATAATTAAAACGCCTCCCTGCGCGTAGGGAGGCGTTTGTTTATGATGCATTTTTTAGTTTATTGCTTTCAGCTACACCTTGCGCCGTTTCGAGCATATTTTCAGCAAAGATACCGTAGCCTTTTTCGGGGTTATCTACAAGCACGTGGGTTACAGCACCTATCAACTTACCGTTTTGCAAAATTGGGCTACCTGACACGAGTGTGTCAATATAGGACCAACATATTTTTGTGCCGATAATTTTTAAATTCCCCTTAAACGCAAAGAAACCGCACCGATTTGGCACGATTTCTTTGTATTATAGGAATTCTATATTGGTTGATACGTGTTATATTAGGAACAATATATTTTAAAAATTTGCAAACATTGAACTTATTTCATCATATTCATTCAAAGATGAATATGATGTATGTGAAAAGGTGACATTTTCATTTCTGACAGAGGTTATGCAAAAATAAGCTGTACCTTTTTCCGCTAAAAATTCTTTTACGCCTAAATTATTTGTTGGAATATCATATATATTGTAGTACACTGCAAACTCAATAATTATGTCACTTTTTGCAACTCCTATTTCCCCTTTACAGTCAGGAAATATTCCATTCAAAGTAACACCAACTTTATATTTGTCTTCGCCTGTGCATTCCAAAAAGGCTACTGATAAACCATTCCTTCTTGTATTATAAAAACAAAACAAATCTTTTTCTTTGTTTGCCTCATAGGTAAAAATCAGTTCTGTCATTCCTTCATTATTTTTGAGAGTTTTCTCAGGAGTTGACGGAGCGACGTTTACCGAAACTATACAAATAATTACTGCTAATAATATTATTGCAATTATTCCAATTGCGACACCTTTTTTATCTGGCATAACAGCCTTACCCTGTGGAATTTCATAATTTGGATCAATTTCTATGCTTCGTTTTTCTAAATCAAACTCTTGGTTATTATCGATTGCATTTATATAGTTTTTAGCCGTTTCGCAATAACATAACAGCGGTGCTTCGTTTACTATTATCATAAAATGTGTTTTTGCTTCCTCAAGCTCACCAAGCTTATAACATGCTATCGCATATAGATAATATGCTGCTATTTTTTGCAATTTATTGTTTAGAATAATACCATCGTCAATTAACCGTTTATACTGCTCTTTACAATCTTTAAAATCGGCAGACAGATAGCTTTCATAATATTTTATAGGATTTCCAAATGCATTTTTTGTTCTCTTGGCAGATTTTAAATTTTTAATTTTAGATAATTCACTCTCAAACCTTTCGCAAGTTGCCTTTAGGTTTTCGTAATCTCCCAAATCAAAATACGTGCGTGCCAGGTACTGAATAAAAAGATACTTGTAATTTCTTGTCTTTTTATCTTCTAGTTTTAAATTGCATATATTTATCACCGCATTATAATCGTGCATAAAATAAGCAACCATCATCTCATCTATCGCATATTTAGTGGCATTATGTGTGCCGCATATTACAGTATAATATTTTTGCGGATTCAATTCATTATTTAAAATTGGATTTATGTATTTGCTTTTAATAACAGTTGATGATATAAAAACAATGGCAAAGAAAAAACAAACCGCAAACAAAATTTTTAAAACAATATTAATATTAAAAAATAAAATCAAAAATGAAATAATTAAGGCAACAGCAAGCGATATATTAAATTTTTTGTTGCAAGAAGCAATTATGTTATTAACATTATTGTTCACCATTATATTTCTCCTTTTTATTACGAATCAGTAATTTAATTGATTTAATCACAGTAGGTATTAAAAGAATAATACCACCATAAAAAATCACAACAAATGTTATTGTGAATAAAAGAATACTCGACACTTTTAATGCTGTCGGAAAAGTTTTAAAAAAATAAATAAAATAAAACAAGCCGGTATAAAATCCTGAAAATACAAAAGCAGCAAAGAACTCAAACGCCAACCAAAAATATATATCAAAAATTTCGCTTATAGCATCCCAAAAACTAAACGCAACAACCAATAAACCAATAATACAAAAAGCGAAAATCAAAGCTATAGTTATAATATAAAATTTTGAGATGCCTACGCTAAATTCAAACTTGAATTTCGGTTTTTCATTTTTCGGCATTTTCTTTTGTAAATAATCAGTGGTTTGTTCACATAGTTCTTTTAAACTAGTAGGCACATGTGTTTTTTGCTCTTTTGATCTATTGGCTAAGTTCAATAGCTCGTCGGAAGACACATTAAATATTTTAGCTAATTCAATTATTGTTTCAGATTTAGGTAGTGCAGCACCTGTTTCCCATTTTGAAATAGCCTTATTTGTTACATTAAGCAGTGCCGCTAATTCTTTTTGAGAAAGATCCATTTGTTTTCTATAAAAATATATTCTTTCACCTAGCATAAACCCACTCCGATAAACCATCTTTGAATTAAGTATATCATAATAATTTTTTGTTATCAATATTTATAAATCGAATATCAGTAGAACATTGCCTAAATTGCAACATAAAAAAAGCTCCCCTCGCCTAGAGGGGAGAGGGCCGCGCGATAGCGTGGCGAGGGGATTCTTTCTAAATATTAATATCCCTCCACCAACCTATCGGTTGGTCCCCCTCCCTTTAGGCAAGGGAGGCTTTTTTACGAAGCTTCTTTCATTTGTTGTTCTTCTGCAACTCCTTGCGCTGTTTCGAGCATATTTTCAGCAAAGATACCGTAGCCTTTTTCGGGGTTATCTACAAGCACGTGGGTTACAGCACCTATCAGCTTACCGTTTTGTAAAATCGGACTGCCAGACATACCCTGAACTATACCGCCCGTGGCATTTAAAAGCTCCTTATCGGTTACAGTAACTACGAAATTTTGTGTTTTTGAAAGGTAGTTTGCGGGGCGTTTTTTTACATTACAGGAATAAAGCTTTGCGGTATCGCCCGAGGTTGTGCAGAGAATCTGAGCCTCGCCGTCCTCCACTTCTTGCTTTAAGGCAATTTCGGTAAGGTTGGCAACCTGAAGGCTTCCCTTTAATTTTCCGTAAATACCGCAATCGCTGTTAAGGGCTATATCTGCTATAGTATCAAAGGTGAATTTCCCTTTAAGCTCACCGGGTGTTCCTGCGGCGCCTTTATTCACAGATACTATCTGCGCATTAACCATTTCCCCACGCTCCACCGTTAAGAGAGTATCGGTATCGTCATCGCATATTCCGTGACCGAGACCGCATACTATATTGGTTGATGGGCTATAAAAAGTAAGTGTTCCGATACCCGCAGAGCTATCCCTTACCCATATACCAAGTCTCCACATACCGTCATCCGCATTTTTTTGCGGCTTAACCTTAATATTTATCTTTTTACCATCTCTATTGATTTTAAAATTAAGCGCCGAGCCGCCGCTTTGCTCAACTAAGTAAGATAAATCCTCGTTGCAGGTTATTTGGTGTCCGTTTACGCTTTCAATGTAATCCCCTGTTTTTATACCCGCTTCCGATGCAGGATTGATAAGCCCGTTGTGGGTATTTATATCCGTAAGCTCAATAACCAAAACTCCATCAGTATAAATCTTCATACCAAAGGGGGTGCCGAGCACTGCGGCATACATATCATCCACAACCTCCACATCAGCTGTGGAAAACGGTATAACGCCAAAGATTTTTAGGTCAACCGTAAAGGTTTCGCCCACCTGATAGGCTTTAGAATCCACCGCAGAGGTATTATTATATATTGCTTTTACAGGCACCGAAGTATTAAGGGTGAGAGTTTCGCCCTGATTTATTTTATATGAATCGGATACCTGATTCCCCACCATATATATCATTGTAAATATGGCGCAATCAAGCAATAAAAATATGAAAAACAAGGTTTTTGTTATGCCTCTTAAAATTTTCATTTTCTTTTTTTCCTTTCTTTTATTCGCTATTATAATTTGCCCATTTTATAAAACAATAAAATAGGAAAAATTTTAAAAAACAAAAAGACACGTATAGGTTTTACGCAAACCTATACGTGTCCCCTTTTATTAAATTTAAACTATTTTATTCGCCCTGAGGGAAATCGAAGGTGCCATCGTTGCTTTCTTCTTTTTCACCGTCTGCGGTTTCCTTTTCCACATAGCTTGATTCATTTGTATTAGCGCCGAGCTTAACCTTTATTTCTTTAGAGCTTCCCTTAAAGGATATTACCTTAAGAGTTACCTCATCCCCTGCCTTACTTTCCTCAATAACATCAAGCACTACATCATCACTTGTGATTTCAATGCCGTTAATATGGGTAATAAGGTCATTTTTATTAAGCTTTCCGTAAGCATCACTGGTTTCGCTTACGGTTACAACATAAATACCAGTTGCTTCAAAATCATTGATTTCAGCATACACGGAAGAAATTTCGGAATAGGTTATACCAAGCTTTGCCCTATCTGTAACCTTGCCGTTCTTTATGAGCTGATTAGCAACCCTTTTTACCGTAACGGTAGGAATAGCAAAGCCGACTGAATCATATTCATCCCCTGCCATTTTTGAGGAGGTAATACCAACCACCTGACCGTAAACATTTAAAAGCGCTCCGCCTGAGCTACCTGGGTTTATGGCGCTATCGGTCTGAATAAGACTGGAAGAATAATTTGAATTGCCCGTTACTCTACGCTTTGTAAGAGAAATGATTCCTTCGGTTATGCAATTAGGCTCCATAGCTCCGTTAGGTCTGCCAATGGCTACAGTGGGCTCACCGTAAACAAGCTCCTTCGAATTGCCGAAGGTAGCAGGCTTTAGATCTGAAGCATCCTCAAGCTTTAAAATGGCTAAGTCGCTTACTGTATCACCCGCCACATAAACGGCGTTACGCTCGCTTCCGTCATACAAATAAACCTTGAACTTTGCGGCGGTTATGCCCTCGTAAATATGGTCATTGGTTATAATATATCCATCCTCAGAATAAATAACGCCCGATGCATCTTTAATAGTTGTTGCATTATAAGCTCTGATACCAACTATGCTTTCGTTTACTGCATTATATATTTCCGAAGCGGTCATACCCTCTTTATTATCAGGCTTTGAAGCAAGGCCTAATTCTACCGAATCACTATAATAACTGCCCTTTACACTGTTCCTTCCTGCAAAATAACCAGCAGTACAAACGCCTGATAGCACAATTACACAAACCATTATAAGAGCAAAAATTCTAAGTCCCTTGTTTTCTCTACCGTAATCCTCTGTGTGAACTATATCGGTATAATTAACCCTGTTAAAAGCAGGAGCATCCTCAAAATAAGGCTGTTCAAAGGAGGTTTCTTCCTGAGATGCTTCTTCCTTAATAGCTTCTTCGGTTTCCGAAGGCTCATCAGTTACTTCGGTCTCGTTAATTTCACTAACAGCCTTTACAGTCTCAGCCTCTTCCTCTATGATTCCGTTTTCATTTTTGTTTTCAAATTCGTTCATAAAAAACTCCTAATATACTGTGGTTATATTAACGGTAGTGTAACCTCAAATTCGGTAAACTCATTTTCCACACTTGAAACGGTTATTTTACCACCGTGATTTTTAACTATTGTTTTAACTATAAAAAGTCCCAATCCCGTACTTTTCTTATTAGCCGAACGGGATTTATCCACCTTATAAAATCTTTCAAAAAGATACGGCAAATCGGACTGAGGTATTCCCTTTCCCGAGTTGCGAATACTAAATACCAATTTTTTAGCTTCGGCCTTTGTGCTGAAACTGATATTTCCACCCTCATCGGTAAATTTAACGGCGTTATCCACAAGATTATAAACAACTCTGTGAATCAAATCCTTATCAGCCTCAAGAGTGATACTCGAAAGCTTATCAAGACCGTTGATTTCAAGATTTTTTGAATCGATACGCTGCTCCTGAGAAAGCACAATTCCCAAAAGCAATTCCTTGAAATCGAATTTTTGCTTTTTAAGAGTAGCCGAGCCTGATTCAAGCTGAGAAATGCTAAGCATAGACTGAACCATGCGGGAAAGTCTGCTTACCTCCTCAGAAACAATTTCAAGATAATGCTTCTGATTCTTAGGCTCAATAGTTCCGTCAATAATTCCGTCTATAAATCCGCCAATGGTGGTCATTGGTGTTTTAAGCTCGTGGGAAATATCAGCAACAAAGCTCTTGCGCATTTCCTCAAGGCGAGAAAGAGAATTGGTCATCTGATTAAATGAAACCGCAAGCTTACCTATTTCATCATCACTGGTAACGGGAATTCTTTTTGAGAAATCTCCTTTTGCCATAGCTCTTGATGCATCAGCCATAAGCTTAAGAGGCTTAGTCATCTTATAGGTTATTATATAGATGGCGATAAACATAAAAGTCAGTGGCACAATGGCGGCAATGAAATAAAGACGCGACATTTTAGACATAAGAATATCAACATCAGCGATAGAAGAAGCCGATACAACATAGCCTATAAACCTATCTGCCGTATCACCTAACATTCTTGCAGCATAGTAGTGGTCCTCGCCGTATATATTAAGATTTGCGAAGCCTGTTTTGGTTTCACCGATAGCATCAAGAAGAAATTTCTCGGGCACCGTAACACCTATATGCTCACATTTCCTTTGAATTCCCGAATCGCTACAGCCACATATTTTAATTGCGCCGCTCTCATCAAGAAAGAAAACGTCAACATCAGAAACATCGGCAATATTTTTTGCTATAAAATATGGAATTTCCTCCTCGGTTTCTCCGCTATCAAGTCCGTTATAAGTAAAATTTGCAACCGAATCACAGCTCTTTTTCAGCGTTTCATATTTCATATCCGAAAGATAATCATTAAAAATAACGGTAAGTATTACCATCATTATACTAAGGCTGAAAAGAATAGCCGAGGCGGTTATCAAAAAATATTTATTAAATATACGCCTACGCATTACTTAACCTCAAATTTATAACCTACGCCCCAAACAGTTTTAAGAGCCCATTGGGTAGATATACCCTCAAGCTTTTCACGGATTCGCTTTATATGAACATCAACTGTTCGTGAATCACCGTAATAATCAAAGCCCCATACCTCATCTAACAGCTGGTCACGGGTATAAACCCTATTTGGATTGGCGGCAAGATGATATAAAAGCTCAAGCTCCTTAGGAGGTGTGTCCACCGCTTTACCATCTACTATAAGCTCATAGTTGGTGAGGTTTATACTAAGCTTATCATATTTTACGAGCTTAACATCCGTATTTTTTTCTCCCTCGCCTGTTCTTCTGAGCACCGCTTTTATTCTGGCAATAACCTCTTTTGTATCAAAAGGCTTACTGATATAATCATCAGCGCCCAACTCAAGACCTAATATTTTATCGAAGGTTTCTCCCTTTGCGGTGAGCATAATAATGGGAATATTATATTTTTTTCTAATTTCCCTGCAAACCTGCCAGCCATCAAGTACGGGTAGCATAATATCAAGTAAAATAAGGTCAGGGGAATAACTTTCATTCTGCCTTACAGCCTCACCGCCATCATTGACCACACGGGTTTCAAACCCATCCTTTTCAAGATACAGGCGTAAAAGCTCACAGATATTCGCATCATCATCAACTATAAGAATTTTTTGACGACTCATTTTATGTGCCCCCTTTGTAACTTTATTTAACTACAATAATAAAACAATTATATTACAGAAATATGAATAATTATATCACAAATGTGTAATTTTTGGAAGAATTTAGTTTTCTTTTGTCGAAAAAGTAAAAAAACCGCCCTTCAGGGCGGTTTTGAAATGCTAATTATTCAGCAACTTCTTCAGCAGGAGCTTCTTCAGCCTCTGCTTCCTTCATCTTTGCAAAACACTCGCTGCAATATACAGGGCGGTCATCACGGGGAATGAAGGGAACACGAGCAACACCGCCGCATGCATCGCATGTAGCCTCATGCATCTCTCTGGGAGCCTTACCTGCATTTTTACGCTTGTCACGGCAGGGCTTACAACGCTGTGGCTCATTTTCAAAGCCTTTTGACTCATAAAACTCCTGCTCTCTTGCAGAGAATACGAATTCTTCGCCGCATTCTTTGCAAACTAAAGTCTTGTCTTCGAACATCTTTTTTTACCTCTCTCTTGTTGGTTAAATTACTCCGTTTTCGGATTATATCTGAATGCGAAATCGCATATTACAGACTCTTCAATTTATTACGAATTCTTCTTAGAGCGTTATCATAGGACTTTTGCGATATTTTAAGCTTCTGTGCAGACTCAATATAACTGCCGCCCGCCAAAAACTCACGCAAAACTTTATATTCTAAATCAGAAAGACGCTCTTTGAGTTTCTTGCTCAACAAATCGTAACTTTCCTTATCTATAACCAACTTCTCGGGATTTTCATCTATACTGAGTTCCAAATCTTCAATAGAGGTTATAAGCTTCTGTGGGATTCGTTTCTTAACCGAAAAGGCTTTGACGTAATCCCCGACTGCACGGTTAATACAAAGCTTTACAAATGTGGAAAACGATGCCTTTTCACCATCGAAAACCTTGGTGGCGGAGAATATTGCCATTCTCCCCTCCTGAATAATATCTTCGCTTTCAAATTGACTAAACCTTGATGCCACAGATTTTATATACGGCATATATCGGTTTATCAATATTTGCAGGTATTCATATTTTCCTGAACGGACAGACTCGATCAGCTCACCGTCTGATAAAGCCTCAGCCTCTTTCGCGAAACATCTATTCATTGGCTCTCCTAACAGGTTATAATTGACAATCATTGTTCATATAATACAATATTTAGAAACAAATGTCAAGAAAAATTATTATATTTATAAGAAATTACAAAAATTGCTAAAATTTACACTTTTTTAACAAATTTTGCGAAACATAGATATAAGTTTTATCTTTATTGACTTTTAGTCGGAAAAGTTATAAAATTATGATATAGAAAATTCTGGGAGGATTCTTATGTACGAAGAAATTTATAATTTATGGTGTGAAAAAGCAACCGATGATCCTTCTCTTATAAAAGAGCTTGAAGAAATCAAAGGAAATGAAGAGGCTGTCTCAGATGCTTTTTACTGTGACCTTGAGTTTGGTACCGCAGGTCTCAGAGGCGTTATAGGCGCAGGCACAAACAGAATGAATATATATACCGTTGGCAAGGCTTCTCAGGGACTTGCCGCCTATGTTAACTCAAGAACAGATAAGGGCAGCATCGCTATCGCTTACGATAGTCGCAACAAGTCCGAGGATTTTGCCAAAACTGCCGCCGAAATCTTTGCTGCCAACGGAATTAAGGTTTATATTTACAGTGAGCTTATGCCCACTCCTATGTTATCTTACGCCGTAAGGCATCTTAAATGCGATGCAGGCGTTGTGGTTACCGCAAGTCACAATCCCGCAAAATATAACGGCTATAAGGCTTATGATGAAACGGGTTGCCAATTAGGACCTGAGGCTGCCGATTACGTTATGTCTATTATGAACAAGATAGATATATTTGACGGCGTTAAGAAAATTGATTTCGAGGCAGGTCTTGAAAGCGGAAGCATCCAGTTTATCGGAGAAGATTTAATAGAAAGCTATCTTGATGAGGTTCAAAAGGTAAGAGTTTCCACCGATATTGACCTATCAGGTCTTAAGGTAATATTCACCCCTCTTCACGGTGCAGGAAATATGCCCGTTAGAAAAATTCTTGACCGTATCGGCATTTCTGATGTTACGGTAGTTCCCTCTCAGGAAATGCCCGATGGTAATTTCCCCACCGTTCCCTTCCCCAATCCCGAGTTCAGACAAGCCTTTGAGGAATCCCTTAAAATTGCTGAAACCACCAACCCCGACCTTTTACTTGCTACAGATCCTGACTGTGACCGAGTAGGTATAGCCGTTAATGTAGATGGTGATTATAAGCTTCTTACCGGTAACGATGTTGGCGTTCTTTTGCTTGATTATATGCTCTCTCGCAAAAAGGAAATGGGCACATTGACTAAAAATCCCATCGCAGTTAAATCCATAGTTACCACCGACCTTTGCAAGAAGGTTGCCAAAAGCTACGGATGTGAAATGATAGATGTGCTCACAGGCTTTAAGTTTATAGGCGAGCAGATTACCGCCCTTGCTCAAAAGGGAGAAACAGATAGATATATTCTCGGCTTTGAAGAGAGCTACGGTTATCTTGCTGGAGATTTTGCAAGAGATAAGGATGCCGTTGTTGCATCTATGCTTATATGTGAAATGACCGCTTACTATAAAACTAAAAATTTAACCCTTATAGATGTACTTGACGGCATTTATAAGAAACACGGATATTTCTACTGTATGCAAAAGAGCTTTACCTGTGAAGGACAGACAGGTATGGAAAAAATCAAGGGTATTATGGAAGCCTTAAGAACTAATCCACCTAAGTCAATCGCAGATAGTAATGTTATTCTTGTAAAGGATTTCGGCGCGCAGAAGAGTATGGATTTAGTAAGCGGTAAGGAAACCGCTATAGAGCTTCCGAAATCCAATGTTATCGGCTTCTACCTTGAGGATGAAAGCTATATTATAGTTCGTCCATCAGGCACCGAGCCTAAGATAAAAATTTATGTTAGTGCGGTGGGCTCGGATAACGAAGCTGCAAATAAACGCCGTGACGATTTAGAAAAAGCAGGAACCGAGCTTTTAGGCTTTTAACTAAATAACAAACGAACGCCATATTAGACGTTACCTATAAATGTAAAAACAGTGATTTTGACGTAAATCCGATAAAATCACTGTTTTTTCTTTTCTTTATAAAAATAAATCACACATATTATACAAGCCCATCCTAATATCCTACTAATAGGGATGAAAGGATAGTGTTTATATATGAAGATATTTGTAGTTACAAAAAAGCAGATAATGCTCTGTTTTGTGATGGCGGTGGTACTGACCTTTGTAAGTGTAAGTGCTGGGGTTACTATGGCAAACAGCGATAGAAAACTGCCGATTTACTGTGTCGAAACCGACAAAAAACAGATTGCAATCTCATTTGACGCCGCTTGGGGTAACGATGATACAGAGGATCTTATAAGTATACTTAAAGAGTATGATGTGCCTGCAACCTTTTTCGTGGTAGGAAGTTGGGTAGATAAATATCCCGAATCGGTAAAGCAGCTTTCTGATGCAGGTCATCAGGTGCAAAATCATTCTAATACCCACCCTTATATGACTCAGCTTTCCAAGGATTCAATGAAAAATGAATTAGAAACCTGCAACGATAAAATCGAGGCGGTAACAGGTGTGCGCCCAACCCTTTTCCGTCCTCCCTATGGCGACTATGATAATGCGGTGGTGGAAGCAACAGGCGAATGTAAAATGTATCCAATTCAGTGGTCGGTTGACTCTCTCGATTGGCGGGAGAACGCTACGCCCGAAAGTATCTGTCAAAGGGTTATAAGCAAAGTCACAAACGGCTCTATTGTACTATTCCACAACGATGCCGAGCATACGCCTGAAGCACTACCAACAATACTCAAATGCCTTAAAGACGAGGGCTACGAGTTCGTGTTTATTGAGGACTTAATTTATAAAGATAACTACGAAATAAAACACGACGGAACGCAGTCCAAAATATCTTGAGATATTTTGCAGCGATATAAATCCTTATGGGATTTGCGATATACCTAACGGTGCGATATATCTACGATGCGAGATGCCCTTATGGGCGTTTACACGATTTATATCATATCGCAAACGAGCACGGTCGAGTTTATATCGCATTTTACGAAGTGAAATATATCGCGTTGCAAAGCAACATATCGCAAAAAAAAGACGGCTAACGCCGTCTTTTTTAGTGAAGAGTGAAAAGTGAATAGTGAAGAGTTTCGGTGTGCCTTCGGCACAGATATAAAAACTTTTTACCTCTTAACTTTTACCTATTACTTTGCAAGGCTTTGCCTTGCGTTGCCGTCCCCTGTCTTCCCAATTAAGATTTGTTTGTGTATGTTATTGTATCAGTAGACCAATCATTGAAAGCATCGCCCTCAGGCTCTATTTCAAAGTTAAAAGAAACCGTAGATATTTTTTCTATGTCATTATTACTTAAGAATTCTTTATCTATTTTTATGGTATATACAAACTGACAATTATTTAAAATTTGTTCATCATACAAGTCAAAATCGATATCAGAAATGGTATAATTGTTAACATTTATATTATCCACAGTAAAATCGAAATAACTGCCTGTTTTATTTGTTAAACAAAAAGTAAATTGATTGTTTTCCTGTTCTAAAATTTCAACAATGATGCCTTTTTTATTATAAATTTCCAAACCAGAAATAGATGCGATATTGTTTTTAAATTCACTTGTTTTAACTGTTATAACATCAGTTTCAAATTCTTTAAATGATTTATCATTATCATAAGCCCAAAACAAAATATCGATTTGTTCTATACTTTCGATTTCGTATTTTTTCAAAAAAGAATTTGAAATTTTTAATTCGGTGTTCGCTTTTGAATGAGCTGACACATCACAATCCATAGCATAAATGCTTTCTTGTGTCATAATTCCATTTATAGCATATGAATGAGCATTGAAACCTAAATTCAAATTAGAATTATTTTCGATATACAATTGTAACGAATTACCTTTTAAGCCTTTGGCAAAAATTTCTATGTCGTTTCCTGAATATATGAGAGTTTCTTCAATTGTTGCATCAGAACCAATACCATCGGTGTAAATTCCTATATTATCATTTTTAGAGTTTGCTATGTTGGGGAATACAGTAAATATTACTAAAACGATAACAACCCAAAACCACCATTTTTCATATATTGGTTTGTTAGCTTTATTATATTGTGAATTATATTCATTACAACAGTGTTTTTGATTAACTTGTGTTCCGCATTTCGGACAAAAATTACCTTTGAACTGTGTTTTGCATTTCGGACATATCATCATAAACAATAATCCTCCAAAGAATTAACTTTATATAATGTATTTTACCATATTAATGCAAAATTCACAAGTCATAAACAAAACATTACTTTTGTATCTAACGTTGATTCTCTAGATTGGCGTGATAGCGCTACACCTGAAAATATCTGCTAGAGGGTTACAAGCAAGGTTAAAAACGGCTCGATTGTCCTTTTTCACAACGATGCCGACCACACCCCTGAAGCATTACCAAACATACTCAAATGCCTTAAAGACGAGGGGTATGAATTTGTGTTTATAAGTGATTTGATTTATAAAGAAAATTACGAAATAAAACACGACGGAACGCAGTGCAAAATATCTTGAGATATTTTGCAGCGATATAAATCCCTTGCGGGATTTGCGATATACCTAACGGTGCGATATAAAGCTTCGCTTTGCGATATGCCCTGCGGGGCGTGAAAAGGGATTTATATCATATCGCAAACGAGCACGGGCGAGTTTATATCGCATTTTATGAAATAAAATATATCGCGTTGCGAAGCAATATATAGCAAAAAAGACGGCGAATAATCGCCGTCTTTTGCATTATTATTGTTTGGTTAAATTCCCTAAAAAATCAAGAAGACACTTATCGTTTGTTGCTTTTTCGGTAAAGATGAAGCCATTTTCCGCAATACCGCTCCAAGCATAACCATTGGCAGTAAAAAATAATTTCTCATTATTGAAGTTGCTATCATATTCGCGAAATGTATTATCATCAGAACAATAAACGAAAACCTTTTCTCCGACAGAGAAAACTTGTCTATGGGAACCGAGTTTAAAATTCAGGTTAACAAATTCACCGGTTTCCATATTGTATCTATACATCTTATCGTGTCCTTCTACACCGGCAAAAATGTCATCCACCCTAAATAATATGTACTTACTGTTTATATAAGAAGTTACCTCTTCCGAATTAGTAAACGAAATATCTACTATGTTTTCCACCTTTTTATCTTTTCCGGATAAATTCATAGAGCATATAGTAAGTGACTTCATTTGAACATAATCCGGTTTTTGATATTTAGGATGCTGTAAATAATAAATTCTATCGTTATAAACGTTGAAAATGCCACGCTCATTATTAGAGTTATCAAGTATTGCAATGCAATTCAAATATTCATCGTTAGCACCAACAGTGACGATTGCAAAACAATCTTCGCCGTTATTTTTGCCACCGGTAATAGCATAGTGAACACCCTTGTAAAACACCCTGTTAGAATATGATATATATGTTTCATCGGTGCCGTATTTTGTCCATTGTTTTGGCACAAAATTTACGGCTACTTCCGGCTCTTCTTTGGGTTTTTCATTCTTCGAAGTGTCTTCTGAACTTGTAACTTTTGATGAATTATCAACAATAGGTTTAGAATTTGCAGTATCGTTTGGTTTAACTACGGGTGATTCGGCGCTTGAAACATCTTTATCATCTGTTTCGCCGGTTATATCACTCGCTTCGCCACTATATACGGGTTCGCTATAATAACTGTCATCGAAACCATTTTCTTTTTCCGAACAAGCACATAAAGAAAGCAACATAACACCAACTAAAACACTTGCTAAAACTTTTTTCATTCTCAACACTCCTTAATAAACAAAAATGTGTGCAACCGAAGTTGCACACACTAAAAATGCGGAACTCCGTCTGTCACCGCACAAAAGTCATTTTGTGTTGTTTATATTATACCATATTAATGCAAAATGCACAAGTGCCCATTAAACATTACTTTTATATCTAATGTCCACTCTCTCGATTGGCGGGAGAACGCTACGCCTGAAAGTGTTTGCAAAGGGTAATAAATTTATATCGCGTTGCGAAGCAGCATATCGCAAAAAAAGACGGCTGATGCCGTCTTTTTTAAATAAATGATGAATAATTTCGTTGTTTCTATTTTGTTTTCATCCAAGCTGCTATTTTACTTTCTTCACTCCAAAGCTTACCCGCGGAGGCATAGTCAACAACAGTCATATATTTACCGTTTTTAAGAGGTATTTCTGCTTCAACAATATGGTCAAAGGAAGCCGTATCCTTTTCGGGTATTCTAACCTTAACAAATCCCTTTCTACCAACCTTTACACATACACCTTCATCCACACTATATCCTAAACGGCTATCCTGCGCTAAGGTTATGGGACCGCGCAAAAGGGCAATATGATTTTTAGTATCGGGATGCTCAATATCCATAGTAGGCGCGATATAGTTGAATCCGCCCCAACAAATTCTGTTAATAAGAAGCTGTTTTCCGTAAGGGATAGGATATTCCGCTCTTGTTCTCATATCAAGGTTAAAGATAAGCGTATCACCATTTTCCCATTCCTTGTCAATAACGATATATCCATCGGTGACCTTAACCTTTTTACCGTTTAACTTGAGGGCTGTTTTCTTATTCCAAGCGGGGTTGCGAAGTTTAAGAGCGAAACGCTCCTTTTCTTCAAGATTAATGGTTATTTTAACCTCGCCGTATTTAGGATATTCGGTTTCTGTAACGAAGGTAACCCCTTGCTTTTCGGTATAGGTCTTAACCGAGCCGGCAATATACAAATTCATTGCAAAACCTTCGCTATCGGATACAATATGAAGTTTTGGAATAAGACCGTTAGCATAACCACCTGCACAAGCGCAACAACCATAGCAATGGTTATCGCTCATCAGGCGAAGACCACCGATTCCCCCGCCTCTTACACCTGCGGTTAAGGGGCTATAGCTATCATAAGGGAAGGGTTCTGCCACAGCTTCGGGATATTCTTTAAGCATAATAGGATTAACAATATGTTCCGTGTTAAATGCGCCCATATAGGCATTATATAAGGATTTTTCGAAAGCATCGATATATTTAGGGTCACCCGTTAAAAGATAAACCTGATATAAAAGCTGCATAACAGTTACGGTAACGCAGTTTTCTTGAGCAGTTTCGACATCGGGATTTGCCTGACGAACGGTTGAATGGTCTATAAGCTCATGAGAACAACCCGAGCCGCCAACAACGGTAAAATCGGTTTCTAAAAGGCGATTGGTATAATTTATAACCGCAGTTTTATGCCATTCCTCGCCTACGATTCTATAATATTCAAGAAGTCCCACAAAACAAGAGCTAACCTCATACGCCTTGGTAACGGGATACTGATAGGGCATCAATTTATCCTCGTATGCAGTTTTGAAGAGGTTTTGAATATCGACAACACCGCTATCGATTATGTATTTAGCGAAATCGAGATACTTTTGTTCGCCGGTAAGTGAATAAAGGCGCACCATTGGCTCTAAAATTGAGCCGGAATTTACTGCTCTTACGATTTGGGAGGTTTTAGAAATATGAACCTTACCGTCCTTTGACCAACCGATATGAGCAAGGATATGGTCGGCTTGAGCACACATAGATTTGATGATTTCTTCTTTCAAAGCTTCATCCTTGCAGATTTCGAGATAATACTGCATACCGAGAAGGACATATTTTCTGCCCCATAGATCCCAAGAAGTAAATTCGTGGTTCACACCATAACTACTGATTCTGCCGTTTTCATCAGCGGTGGTTAAAACATCCTTTACGGTTTCGGTGAGGATATCATAAAGCTCCTCATTTTTGGAATATGAATAGCAAAAAGCAGCTCCTCGCATACTTTTACCCCAGTACTCGCCACGCCAACCCGTATCAAAATCGGAATCGTGACGGAACTGCTCAACAAATCTTGCCCAAAGCGCGCGGTCAAGGTACTGATTTTCCTCTAAAAATAAAAAAGTACCATCAACAAATCCTTCATATTTAAACTCATTTTCGTAATCAGAAAAGAATTTATCAGTAGAAAGACGCGGATGGTTAGCAGTTTTTTCATTATAAAGCTTTTTCATAGGAATTACTCCCATTCTTTTGTTTGTGGTGTAATTCTCATCATTTCTTGTACTTGTGGTGTATTTTTGTACCATTTTATCACTCTATTTCTCTATAATCTCTGTAGTTTACTGGGAAAGTGTAGTCAAAAGTGTAGTCAGTGTAGTCATCAATTTTATAATCACTAACACGACAAAAATTACAACCAAATTAACTGTGCTTTATTATAGCACATATTATCTTAAAAATCAAGTTTAGCGGGCAACAACAAAATTTTATAAAGTCCTGCAAAGTCCCCGCAGGCGAAAGGAATACATATTATGAACGATTATATAAAAGCATTATTTGCAGTTACAGAAGATGGAAGTGTTCTTCCTCTCATAATTGAAGAAGCGAAAACGCAAGATGAAAATTTATTGTTTACATACAAAAAAGGGTCGAAAGTTTGGACAGAAGAATTTTATATTTACGACTTCGATAGCCTATGGGACTGTATAACAGAAAACGAGTATACATTTCCAAAACACGACGAATTATCTCTACATTTAAAAAACAAACCTTGCGAAACGGTCAAAGAATTATTAACTTTAAATGCGATTAGTGATGTTGTAGTTGGATTTGTGATTTCAGAATATTGTTCAAATGAATTCTATGGATGTGACGATTATACAGTAAAAGAAATTGAAATATACAAACATACAAAGAAATTCGAGTTTCAACCAACAGTTCAAGCACGAAAGTTAATTCCCGAAATTAAAGATTTTTATTCTCGCGAAAAAGATTTCGAGTATGAAGAGAATCTTAAAATCAGAACCTTGCATATACACGGTGTTCCTATTCTAAACGGAAGTTACTATTTTGAAGAAGATTCTTGTACTCGTGAAACAACTTATGGTTGCAAACACGGAAAAATATATAGGAGAACAAACAATTCGCCAGAAAATCTAATTTTTTATCCCGAGGAATATTATGACGGCTATGAAGAAGACGAAGAAAAATGGGATAACATTTATGGACATCTACGAACCTATCGTAGCACCATAAATAATTTGAGATATTTAGATAATAATGATGCTGCTAAAATGATTGCTAAACTCGAAGAACACAAAAAAGACCTAATAGCAGAAAAAGAAAAACAACTTGAAGAGGTAGAAAATCGAATTAAATATATTACATCACACGTTCCAAAAGACAAGTAATCGGCAGGCTTGTCCTGCCGGTATGCGGCAGGACAAGTTGAATAACATTCCTAACACCCTCGCATTAGTTTGCGGGGGTGTTTTCTATCTGCCCTTCCTCTCATCACGACACTTTTATATAAGATATTTTAACGACCGTAGAGCGACCGTTAAACAACCGTTGAGCATTCGATTAACTGCCGTAGAACTACTGTTAAACAACCGCTTAACAACCGTAAACGACCGTTTATCATTCGTATATCAATCGTTAAACCATCGTTGAACAAGAAAAGAAAATATAAGATATTATAAGAAATTATATAGAAAAGGAATCAAAAGATTAATAACGATTTTTTGTGAGGTTACTGGTATTACTAACTATTTTATGGGTGGCGACCCGATATCAAGAAGCACTATTACAAATAACCCTTTTGCAAGAAGTGCTATATCATTTCTCAAACAAAAATGAATTGCGAGGAGTGGTTGGTTGGGAAAACCACTGCCAAACGATATAAATGAGTTAAACCTATTGGCTAAAGTTCCCTTTTTTGTTATAATAGGAACTGCAGTAAGAAATACATATTTAACATAAACAAGCAATTCAATATTTAATTTTAAGAGAGTACATATTTATCCTTTTTAGATGTTGGGATAAGTATGTACTTTTCATTTTCTTGCTTCTGGTAGCAAGTTTTCTCCAATCATAATAATTCCTCCTTCATTCTCGGTGTTAGTCAAACCAGATTGTCTAACACCATTTACATAAAGCGAAAGGAGGTGCTTCCGATGAAGGTGTTCATACTTGGTTATGAAGAACAATCAGATGGTAGAATTCAATTCACACCAAAATTGAGTTCACACGATTCAGTGATTAACTTACCATCAATGGCGGATACGATTATCATTTCAAAGGATAGAACGGTTCCACATTTGAAAATTACTATTTTTGCTACTGACGAAAGGAATGACTAAAAGTGAAGAAAACCATCAGCGACCTTTATTACGGGAATCTCAATCTATATGATAGGTCAATGAAAAACAATGTCGAGTACAACCAATCTTTAAGAGAAGCAGCTAAAGCTCGAGACGAACTCGAAGCAACTATGACCGATGAGCAGAAAAAACTTCTTAACACCTATGTTGATAAGTGTGGCACTACTTCTTGTCATCTTGAATTTTCGTCATTCTTGCTCGGCTTCAGAATTGCCGCCCGTCTTCTTTGCGAGACCCTTGTCGGCGAAGACGAAGAATAAGGTCAAAGTTCTTTTTTTATGGAAAAAGAGAACCCGACTTTCCTTATTTTATGCGGGTTTCTCAAATATTTATAATAAATGTCCGTAAAAAAGGAACTCCTACTTGATAAAACGAGAACTTGGAGGTGAAATTCAATGAGTACAAGTATCCCTATTACCGAAGAACAACATATTGAAATAATGAGAGCGATGAATGAGAATACGGTCTTCTATAAACGAAACCCACAGGTCATGGCAATTTTAATTACCGAATCGTCTATTGGACTTCGGCTCGGTGATGTGTTATCTATGAAGTTAAATCAGATACACACATCAGAAAAAGGATATCGTCTCAAAATTAAAGAAAAAAAGACTGGCAAGGAAAGAGATGTGCCTATGCCGTCTGAACTTTATGCTTATTTAACAGAATATGCAATTTCAAGAGGAAGAAAACGAGATGAGACAATTTTCACACTTACACCGAGAGCCGTTACAAAATATATTAAAAAAGTCACAGATTATCTCGGTCTTGAAAATGTGTCATCGCATTCTTGGCGTAAGATGTACAGTCTAAAAATTTACCAAAGTACAGGAAATGATATCGTTGCTGTGCAACAGGCGCTTATGCACAGTTCACTTGCGGTGACCCAGAGGTACTTGAATCGTAGGAGTGAAAAATTAGAAAGTGTACTACAAAATAATTGTAGTATCGTCCATTTCGATGAGGAATAACTATGAAAAGAAAGGTTTTTAATATTATACTATCAATTTTGCTTGTAGCACTGATTTGCATATCCCTCGTGACGACTTATAATCAAAACCGAAGTGGCACGGTTAGTGCTGCTACCTGCAACATTAGTGCCGAAGACAAAAAATATATTATTGACCGATATGGTGACTGCACGACAGCAGAAGAACTTATCATTCGTTTAAATGATGAGGTTTGTACGGAATATACTTACTACCGTCCTCTCGTCATTTTCCAACATTTTGATTTTGATGATTTTATTAAAACAAAGAAAGGACTTTGTTTCGACTACTCGTGCTATTTGAAAATCGTATTTCAAACAATTTTCCCCGATGTGAAGGTCCACGTGTGCGATGTTCGTATCAATTTTTTCAATTACCACAGTTACAATTTCGTTGAAACAGATTCAAAACGATATTTTGTTGATTTGACTACTGACCAGTATAGATATAAAAACAGTCAGAAAAGAATTATTTATGAAGATATTGGGGCTTTGTCTTATGATGAATATACAAATCAATATAACGAGAAAATTTTGAATTATCATTAGGAGTGATTATGAATATCGGTATAATCTTTTTTACAGCAGTTGCGAACGGTCTGCTTCAAGTGATGAGCAAAAATATTCTTTATTGCTATGTATTTTTAATATACACTTTAGGGGCGATGGCAATAGACCTATACGATAAAAAATTCGGAAAAATCTTTATGTCTTTCATTTTCTGCTCGTATGCACTCTTGCTATTTGTTTGTGTACACAATCATTTTGTTTATGCTGTCCCCGTGTACGATTATGTTTTTGTTTTTGCTCAAACAACGATTATTACTATACTGACGATAATTGCTATCTTACCCATCAAAGAAAAAAGTCTCTCGCCGAAGCGGGAGACTTTTTTACATAGAGAGATAGCACACTTTTGCATTTGATGGGGAGGAACCAAATGAAAAAAGAAAATGAATTATAAGCAAAGTTGTAGACGTAAGCCGTCTGAAACTCGTTCCATCAAGTCGTCAGACAAAGTTGTAACATATTGCCTTAAAGCGGTTTTTGGTACGGTTTGCTGTTGTTCACATAAACAAATTGAGTCTTTCGGCAAACCAGATTCCTCTGCCGATAGAAAAATATGAACTGGCAACTTTGATTTGGTGCGAGATGAAGTCAAACAAACAATATTTACATTCGGACTATAAAAATTATTAATGTTTGAACTTGTTAGAATACAGGGCCTCACGCCTGCTTGAATTGATGTGCCATCTGCTTGACCGAGGTCCACATAAAAGACTGCTCCTCTATGTATTGGTTGTGTGTTTTTCATAGTAGATTTCTCCTTTATAAATTAAAATTTATTGCCTAGAGAATCTACTTTTTAAATGAAAAAATTTCAAGAAAAGATAAAAGGTGCGAGCACACGGCACGTTAGTGCCGGTGCAACGCACCTACTTTTTATTATACAATCATTCAAACACCTTGAAAATTTCACAAATTTCCCGTATAATATAAGATATCTGATATATAGGAGTGAATGTATATTGTTTAATATCAAAAAACTCCTTCGCTTTTTCAAACACAAGGCCCCCACCACTTCTATAAAAGAACATTCAATTCAAAAGCAAACTATTAAGGAAAACAGTCGTTTTGCTTCATTGAACATTCTGGGGAACTCGTATTTTCTTACAAACAAAATACCATTCAAACCTGATGGTGTACTAAAACCTGCCACGATAGAGAAGGTTTTTTGTTTTGCTTATGATATGTCTTTTACTACAAAAGGAAAACATCGTAGTAATCGTAGTGGTGGAAGCTACAGTAGAAAAAATGGGGAAATTTTTGCAAACACTTTCCAAGGAAAAATCGCCGAATGTGCGGCGTGCAATTATTTTTATAAATTTGATGAGAAAGTATATCCCGATTTTTCAACACATAATCTTGGAACTTGGGACTCGGTAGATTTAACTGTACTAAATAAAGAAATAGCAGTCAAATCAACAAAACACTTTGGTCAATTGTTATTGTTAGAGACAAAAGATTGGAATGCGAAAGGACAGTACATACCCAATATAGATAACGGTGTATCAACATACGACGCCTTAATGCTTATACGTTTGAGTCCTAGTTGCGAAGATATATTAAAATCACACCGATTGCTGTTTTCTGATTTCATTGACAAAGATAAATTAAAAAATATTATATTATCCCAAAGATGGGAATATGATTTTGTCGGTTACATAACAAACAGTGACCTTAAATACATAATAAAAAACGATTACATATTACCCAAAGGTGCCTTACTAAATGGTAAGACCCCGATGGACGCTGAAAACTATTACATACAATCAGGGAGTCTTCGAAAAATGGACTCGTTTAAGGAGGAAGTATTTTGTTTTACGAAAAACAGCCAGTAAATCAAAGAGAAAATTATAAGAAAATGCTTTCTATCATCGGAAATCTTACCCTTCTGTTTTCTGAAAGCAACTGTCCTTATCTACCTTATCGCGCACACGAAAATATTTTTTGTAAATATTTTGAAGCGGAAAATTTGGCAAGGCAAGATTCATCCGCCGATGCTAAAAAGCAACGAATTGGTATTGGCCTTAAAACTTGGACAGGTCAAGATGACCAAAAAATTGCGGAATTTGGAAAATTAAGACACACCTTTGCAGGTCTCACTGATATGGACTTGGTTAAGAAAATATCAGAATACCGTAACGAAAGAATTCGTATCACCAAAAATCTTAATGGTATTGATACGATGGTGTATCATATTGTTAAGCGCGTTCCGAACGCTATGCAAATATTGGAGCACGCATTTGAATACATAGATATTGATAACCTTTCTTTAATTAAAGGAAGGGGCAATGATAATAATACATACTTTACCGATGGCAAGCACACATATCATTTCAGCGTATCCAAGAACACTTTGTATATGATTTTTGAAGATTTGGAACTGCTTGACTCGTTTGAAGTAGCAATAATGGATGACCCGTATAGTTTCCTTATGAATTTGCTTCATGACGACAATGCAATCGTTAAGGAAGATGTTATCCCAGTATCAGAACAACCAAAACTTCCTCAAATTTGTTTAAGGCTGTACTCAACAACTAAAAAAGGAAAGTTTGTCGCTAATAAGAGTGGTCTTAATCAATGGAATGGTGCTCGCCTCAACTCTAAAACAGGCGAATACAAGCCAAGAGACCCCAACGAATTATACATTCCGTATCCTGCGGAAGACAGAGCGAGAACCGTTGGTTTCTTTCCGAGCAGAGACACTGTATTTAATCTCACTTTACCTGATGGTTCTGTTATCCCCGCAAAGATATGTCAAGATGATGGTAAGGCGATAATGAGCAACCCTAATAAGTTGCTCGGCGAATGGTTGCTTCGTACTGTTTTTGAACTCCCAGAAGGTACAGTTGTAACCTATGAAATGCTTGAAAAATTTGGCATTGATAGTGTTGTTTTTACCAAGCACGGGGAATTAGATTATTCTGTAAACTTCTCTGAAATTGGTACATACGAAGAATTTTATGGAATGGATGAATAAAAAAGAGAAAGCACACCGCGTAGCCGGTGTGCTTTGCTTTTTTATGACATTGCTTTTATCATATTTTCTGCAATTCTCTTAATTACAGGTACGGAAACCGAGTTGCCCGCTTGTTTGTATTTGCTAGCATTACAAATTGTATCTGGGAAAGAGAAATATTCGGGGAATCCTTGGAAACCTACACATTCTTCTGGGGTAAGTTTCCTTATTCCGTAATTATCTAAAATCAGAGGAACATTGTGCCCGCCAGTTCCCATATTTGCAGTAAGTGTTGGACAAACATTGCTTTTATTCTCACGACAATAAACTCTTCTCCATTGATACACAGTATCTTTTTTTGTCATTGTTTTTTTCAATTCGGGGTAATATTTAGAATTCTCATAATAAAGCCCCAGTGCTTTTTTGTCATTGATATCAATTATGTCGTGAATATTCTTTGTCAAAGGAATGGGGTCTGGATACTTGAATTTATTATATGCTTCTTCTGAAAGGAAGCCTACAATATAAATTCGTTCTCTGTTCTGTGGAACATCACCATACTCCATAGTGTTCATAACTTTATGATGAACGTGATATCCGAGCAATTCGAGCTGCTCTTTAATGACCTTAAAGGTGTTGCCGTGGTCGTGTCCTTCTAAATTTTTCACATTCTCAAGCAATATTGCTCTCGGCCGTTTAACTTCAAGTATTCTGGTGATTTCGAAGAAAAGGTTGCCTCTTTCATCATCAAAACCTTTACGATAACCTGCAACAGAAAACGCTTGGCACGGGAAACCACCATTCAAAATATCTATATCAGGAATATCATTAGGGTCAACTTCTTTAATATCGCCTTCTACCAAGTAATCGCCACCAAAATTATGACGATAGGTTTTACAAGCGTCTTTATCAATTTCATTTGCCCATACAACATTTGCACCCGCTTGTTTAAAGCCGTAGCATATTCCACCTATGCCCGCAAAAAGACTGGCGACTTTAATTCCATTATCCATCGTTCTTATTTCATCCCTTTCAGGTTTGTTTTGATTATTATGTAAAAACTGTGCATAAGATTTAATTTGTTCTAACTCGTCGGGGGAATAATCGCCGACAAGAGCAAATGAATTTTCAAAGACATCTTCATCTATATAGCCCGCTTTTTTGAAGCATTCTATTTGATTGATTCCAAGAACAGTAGCAATTGCTTTCAAATTAAGAGGAGAGGGGTTTGCTCTTTCGCCATTTTCTATTTTATTGATTTCACTATGGCTAATGCCTGTTAATTTGGCAAGATATCTTATAGAAATTTGTTGGTCAAGTCTAATTTTATTAAGATAATCTCCAATTTCACTCATCGCTATCCCTCCTGTATACAATAATAACACATAAAACTAAAAATATCAATAGTTTTGTTAAAAAATGCAGCCAAATGGCTGCATTTTTTTCTTTTGTGATTAAATTTAATATTGTATTAAATAACTGACAATCTTTCTTGATTTTTTTTTGGAAATCTCTTAATCGTTTATCACTCGACCCCAAAAGCGAGAAATAAACGATAAAAGAGGTTTTAATATTGGAATTAAAAAATTGTAAAGTAGAACGAATCGAAAAGAAAGTATGTGCAGAAATGCTCAACAAGTACCACTACCTTGGAAAACAAGGATATTCATTTCGAAGTGGGTATAACTTTGGTTTATACTATGAAGACATACTAATCGGTGTTGCGGTATTTCATACGGTATCTGCCCCCGAAACCGTACAAGGTTGCTTTGGGTTGGCCCGAAATGAACAAGATGGTATCTGGGAACTTGGACGACTTGCAATACTGCCCGAATACAACGGCAAGAACTATACATCTTGGTTTTTAGCAAGAGCAATCAAACAATTAAGAAAAACTACGGTAGTACGAGCACTTATTTCGTATGCCGACACAGATTATCATTGCGGGTATATTTATCAAGCAACTAATTTTAAGTATTATGGTATGACTGCAAAGAAAAGAGATTTCTGGCGCAAACAACCAGATGGTACATATATAAAACAATCTCGTGGTAAAACAAGTGGTATCGAAGGCGAATGGAGAGACCGCACTCGCAAACATAGATATATGCTTATTTTTGATAAGAAACTAAAAACCAAATGGAAAGAAGAACCTTATCCAAAAGGCAATAATCACGAATGTTGATATACAGTTCTTTATAAGATATTCACAGAAATAAAACATCGGAAATGCAGTCGCATTTCCGGTGTTTATTTTTTTTTCTTGATTTTTTCATAACAACATTATATCTTTATATCGGAAGGTATAAACTTCTCCTTTGTAATTTTTTAGCAAAGATTAAACTCGGTGTACGCTTATATTAACCATTAGGCAATAATCTAAATGGACAGTTTTATATAGGACTGTCGTACACTGAACGGTCCTATATAGAAATTGTTTTTGTAAATACGGTTTGAAATAAATGGGATACAAGACACGTGTGAGCAACTCTCGCACGTGTTCTTGTTTTTACATCCAAAAAAGTTTTTGAAAATAGGCGATTCTGGACCCGTGACCGTTTCAGATGAGCAGATGTTGAAAGCTTATTTTTCGCTGTCACAGCACGGCGGAATTTGCAGCGTATTCCCAGAAAGAATTTGACAATTTCAATATACAAATTCATTATAAAATTATAGATTTTTTAAGAAGAAGGGATATGAGAAAGAGAGGAGTTATTAAAATTGAAATTTTTATAATTTTATGATATAATCAGTTCGATAAATAAGAATTTGATGAGAGGTAACTATGGCAAGTAGTAAGGAATATTTAGATTTCGTATTGGAACAATGTAGCGTCTTGTCTGCCCGTGCTATGATGGGCGAATATGTGCTGTACTACGGCGGCAAAGTCGTTGGTGGTGTTTACGATAACCGCTTACTTGTAAAACCTACGAAATCTTCAGTTGCATTGCTGCCTAACGCACCGAGAGAACTGCCATACGAAGGTGCAAAGGAGATGCTTCTTGTAGACGATATCGAGAATAGAGAGCTTCTGAAAAAACTGTTTGAAGCTATGTACGAGGAACTTCCCGAACCGAAGAAAAAGAAATAAGCATACTCCAATTTGATGAAGGAGAACACATATGAAATACAAAGGAACGCTTATTGTTGTTAAAGATTGTAACCGTGCATTAAAGTTCTATAGTGATATGTTTGGATTTCAACTGCTTCAAGACAACGATGGGAATATGGAATTGACGAATAATTTATATTTACAGGAATCGGGATACTGGGAACAATTCACAAAAAGAAGTGTACTTCCAAACAGTAATCAGTCTGAACTGTATTTTGAAGAGCCCAACATAGAACAATTTATAGAGCGTCTTGATACACTTTACCCTGAAATCGAATATGTCAATCACCTGATGACACACAGCTGGGGACAAAAGGTGGTCAGATTCTACGATTTGGATGGTAACTTAATTGAAGTAGGAACACCGGTGTAAGCAACAAATTCCAATTTGCCAAATTCCATACGCAGAGCGGATGCCAGCGACCGAATCGGGTGACACCCATTGGCCTTATTTGACCACCGGCCTGCCAGTCACGATTTGTCTAATATTTCCGCAGTAACGATACCGAGCGGGTTAGGGCAGTAACGAAGCGCTCTGCATCCTGCACGAATTGCCCGCGGCGAGAAGGTGAATTGCCGCAACGCGGCAGGAGAAACTGCCCTGGGGCACTCGCCGCATATTGCAAACCCGACCGATGACAGAAGTCATAGGCCGGGTTTGCTGTTTTACGGATACCTCTCGAGAATCTGGGGCGATTTTTATTTTGCCAGTACGCCCAAAAGCTCCAGGATTCTGTGGCAGTGTTCCTGCTCCTGGCGGGCCATGCTGTGGAATACATGGCCGTACTGGGGATCGTTTTGCCGGGCTTCGTACTGGGCCAGACATCGCATCTCCCGTCCGTAGCACCGGCGCAGGACGATTTCCGGAGGATCATCGGCAACAACCGGCTGGGGTACGATGGCTTTTCTTCCGGTGATCAGGGCGTAGATCCCCCGCAGACAGCCGGCGTGGGACTGCTCCTGCTGGGACAGCTGCCGGGCAATGGCCGCCAGGGCAGGGGGGAGCTTTTTGGACAGCCGCAGATAAGCGGCGGCGTCGATCAGCTCTTCTTCAATGAGATTGAGGATGGCCGGGGCATCCGGGGCCGGAACGGCGGCGTTCTTCACCCGGTCCCAAACCATTTTGGCGGTTTTTGGGTCATATTGTTTCATGGTGTGCTCCTTTCCGGAACGGTAGTACCATAAGTTTATGGCCAGGAGACGGAAAAATTCCCGGAACCCTCTTTTCTTTTTCGTTCATATGTGCTATTATAAAGACGAATAAATTTGGGAGGAATGGATATGCCCAGAACCAGTAACAAGGCCCAGCTTATTTTGGAGTTTGTCAATGAATTCGTGCAGGAAAATGGCTTTGCCCCCTCTGTCCGTGAGATCGGTGCGGCGGTGGGTCTGCGTTCCACTGCTTCCGTCAGCTACCACTTGCAGCAGCTACAGGAGAAGGGCTTCCTCCAGTCTCCCGGTGCCAAAGGCCGCAAGCGGGCAATCGTCACCTCTCAGCGTCCCGGTCAGATCCCTGTGGTAGGCGTGGTCACGGCAGGCCTGCCGATTTTAGCCCTGGAAAA
>JAZUQH010000045.1:0-33958 GCA_045605605.1 Acutalibacteraceae bacterium | reverse complement strand
GTCCCAATGTGGCCGTTCAACCTCTCAGTCCGGCTACCGATCGTCGGCTTGGTGAGCCGTTACCCCACCAACTACCTAATCGGACGCGAGGCCATCTTACAGCGGATTGCTCCTTTGATCTTTAGGGGATGTCCCCAGAAGATGTCATGCGGTATTAGCAGTCGTTTCCAACTGTTGTCCCCCTCTGTAAGGCAGGTTCCTCACCCGTTACTCACCCGTCCGCCACTAAGTGTTACAAGAAAGTTCAGTAGCAAGCTACCTTCGATTCAGCGCAACACTCCGTTCGACTTGCATGTGTTAGGCACGCCGCCAGCGTTCGTCCTGAGCCAGGATCAAACTCTCTAAAAAATTATATCTCAACACCTTGGTGTTAAAATCTTTTTTTAAAGCTTGTTAGCTCATAATTTCTAAATGCTGACGCATTTCTTTTGTCCTTGATTTCTAAGATTTCTCTTGGAATCGTCGGGTCCTTATTATTGTCGTTGTTTAATTTTCAAGGTTCGGTTTTGCAGCCCGTTCTTTTCAGGCGCCCGATTATATTACCACAATAAAACCCCTTTGTCAACACTTTTTTTAAACTTTTTTCAACTTTTTTTAAAAAAATTTTTCTCTTGTGTTTTTACATATAAACAAAGGTCAATATATTGTGGTTGAGCCATATTTTTCCATATAAAATATCGCTTGGAGTAAGTATTCCCCAAGCGATACTAAATTATTCATCAGTTAATTTTTTTGCAAAGTCTGAAAGCTCTTCTTTACTGAAAAACTCAAGGGTTATGGTACCCTTGCCCTCGCCCGTCGGTTTTATGTAAACCTTTCTTCCAAGCTCGTTCTTAAGCGAAAACTCAACCTCGTTATAAAAGTTATCCTTGTGAAGTGTTTTTTTAGGATTTGGGGGCGTAAGCTTTTCTGTCCTTACAGCCTTAACCATAGCTTCAAGCTGACGGACAGATGCTCCCTCTTTAGCGGCTTTAAGCATTTCTTTTCTCAGCTCATCATTTTCGCAGGAAAGCAAGGCTCTGGCGTGACCTGCAGAAATGGCGCCCTCTCTTAAAGCATCAAGCTCATTTTCTTTAAGATTAAGAAGACGCAGGGTGTTTGTAACAGCCACACGGGATTTGCCCATCTGCTCGGCAACCTGCTCCTGAGTGAGCCCATAGGTATCAATAAGACTGCGATAGCCCAACGCCTCTTCAACCGCATTCAAATCCTCACGCTGAAGATTTTCTATAAGGGCTAATTCCATAAGCGCCTTATCATCAACCTCTTTAATTATCACGGGGACAACCTCAAGCCCTGCCATACGGCAAGCTCGCCAACGGCGCTCACCCGCAATTATTTTATATGTGCCGCTTGTATTCGGGCGGACAACAATAGGCTGAATAAGACCGTGTTTAGCAATGCTCTCGGCAAGCTCACCCAAAGCCTCTTCATCGAAATCCTTTCGGGGCTGGTCTCGGTTTGGCTCAATTTCGATAAGCTTTACAGCCACCGCGCCCTCGCTATCGGCGGCGTTTTCGTTAAAAAGAGCATCCAAGCCTCTGCCGAGGCCTCCTTTTTTTGTTGCCATACTCTTATCTCCTGTTCTTCTTTATAAATTCTTTTGCCAAATCGTTATAGGCAATGCTGCCCTTAGAGCGTTTATCGTAATACTGAATGGGGGTGCCGTAGCTTGGAGCCTCCGAAAGTCTTACTGCTCTCGGTATGGCGGTTTTATAAAGCTTGTTGGCAAAATACTTCTTTATTTCCCCTACAACCTGCTGAGTAAGGTTAAGTCTTCCGTCAAACATAGTAAGGACTATACCCTCTATTTCAAGGGTTGGATTATAAAGCCTCTTTACCTGCCTTACGGAAGCCATAAGCTGAGAAAGTCCCTCAAGGGCGAAATACTCACACTGAATAGGCACAAGCACCGTATCACTTGCCACAAGGGCGTTTATAGTGATAAGTCCCAAAGATGGCGGACAATCTATGAATATGTAATCATATTTTTCTCTTACGGGTGAAAGGGCAAGTTTAAGCTGAGATTCTCTGCGCTCGGTATCAATTAAATCAATTTCGGCTGCAGCCAAATCCATAGAGGCGGGTATTATATCCACGTTTTTGAACTCGGTAGTTATAATAGTGGGCTCAACTCGGGTTGTGCCAACAAGCAACTCATAGCAGGTGGCAGTATTATCCTTTTTGCTTACTCCGTAGCCGCTTGTGGTGTTGCCCTGAGGGTCTGCATCCACTATAAGCACCTTTTTACCTGCAAGGCCTACTCCTGCGGCAAGGTTAACGGCGGTGGTGGTTTTACCCACGCCGCCCTTTTGATTAACAACAGAAATTATCTTTCCCAAGGCAATGCGCTCCTTTATTTTATGTATATATAAATATAGATAATATATATATTTATAGATTATAGCCCAAATGTTTCCCGTGAAACATTTTTCGCTCAATTCATATCGCCTTTTTATTATATCAAGAAGATAGATAAATGTAAACAAAAAATTTGGGGCAAAGCCTTAAAGCTTCGCCCAAACCTTACTTTTCATCAGATTTAAAAATCAAGGACATTATAAAGCCAAAGAGTATCGCGGCAGTTATTCCTGCGGCGGTTGCTGTGAGTCCTCCCGAAAGAGCTCCCATAAAGCCGTACTCCTCTACCGCTTTTTCAACACCTTTGGCAAGACTATACCCAAAGCCCGAAAGCGGAACGGTGGCTCCCGCCCCTGCAAACTCGACCAAAGGCTCGTAAATACCTATTGCCGTAAGAATTACGCCGCCTACCACATATCCCACAAGAATTCTTGCGGGGGTAAGCTTTGTGAAATCTATAAGTGCCTGACCGATTAAGCATATTGCTCCGCCGACCAAAAAGGCTATTATATATTTGCCTAGCATTTTACCTCATCCTTTAAAGCAATTCAAATGTTTCATGTGAAACATCAAGGATATTATTCTCTTTTTGCTATAATTTATTCAGGTTTTAAAAAAGCTAATAAAACCTTTACATTTCCCCTATTCAACCTTAGTTTTTGCGGTTTGTGGTGACTTGCGGTATAGATATTAACCGTGACTCCCCCAAAAACAAGATTTAAAATCCCTTTTCTTGCTTCTATAACTGCTATGCTTTCGGTCGGTAGTTTTATCTCACTGCGGAAAACCCTGCCCTTTGTGATGCAAAAGCCCCTTTTGGATACTACCACCAAAAACCTTTTCCATTTAAAAAAAGAATACAAAAATATTCCTATTATGGCGACGCCCTCTAAAAACAACTCTATTTCCGCATTGTTTGAGAATATTTGTTGTGCAACGCTTTTTACAAGAGGCAAAAGCCACACAAGCAACAAGGGTTTTGCAAAATCCCAAATGCACAGCGGATGGCACTTAATCTCAGTTTTCACCGTTTTCACCGCCTAAAAGCCATATTTGCAGCTTTTTTACGCTTTCTTCTTCAAGCTCGGGTATAAAAACATAACCCCCATAAGTCCTAAGGACCACAAGACTTAGCCTTAGACTCTTGGAATCGGGTAAAACGAAGGTTTTCAAGCAAATAAGTCTTGTTTTGAACAAAATCGTTTCACTTTTAAATATCAAGCCTTTTTTGATGTACAAACAATCACTTTCAAGCTCAATGTCATAAGAATTAAGATACAAGGGCAAAAGCCACACTTGGAGTATTATAAGCAAGGCAAAAAGAAATACCGCAGGTATTATAAACCACCCTGAAAGCAAAGCAAGACTTACAAGAATCGCAACTGTTATAATAAATACAACTGCAAATCTTATTCGCCAAAGCCTTATTGTTTTCAGAGGCAATTTCACCCTACGGCACCCCGTTTTTGTTTATCTATTTACATTTTTTGTCATTTTTTGTCGAAATCTTTTATTTTTTGCCAATATTCCTTGAAAAGCTGCTCGTTTTTATTATCTCCATAATTATAATATCTCTTATCTTTAACTATATCAGGAAGATACTGTTGTTTCACATAGTGGTTCTTAAAGCTATGGGGATAAAGGTAATGCTGACCTTTAATTTCGGCATCCTCACCGTCAAAATGCTTGTTTTGAAGATGACGGGGTATATCCCCCGTAAGTCCCCTCTCAATATCCGCCATAGCCGCATTTATAGCATCGTGGGCAGAAACGGATTTAGGACATGTGGCAACAAGTATCACTGCATTGGCAAGAGGAAGTCTTGCTTCGGGAAGTCCCACCGTCATAGCAGTATCCACCGCCGCCTTTACTATGGGGATTATCTGCGGATAGGCTAGTCCCACATCCTCATTTGCGCAAACAAGAAGTCTTCTGCAGGCACTCGGCAGGTCCCCTGCCGCCAAAAGTCTGCCTAAATAATATATTGCGGCATCAGGGTCGGAGCCTCGCATAGATTTCTGATAGGCAGAAATTATATCGTAATGCTCATCACCCTCGCGGTCGTATCTTACCGAATTGCCCGAAAGTATCTGCTCGACCGTATCATCCTCAATAACTATATCCTTTCCCTTTTCGCCTAACATTATGCAAAGCTCTAACATATTAAGGGCTCTTCGCACATCTCCTGCGGCGGCACGGGAAATTTTAAGGGCATTTTCCTCGCTTACTTCGATTTTGCGATTTTCTTCCTCACTCAGCACTGCGGCTGCCCTTTTTACAACCTGACAAATATCCTCAGAGGAAAGTGTTTTAAATTCAAACACGGTAGAACGGCTCAAAATAGCGTTATATACATAAAAATACGGATTTTCTGTAGTGGCGGCAATAAGGGTTATATCCCCATTTTCAATATAAGAAAGCAAAATCTGCTGCTGCTTTTTATTAAAATACTGAATCTCATCAAGATATAAAAGTATTCCGCCCATAGCCTCAACCGTACCGATAGAGCCGATTATTTCTTTTATATCAGAGGTGGATGCAGTGGTGGCATTGAGATAACAAAGCTTTTTTCCGCTTCTATTTGCAATTATCCTTGCAACCGTTGTTTTGCCAACACCTGAGGGACCGTAGAATATAAGATTCGGTATCTGACCTGATTCTATTATCTTTCTGAGTATCTTTCCATCCGATAGAAGATGCTTTTGCCCAGCAACCTCTTCTATTGATTTGGGACGCAATTTATCCGCTAATGGTGTGTTCAAATTTTCCACCGCCTTTTATACTTTCTTTTATTTTACTATTTTTCTTATCACTTTTCAATATTTTTCCATCCTTTCCTCATATAATTTAAGGAAAGACGGTGTGAATTTATGAAAAAAACTATTTTTATCAAAAATGCCGCCATACTAACGGCATCCTCTTTAATTCTTAGGTTTATAGGAATTATCTTTAAAATCTGGCTTGCAGGAAAAATTGGAAGCGAGGGCATTGGCCTTTATCAGCTTACCTTTTCGGTTTATGTTTTAGCCGCCACCTTTGCAACAAGCGGTATTTGCACCGCCGTTACACGACTTCTTGCCGATGAAATGGCGCTCGGCAGTAAAAAAGGCGTTATAAGAATTCTTAAAAGAAGTATATTGCTAAGCCTTTTTATCGCAGTTGTTTCTTTGCTTGTTTTGTTTCTTGGAGCAGACTTTATAGCAGGTAGGCTTTTAGGGGATTTAAGAGCCGCACTATCTATTAAAATTCTTTCTTTTTCACTACCCTTTATGGCGGTATCCTCTTGTATAAAGGGGTACTTTTTTGCCCGTAGGAAAGCAACCCCTAACGCCCTTACACAGCTTTTTGAGCAAGGGGTTAGAATCGGTGTTGTTTTGGTTTACATAAAACTTTTCGGAGATAGAGGGCTTGCCTTCCTTTGCGCAGGTGTTCTTTTGGGTGATACTGTGGCAGAGGGGCTATCTCTTTTAGTTTTATATTTAGGTTATCTTTTGGATAAAAAGCGGTTAAATTCTTTAGGCGGCAGAGCAAATCCCCCGTTTTCTGTTACTAAGGAAATCACCCGAATTGCCCTTCCCATAACCCTTGGCAGATATCTTAATTCAGCCCTTAGAACAGTAGAAAACATATTAGTTCCAAGGACACTCTCAAGGTATCAGGGCTCTGCCTCGGCGGCTCTTTCGCAGTTTGGTATGATAAAGGGAATGGCGCTGCCGATTTTGTTTTTTCCCTCTACCCTTCTAAATGCTCTTTCCACCCTGCTTATCCCCGAAATGTCCTCTGCTTTAGCCTTGGGAAGACGGGGAATTTTAAAATACGGGACACAGAGGATTTTGCAGATAACAGGGCTTGTTTCCTTTGTTTTTTCGGCTATATTTTTTGTGGCGGGAGGAGAAATCGGTAAGCTTTTTTATAAAAGCGAGGATGTGGGAATTTTATTAAAGCTGCTCGCCCCCTTAGTGCCGCTTATGTATCTTGACAGCATCTCTGACGGAATTTTAAAGGGACTTGACCAACAAAATTTTACCTTTATAACGGCTGTTACAGATTCGTCTATGCGAATAATTTTGATTCTTCTGTTTTTGGGAAGCAGGGGGCTCTTAGGCTTTATAGGCATTATGTATTTTTCTAACATTTATACCTGCTTTTTACACGTAGGAAGGCTTATAAAAATAAGCGGCGCCGAAATAAATTTTGCTAAATTTATTTTTATGCCACTCATCTTTTCTTTCACCACCGCCCTTGCCTTTGACGGAGTTTTAAAAGGCTTTTCTGTTTCAGGTTTGGTTTACATAACACTTTTGTGTGCCTTTGTGGGAATTTCATATTTTTTATATCTTTTTTTAACAAAAACGGTAACAACAGACGATGTGCGTGATTTGATAAAATAAAAAAAGGGTGGGTGCAACCCCTCCCTTACGATTCATTATAATTGGCAAGATTCATTATTTCCAAACCTTTTCTTTTGGCATATTCGTAGGTTTTCACTGCGTTTCCCCAACCGTGCGAAACAAAACAGATAGCAGCATCACAGCGTTCCACCATATATCTATTCCGTTTTGGGATAGCTGCCTTGTAATGATATTTTTCAAACCCATCAGGAAATATTATTTCATCAAAGCATTCTTTGTCGAAGACTGTAAACGTTGGATATGGCACTACCAAAATGTTTTTTATGTTGCGATGCGTAAGCTTTAATCTATCAACACACCTGGCGCTTAGACGGTCAAACCCTCCTTGCCCTCCGCTATAAAAGTGAGTTGCTCCTTTCTTTATACATTTTAAAATTTGTTTTTCAACCTCTTCTGATGTTACTTCGTAACATTCGTCATGTCCAATAAAAACCACTGATTTCATTTTTTATCTCCTTTGTCCTATGAGTAGGACATAGTTTTTGTAATTATAGTATACACTATTTTTGTCCTAAATCAAGACAAAAGAGATGAGTTTATGAAAAGAATTATAGATAGCAACTTGTTAAACGTAACCGGAAAACGTATAAAAGAAGCCCGTGAGAAAAAAGGTTACAGCCAAAAGCAGTTATCAGAAAAACTAGAGCTTTTAGCAGTATATACCTGTCGAGGTTCTATTTCCCGTATCGAAAACGGCAGACGAGCTGTAACGGATATCGAGCTTGACGCTTTCTCAAAGGTTTTAGAAGTTTCTTTGGATTTTCTGTTTGGTAGATAATAAAAAGGGGAGCAACGCCTCCCTATATTTATATCCGTTCGCTTTGCGAACACCGAAGTTCTTCACTCTTCACTTTTCACCATTCACTAAAAAAAGCCCTCAAAAGAGGGCTTTTTTTATTAGTTTGTATAGTTATCAAAATATCCCTGAACTAAAATAACGGGGGTGCCTTTATCGCCCGAACCGCTTGTCAGGTCGCAAAGGGAACCTATAAGGTCGGTAATTCTTCTCGGTGTAGTACCCTGAGAAGCCATTTGACCTGAAAGGTCACCGTCCTTTTCTCTGATTCTCTCTTCAATAGCCTTTTTAAGCGCATCGCCTGAAAGTGAGGCAAAATCATTATCTGCAAGATATTTAAGCTTAAGCTCGTTGGGAGTTCCGTTAAGGCCTTCGGTATGAGCTACGGAAACACTTGGGTCAGCAAGCTCCCAAATCTTTCCAACGGGGTCCTTAAAGGCGCCGTCACCGTAAACCATAACCTCGACATTCTTACCCGTCTTCTCAAGCATCTTCTTCTGAATATCAAGAACTAAATCGCCGCACTCTCTGGGGAAGAGCTTAACAGTATCCTCAGTGGATTTATTAGAACCAAGGAGACCGAATTTCTCGTTACATCCGCTTCCCTTTACAGAGGAGGTAAGAATATCATCAAGTCCGCAAACTCTTTCTGCGCCTGCAGCCTTTAAAAGACGCTTTGTTCTCTCTCTTGTGTGAATATCACAGGTGAGTACGTTTTTAGTATAGTTAAGAATTACCCTTGGGTCATTAGCGAAGATAATTTCGACCTCTGCTCCGCTTTCACGGATAAGGTCACCGTAATACTCAACGTAATCTACGCAGGTAAAGGGGTGCTTGTTCACACCGAAAAGCTCACGGTATTTCTTTTCATCCAAAACATCGCTGTAGGGATTCACGCCTGCCTCATCAAGCTTATCAAGGGAAACAAGCTCATTACCAACCTCATCAGAGGGGTAGCTTAGCATAAGAACAATCTTCTTGGCGCCCTTTGCAATACCACGAAGACAAATTGCAAAACGGTTTCTTGAAAGAATAGGGAAGATAACGCCTATAGTTTCACCGCCGAGTTTGTTTTTTACATCCTCAGCGATAGCGTCAACCGAAGCATAGTTGCCCTGAACACGTGCCACAACAGATTCGGTAATTGCAACGACATCTCTATCAGCTATCTTAAAGCCTTCGCTTTCGGCTGCCGATAAAACGCTATCCACCACCATATCTGCAAGGTTATCACCCTCGCGGAATATGGGACATCTGATGCCTCTTGAAGTGGTTCCTACTTTTCTTTCCATATATTTTTTACCTCTTTCCACGGCAAAGAAAGCCCTTGCCTAAATAGATTAAAAGCACTTTGTCACATACGACACTATATTATACTACAAATCAATACAATACACAATATTTTTTTGCAAAAAATTTTAAATTATTTATATTTGCGGCGACGCCGCTCCAAAGCTTTTCTCTTTTCTCTTTTCTCTCTTCACTAATAAAAATCCGCCCTCTCTCGAGGGCGGTAATTTTTATTCTTTATTTGCTTCTGCTATTATCTTCTGAGCTATGTTTGCGGGAACATCCTCATATCTCTCAAAATCGAGGGTAAAGGTTGCGGTACCCTGAGTTATGGAACGCATTGCGGTTGAAAAGTCGCTCATCTCACCCATTGGTACCTCGCCGATTACCTCCTGCATCTTATTGGGCGCAGGGTTCATACCTATAATTCTGCCTCGGCGCTTGTTTATATCGCCGATAACATCGCCAAGCATATCGTCGGGAACCAAAACCTTAAGTGTTCCAACAGGCTCCATAAGAACGGGGTTTGCCTTGGAAATACCCTCCTTGAAGGCTATGGAAGCGGCTGTTTTAAATGCCATTTCGGAAGAATCAACAGGGTGGTAGGAGCCATCAACCAAGGTTGCCTTAATGCCAACCATTGGGTAGCCTGCAAGAACACCCTTTTGAGTACTGTCCTTAAGTCCTTTTTCAACGGCGGGGAAGAAGTTCTTGGGAACTGCTCCGCCGAACACCTTTTCTTCGAAGATAAGCTCGTCACTGTCACAAGGCTCAAACTCTATCCAAACATCACCGAACTGACCGTGTCCGCCCGACTGCTTCTTATGCTTGCCCTGAGCCTTAACGGGCTTACGGATGGTTTCTCTATATGCAATTTTAGGCTTTTTAAGCTCAACCTCGGTGCCGAATTTTGCCTTAAGTCTTGAAACAATAACATCAATATGCTGTTCGCCAAGCGCCCACAAAATCTGCTCCTTTGTTTCCTTATCGGGCTTAAGACAAACGGTGGGGTCTTCCTCCATAAGTCTGTTAAGACCTGCAGTTATCTTTTCTTCGTCGCCCTTATTCTTAGGATAAACTGCAACAGAAAGGTTAGGGGCGGGGAAGTCTATTGTCTCTGCCTTTATGCTACCTGAAGCTGAGAGGGTATCGCCCGTAAGAGCGGTAGAAAGCTTTGAAACAGAGCCTATATCACCTGCGGTTATCTCCTGAGCATCCTCCTGCTTGCCGCCCTTAATCCACATTATCTTAGAAAGGCGCTCTTCTTCGCCGTTTCGGGCATTTTTAAGTCTTGTATCAGGAGTTATCTTGCCCGAAATTACCTTAAAGTAGGAAAGCTTTCCAACAAAGGGGTCGGCAATAGTCTTAAAGATATGTATCGCATTTTCGCCGCCCTTATCTTCGGGGGAGGGCATAATCTCACAAAGGCTATCTGCAAAGAGGCTTATTGCATCGCCCGACTGCTGAACACCGCAGTAAACGGGGCAGATATCACCTGATGCTATACCCTTTTTAAGTCCTCCGATAAGCTCTTCGTTGGTAAACTCCTCGCCGCCGAAGTATTTTTCCATCAGCTCTTCATCAGCGGAAGCTACAGCCTCTAAAAGCATATCTCTCATCTGGTCTATTTCTGTGCTTACGGGCATTCTGAATTCCTTAGCCGTAACACCCTCAAAGGCATAAGCCTTATTTTCAATTAGGTTTACATAACACTTTACTGCTTCATCCTCAATATAGGGTACAACAACGGGGCAAACAACTGCGCCGTAGTTTGCAACAAGGGAGGAAATTACTCTGTAAAAATGAGCGTGGGAAGAATCAAGCTTACCTACAAAGAAGGCTATACCTTTACCGAGAGCCTTTGCCTTATCATAAGCCTGCTTAGCGCCAACTGTAAGACCTGATTTACCTGATATGGCGATAACTGCGCTATCTGCGGCGGCAAGCGCCTCGCAAATGCCCCCCGCAAAATCAAACTGACCTGGGGCATCGATAAGATTTAATTTATATCCGTTAAGCTCTAACGCATAAACAGAGGTGGAAACCGAGCCGCCTCTTTTTTTCTCCTCGGGGTCAAAATCCAAAAGGGCGGTACCGTCCTGAGTTTTGCCTATTCTGTCCGCCGCTTTTCCGTAATACAAAATAGCATCGGCAAGGGTAGTTTTACCTGACCCGCCGTGACCGAGGAAGGCGATATTTTTAATTTTTTCTGCAGAATAATTTTTCAAGATGATACACTCCTTTAAGCTATATAGAAACACTTTATCACCAAAAAGTGATTACTTTTAAAGTATAACACACCTTTTTGGCAATTTCAACTAATTTTTTATAAAGAGGTCTAATTTGTTTTGGATATATGTTATAAAAAGAAGATGTTTGTCGAAGATAGACAAAAGCCGCTGACAAATAATATATATTATAACTATACTTAGATTAAAAGGTAACAGAAATGAAATAAATTTGTAACTAAATTGTTCCTAACTTTTTATCATTTTTTGTGTATAATTAAATATAGAAAAAGAAAGGGAGGGAAAAGAAATGAAAAAGAAAATTTTATCTGCGCTTTTACTGTTTTTTATCATACTTTCCTGCGTTTTTGTTTCTTCTCCCGTTAAAACTCCCGTTGCTGCTGCTGCCGAGGGTGAAAATAGCGAGGCAGAGGTTTTAAAATCCCGTTTTCTTAATATGCTTAATCACAATTTCGTTTACGGCGAAGCTTTTTATTCTACCGAGTCCTTAATAAACTCCTCTATGCCCGCTCTTCTTGATTTAAGAGATAGTGAGGATGAGGATTTTATAGCCGAAAAATATGTTAGGGATTATGTTTTTAATATGTACGGCTTAGAGCTTGGTAATATAGAGAATATAAACGCAGATTTCCCCACTAAAAAGGGTTTTGTGTTTATAATTCCGAGAGGCTTTTCTGTTTACTCTCACGAGCTTTTAAAAATCAAGGAAAATGAGGATGGCTCCTTTACCGTAACTACGCAGGTTTATATTGATGACCACGATGCTAACGAAAGCGCTCTTCTTTGCGAAACTCTTTTTGCAAAGAATGATGCTTCTTCTTTTGGTTTTACAATAGAGTATTCTAAGTTTTTTGATGTCTTTAATAAAATTTAATTTAAAATTTGCTTTTTATGGCGGAAGAAAAGATTCTTCCGCCTTTTTATTTTGCCTTTTTTTAGTTTTTTTAGTTGAAAATGTTGATAACTTATGATATACTCTTTTATATGGTATATATATTTATATTATTATATATATTTAAAGATTATTGTTGGAGGAAAAAAGGATGTCTAACAACGGTTCTATAGATGTTTTATGGGAAGCTGTCCGTGAGGACCTTAAAAAAAGAATTCCTGAGGTTGCCTTTAATTGCTTTTTAAAGGATTTAAAGCCTGTTGATATTGATAACGGAGCTTTCGTGCTTTCAATAAATAATGAATATATGAGAGGCTTTATTGAGGATAATTATACCCCCGTGCTTTGCGATGCAATTGCCTCTGCAATGGGTATACCCTTTAAGCCCCATATTATTCTTGATTCTGATGATGAAAAGCTTGTATTGGCTGAGCTTCACAGTGAAGGTCTTACCTTTGAGGATTTCTTCACCTTTGATAATTTTATTTTAGGCTCTACTAACCGTTTTGCTCTTTCTGCTGCAAGGGCTGTTGCCGAAAAAGAAGAAATAGTTTATAATCCTCTTTTACTTTACGGCCCCTCAGGTGTTGGTAAAACCCATCTTATGCTTGCTATTAAGAATAGAATGAAAAAGCTTTTCCCTCATAAGAAAATTGCTTACGTGCGAAGTGAGGATTTTACCAATCAGCTTATGGTAGCCTTGCAGGAGGGTAAGCTTGGTCTTTCCTCTATGAATGATTTTCATAAGAAGTTCCGTGACCTTGATGTTTTGCTTATAGATGATATTCATTTTATTGCAGGTAAGGAATCCACTCAGGAGGAATTCTTTAATACCTTTAATACCCTTTATCAGAATAATAAGCAGATTGTTGTTACTCTTGATAGACCTTTAAAGGAAATTAAAACCCTTGATGATAGAATTAAATCCCGTCTTTCTGCCGGTCTTACTGCCGATATATCTTACCCTGATTATGAAACAAGGGTAGGTATAATAAAGGAAAAGGCAAAGTCCTGCAATATTGAAATTGAGGATAACCTTGTTTATCACATTGCCGAAAATGTAAAGTCTAACACAAGGCAGTTAGAAGGAATCGTTAAAAAGCTTCAGGCTTATATTTCTATTCAAAATAAAATTCCAACAATTGCTGTTGTTCAAAATTTTATAAAGGATGTTATAAACGATACTCAGCCTGAGCCTATTAAAATAGAAACAATTATTTCCGAGGTTGCTAATACATATAATGTTTCGGAAAATGATATTCTTTCTAACAGAAGAACCGCATCTTTAGCAAGGGCAAGGCAGGTTGCAATGTATATTGCAAGAGAAACCACAGGTCTTTCCTTTAAGCAAATTGGAGAAAGCTTTGGTAAGGACCATTCAACAGTTCTTTATAATGTTCGTCAGGTGGAGGATTTTATTGCCGATAAGCCTTATGAAAAAGCATTAGTTGAGGATATTATTAAAAATTTAAAGAGTAATAATTCTTAAATTTTGGACAAGTTATCAACAGCTTTAAAGGTTAATAAACATATCACTTTTCAACACCCTGTTAATTTAAAATTTAAAATCAAAAGTTATTAAATTTTATCTACTTTTCTTTCAACACAAAAAATCCTTTATTATAAATAAAATCGGGCTGTTTTAACAATTTCAACCGTATATATTATTACTGATATAAATTATTATTCTTTTTTATAGAAAATCGGAGGTAGTTTTATGAAATTCACAGTTGAGCGAGCAAGTTTGCTTGATGCAGTTTCAAAGCTTCAAAGGGTAGTAGGTGCAAAAACCTCTATGCCTGTGCTTGAGGGTATCTTAATTTCTGCAGAGCAGGGAAAATTAACCCTTGCAGCATATAATCTTGAAATGGGAATGAAAAAGGAAATTTATTGCAATTGCGAAAAGGATGGAGATATTGTAATAAATGCCCGTTTGCTTGCAGATATTTTAAGAAGAATGAACGGCACTCAGGTAGAAATAGAAGCAGATGAGAGACTTATGTGCCATATAAGAAGCGGAGAAGCCGTTTTTGATATTATGGGAATGGCTGCTACCGATTTTCCTGAAATGCCCTCTGTTGCAGAAGGAAATAATATAAAGCTTGACGGAGAAACCTTTATAAATATGGTTAAGGGCACAATTTTCGCAGTTGCCCCCGTTGAAGGAACAAGACCTATTCTTACGGGTATAAATATATCTGTAAAGGATGGGGTTTTGCAGTTTGTTGCAATAGATGGATATAGACTCGCAATCAGAAGACAAAAGGTTGATATTTCAGAAAACATAGAGTTTATAGCATCAGGAAAAGGAATAAACGAATTTTCAAAGCTTATTGGCGAAGATGATGAAGAAATAGAAATAACCGTTGGTAAAAGACTTCTTTCTATGAAGATTGACGGATATGTATTTATTTCCCGCCTTATAGAAGGAGAATTTGTAAATTACGAAAAAATTATTCCCGCTGATTACAGACAAAAAATTACAATAAATTCAAGTGAAATGATAAATTGTGTTGAAAGAGTTTCACTTCTTATAAATGATACCTTCTCGACACCCGTAAGATGTATATTCAGTGAAAATCAATTAGTTATAAGCTGCGCTACTGCAATGGGCAGAGCAACCGAAAAGGTTAATATTTCTGTTGAGGGAGACCCCTTTGAAATAGGTATGAACAGCAGATATTTATTAGATGCATTAAAGGCTTGTGACCAGGGAGATATTATATTTAAGTTTAACGGACCAAACCTTGGCGTAACAATTGCAAGTGCAGATGAAAATAATAAAGATTTCCTCTATCTTGTAATGCCTATGAGGTTAAAATAATGGAAGAAATTTTAATTAAAGAGGAATTTATCCGTCTTGACAGCGCCCTTAAATTTGCATCCTTAGTTGCAACGGGGGGACATGCTAAAATAGTAATCCAAAACGGCGAGGTTTTAGTTGGAGGCGAGGTTTGCACCCAAAGAGGAAAAAAACTTCGAAACGGTGATGTTTTCAGCTTTGATGGAGTAAAAGTAAAGGTTAAAAATGAAGGTTAATTCTTTATCTTTAAAAAATTTCCGCAATATAAAAAAAATAAATTTAGAATTTGATAAAGGAATGAACGTAATCTGCGGAGAAAATGCGCAGGGAAAAACCAATATTATAGAAGCTCTTTGGCTTTTTACAGGGGCAAAAAGCTTTAGAAGCTCAAAGGATGCATCCTTTATTAAATTTGGCGAAGAAAAGGCATTAAGCGAAACAGAATTTGTTTTTGCAGGGGTAAATAATCAGGCGAGAATGGAATTTTGTGAAAAAAGAACAGCCTTTTTAAATGGAAAAAAGCTATCAAGCCCATCTTTTCTTGCAGGAAATTTTAATGCTATTGTTTTTTCACCCTCTGATTTATCTCTTATAAAAGAGGGACCAAGCTTTAGAAGAAAATTTTTAGATATAGCTATCGGTCAGCTTTATCCTAATTATATTGAAATACTAAAAAATTATATGAGGGCTGTAACTCAGCGAAATCAGATAATTAAGGAATATAGATATGACGGAAGCGTTTCGGTTATGCTTGATGTTTTTGAAACAGAAATAGTATCAAGCGGTAAAAAAATAATAGATTACAGAGAAAAATATGTAGAAATTCTAAATAAGTATATTCCGAAAATATATAAAGGTCTTTCCGGAGGCAGGGAAGAAATTACGTCGGTGTATGTCACTAATTGTCCTGCTATAATGTTAGAGGAAAGCTTAAAGGAAAAAAGAAAAGAGGATATGTTCACCTCAGTTACCTCTGTCGGTCCTCATAGGGATGATTTAGAATTTAAAATAAACGGAATTGATGCAAGAAGCTTTGGCTCTCAAGGACAAAAGAGGAGCGTAGCGCTTACTCTTAAGCTTTCTCAGGCAGAGGTAATAAAAGAAATAACGGGTGAATATCCAATTTGCCTTTTGGATGATGTTATGAGTGAGCTTGACGTTATAAGGCAAAATTATATTCTTAACCATATTAAAGAATGGCAATCCTTTATAACCTGTTGTGACCCAACAAATACCGAAAGGTTAAAGGAAGGAAAAATATTCACGGTTAAAAACGGCGAGGTAATTTAATGTATTTGCATCTTGGAAATGATGTTTTAGTTAAAACGGATGAGGTTATAGGAATTTTCGACCTTGATACCACCACCGTTTCTAAAAAAACAAGAGATTATTTGAATAAAGCCGAAAAGAAAAAAGAGGTAATAACCGTAAGCTACGAATTACCTAAATCCTTTATTATTTGTTCAAAGGGTAAAAAAAATCAAAGGGTTTACCTTTCTCAGCTATCTACTGCGACTTTACAAAAGCGTTCAGGATATAAATATAAAGAATTTTAACCTAAAAATTAAGGAGTTTTAAAATGAGCAACGAAATGAATTTACCTGTAACAGAAAATTATGATGAAAGCTCGATACAGGTACTTGAAGGTCTTGAAGCCGTAAGAAAAAGACCGGGTATGTACATAGGCTCAACGGGTGAGAGAGGTCTTCACCATTTGGTTTATGAAATTGTGGATAACTCTATAGATGAAGCTTTAGCGGGTTATTGCGATAAGATTGAGGTTGATATACTTGATGACGGAATCATAAAGGTTTCGGATAACGGAAGAGGTATCCCCGTTGGTATAAATCCTCAAAAAGGAATTCCCACCGTTACCGTTGTATTCACCATTCTTCACGCAGGCGGTAAGTTTGGCGGCGGCGGATATAAGGTTTCGGGCGGTCTTCACGGCGTTGGCGCATCTGTTGTTAATGCCCTTTCAAATTGGCTTGAGGTTGAGGTTAAGGACGGTAAGAATATCTACAAGCAAAGATATGAAAAGGGTAATATAGTTTCAGACCTTGAGGTAATAGGTGAAACAAACGAAACAGGTACTACCGTTACCTTTAAGCCCGACCCCACTATTTTTACCGATACTACCACTTATGATTACGATATACTTCTTAATAGACTCAGAGAGCAGGCATTCCTTAATGCAGGTATAAGGGTTATTCTTACCGATAAGAGAACAGATGAGTCTATTTCTACTGTAGGTAAAAGCGATGACCTTTGCTTTGAGGGCGGTATTAAATCCTACGTTGAATATCTCCTTGGCGGTATGAAAAAGGAAAGCCTTATAAATGATGTTATCTATCTTTCGGGCACAAAAAATGAAGAAACGGCAGAAATTGCGCTTTTGTGGTCTACGGCATACGATAATAAAATTCTTTCCTTTGCTAATACACTTCATACTATTGACGGCGGTACCCACGAGCAAGCCTTTAGGCAGACCGTAACGAGAGTAGTAAATAAATACGCGCACGATTTTAAAAAGCTTAAGGAATCAAGTGATAACCTTAAGGGTGACGATATTATGGAGGGCCTTGTTGCCGTTGTATCGGTTAAGCTTTCCGATGCTCAGTTTGAATCTCAGACCAAGGCAAAGCTTGGTAACACCTCTATCGGACAGTTAGTCCGTGATATCGTTAATGACCAGCTTTATAAATTCCTTGAGGAAAATCCAAATGATTCGAAGATAGTAATAGATAAGGCTATTGCCGCATCAAATGCAAGAGAAGCAGCCCAGAAAGCAAGAGAGGCATCCCGTAACAAATCGGGTATCGGTAATAAAACAAGAATGCCCGAAAAGCTTACCGACTGTATCTCTAACGACCCCACTAAAACTGAGATTTATATCGTCGAGGGAGATAGTGCGGGCGGTAGCGCAGTTGAAGGCAGAAACGCCACCTATCAGGCAATACTTCCTCTTTGGGGTAAAATGCTTAACGTTGAAAAAGCAAGAGAGGATAAGGTTTACGGAAATGATAAGCTAACCCCCGTTATTACCGCTCTTGGTACGGGAATAGGCGAAAACTTTGATATTGAAAAGCTTCGCTATGATAAAATCGTTATTATGGCAGATGCCGACGTTGACGGAAGCCATATAAGAACACTGCTTCTCACCTTCTTCTTTAGATATATGCCGCAGCTTATTGAAACGGGACATATATACTTAGCTCAGCCGCCCCTTTTCAGAATTTCAAAGGGCAAACAGCATTTTGATGTGTTTACCGATGAAGAAAAGGCAGCAAAGGTAGAGGAACTCGGTCAGGGCGTTGATGTTCAGCGTTATAAAGGTCTTGGTGAGATGGACCCCGAACAGCTTTGGGAAACCACCTTAGACCCCGAGAGAAGAACCTTCCTTCGTGTTACTATGGAGGATGCCGCAATCGCTGACGAAACCTTTACCATCCTTATGGGCGAAGAGGTTGAGCCAAGACGTAAATTTATTGAAGACAATGCGGTGTATGCATCCGACTTAGATATTTAAAGAAAGGAGAAATCAAGATGGCAAAGCAGGAAAAGGTTTATTGGCCCGAAAGCGAAGAGACAAAAATTGTCCCCGTTGAAATTACTGATGAAGTTAAACAGAGTATGCTTCAGTATTCAATGTCGGTACTCGTAGGCCGTGCGCTTCCCGACGTTCGTGACGGCTTAAAGCCCGTTCACAGAAGAATTCTTTACACAATGTTCGAAAATGGACTCACACCTGACAGTAAATACCGTAAGTGCGCCGATACCGTTGGTACGGTGCTTGGTCGTTACCATCCCCACGGTGACGCCTCGGTTTATGATGCAATGGTTCGTATGGCTCAGGATTTCTCCCTTAGATATCCTTTAATTGACGGACACGGAAACTTCGGTAATATAGACGGCTATCCCGCCGCCGCTTACCGATATACCGAGTCTAAGATGAACAGACTTTCCCACAGTATGCTTGATGATATTAAAAAGGATACTGTTAATATGATACCAAACTATGATGACCGTTTGGAAGAGCCTGAGGTGTTACCCGTGCGCTTCCCTCAGCTTCTCGTTAACGGCTCAAGCGGTATTGCAGTTGGTATGGCAACCGAAATTCCTCCCCACAACTTAGGCGAGGTTATTGACGGTATGTGCTACCTTATCGATAACCCCGATGCTGAGCTTTCAGAGCTTTGCGAGTATATTAAGGGACCCGATTTCCCCACAGGCGGAATTATTATGGGCAGAAGCGGAATCCGTGCCGCTTATGCAACGGGCAGAGGTAAAATTGTTGTCCGCGGTAAAGCCGAAATTGAGGAAACCAAGAACGGTAAGTATAGAATTGTTATTACCGAGATTCCCTATAAGGTTCGTAAAAAGGATTTGGTTAAGCATATTTACGACCTTGCCGCCGAAAAGAAGATAGAAGGCATTGATGATGTTGTTGACTATTCCTCTCAGCGTGACGGCGGTATGCGAATAGTCGTAGATATTAAGAGAGATGCCAATGCGCAGGTAGTTCTTAATAAGATTTACAGATATACGGCGCTTCAATCCACCTTCGGCGCAATTTTACTTGCTATTGTTAACGGCAAGCCTCAGATTTTAACACTTAAAGAGATGCTTCAGAACAGCATTGACTTCCAGAGTGAAATAATCAGAAGAAGAACCGCCTTCGATAAGAAAAAGGCAGAGGAAAGAGCCCATATTTTAGAGGCTTTAAAGGTTGCCCTTGACTTTATTGATGAGGTTATAAATATTATCCGTTCCTCAAAGACAATAGCAGAAAGTAAGGATGCCCTTTCGGAACGCTTCGGCTTTGATGATGTTCAGACCACCGCCATCGTTCAGATGCAGCTTGGTAAATTGGCAGGTCTTGAAAAGCAGAAGATTCTTGATGAGCTTACCGAAAAGCTTGCATTTATAAAAGAGTGTGAGGATATTTTGGGCAGTCAGGCAAGAATTCTCGATATCGTTAAAACAGAGGCCCTCAATCTTCGTGATAAGTTTACCGATGACCGCAGAACCGAGATTACCGATGTTTTAGGCGAGGTTGATATCGAAGACCTTATCCCCGAGGAAGAGTGTGTTATCACAAAAACTCAGAACGGTTATATTAAGCGTCTTCCCGCCGATACCTATTCTGTTCAGCACCGTGGCGGCAAGGGAATTACCGGTATGACCACAAGGGAAGAGGATGCGGTTGAAAATATGTTCGTATGCTCCTCTCACGATAGCATAATGATGTTTACGACCTTAGGTAGAGTTTACAGAATTAAGGCTTACGAAATTCCCGAAGGCTCAAGAACCTCTAAGGGAATTAACCTTGTTAATATCGTTCCGCTTCAGCCTGAAGAAAAAATCACCCTCATTATGCCCTGCACAGTTGAGGATGAAAACGAAAGATATGTAACAATGGTTACCAAGAAGGGTATAATAAAGCGTACCCGTCTTTCCGAGTTTAAAAACACCCGCAGAAGCGGTATTATTGCTATTACCATTGATGAGGATGATGAGTTAGGCTTTGTTAGAATGACAAGGGGCGACGAAAATATCTTTATCGCAACCCATAAGGGTATGGCAATCCGCTTTGATGAAAACAATGTAAGAGCTATGGGCAGAACCGCCCGTGGTGTTAAGGCAATCAATATGCGTGAGGGCGATAAGGTTGTTGATATGGCTATCTGCAACAGCGATACCAAGCTTCTCACCGTAACCGAAACGGGTTATGGCAGAATAAGTCCTGTCAGCGATTACCGTTTGCAGTCCCGTGGCGGAAAGGGTATTACCAACTACCGCACCGAAAAGTATGGCTGTGTAGCTGCAACTATACCCGTAACCGAAAATGATGACGTTATTATGATAGCCTCTAACGGAATTATAATCCGTATCTTCGCAGGCGCTATCTCTGAGTTCTCCCGTCCTGCAAAGGGTGTAAGAATAATGAGAGTGGCAGAGGGCGAGAAGATTTTATCGGTTGCCCTTGCTGAACACGATGAAAACGAGGTAAACGATGCCCCTGAAGCCGCCGATGCGGATGCAGGCGCTGTAGAGCCTGAGGTTATCGAAGAGGAAGAGGTTATCGAAGAGGTAATCGAAGAAAACGAGGAATAATTGTTGTAGGGGAGGGGTTCCACCCCCTCCCAAATGAAGAATGAAAAATGAAGAATGAAAAATGAAGAATGAAGAGTATTTTGTAGGGGACGATGAGAACGTCCTCCCGAATGAAAGTTCGAACAAAGAAACAGAAGAAACCGCCGCCCCGCCGCAAGAAGAATACGGTGGGGTAGGCGAAGCCTGTCAAAATTTAGATAAAGCCACCACCCCACCGCCATATTTTAATTATGCTCCGAGCCGCTTTTATAAGCCTCTTCCAAAGGGCGTTACGGAAGAAACCTATGATGAGTATTCAAATATCCGCAAATGCGGAAAAATTCTCGGTATTACGGCAATAGTCATTGTTGCCGCCGTTACGGCGTATAGTCTTATTTATGGTTTTATAGCAGGCTTGTTTTCGGCCTTTGGCTTGGATATACTTAAATATCTTGATGACCCCGCAGTAAATACGGTTACCCAGATATTTTTCACACTCATTATGTTCACTCTGCCCTTTATGGTGGCGGCGTGGGTAAATAGATTCAGAATCTCAGCCTTAGTACCTCTCTCAAAGAGCCGAAAGGGAACTGCGTTACCATATTTCTTGTTTGGACTCGGCTTTTGCGCCTTTGCTCAAATTGCCGTTTCCCAAGCCGCCGATATCTTCGATAGATTAGGCTTTAGCTATGATTTGCCCGAAAGCCAAAACCCCCAAGGAATTTTTGGATTTTTAATATCGGTTATTGCAACCGCCGTGGTCCCCGCCTTTATGGAGGAGTTCGGATGCAGAGGAATTATGTTCGGTATCGCCGAGAAAAAGGGCGGCACCGCATTTGCGCTTGTCGTTTCTTCGGCAATGTTCGGTCTTATTCATGGAAACTTCATTCAGATTCCTTTCGCCTTTTTGGTGGGACTGATACTTGGAATTATCAGAATAAAAACAGGTTCACTTTGGATTTGTATTCTTGTTCACGGAGTAAATAATTTTGTTTCGGTTTGTATGGATTATTTCTTTAGCGGCAAAAATCAAGAAATAGGAAATGTGGTTTATAGCGTTTTTCTTGTTTTTTGTATGATTTTTGCCCTTTTGGGCGTTGCCTTGCTTTCCAAAAAGGAAAAGGATGAGTATGTGATAGAGGAAGCTACTCAAATTATCGCATCAAACACCGTACCTCTTTCAAAAAAGCTTGTATGGTTTTTCAAAACCCCTGCAATAATAGTTTCTATAGTTTTATTTGTAGGCGAAGCGTGTCTTTATTTTTTAGTGTGATATGAATAGTGAATTTATGAAAAGAGCCATAGAGTTGGCAAAAAAAGCTAGATTTTTAGGGGATGTTCCCGTAGGCGCTGTGGTGGTTAAGGATGGAACAATTGTGGGAGAGGGCTATAACCAAAGAGAATTTGGCAATAACCCCATAGCCCACGCCGAATGTATCGCCATAACAGAGGCGGCAAGAGTTTTAGGGGATTGGCGCCTTAACGGTTGTGAGCTTTATGTAACCCTTGAGCCCTGCGTTATGTGTACGGGCGCTATTATAAACTCCCGTATTTCCACCGTTATATTCGGCGCCTATGATTTAAACGGCGGCTGTGTGGATAGTGTGGCTAACCTTACTAATCTGCCCTTAGGTTCAAAGCCCGAAATTTTTGGCGGAATATTAGAGGATGAATGTAAAAAACTCCTCACAGATTTTTTTGAAGAAAAAAGAAAGCAAGGTTAACATAAAACCTTGCTTTCTTTTGTGTATGGGGTATCCTTTTTTTAAAATCAATTTTTCTCAAAGCCTATGAGCAGTCCGCCCTTTTCAGCATAGAAGCTAACAAGTCCCCCCGCAGAATATATTTCTGTTAAAGCATCGGGGAAAGCTTCGGTAATAATAGCTTTAAGGCTTTGAGCGGCGGAAAGGTTAAAGCAGTGACTGATTCTCACCTTGCCACCCTTAAAGCCTGATTTTATCATATTTTCGAGTATGTTTCTAAGAGCCTTTTTCTCGCCTCGGCATTTGTCAAGCACTTCGAGGGTTCCTATATCACTTGCTTTTCCAACAACCTTTATACCAAGAAGCCCTGCCGCCTTGGCAGTCAGGTGACTAACCCTGCCGTTGTTTGCAAGGTTGCGCATTGATTCGAGCATAAATAAAAGACCCGTCCTTTCACTATAGCTTGTGACCTTGCGGCAAACCTCCTCAAATTCAAGGTGGAGATTTATAAGCTCGGCGAATTTTTCAATAATCAGCTTCATTTCAGGACCTGTGGAAAGGGAATCAAAAACAAACACCTTGCGGTCGGGATGCTGTGTCTCGTAATCCTCTTTAGCAATCAGCGCAGAATTATAGCTTCCCGAAAGGTTGCTCGTGATAGTTATACAAAAAATAAATTTAGCATCCTCAAAAGCATCAAGCCAGTCGGATGGGGAGGGACAGGCGGTGGAGGATTTTCCGCTGTAGCTTAAAAGCTCGTTTACCATATTTTCAGTATCAAGCTTTCCGTTATCCACATATTCCTTTTGGGCGGTTATAATCTTAAGGGGGGAGGATGCAAAGGGAATACCCTCAAGCTCAAAAACATCAGAGGATGAATCGGCAACGATTTTTATTTCAGATAAATTCATAAATAGCTCCTTTTTTTGCCGATACCCTCGGCATTTATTGTGTTACTATTATATATTTGACAAAAATAAAAATCTATCTACATGCAAATAAAAACCATCTAAAAAGACACGACCCCATAATAGAAACGAAAAGCCTCTCTACTCACAGTAGAATATGAAAAAACCTCGATAAATTTCGAGGTTTTTCTAAGGATAGTTATCTTTTATGAAAAAGGGAATTTAGCGCACAAAGCCTGTGCTTATAACCGTGTAAGACAACACTACCCAAAGAAGAGAAGAAAAACTCTTTTTCGGGTGGTGTTCTTTTGCGATATATTGCTTCGCAATGCGATATTTTGCCCTGCAGCCAAAGCGATATATTTTGCTTCGCAAAATGCGATATGATATAAATCCCTGCTCACGCCCGAAGGGCATATCTCATCTAAGATATATCGCATACCGAAGGTATATATCGCAAATCCTATTTGGATTTATATCACGGAAGGCGGTGAGCCTTCCCTATTCAGTTTGAGAACCTAAGAAGTTTGCCGCTACCGAAACGATTTTAATTTCGCTCTCTGTCGGCTCTCCAAGACCATCACCGCCGAGCAGTACCACCGCGCCGCTAACATCCCCCGCCGCAGTTATAGGACAGGCAACGCAAAGCGCCCTGTCAAACCCTTCAAGAGCAGGGGAGGCTCCCTCTTTTGTAAAGTAGCACTTGCGACCTTCCATAATCTCCTCTAAGAAAGGTGTAACAGAGCGCCCCAAAACCTCTTTTTTAGAAACCCCCGCCGCCGCAATGCAGTGGTCACGGTCGCAAATAAGCACGGGGAAGTTTATGCTGGCAAAAATCGAGTCGGCAAAGCTACCCGCAAATTCCGACAACTCACCCAAAGGCGAATACTTTTTAAATACAACCTCCCCCGAAGCAGAGGTAAAAATTTCCAACGGGTCTCCCTCACGAATCCTCATCGTCCTTCTAATCTCTTTCGGAATAACAACTCTCCCCAAATCGTCTGCTGATGTCAAGTATTCACCAACAATTTCTTAAATCCTTTATTTTACAGCTTTTTCGCCATTTTTTGCGTTTTGGAAGCATTAATAGCTGGTGTTATTAAAACACCAAAACCAAAATAAAACCAACAGTTAGGATTAAAACTGTTGGTTTTACTCTACGTATGGTTATCCTTAAAATCAACATCGAATTTCCATCTGATATCTATTGTATGATTATCAAACACAATAACTTTCTCGATATCATCATACATTCTTGATTTTAATGTCTCATCATCCTCTTGAGCAAGAGAAGCGATATCCAACAAAGTCTGTAAACTTGCTGATTCTGCTCTTTCCTTGCGAATCTCTGTGTTGATATTTTCTTCGACTGAAGATATCTCGGCTTGAAGTTTTTCCTTTTCGGTAGAGAACAGTTGCTTCTTTTCCAAGAATTCCTCTCGTGTAAGTTTCCCTGTGCGATATTGTTCATACAAGGATGCAACTTCGCGACTCAGGCTCTTAATTTGAATTGACAGAGACTTGTGTTTTGTTTTTAAATCCGGTAGTTGGCTTTGATTTTGCTTTTTTTCTTCTTCATGCCATTGTTCTGAAACAATATGGATTTGTCGTTTATATGTTGAAAAAACGACTTCCTCAATTGCCGATCTGCTCCACCTAAGATCTGTACAGAGTGCCCCTTTTATATATAAAGGTGTAGCGCAGGAATAATACTCATCTGTACCAAAAGTTTTGCGAAGACGACGACCACAATAACCACAATAATATACTCGGTCACGTTGGTCTGACCGTACTCTCGTATGAGTTCTTACCTTCCTCAAAGCATCGTTGGCTGCGTAGTATTCATCATGAGAAACGATAGCTTCGTGCATATCCTCATTAATTACATAGTCTGCGGGATTGTTTCTCGTTTGTGCTTTTGCTCGTATAGTTTCATTATAACACTTGAAAGAAACCATTGCACCGGTGTATTTATAATCCTTAATGATTCTAATAACCGCTTGATGACTCCACATAACATCATTGGTCATGTTCTTGCGTTTCTTTGTCTTTTTCGTTTGCATAGGTGTAGGAATCCCGCGTTCATTAAGGATTCTCGCAATCTCTGTGGATTTTTTTCCTTCTATTGTCCAAAGAAAAATATCACGCACAATGGGAGCAGTTGTTGGATCGGGAATCATCCGATGCTTTTCACCTTTGGGTTTTGTGTAACCATATGGACAATGACAAACATATTTTCCTTTTCTCATAAGCATATGCTGAGTCGCTTTAACTTTTTTAGAAATATCAGCGCTATAAAGCTGATGCATATAATTTCTAAAAGCTACATCCATGCCGCCAGTGGTGCCAATATATTTGTTGCTATCGTAATTATCATTGATGGCAATAAATCGGACACCCAGCAATGGGAAAATATGCTCAAGATATTCTCCGGAATCTATATAGTTACGTGCAAAACGGGAAAGGTCCTTGACAACGATACAGGAAATGTCTCCACTTTTAACCATCTCCATCATTTTCTTAAAATTAGGACGGTCAAAATTAGTTCCGGAATAACCGTCATCGACAAATTCAATGGTTTTCATGTCCATCAAATCAGGATGACCATTGATGTAATTTACAACTACATTTCGCTGATTTGTAATACTGTTACTTTCATCAATGATTTCCTGACGTGTTTCAATATCCTCCAAAGAGAGCCTAAGATATATAGCTACAAGCGAAGTTCTCATATTAGGCAACCTCCTTTTTGATGCGCTCACATTCGTTAAACATTTCCTCAAACTCATTCATATATTTAAAATCAATGTCAACAGATCCATCAACATAGAATCTAATTTCATCAACGAATGCCTCTATTAGTTCTGGTGATATGGCTTGTGCATTATAATATTTCTTTATAAGTGCATCCCATTTCCTTGCACCAGTCTCCGTTTTTCTTACACGTGACCTGGTAGACTCCAGTTCTTGAATCTGTTGTTCCAACGATGCAATCATTGATTGGTAAGTCTCTCGCGCATCCATGTATTCTCTTTGCGTCAAGATTCCTTCTTTATAATCAAAATATAGCGATGAAAATGCTTTTTTCTTCGTTTCAAGTTGTTCTTTAAGTTCTACCACTCGCATGATTGGTGCATTGCGCTTAGAACGCTCTTTTTCAATTGCAATGAGCTGAGATAGAGTTTTCTTCGTATCTAAGAAAAGATCCATCTGTTTTTTGATAACATCAAGTATAAGTGCGTCAAGCTCATCGGCTTTGATGTTTTTCTTAGGACAAGCTGCATCGCCAAGTTCTATATTCTGCGGACATTTGTAGTTATAATAATCTTTTACAAGCCCGTCCTTTCTTGGCCTTGAATAACTACGAACATACTTTAGAACGCGTCCGCAGTTACCGCACTTTATTATAGAACCATATGGATTAATTCTTTTTGGTAGGTGGGAGTATTTCCCGTGAGATTCTTTGGCCGCTGCAGTTTGTCTATTATTGATCTCTTGTACTTTTTCCCATAAATCCATACCGATTATGGCGGGATGAGTCCCGTAAACCACATCCCATTCAGAGCTGTCTGTTCGATGAAATTTCTGACCTTTATACAAGCATTGCGCGCTGCGTCCCTGCGCCAGATTTCCGATATAAGCTATATTAAGAAGCAAATCCTTCAGCACATGACGGTTCCAGGGCAATGCACTCCCTTTCTTGTTATTATTAGTAATAATTCCACGTTCATATCTTAATCTGCCGGGCGAAGGATAACCCTTCTCGTTCAAAACACGACATAAAGCTTCTATACCGATTCCTTGGGCGCGGAGTTCGAAAATTTCAATAACAATTGGTGCTATTTCAGGATCAACCACCAGTTTGTTCTTGTCATTTTCATCTTTTAAATACCCATAAGGAGCATAGCTACCAATATATTCGCCTCGACGTCGCTTGTCCTTCATCGTTGAACAGATTTTCTTAGAGATATCCTTTGCATACATATCATTAATGAGATTTTTTAACGATGCGGCAAGAAGTTCTCCGGCATTTGCAGAAGCACTGTCATAACCATCATTCACTGAAATGAACCTTACGCCAAGGAACGGAAATATTTTTTCTAGATACTCTCCGGTCTCTACATAGTTTCTGCCAAGCCTTGAAAAATCCTTAACTATTATGCAGTCTATGCGACCCTTTCGAACATCCTCTACTAGTTTAATAAATGCAGGCCGTTCAAAGTCAGTTCCTGTGAACCCATTGTCTGAGTATACTTCTACCAACTCCAAATAAGGACGTTCCTCTAAATAATCTCGCAATAAAGCTTCCTGATTTTCAAGAGAATCGGCATCTTCTTTTCCGTTGTCTTCTACAGACAGACGAACGTAAAGCGCTGTACGCAGACCACAAATCTTTTTCTGGGGTTCCGGCTTTTTTGAAGTGCCGGATTTTCTCGAAATTCGAGCCACTATACCACCTCCAATCTCGGCATTTTAATGATTTTAAATTCTTTCTCTCTTTCATCAACATACTCCAGTATTTCTTTAATCTGGTCTTGATGACGAAAGATAATTTCAACAACAGAATCCTCAAAAACGTTGATACGTTCAATCAGATGAATCACCATATTTCTTGTGATTTCTGTTATGTTTTCATACTGACGGAATTGGGATATCCAAGACTGTTGTTTGGTAATCCCTTCTTCAATCTCTCTTTTTTCACTGCTCAAATATTCTATTGATGCTGTTGCTTCATTAATGCGATCGGTCAATTCCGCTTTAAGAGTATCGTATTCTGCTCTATCTAAGAGACCTGATTTGAAATCCTCATAGATTCCGAGTCTTAACATACTGTTTTTCTGTACAATCTCGTTCTGAATTGCAATATTGTCCTCGATTCTCCTTAGCTTGTGTTTTTCCCACGATAAAGCCTCATATTTTTGCAAGGCCTTATCTACATCAAGTAGAAGAACAATTTGCTGGCGGATTGTTTCAAAGACAACCTTATCCAGTACATCTTCACGTATCGTGTGCTTGCTGCAGAAATACTTATCTTTTTTATGGGCTCCACAACTGTAATAAACTACACGCTTGTTTGACAAACGATGTGTTTTTCTTACCGCAGGAGCACCGCAGTCACCACAGAATATTCTGCCACCATATGCCGGGGTGGTTCCGTCCGCATCAAAACTATGCGTATCCTCCCGAAGGAGTTCCTGAACTATTTTAAAATCACGAACAGATATAATTGCTTCATGTGTTCCCTCAACACGATACCAATCACACTCATCTGTATGGATTCTTTTCTTGGTTTTGTAGTTCGGGCTTGTACTTTTTCCTTGAATTGTCACACCGATATATATTTCATTTTTTAGAATTCGTCTAACGGTTACATGACTCCATGGTGATTTTTTCTCTGACTGAAATCCAGTGTTGTACTTTAAGCCTTGCAGCTTTTTATATTCGGATGGCGAAGGAACACCAAGATTGTTTAGTTTTTGGGCTATACTATTAGGACTCAAGCCGTCAATTTTCCAACTAAAGATATCTCTTACAACACCCGCAGCATAAGGATCCACAACCAGTTTATTTTTATTGTCCGGATCCTTTGCGTAACCGAAAACTGCAAAACTTGAAATGTAATCACCATTTTTCATTTTCGTCGCAAGGTTTGTTCTAATCTTGGTTGAAATGTCTCTAATATAAAAATCATGAACAAAGCTATTGATTGTAAATGCCATATCATCAGATGATGATGCTGAAAACGAATCGTAGCCTTCATTTATAGTAATAAAGCGAACTCCCATTTGAGGGAATATCTTCTCTTTGTATTTTCCTACCTCAATGTAGTCACGACCAAATCGAGATTGATCCTTGACTATAACACAGTTCACTTTGCCTGCTTCAATATCATCCATCATTCTTTGGAAATCTGCACGGTCAAAAGTTGAACCACTAACACCGTCATCCTTATACTCATCGTAAAGTTCGAGTTCGGGATGATTTTTCATAAAGTGATATATCAGTTGTCTCTGGTTACTGATACTGTTACTTTCGTTCTTATTACCAGAAGAACGCAAAAGGTCGCCATCCTCTTTCGATAAACGAAGATAAATGGCGACCTTAAAAGTCTGATCTATGTGCTTATTCATAGCGCCACTCCTTCCTGTATTATTCGAGAACCGAATAAACAACTGGAGTTATCGCTGATTTTGTCCGTGTGTAATTATAGCACAGACACTCGAAGAAATCCAGCCGTTTCATTAAAATTAATCATAGTAATTATTTCCATCACATCGAAGCAATCATAGAGGTGAAGCTATCAGTAAGTGTTTTGTCTTTGCCCGCATAGGAAACTCTTACCACAACATCTCCAACCTTAAAACAGTACGGATTCTTAATTTGCTCCACATAGGATTTTACTCGATCTTCTAATGGAAGGCTTTTATCAATAACGACATCTCTGATGTCAACTAATTCAGATAAATCAGGTCTGGGTTCTTTCATAAATCATTACACCTCCAAATGCTCTTTTTTACAACTTTATTATTACCATTATTTTCTTGGTATATTCGATTAGAATGATTTTAACGTCCACCCGGCGCCTGCAGCGAACAGGTCCATAGGAGTTCCACCTTCCCGCCTTCATTGTGGCCGGACCGCGAGTTACGGAAGTATCATTGTCCCAAATTCGCGTCTTGGCGGAATGCAGGAGCCACCCGCATATTGTTACTCATGGTTCTGCTTGCCAGGCAGACGGATAGGCGCTCGGCGAAAATGGAATGTACCGGTTCTGGACTATTCGATTGTCAAGGTTCGATCTACAGCATAGGGATGCTTTCATAGGGAAACACAATCGAAAAATCCAAAATATAGTCGCTAAATCAAAATTTTTTCAAAAAAAGACTCCGGACCGAAATCCGGAGCCTTTCGCTTAGATAATGAACTTACTGATTTTAAGGGCCAAATGCATCAAAACATACTGATGCAGATCCTCGTCAAACTCACCATTTATGTAACAATGGTTTCGGATAAGAGGTTCATACAAGTCAATGATTTTTTCAAAATCATCATGATTGCCTGCAACAGCACCCTGCAGGGTGATTCGGAACTGCTCTTTATCCATTAGCATCACCATCCTCTATAAGGCGCTTTCGAAGATATTTAAGCCCTTTCTGTTTTTGATCGGAGACGTATTGAGTTGAACAATTAAGGATTCTTGCGATTTCTCGCACCTTGAGTCCATCCACAAATAGCATCTCCAACACTTGCTGACGCATAAGAGATAATTCTGCATATGCGTTTGCGAGACGTTCTTCCTCAAAGTTAAAGCCACTGTCTTCAAAGGCTACCCGGTTGATCCACTCATCTTCAATGTAGGGCAGATTGTCCTCGTGTAGGTCATCCAGTGAAACAAGTTCTACCGGTGGCTTTATCTTCTTTAAATAATTAAGCTTTGCACGTCGTATCAACGTGTCGAGCCACACTGTAAATTCAGCGCGGAGCTCATCTCGATCATCAGTTGCTTCTTGCCTGGTCAATGTCATGCCTCCTTTGGGCACGCCACTGAGCAATGCAACTATATTTACAACATGCCGCAGTGGCATGCCGTGAATTTGTATTTGTTATAACAGTCAGGATCACAGCAATCAGAACATGGGAACCACCTCCTTTCCGCAGAGAATATAAAAAGCGGCCATACCACACTTTCGCATAGTACGACCGCTTATTAAGGCGTAGTTTTAGAACCGTCCAATTATTGTCGGTTCCGTTTATGTGCTTTTTTCTCTTGAAGGTGTTGCCGTTCTTTTTAACTGTGTCTCCGCTTCATATGACTCTCCCTGTGTCACTTGCTCCCAAACTTTTCAAGTGAATCCAGGAAAGCATTGAAGCCTTCGCATGCTTGAATTCGCTGGGATACCGGATACTTCTCGATACGCTCAGCAATTTCTCTGAGGTAAATGACCTCAGGACTCTTATAGCTCTCACTCAGAAGCTGATCAACAGTTACTTCCAGGGCGTTTGCTATCTTAACCACCATTTCTAAGCTTGGAATGCCGCGTGCATTCTCAATGTGACCGATATAGCTGTCGCTACTGTCACATAATTCTGCCAGATCTTTTTGGCGCATACTGCGCATCAATCTGAATTTTTTAACGTTCTTACCTAAAGCTATGTAATCCACTTTTCCTCTTCTCCTTATCTTCCATTAATATTTTAACGGATAATGACTCGAAGTAGAAGAAACCAGCATTCCAATACCCTACCTATAATTCCGATTTAGCGAGTTTTTTTTCGTAAAATCGTTATAGCAAAGAAAATGAGTCTGCATATGGTGCTTGCAGACTCATTCTGACTCACCCAAACAAATCGAGGTTATCCAACATTTTTGCAACATCCTCTTCCAGTGCATCCGGTTTGCGAACTGCCTCTGCAGCCGGCACACTGCCTGCGAATTGAAGGGCCGATATCTTCTCTTCAACTATTTTCCGTATTAGGTGCTCCATAGTATCTTGGTCATATTTTGGAGCAACCTTGACTTCTATTTTACAACATTGCGTTTGCAACTCTGGATGTGAAGCAAGATATTCATTCAAGGCCGTTACTATGATGGCACTCTTTTTGTTACCCAGGCTTTCTAAAAACTCTCCGGCTCTGTATTCTTCCTCTGTGTCAGAGCCAAAGCCGAGTGTAAATCTATATTTCCCGTCTTTCTTCACAATGACCCCTCCATCCCTTATGCATTAGGATGGCGGTTCATTTGCGCTTTTCCGAGCATCTCGTAGCCAATAGCATTGGCATTCGGAGAATCAACGAAGCTCGCCTTGGCGATCAGGTGAGAGTTCTCGAAGAAAGGACGGAGCAAAATACTGCCGCCGCCGACAAAAATTGCCGGGTTGGATCTCAAATCCACCTGCAACTCACGCAGCTGGTTCAAGATATTATCAGCGTGCTTTTTCGTAGAGCCGGTGATGGTCTCAATAACGTCAGCAGGAAGAATAGTTTCTCTGCCGCAGAGCACATCGCTGATATGCTCATCATCGATGGTCATATCGTGAAGAGCATTTACCTTACGAATGATTTCGTTATTCATCGTGATAATACCGGACTCCAGACTGCGACAGTACTGGAAATCAAGCTTACCATTCTTTAACAGAAGGATATCGGTCGTATAGCCGCCGACGTCCACGATGAAGATACGCGGAGAATTCATAATCAGCGTACTCTGAGGAACCACCGCAGCATATGCCTGCGGGAACACCATAACTCTTTCAATTATAATACTATACGGCTTCTCTTTGTAGACAAACTTGATTACACCGTCTCTTTGGAAGTACTGTGCGAATTTATCCTTCAGTACTCCATAGTGCTCAGGGGGAAGTCCCACCGCGAGCTGAACCTGCTCAAACGGATTTGTACGTCCGGCAGATTCCATTTCCTTGGCGATAGCAATCAGACTCAGGATGAAGTAGCTTTCATCTGCGGTCTTATCACGTCTGTAATTCAGGCGCTTTCCGCTGAGAGTCCAGTACTTGCCACCGTACTCCAGGATCTCATCCGTCAAAGGCGGTTTCACCGTATGCTCGGCAAGGCCGGCGACGAACGAATGGTTTTCGGTTTTTACTGCATAGTTACCATGATCAATTGCGATTAACATATTTTGTACCTCCAGGGTTTTTAGATTTCATATCTAATTACACGATTCGCTATGAGTATTTACAACTCAAATACTTATTTTTTTGAAAAATACTCATAGAAAAAGGGCGAAGCAAAAATTTTGCCTCGCCCAGTTCCATAGCTTACTGTGACTTTCTTCTCTGGAAGCAATGCTCCCAGATATAATCGTCAAGACCTTTGTAGGTTGGATCCCACAGATAGGTTCCGTATCGGAATCCCATTTCACCGAGCATATTAAGCAGACTGTTATACCCATTCTGCACGTGCTGGTTAGTTGCAAAATCCATATCAAAGGCTGTTTTGATCTCCACCAAGCCTACGCTCTTAAGATCCTTCAATGCCAGTTCGAGCTGTGTCAGTGTGTTGACACCGGGTACAGCCAGAACAGTGAGTCCGGTCAGTGCGTTAATGACGTCCGCCTTCATCGGTCCTTCTGTCAGAACGATAGTCGGTCTGACTTTGCCGACAAGGTGCGTCCATCCTTCGGCACGGCAACCTTCATCCATATCAGCACTGGATATCCATCGAAACTTACGCTTGGTTACGTTATCCCGTCTTATCTGCAGACCTTGTATTCTGCCAAGACGGTCGCGAACAGGAATCAAAATACCGCGTTGCTCGTGAACGAAAGTCCATGAGCCTGCTTTGTCCTTGAAGAAACCAGGAACACCTGCTAAATAATAGCCCTCTGAACGGAGCTGCTTAGCAAGAGCGCTCATACCGACAACCGGTGTGGACTTGTAGCCCAGACGCTTGATGTCGTCATCGGTGAGTCCTCGGTTCAGCAGGTT
>JAZUQH010000044.1:0-23377 GCA_045605605.1 Acutalibacteraceae bacterium | reverse complement strand
AAAGTATAATTCTAAGCTTACCCTTGACGGAAATTGGAAACTTTTTATTGCAGAGAATAAAGACTGTCAGGACTTCGCCCCCGAAATGACCTGCGCTGATGACCTTGCTAAAAAGGGCATTTCTGCAATAACCGGTACCGTTCCGGGTAACTTTGAGCTTGATATGATGAGAGAGGGGCTTATCCCCGATTTATTCTATGATGTTAATACTCTTAAAGCTCAAAAACTCGAAAACCGTCATTTATGGTACTCTACCACCTTTAATTTTGAAGGAGAGGTAGCAGACGAGCCCTACTTTATCTTTGAGGGCGTTGATACCTATGCCGATTATTATTTAAACGGCGAATATATAGGCTCCTCAGATAATATGCTCATAGAGCATGAATTTTCTGCTTGGAGTATTAAAAAGGGTGAAAACGAGCTTCTCGTTCATATTACTCCTACTATGATAGCCGCCCGTGATGTTAAATATGAAGCAGGTATTTTCTCTTGCCAGACTATTACAACCGGCGCAGTTGCAGTAAGAAAAGCTGCTCATATGTACGGCTGGGATATTATGCCCCGTATTATTTCTGGCGGTATCTGGAAATCGGTTCATTTGGTTACCGAGAAAAAGGATGCTATTTTAGAGCTTTATATGTATACCCGTAACCAATCCGATAATGCCGACCCCGCTAATCAGTGGATGTATATCAGCACCAAAATGTCAGGTGATTTCTGCCACGATTATCAGGTACACTTAAAGGGTGTTTGCGGGGACAGTGAGTTTGAATTTACCCGTAAGCTTTGGCACAGTCAGGACCTTATCCCCATCCATATACCCAATGTTAAGCTTTGGTGGCCTAAGCATATGGGTGAACAGAACCTTTATAAGATTACTGTTGAGCTTATTAAGGATGGCGAGGTTTTAGATACCAAAACCTTTAACCACGGCGTTCGTAAGGTTAAGCTTGTACGTTCGGATTATATTGATTACGACGGCAAGGGCGAATTCAAGTTCGTTATTAACGGTAAGGATATGTTTGCTATGGGTACCAACTGGGTGCCTCTTGATGCCTTCCATTCCCGTGATAAAGAGCGTCTTCCGAAAGCGCTCGAGCTTTTAGGCGAATCGGGAAGCAATATCGTTCGCTGTTGGGGCGGTAATGTATACGAAAGTGATGAATTCTTTGATTTCTGCGATAAAGAGGGTATCGTAATATGGCAGGATTTTGCTATGGGCTGCTCTTGGTATCCTCAGGATGCGGATTTCCACGAAAGAATGAGGGTTGAGGCTACCAAGGTTATTAAACGCCTTCGTCAGCATCCATCCCTTATTATGTGGGCGGGCGATAACGAGGTTGATGTCTGTATTGCCCACGTAAGAGATCCCAAGATAAATTACATTACCCGTGAGGTGCTTCCTCGCACTGTGGAGCTTTTAGACCCCGCCCGTACATATCTTCCCTCCTCTCCCTACTGCTCCACTAAAGCGGTTGAGGATAAAATGACACACCGTATCTCTGAGGATCATCTCTGGGGACCGAGACATTATTATAAGCAGGATTACTATAAAAAGAGCGTCGCCCATTTTGCCAGTGAAACAGGCTTCCACGGCTGCAATTCACCTGAGGGTATAAAGAAGTTTATAGCCCCCGAAAATCTTTGGGCTAACAGAAATTTTGTTAATATTTGCGCTACTGCGCCAAGCATTCACCGCATTGATTACAACAAGGCCTGGCAGATTCACGCCGCTTGTATGGAGGATAGAGTTGGGGCAGACTTCTCATACAGAATTCCCCTTATGGGCTTCCAGGTAGATAAGATGTTTGGTGACTCAGTTCCCGATACCTTAGAGGACTTTGCCCTTGCTTCGCAAATTTTCCAATCCGAAGGCTTTAAATATATGATAGAGATGTTCCGAGCCAATAAGGGTGAGAGAAGCGGCATTATCTGGTGGAACCTTATTGACGGTTGGCCGCAGTTCTCCGATGCGGTAGTTGATTATAACCACGTAAAGAAGATGGCTTACTTTACCATTTGCCGAATTCAGAAGCCGGTTATGTTTATGTTCCGCGACCCCTCCAAGACTGCAGGTAAATTAGAGCTTATAGCCGCTAATGATACAATGGTTGAAAAGTATGCTTCTTATAAGGTTACCGATATAGAAACAGGCGATGTTATCCTTGAGGGTGAAGGTCAGATTCCTCCCCTTTCGAGCTTTAAGATTGCTCAGATTCCCGAAATTAAAAAGCAAGGTCTTCTTGTTATTGAGTTTACAGTTGATGGCGAAACTTATAAGAACCACTATTTAACAGGCGATATCAAATACGACTACAAGCAGGTAGTAGAGTGGTTTAAAAAAGCAGATTTGCTTGAAATCGAAGGATTTTAATCAAGAGATTTAAAAAAGTTCGTATGCTACCGCATACGAACTTTTTATTATTCCAATCTTTGCTTAAAGGTATAAATTTTAATTATAATAAAGGTTATGGGACCGCCTATTACAGAGGCTAACACCGTTCCCCAGAACTGAGGAAGACCTAAGGTATTAAGCGTTATAAAGGTCACTATAAAATATATAAGGAAATTCGGCACATAGGAAAGAGCGAATCTCATATATCTTCTAATTGTTGGCTTTTTCTTGAAAATCAGATAGCAGTTTAACACAAAGGCTATGGTAATCGAGCATATATACCCAAACACCGCCGCCACATTCTCCTGCATTATAAGACTTGCGAGGGAAGAAAACAGCGCAGAATTAAAGGTATTTAAAAAACCAATAGCACAATATTCAAGAAAGCCGATATTAAAAAAGGTTCTTTTTAGCTTTAAAAGAAAATTCTTCACGCCGTCCCTCCTTTTTATTTATTATTTACATTATATCAAATTTATGCAAGAAATACAAGAGGTATATAAATACAGCAAACCCCACCCTTTTGGGTGGGGTTATATCATAGTAATTTAAAGGCTTCTGCAAAAGGCTCTAAGCTGCGTTTCAAAATTCCGTTCATTCCCGCAATAGCGATGCCGTAATTAACCATAGGCACGCCCTTTGCCCTTGCAACGCTCATTCGATGCTTCATTTCCATATCGTTGAGCATACAGCCTCCGCAATGAACTATAACCTTATATTCCGAAAGCTCACTCGGGAATTCTCCGCCCGAGGTGAAGTGATACTCAAGTTTAGCGCCTGAAAAATCCTCTATCCAATGGGGCATTTTAACGGTGCCTATATCGTTACATTGGCGGTGATGGGTACAGCCCTCGCTTATAAGCACCTTATCCCCGTCCTTAAGATTTTTAAGGGCGGTAAAACCCTTTATAAGCTCACTAAGCTCCCCTTTATATCTTGCCATAAGAATCGAAAAAGAGGTAAGGGGTATATCTTCGGGCACTATCCTTGATACCTTACCGAAGACCTGAGAATCGGTAATTACCATACGAGGCTTTTTGGAAAGCGCCTTTAAGGTGGCGTCAAGCTCTGTATCCTGACATACAAATGCTACAGCCTTAGCATCTAAAATATCTCTTAGTGTCATCTGCTGAGGAAGAATAAGTCTGCCCTTTGGAGCCGCCTCATCAATGGGGGTTACCAATACCACTATATCCCCCTCGGTTAACAAATCACGAACAAGCAGCTTTGGATTTTTAATATCCTTTGCAAAGGCGCCGAGCATCTCTTTAAGCTCTCCTATGCCCTCGCCCGTTTGGGCGCTGACATACAACTGATTATCGGGAAGCTTATTTTTGCTTTCAACCAAATCCGCCTTATTAAAGGCTACGATAAAGGGGATTTTTCTATCAGTTAACTCCTTAACTAAGGCCTTATCCTCTTCCTGTAAGCCTACTGTGGCATCAAGCACCAATACGGCTATATGGGTTTTGGACAGTACCTCCATAGTCTTTTCTATTCGGAGTTTGCCAAGCTCACCCTCATCATCAAGTCCTGCAGTATCAAGAATAACAACAGGGCCTAAGGGCAAAAGCTCCATAGCCTTTTTAACGGGGTCGGTAGTGGTACCCTTAACATCGGACACTACCGAAATATTTTGCCCTGTTACCGCATTTACAAGACTCGATTTTCCTGCATTTCGCAGTCCGAAAAAGCCGATGTGCAGCCTCTCGGCAGATACAACTTCATTTAGTCCCATAATTTTCTCCTAAAATCTGAAATCACGGCGGTTTGAGTTTTTAATATCCTCAATATTCTGCTCGGCGATTTTACGCACCTTATCCTTAGGTATTCTCGTAAGCTCATATTTAACAATATCGTAGCCTAAGGCTTTGGTTTTATCCGAAGCGTAATCCTCTAAATATTCACTGAGAGTCATAAGGGCGTTGGGGTGACAGCAGTTAAGAATCTGTCCCGATTTGCAAAGGCTCATAAAGCGGTCCCCCGTTCTGCCCTCTCTGTAACAAGCGGTGCAGAAGGACGGAATATGTCCGTTCTCCATAAGCCAACAAACAACCTCATCTAAAGAGCGCTGGTCAGATACATCAAACTGCTCAGTATCGTGGGGACGCTCCTCGTTGCTATATCCCGCATATCCGCCAACAGAGGTACGGGAGCCGCCCGATACCTGAGATACGCCAAGTCGTAAAAGCTTAGAGCGAACCTGCTCGTTTTCACGGGTAGAGATAATAATGCCCGTATAGGGAACGGCAAGGCGGATACAAGCGGTAATCTTTGCAAAGGTATCATCATCAATGCCGTTATCAAATTGGTCGGGGTCTATGTCGTCCGCTCTTTTAAGACGGGGAACGCTTATGGTGTGTGGGCCTACTCCGTGAACAGCCTCAAGGTGCTCAGCGTGAAGGAGGAGTCCTGCAAACTCATATTTGTAAAGCTCAAGACCAAATAAAACGCCTAAACCTACATCATCAATTCCGCCCTCCATAGCTCTGTCCATAGCCTCGGTATGATAAGCGTAATCATGCTTAGGACCTGTTGGGTGAAGCTGCTCGTAGCTTTCCTTATGGTAGGTTTCCTGAAAGAGAATATATGTACCGATTCCCGCCTCTTTAAGCTTGCGGTAGTTTTCCACCGTTGTTGCCGCAATATTAACGTTAACTCGGCGGATATCACCGTTTTTGTGGTGAACGCTGTAGATAGTATTGATGCACTCGATAATATATTCTATGGGATTGTTAACAGGGTCCTCACCTGCCTCTATTGCAAGACGCTTATGTCCCATATCCTGAAGTGCAATAACCTCTGCCCTTACCTCTTCCTGAGTAAGCTTCTTTCTCGGAATGGTTTTATTCTTCACGTGATAGGGGCAGTAAACACAGCCGTTAACACAGTAGTTAGAAAGATATAAGGGCGCAAAGATAACAATTCGGTTACCATAAAAGGCAAGCTTGATTTCTTCGGCTATCTTATATATCCTTTCTATTACCTCTTTATCCTCACAAGCAAGAAGCACCGAGGCCTCCTTGTGATTAAGACCTGCGCAAACATAACCTGTTTCGGTCTTTTTAGGTCTTGCTTTTTCTAAAATTTCCTCAATAAGAGGCATATTGTTTTTGTTTTCTTCGGCATACTTAAGTGTTTCTCTTATTTCCTTATCAGAGATAAACTCCTCTGCCTTTAATGATTTTGGATTATAGTTGCTCATAATTTTTTCCTTTCTTTAGGTCAGATTGCTCTTTCCGTTAGATTATATTTTTATATCTCCGCGCTTTGTTACGATTTTATACCCTATGGCATCCATACGCGCGGTAAGCTCTTTTATATATTGGGCGGATTCGGCGCCGTCAAAAGCCTTGTTATCATAAAGGGTGTATTTCCTCCTTGCGCTCATAGGAGATAAATTCGGCATAACCACGTTAGCCCCCGCAAGTATCCCTAACTCTCTGCCCTTTTCACTTAGTGTTCCAAGTGCGGTTGTTGAGGGAAGCAAAATATTAGGCTTTATAAGGCGGATAAGAGATAATAGATAACAGGTTAATTCTACCGTTCCCGCCTTCTCCTTTCCAAAGGGGGTATCCTTTTGGGGAATAAATGGACCTATTCCGCACATATCGGGAGAAAACTCCTCAATAAACTTTAAATCCTTTGCTATAGCCTCGCTTGTCTGATAAGGGGAGCCTACCATAAAGCCACAGCCCACCTGATAACCCAAAGCCTTTAAGTCCTTAAGGCACCTCATTCGGTTATCAAAAGACATATTTTCAGGGTGAAGCTTTTTATAATGCTCTTCATCTGCCGTTTCGTGCCGCAAAAGATAACGGTCTGCCCCCGATTTTTTAAGCTTTTCATAGCTTTCACGACTCCGCTCACCTAAGGATAGCGTAACGGCGCAATCGGGATATTTTGCCTTTATGGCCTCGATTATTGAACATAAAAGCTCATCGGTAAAGGCGACGTCCTCGCCCCCTTGCAAAACGAAGGTGCGAAAACCAAGGGCATAGCCCTCCTCACAACAGCCCAGTATTTCTTCTTTATTAAGACGAAAACGCTCACAGCTTTTATTACTGTGTCTTATTCCGCAGTAAAGGCAATCGTTTTTACATATATTGCTTATTTCAATTAGCCCTCGGATAAAAATTTCGTTGCTGTAAACCTCTTTTCTTAAAGCTACGGCAAGGTCGGCAGCGTATTTTGCTACACTCTCCGTCATATTATCAACAAGAAATTTATATTCATCTAAGTTAAGGCTATGCTCGGCGGCTAATTTATCAATAAGAGCAAACGCTTTTTTATCCATTTGTCTGCACACCCGAATAGGCGGTTTTTACACTAACGCCCTTAAGATTTCCAATCTTGCCCGATAGGGCGGCAATAGTATTCTGAGGAGCATCAAGGGCGATACTTATAATGCTTATTCCCCTTTTTCTATAGGGTAGCCCCATTCTGCCTATAATATATTCTCCGCTTTCGTGAAGCAAGGAGTTTATCTGCTCAACCGAGTCCGAGTCTTCAACTATTATACTCATAACAGCTACTCTTGTTTCCATAGCCCTACCTCCAAATTAAAAGCCGCACCCCGAAGGATGCGGCATAAATCATCTTCACAAAAGCCCTGTTTTCATCACGCTTTTGATATAAATATTTCTATTCGCATCCTTTCCGTCAGCCAAAGCTTATTGTCAGGATATTCTTTTTCTAAAATTAGTATAGCATATTTTGGAAGGTTTGTAAATAGGGGATAAAAAATCTTAAATTTTTCCTTGACTTTGCCCCTTAAATATGGTATACTCATTTGGCACTGAAAAATTTGCTGGTGTAGCTCAGTTGGTAGAGCAGCTGATTTGTAATCAGCAGGTCGGGGGTTCGAGTCCGTCCACCAGCTCCACTAACTAAATTTAATATGGGAGAGTTCCCGAGCGGTCAAAGGGGGCAGACTGTAAATCTGTTGCTTTCAGCTTCGATGGTTCGAATCCGTCCTCTCCCACCAAACAAAAGAGACTTGCTGCGGCAAGTCTTTTTTGTTTGGTGGAATGAAGCATTCCCTTACGGGAACATTAAGCAGCCTTCGGCTATGAAGACGCTTACGCTAATGAAGTGTGCCTACGGCACGATAAGGAACGCTTTGCTTCATAAATTCGCAAAGCGAATTTGCATCATGGCGGCAAAGCCGCCGCTTCATATTTGCGAAAGCAAATGCTTCATTATCACTCCACCAACGGCGGAATATCACCAAAATCTCCGTCAAGGTGGATTCGAAACGACCTCCAAACTTGGCGAGCGAAACGAGCAGCAAGTTTGGGAGAACAGTCCTGTGGACTGTTCGATAGCCGGAGAAGAGAATCCGTCCTCTCCCACCAAAACAGAAACCGACCAATAGGTCGGTTTTTCGTTTATTATCCATATTGCACTACTTTAAAAATTGTGCTATAATCTACCCGAGGTGTTAAAATGCTTAAAGATATACTAGTTAAAAACCCGAATGCCAAGATAAAACTCTTGGGCGACTCTATTACCCACGGCGTTGGTGGAACGGGGTTCCAGCAAAACGGAGAGCCTATTGTAAAGGGTTTTGCACGTAATCCTGACGGCTACTGTTGGGCAAAGCAGTTTAAAGAGTATTTGGAAAATAACTGCGGATGTACCGTTACTAACAACGCATGCACAGGCACAACCATACAGTTTATTATAGAAAATTTTGATGCTTTGGTGGACGAAAGCGATGATTTTATTCTTTGCACTATCGGTACAAACAACCGCCACGCATTTTTCGAGGTGGGCGAAAGACCAACCAGAGAACAGCACGGCAAGGCATTTTACGATTACATAATTGAACTTTATAATATGATAAAGGCAAAGGGCAAGGAAGTAGTTTTTGTTGCCAACATTCCTGCCGCCGCTGCAAACGAACTAGACGGCGAAAATTTTTGGCGAGTTCTGCACATGGACGATATAAACGCTATCTACAAAGCCGCCGCTCAAAAATCAGGTTTTCCGCTTATAAGCATGTATGATTTGTTTACCAAATATTGCGAATCAAATAGCATTACGGTAGATTCCTTGCTTTGCGATGGCCTGCACCCTAACGACCAAGGATATGATGTGATGTATGATCTAATATGTAAGGAATTACGATTATTTGGCATCTAAACAGTTCGTAACAGCCAAACAAAAGAGACTTGCTGCGGCAAGTCTTTTTTTGTTTGGTGGAATGAAGCGTTCCCTTACGGGAACATTAAGTAGCCTTTGGCTATGAAGACGCTTACGCTAATGAAGTGTGCCTACGGCACGATAAGGGACGCTTTGCTTCATAAATTCGCAAAGCGTTGATTATAAATATGATTTATGGTATAATCTAACCGATAAATAAGAATTTGACGGAGGTTGCTAATAATGAAAGAAATTATTGCGGCAAGCATCCTTTTGGCAATATCCATATTTGCGTTTATTATGAGTGTCCGTTCTTTTATGGAAAAAGGCTTTCTTTTTAATAATGCCTACATTTATGCATCTAAGCAAGAACGAGAAAAAATGAATAAAAAGCCACATTATCGCCAATCAGCTATTGTTTTTTTATTGCTTGGTTTTATTTTTTTATTTAATACTCTCGCCACACTTCTTAAAGCAAATTGGATTTTTTACATAGTGGTAGCAGTTATTATAATTACTATCATCTATGCTATTGTATCAAGCATAACGATTGAGAAAAATGATAAACAACAGTAAATTCATTACAAATTCCAATTTATCCAACAGATAACATTTTTGAAAAAGTAATATAAATCGCTAATTTTAGCTTATTTCCAAAAAACTGCACCTGCTTCCAATATTGGATTCAGGTGCTTTAATTATTGATTTTTCTTCCCCTTCGTGCTATTATTATATTAGCAATTTCGGGAGGGTTCCTTATGATTTTAAAAAACGGTAATGTTCTTTGCGGAGATTTTGTTTTTCGCAAATGCGATGTAAGAATAGAAAACGGACTTATTGCCGAGATAGGTGAAAATCTATCGGGCGGTGAGGTTTTAGACCTTGAGGGCGATTATCTTCTCCCCGGTCTTATTGATGAGCATTTTCACGGCGCCAATAACTGCACTGTTTACAATGCCGATACAGATGAGATAGTTCGCCTTGCAGAATATGAGGCAAGTCAGGGTGTTACGGCTATAACCCCCACCCTTTCATCCTACTCGGATGAGCTTATGCTTCGCGCAATTGATGCGGTAAAAGAGGCTTCTGTTAGGGAGCATAACGGCGCCGAAATTTTGGGCATTCACCTTGAAGGTCCTTATTTGAGCCACGAATATAAAGGCGCTCATATACCCGAGAATTTACAGCTTCCCTCACCCGAAAAGTTAAAGCAGCATATAGATAGAGGCGAGGGTATGGTTAAGCTTTTAACCATTGCCCCCGAAATTGATGAGGACTTTAAAACCATCAAATATGCGGTTTCCCGAGGTGTTACGGTAGAAATAGGTCACAGCGGCGCTTCCTATGAGGTAGCCACTGCCGCTATTGATGCGGGCGCCTCAGTTTCCACCCATACCTTTAACGCTATGGTACCCTTAAATCACAGAAACCCCGGTATTTTGGGCGCAGTGCTTACCGATGACCGTCTTTCCTGTGAGGTTATGGGTGATTTCGGTCACGTTGCCCCTGCCATTGTTAAGCTTATCTATAAGGCTAAGGGACCTGACAGGGTTAACTTTGTAAGCGACTCTTCCCTCGTTGCAGGTATGCCCGACGGAGATTATATAATCGATGGTGTTAAGTGCTACGTCAAGGGAATTCTTTCCTACCTTGAAAACGGAACCATTAACGGAAGCGCTACTACGGTGCTGACAAGCGTTAAAAACGCCCTTAAGATAGATATCCCATTAGAGCACGCCGTTAAAATGGCATCCCTCAATCCTGCAAGAAGCCTTAAGGTTGATAATATTTTAGGAAGCATTGATATAGGCAAGCACGCAAGTATTTTCGTTGCCGATAAGGATATAAATCCAAAAGCAGTATTTGTTAAAGGAAAAAGAGTGCTATAAAAACAAAAAGGATGTGTAGAAATTCTACACATCCTTTCTTATTTTTCTAAAACCTTAATGATTTTACCGATTATCATATAGTGGTAATCTTCGGTTGGGTACCATTTTAAAGGCTCTTTATCGATAAATTTATCGGGAGTTAGGCGGGATACATACTGCTTTTGGCAGATAATTACCTTGTTTGCCTCTTTAAAGTAAACGGTATTATCCGAAAAAACGGGGGTTAAGCCTGTTTCCTTTGCCTTATCCACATCTCTACCCGATTTAGAGCCGCAAACCTTATGAATTTCCTTATTATCACCATAGAAGCTAAGAGAAAAGGTATCATGCTTATCTAAAAATTCCATTGTATATCTCTGAGGGCGGACTGCGATAACCACCGAATCGGCGCCCCACATCTCACCTACAAAGCCCCAGGAGGCAGTCATCATATTAAAGCTCTGCTCATCCCCTGCAGAGATAAGCATCCACTCATCTGCTATAGCTCCGATAAGATTCTCTTTTATTTCTTTTGGGGAAATTTCTTTAAACATTTGTCTGCTCCTTAGCCAAAACTTTCAAACCCGAATCAGATTTTGGGATAAGAATTTCACGCTGTGGCATTGTTAAAATACTCGTTAATCCGACAGGATTAACTGCGTTTTGTGCCTCGCCCACCATAAAATCCTTTTATCACAAAATTCTGCGACCTAAAAGGCGCGATTTTATGAGTGGATTTTGCTGATGCGAAGCACATAAGGCTAACGCCTATGTGCGCCAAAGAGCCAAAATACGCCTTAAAACCGCCCTTTTAGGCTGGTTCGGGTTTGAATGCTTTGGCTACGTTTATCTATGTTTACTGCCATCATTTCGTGGATTTTATCGCCAAGCTCATTGGTATGGGTATTCTCGGTGGTATCAACAACACCAAGCACATCAAAATATATGTGAGTTCTGTGAAGAAATATTCTCTTAATTGCTTCTTTTGTGCCAACGAGGGTGCAGACAACTATCTTGCTCCCCGTTTTTGTGGCAATTTTAAGAGCGCCGTTTCTGAAGGGCAGAAGGTTACCGTCAAGACTTGTATATCCTTCGGGGAAAATTCCAACGCTGCCCACATCTTCTTTTATAATCTTACAGGCATTTATAATTGCCTTGGCACCCTCCCTATTATTTTCCCTATCAATAGAAATGCAACCAAGGGCGCAGAACACCCTATAAACAAAAGGCATAAGCTCCTTTATTTCCTTTTTACCGATAAAGGAAAGCTCTGCATTCGGTAAGGCATAAAGTATAATAGCGGGGTCGATATTATGAATATGATTGGAAACGAGCAAAAATCTCTCACCCTCGGGTACCTTTTCGGTTCCCGTTATATGCACATCCACCCTTAAAAGCTTTATAACTATAGGCAGGGTATGCTTTACCACAAATCTGAAAAACCTTGAATTCTTTTTGCAAACATAAGGGGTAACGAAAAAGACTGCTGCGTGAAGGGCAATAAAGCCTAAAAAGCAAAGCACTAAACAAAGGGGTGTTTTCCAGATAGAGCCAGAAGTGGTTGTAACCCCTGAAAAAAGTGTTATTACCGCTGAGGCTACAATATATAAATAAAGCACCTTTTCACTACCTTTCAGTTTTGTTTTCTTACAATTTTATACTCATCATAAAAATCGAAATATGGGCAATTATATCCGCTTTTACCCACAGCGCCCGAAATAAATCTTGCCATTTCATCCTCATCAAGAGGCATATTGCAGATAAAGCACTCGCCCTCATCATCATAAATATAATTTGAACAGTTTTCGCAACAATTACTCATTTGCTTCGCCACCGCTTGTTTCTTCACTTAAGGTATCCGAAGAAGTATCCGAAGCGCTCTCGTTTTCCGAAATATCGCTTTCTGTTCCCGAGGTGGAAGCATCAACTGATTCGCCATTATCGGAAGAGGTGTCATTATCCGAAGAAGTAGTTGACGAGGTATCGCTCGAGGTGGTGGAGGAAGTGTTAGAAGAAGTGGTGGAAGTATCATCACTCGAAGTGCTTCCTGATGATGTCGCTGTTGAAGTGCCGCCGCTTGAAGTTACATTGGAAGGTGTTTCTTCGGGAGCTTCAGTCCCACTATCCTCAGGAGTTGAAGGTGTTGTAACCGAGGTGGAGGGGGTATAAGAGCCTACTGCTTTACGGTACCAATCCTTCTTTTCTATTGGGTTTTCCTCAACAAACTGCTCTAAGCTTAAATCATCATAAATCACACTGTGAATAGCCTTTGCGGCATAATCAAGGTCGTAATAAACCACCGAGCCAAAGCTTCCCTGAGGAGCGGTCATAACGAACTCAGGCTGAGGCACTCTTGTTTGCTCAAAGGAAGGCTCCTTTAAGAGAATATCTACTGCAAGGCTGAATATTTCCGACATAGAAAGTGAGGTTTCCGTGCAGGGAATTAAAGCCTTTATCATTTTTGTATACTGCGATTTTTTCATCTGAGTAGCCTTATTGAAAAGCTGCTCCATAACGTAACGCTGACGGTCTGTTCTGCCGTAATCGTTATTAGTTCCCCAAATGTTAGGAACGTAACGGATACGGGCGTAGGCTACTGCCTGAACGCCGTTTAAGTGCTGTTCGCCCGACTTTTTAACATAATAATCGTTAGGGTCATAACCAAGATAGAGGCAAAGCTCGTTTATCATATCATTGATTCCGTGAACCTCACCCCTTGCTGTTACCTCTCTATCGGTAAGGGTAACATCTATACCGCCAACCGCATCGATTATATCTGCCATACCGTAGAAATTTACGGTGGCATATTCTGAAATATCCAAGCCAAAGTTCTGATTTAGGGTTTTAATGGCAAGCTCGGGACCGCCCTTTGAATAAGCGGTGGTTATTTTGCTATAGGTGATATTGCCCTTATAGTCTATAGGCACCAAGGAATCTCTCATAACCGAAATAATCTTAACCTTTTTGGTTTCGGTATTAAGGCTTAGTATCATAATACTATCCGAAAGACCCTTAAAGGATTTGGTATCTCTTGAATCTATACCGAAAAGGGCTACGTTTACCACCTTTTCATCAATTATATCGGTGATGCCCAGCTCGTCCATATCACCTGTAATAATATTATAGTTATAAAGCATATACGGAAGGGTGAAAATAAGAACGGCAACAAGGGCTACTGCAGTAGCGTAAATTATAGCCGCCTTATGCCCCTTTTTAAGCTTTTTCCACCATATACCTATGTTTTGGAAAAAACCTGCTATGCCTCTTTTTTTCTTAATAAAATCCTTGCTTCCTTTACCTGATAAATCATCCAAGGTAACAAAATCTATGTTTTCAAGGCTCGTATCCGATACGATATCCTCAAACTCTTCTTTCTTTATTTCACTGCTTGAAGATACATCCTCAAATTCATCTTCGAATTCGAAGCTGAAATACTTTTCATTATCCTTCATTTCTTTACCTCACGCTTTCCACCATAGCCTTATAAATATCGCCTTTTTTAATGCCTGAAACTCCTGCCGCTTCCTTTGCTGCTTCGGATGCGGAAAGTCCCTTAGACATTAGCCCCTTGGCGATACTCAGAGCCTCTTCAATTGTATATTCCTTTTTTTCCTCTTTTGCGGCGCCCTCTATTATGAGAACATACTCGCCCTTAGGGGTATTGGTATTAAAATATTTAAGTGCTGACCAAAGGTCAGTGATTAACACATTTTCGTGGATTTTTGTTATCTCCTTAACCACCGCAATTTTACGGTTGCCAAGAGAGGACATCATATCCGAGAGGGTTGATATCAGCTTATGGGGCGCCTCATAAAAAATTATGGTGCGCTCTTCGCACTTTAAGCTCTCAAGGTGCTCTTTTCTTTCTGCCTTATTAACCGATAAAAAGCCTTCAAAGCAAAATCTTTTCGATGGCATTCCCGATATTGCAAGGGCGGTTGCAAAGGCGGTGGGGCCCGGTACCGATTCTACTTCAATACCCTCCTTATGAGCATCTCTTACCAAGTCTTCACCTGGGTCCGATATAGCAGGCATACCCGCATCGGTAACAATAGCGCAGGTTTCCCCTTTTAGCATACGGGCAATAATCTCAGCGCCCTTTTCCTTTTTATTATGCTCAAAATAAGAGACAAGTTCCTTTTTTATTTCAAAATGATTAAGTAATTTAAGGGTGACTCTCGTATCCTCTGCGGCGATAAAATCGGCTTCGGATAAGATTCTTTTTGCCCTCGGCGAAAAATCCTCTAAATTACCTATGGGGGTTCCCACAACATAAAGCTTACCGCTCATCAGATATAACCCTCCTTATAACTGCCGTAGATTTTTACCATCTCATCACTTAAAATTCCGTTTTCTTCTATATAAAGGTTTGGCTCAATTCGAAGTCCCGTATTGCCGCACCGTCTGCCCTCAATCAGAACAAGCCAAGGCTCCTCGCCCTTTCTCTGACATACTAAGCGAAGTCTTTTAGGCTCTATTTTATACTGCCTTAAAAGGCTCATAAGCTCAGCAAGGCGCTCAGGGCGGTGACACATACAAAGTCTGCCCGTGGTTTTAAGAAGCTTTGCTGAAACGGCAATTATATCCTCTAAATTACAGGCAACCTCGTGACGAGCAACACTTAGCACATTATCGGGGTTCTTGATACCCGCTCCCGTAGCCTTATACGGCGGGTTACAGGTAACAAGACTATGACAGCCGAAATCCACCCTGCCCTTTAACTTCTTTAAATCAGAGAGGACAGCGGTGAATTTTTGAAGCCCGTATTTTTCTTTTGTTTTTAAGGCTAAGTCAATTGCCTCAGCCGAAATATCCACACCTATTGCCATTTGGCAGTTACCGTCACGAAGCATCAAAAAGGGGATTATTCCACAGCCTGTTCCAAGGTCCACAAGGCTATCCTTTTTATTTGCCCTTGCAAAGTGACTGAGAAGCACTGCATCGGTGCCAAAGGTATGATGGGGGGATACGAATATTTCAATTCCCTCTCCAATGGGAGAAAGCTTTATGCTCTGGTCCATTTTACGCCCTGAGGAGTATCCTCGAGTATAATGCCCATTTCTTTAAGCTTATCACGGATTTGGTCAGCCGTCTTAAAATCCTTAGCCTTACGGGCAGCGGTACGCTTTTCGATAAGCTGCTCTATCTCGCTGTCAAGAGCTTCGGTCTTGCGGTTATAAACAAGACCCAAAACGCCTGTTAGCTCATCAAAGGCAGCTGCAAACGCATTAAGGGTATCCTTTTTCGCACCCTCTGCGATAGCTGTATTGATATCTCTTACAAGGCCAAAAATTGCAGCCAAGGCGTCAGCGGTATTAAGGTCGTCATCCATAGCGGTGATAAACTCTGCTTTCCTGCTTTCGATAAAGGTGGGAATTTCTCCGCCCTCCTCAGCTGATTTTAAGGCGAAATCAATATTATCACGGCAGGTATAAAGTCGCTCAAGGGCATTTTTACCCTGCTCTAAAATATCAACAGAATAATTGATAGGTCCTCTATACTGAGAGGAAATCATTAGATAACGGATAGGCTCATAGCCGTAAACATTTGCCACATCTCTTACGGTAAAGAAATTATTAAGGGATTTAGACATCTTATGATTATCAACGTTTATAAAGCCGTTGTGCATCCAATAATGAGCGAAATCGCAACCGTTGGCGCACTCGCTCTGAGCAATTTCGTTTTCGTGGTGGGGGAAGATAAGGTCAAGTCCGCCGCAGTGGATATCAATGGTTTTGCCAAGGAATCTGCCTGCCATAGCGGAGCATTCAATATGCCAACCCGGTCTGCCGTTACCAAAGGGGGATTCCCAATAGGGCTCACCCTCTTTAGCGCCCTTCCAAAGACAAAAATCCATTGGGTCTTCCTTTATATCTCCCGTTTCGATACGAGCGCCTGCCTCTAAATCCTCTAAGGGCTGATGGGATAATTTTCCGTAATCAGAAAAATTCTTGGCACGGAAATAAACATCTCCCCCTGCTTTATAGGCATAGCCCTTTTCATAAAGCTCAGAGATAATGCGGATAATCTCATCAATATTCTCGGTAGCCTTAGGATGAACGGTGGCTTCACGGACATTAAGCCCCTTAGCATCCACCCAGAACTCTTTAATATAGCGCTCGGCAACCTGCTTTACTGTAATACCCTCTTCGTTTGCCTTACGAATAAGCTTATCATCAATATCAGTAAAGTTCTGAACGAAGGTTACCTTAAAGCCACGCCATTCTAAATATCGGCGCAAAACATCGAAAACGCAAAGTGGTCTTGCATTACCGATATGGATATAGTTATAAACGGTGGGTCCGCAGGCGTAAATTTTTACCTCGCCCTCGTTTATGGGGATAAATTCATCCTTTTGCCTTGTAAGTGTGTTAAAAATTTTCATATTACTGCCTCTTATTCTGCGAGAGATTTTACTAAATTTGATAATTCCTTGACCTCTTTATTAAGGCGGTCAATTTCTGCCTTAACGGGATCGGGAATATGAATCTGGTCAAGGGGCGCCCTATCCTCTATCTTCTTGCCGTTTTGCTTAACAACACGGGCGGGAACACCAACAACGGTGGAATTGGGCGGCACCTCGTGAAGCACCACCGCGCCTGCGGCAATTCTCGAATTATCTCCGATTTTAAAGGGACCTAATACCTTAGCGCCTGCGCTAATCATAACATTATTGCCAACGGTTGGGTGACGCTTACCAACATCCTTACCCGTACCGCCCAAGGTAACGCCCTGATAGATAAGCACGTCATCGCCTATTTCGGCGGTCTCACCTATAACGATGCCTGTTCCGTGGTCGATAACAAGTCTTCTGCCTATAGTAGCGCCAGGATGTATCTCAATGCCCGTTTTTCTAAGTGTGTTCTGAGAGATAAGACGGGCTAAAAAATGCATATTGTGTTTATAAAAGAAGTGGGCTCTGCGATGTCTTCTTATAGCCTTAACACCGGGATACAAAAGCCATACCTCTAAAAAACTTGTGGCGGCGGGGTCTCTGTCCATAACCGCCTTAACATCTTCTCTTAATAGCTTAAACAAGATTAATCACTGTCCTAATCAAAAAATAAATTATTTTGAAGAATTGATATAGCTTTTACACTCGTTAAGATAAATAAGTCCCGAAATAACGCAAAGAACTGCAGAAAGCCAGAACAATGCTATTATTATTACATCTAAAGTATAGCAAACTTCAGCGCTCTGAATCAGACCGAAATCCTTTATAACGGAGCAGAAAAGTAATGCAACTACTATTCCTACCATCTGAGAAACGGTTTTTAATTTACCCCAGATGTTTGCGGCAACCACCAAGCCTGACTTTGCGGTAACAAGTCTAAGCGAGGATACCATAAACTCACGGAAGAGAACTATAAATACTATAGCCGTCATCTGCTTTCCTAAGTTGCCTGAATATAAGAACAAAAATCCTAAATATGCAGAGGTTGTAAGCATCTTATCTGCAAGGGGGTCTAAGAATTTTCCGAAATCGGTTACAAGGTTATATTTTCTTGCCATTTTACCGTCTATCATATCGGTAAGAGAGGCGGCGGCGAAAAGCACCAAGGAAACCAGATAATGATACGGAAACTCTATTAACATTGTTGCCATAAAAATGGGGGTTGCTATCATTCTTGCAAGGGTTAGCTTATTGGGTGTATTCATTTTAAATCAACTCTCCTAATAAATCATATTCAAGTGTATCGTTAATTCTTACTTTAACAAAATCGCCGATTTTTAGTCTTCTGCCCGAAACAAAGAAAATCTTTCCGTCAATTTCGGGGGCATCGGCAGCCGTTCTGCCAAAGTAGCATTTTATATAATCGTCGAAGCCCTCTATGAGAACCTCGGCGGTTTTTCCTATTTTTTCCTGCATTTTTTGGGTTGATACATCCATCTGAAGCTCCATTATATGCTCCATTCTATCAACCTTAACCTGCTCTTCTATCTGCCCTTCCATATTTGCTGCCACCGTATCCTCTTCTGCCGAATAGGTAAAACAGCCAAGGCGGTCGAATTTGGCTTCCTTTACAAACTCTGCCATTTCGCAGAACTGTTCCTTAGTTTCGGTGGGGAAGCCTGTTATAAGGGTGGTTCGAAGGGTTATTCCCTCTACCCTATCCCTTATTTTTTTAATAAGAGCGGTAATGCTTTCACGCTCTCCCTTGCGGTTCATCTTTTTAAGAATTTCGCCGTTTATATGCTGTAAGGGAATATCAAGATATTTTACTAATTTCTTCTCCCTTGAAAGCACATCTAAAAGCTCATCCGTTATACGCTCGGGATATGTATAAAGGGTTCTTATCCAATGAAGCCCCTCTATTTTGCAAAGCTCACTAAGAAGCTCGGGTAATTTTGACTCGCCGTAAATATCCTCGCCAAAGGCGGTGGTATCCTGAGCTACAACGATTAACTCTTTAACTCCGCTCTCGGCTAATTTTTTAGCCTCGTTTACACAGTCCTCAATAGTTCTGCTTCTCATTCTTCCACGGATTTTAGGTATAGCGCAGTAGGTACAGCAATTATCACAACCATCCGCAATTTTTAAATAGGCGGTATATGGGGGGCCCCCTAAAATTCTATCACCGTTTAAATTAAGCTCATATTTACTGCCAAAGGAGTTTTCCCTTTTGCCCTCTATGGCATTTTTTACTATCTCGGCGATTTTTCCGTTTGAACCTATACCTACGCAGACATCAACCTCAGGTATCTCCTCGGTAACATCGTTCTGATACCGCTCGGCAAGACAGCCCGTTACAATAAGGGCTTTGCACTTACCCTCACTTTTATAGCGGGAGGCTTCTAAAATATTTTCAATAGCCTCTGCCTTGGCGGCTTCTATAAATCCGCAGGTATTTATAATAATTGCATCCGCCTCGGCTTCCTCAACGCCTATTTGATACCCTGCATTTTTAAGGGTACTAAGCATCATTTCGGCATCCACCTGATTTTTGGGACAGCCAAGACTTACCATACTGACCTTGTACATTTCCTATTCCCCGTCAATATATTCTAATTCTTCTCCATAGACTCTCAAAGCCTCTTTAACGGCTGAGTAGCTAAAGCCCTTTCGCATAAGGGCGGCTACCACCTTTGCTTTATTTTCCTTTGAGTCTAACTTATTTACATACTTCTTTTTTATCAGCGCTATGACCTGAGAAGCTTCATCCACTTCCGTATCATCAAGCACCTCTTTTATAATATCCCGAGGAACACCCTTTTGCATAAGCTTTACATAGGCTTCCCTTTTGGATATATTATTTTCTATGCACCTTTCGGCATAGTTTTTAGCAAATCTTCTATCATCTATAAGACCTAATTCCTTAAGCCTTGCAATAGCCCTTGCGCACTGCTCGGGAGATATTTTTGCCGCCACCAGCTTTTCATAAAGTCCCTTTTCGGTGCGGTCACCCCTATCAAGAAACCATAAGGCTCTTGATTTGGCTCTCTCATAATCCGAGGTCTTTAAAATTTCGGTTATTTCTTCCCTTTCTAAAGCCTTGCCCTTAACTAAGGGGATGCCCTCACAAACATCGGGGTGCACAATAAAAGAAGAACCGTCAGAAAGGGACACTTTATAAAGATGCCCTTTCTGCCTTTTAATTTCTTCTATTATCATTATTCATCAACCGCAATATCAATATCAACCTTTTTGCGAGGTCTTGATGGCTCTATATCAGCCGCATCCACGGGGGTAATGGTAGGCTCATCAATTACTTCCTCTTTGCCCTTACCCTCTATTGCCTCACGGTATTTTGCCATAATTTTTTCTTCAATTTCAAGGGCTAATTCCGTATTATCGGTAAGTAACTGCTTAACATTATCTCTACCCTGAGCTAAGCGGTCCTCACCGTAATAGAACCAAGCGCCTGAACGCTTGATAGTTTCAAAATTAAGTCCCATATCCACAAGCTCGCCCTCACGGGAGATGCCCTTGCCGTACATTACGTCAAACTCAGCCTCTCTGAATGGAGGAGCAACTTTATTTTTAACTACTCTTGCTCTTGTTCTTGAGCCTATCATTTCACTGCCGTTCTTAATTGCCTCAACCTTGCGGATATCAATTCGAACGCTTGAATAGAATTTAAGGGCTCTGCCGCCTGTGGTGGTTTCGGGGTTTCCGTAAAGAACGCCTATCTTCTCACGAAGCTGATTTATAAATATTGCAGAGCAGTTGGATTTTGATAAAGCACCCGTAAGCTTTCTTAGCGCCTGTGACATAAGACGGGCCAACTGTCCTACATGGGATTCGCCCATTTCACCCTCGATTTCCGCTCTTGTTACCAATGCCGCTACCGAGTCGATAACAACTATATCAATAGCGCCCGAGCGAACGAGCGCCTCGGTGATTTCAAGAGCCTGTTCACCTGAATCGGGCTGAGAAACGAGAAGACTATCAATATCAACGCCTAAAGCGGCGGCATAAACGGGGTCCAGAGCGTGTTCCACATCGATAAATGCGGCTGTTCCCCCCGCCTTCTGAGCCTCGGCTACACAGTGAAGAGCCACCGTGGTTTTACCTGAGGACTCAGGTCCGTAAATTTCAACTATTCTTCCCTTAGGAATACCGCCTATACCAAGCGCCATATCAAGCGCTATGGAGCCTGTTCTTATATGCTCAACGTTCATAGATACGTTTTCGCCAAGACGCATAACGGTACCCTTACCGTACTGCTTTTCAATCTGCTCCACCGCAGTAGCCAGCGCCTTTTCCTTATCCTCGCTCATATTTACGGTCTTAGTGATTTTTGGTGCTTTTGCCATTTCTTTTACCTCCAATAATTTATATTATTTCGGTTCCTTTTTTCTAAATCAATTATATAATCTATACTGTCCCAAAAACGACTCTTTCTATATCGTTCAAATCCTTACGGGAAGAAATATCCTTAAATCCGTTTTCTCTTAATATTTCCTTAACGCTCTCACTTTGATTTATGCCAACCTCAAAGACTAAAACTCCGTTTTCTTTAAGGGAATTTTTATATTTTTCGGTAATCGCTCTATAGAAGAGGAGTCCATCCTCGCCGCCCTCTAAGGCGGTCTTAGGCTCAAACTGCACCTCAGGCTGAAGAGCTTTCATATCCTCTGCCGTGATATAAGGTGGATTGCTGACAATAAGGTCGTATTTGTTTTCACACTCACAGCCTTCTAAAACATCGCCCTTAACTATTTTAACATCTATGTTATTATGCTTTGCATTCTTTTGGGCATAGCTGATTGCCTCATCAAATTTTTCCACAAGGGTAACCTGAGACCTGGGGCATTCACCCTTTATGGTTATTCCGATACAGCCACTTCCTGCGCAGAGGTCCAAAACATCTGCCTTTTCTTTTTCCTTGATAAATTCAAGGCAAACATCCATAACCGTTTCGGTATCGCTTCGGGGAATAAGCACCCCAGGACCTACAAAAAACTCTCTGCCAAAGAAATTCCAGCGGCCTAAAATATACTGCAAGGGATATCTTATAAGTCTTTGCTTTATAATAACCGTCAGGTTATTCTCCTGAAACTCGGTCAGCTGTTCGGTATATTTCTGCAAAATCTGAGCATTTGAATATCCCGTTATATGCTTTATAATTTGCTTCGATTCGAAGACGTAATCCTCTATTCCCGCCTTCTCAAGCTCTTTTTTACAATTATTATAGCTTTCAAATATGGTTGCCATTATTCTGCCTCACCGTTTGTATCTATACTTCTGTCCACATCGGGAGTTTCGGGCTCACAGGCTCTGAGCGAGGCAATAGCAATTTCTATCATACTATCCTCAGGCTCTTTGGTGGTAAGCCTTTGCAGCCACATACCCGGTGCTGAAATTATTTTTGTTATGATGTTATCATATTTTCCGCAAAATCTTAAAACCTCAAAGCCTACGCCGCAGATTAAGGGTAATAACAATATTTTTATTACCACCCAAAGCCACTCGATATTATAAACCGAGGGGAAGATTATCTGCACAACTGTAGAAAATATAACACTTACAAGTATCATAAGAATAAGAAATGAGGTTCCGCATCTTGGGTGAAATCTTTTCTGCATTCTCACATTTTCTACCGTAAGGGGTAAACCCTTTTCATAGCAGAATATTGTTTTATGCTCGGCTCCGTGGTACATAAAGACTCTTTTTATATCCTTCATAAAGGTTATGAGCCACACATAAGTCACGAAAACTGCTAATTTTATAAATTGCTCGATACCTGAACGGGCAATTTTTGTAAGCGTTGTATCAAAGAGGGCTTCTATTCCCCCTACTATAAGGCGGGGAATAAGCATAAACAGAACCACCGCCAACGCTACGCCTAAAACTGAGCCTACCGCCATAACTATACTAACGATAAGGCTTTGCTTCTTTTCGTTCTTTTTCTCTTTATCTTCCTCTAAATCGGTAAAGCCTGATTTTTCCGCAGAAATCATCATAGCCTTATAGCCCTGAAGCATAGATTCAATATACGCCACAATGCCTCTTATTACGGGAAGCTTTAAAATTTTATATTTTTCTCTTAAGGATTTCTCCTCAAAATAGGATATATCAATATCCCCATCGGGTTTTCTAACTGCCAAGGCGGTCTTTTCAGGGCTTTTCATCATAATGCCCTCAATCAGCGCTTGACCTCCGATTGCCGTATATTTAGCCATTTTCTACTTCCTTTTCGGTTTCTGTTATCTCATCTTGAGACTCAGGGGAAAGAACTATTTCCTCTCCCTCGGTCATTTCTTTAAGCTCAGGCTCCTCATATAAAGGTAAGACTATGGTTGCTGCCGTTCCCACGCCCTCGGTGCTTTCAAGGAACAAAAGTCCCTGATGCTGTTTTATTATTTCATCGGCAACCGCAAGTCCTATTCCGCTTCCGCGTACCGAATTGTTTGCCTTATAGAATTTTTCTTTAACGTGGTCAACATCCTGTGCAGGAATACCTACACCTGTGTCCTTAACGGTGATTCTTACGCATCCCTCTTCCTCGTTCTGCTGAATAAG
>JAZUQH010000043.1:0-11390 GCA_045605605.1 Acutalibacteraceae bacterium | reverse complement strand
AAAAACAGTATATAAATGGTTGTTTGCATAAAACACGATAAATTTATAATGATTTTTTAAGATAATAACACAAATATTTATTTATGTTGCCTATCCTTTTAAATTTTTTTATTTTTCCTCTTGACTTTAACGCTTTAAAGTGATACAATGTGCCTATAATAAATTTTGTGAGGTATTTGTTAAATATTTCACAAATAGGAGGAAGTCTTATGAAAAAATTTCTTGCGGCTATTTTGTGTATATGTATGATACTTTGTTGTTGTGTATCTCTTGCAGGTTGCGGAAGCAACGCTAAGTACACTATTGGTATCTGTCAGCTTGTTACTCATGATGCCCTTGATGCTGCTACTAAAGGTTTTAAAGATGCAGTAGTTAAAGCTCTTGGTGAAGAAAATGTTGAATTTATCGAAGTAAATGCTGCAAATAACCCTGATACATGCGTTACCGCTGTAAATGACTTTGTATCAAAGAATGTCGATCTTATAATGGCAAATGCCACCCCTGCCCTTCAGGCTGCTTATAATGCAACCGAAGAGATTCCGATTCTTGGAACATCTGTTACCGAGTACGGCGTGGCTCTTGATATTAAAGATTTTAGCGGTACCGTCGGAGGAAACGTTTCAGGCACAAGTGACCTCGCTCCCCTTACAGAGCAGGCTCAAATGATTATTGACCTTGTACCCGATGCAAAGGTTGTTGGTATGCTTTCCTGCTCTGCAGAAGCTAATTCTGCTTATCAGGTAAAGGTTGTAAAGGAATATCTCGAAGGCAAAGGTATAACTGTTAAAGAGTTTACTTTTGCAGGCTCTGAGGATGTAGCTCAGGTTGCAGAAGCTGCCGCAGGCGCTTGTGATGCTCTTTATATTCCTACTGATAATACAGCAGCCTCTTGCACAGAGACTATTAATGGCGTAGTTGCCCCCAAGAATGTACCTATAATCGCAGGTGAAGCAGGTATTTGCTCAGGCTGTGGTATCGCTACCCTTTCCATAAGCTATGAAGAGCTCGGAAAGACTACCGGTGAGATGGCTGCTAAGATTTTGAAGGGTGAAGCCGATATTGCTGAAATGGCAATCGAGTACGATAATAATCCCGTAAAGAAATATAACAAAACACTTTGCGATGAGCTTGGTATAAATGTTCCCGAAGGCTACGAGCCGCTTTCCTAAAACACTTGATTTTATTATAAATTTATAGTAAAATGTCTGTGCCGCTGCACATCAGTAGCGGCACATTTGCTATTATAATTAGGGAGAAAAATATATGGATTTTTTTAATTGGCTCAATGCTATGCCAGGTGCTGCTGCTCAAGGTATGATTTGGGGTATTATGGCTATTGGTGTCTATGTCACCTTTAAAATTCTTGATTTAGCAGACCTGACTGTTGATGGCTCAATGGTTACGGGAATGGCCACATGCGCAATGCTTATGGCTGCAGGTTGGAATGTATGGCCTGCTATGTTGGTTGCAATTGTTGCCGGAATGCTTGCAGGATTTGTTACGGGACTTTTTCATACAATTATGGGAATCCCTGCTATCCTTTCAGGCATTTTAACCCAGTTAATTCTCTGGTCCGTCAATCTTAAAATTATGGGTAAAGCAAATCAGGCATTACCCGCAAGAACGTACAATGTTTTACTTACGCAGCTTCGCAAATATGAAGCGCTTGTATATCTGTTTTTAATTTGTGTTGTTCTTGTTGCGGTTCTTTATTGGTTTTTTGGAACACGTTACGGTATGTCAATAAGAGCAACTGGTTGCAACGAAAAAATGTCACGCGCTCAAGGTATAAATACAAGCTTTAATAAAGTTGTAGGTCTTGCTATTTCCAACGGAATTGTAGCTTTTTCGGGTGCATTGCTTGCTCAGTATTCTGGCAAAGCAGATATTTCTGACGGACGAGGAGCAATTGTTATAGGTCTTGCCGCAGTTATAATCGGCGAAGCTATAGTTTCCAGAATGGGTCAGAACTTTGTCATCCGTCTTACCGGTGTTCTTATTGGCGGTATTATTTATTACATAGTGTATCAGACAGTTATTTTCTTAGGTTTGGATACCGATCTCCTTAAAATGCTTTCTGCATTGGTTGTTGCAATATTTCTTGCTGTTCCCCACCTCAAGAAAACTTATTTTTCAAAAACAGGAAATAAGATTCATAAGGAGGTGGCGTAAATGTTAGAAATTAAAAATGTTACTAAAATCTTTAATGCTGGTACTGTAAATGAAAAAGTGGCGCTTAATGATGTTTCTATTACATTAAATGACGGAGATTTCGTTACCGTAATTGGTGGCAACGGCGCAGGAAAGTCCACGCTTCTTAATTCAGTAGCAGGAACCTATCTCGTTGATGAAGGCAACATTATAATTGACGGAAATGACATTACGAAGCTTCCTGAATATAAAAGAGCAGAGTTTATAGGTCGTGTTTTTCAGGATCCGATGACAGGAACTGCCGCAGATATGTGGATTGAAGAAAATATGGCAATCGCAATGCGCCGTGGCCGTTCAAGAGGTCTTGCTTGGGCGATTAACGATGCCGACCGTAAATTATATAGAGAAATGCTAAAAAGGCTCGATTTAGGCCTTGAAGACCGTCTCTCAACAAAGGTAGGGCTTCTTTCAGGTGGACAGCGACAGGCTATTACTCTTTTGATGGCTTCAATGAACAATCCTAAGCTTTTATTATTGGATGAACATACAGCGGCGCTTGATCCAAAAACTGCCGCTAAGGTATTGAGTATTACTGATGAAATAGTAAACAGTAAAAAACTCACAACCCTTATGATTACCCATAATATGAAGGATGCTATCACTTATGGAAACCGCCTTATTATGATGAATAACGGCAAGATTATACTCGATATATCGGGCGAAGAAAAGAAGAAATTAACTGTCGAAAATCTTCTTACTGCCTTTACAAAAATCAGCGGAGATGAATTTACAAGTGATAAAGCACTTTTAAGTTGATTTTTGCCGAAATTTCTTGACAATGTGTTTACATTGTGATAAATTATATATATTATTATATAAGCAAAGCTTATATTTATAGAAAGAGGTTTTTAAAATGAAAAAGTTCGCAAAATTTTTGTCATTGGTAATGGCACTTTGCCTCGTTGCATGTTGCTTTACCGGATGCGGTAGTAACTATACTGCCGAGAACACCGAATTTGTTATCGGTGTAAGCGGTCCCCTTACTGGTGCCGCTGCTGTTTATGGAGTTGCTGTTCAGAACTCTGCTCAGATGGCTGTTGATGAAATCAACGCTGCAGGCGGTCTTAACGGTGTCAACTTCAAACTTGTAGCTACTGATGATACCCACGATGCTACTAAGGTTGCCGCTAACTATGCAAGTATGCTTGAAGGCGGTATGCAGGTATCTTTAGGAACAGTTACTACAGCCCCCGGTCTTGAGTACACCAAGCTTTCTAAGGAGGATAATGTATTCTTCCTTACCCCCTCTGCTTCAGGTGATGATATTCCTGAGTTCGATAACGGTTTCCAGATGTGCTTTGCTGACGGTAACCAGGGTAAAGTTGCTGCTGACTATGTTAACTCTTTAGGTCTTGATAAGATTGGAATCTTCTATAAGTCTGATGATGCATATTCTAACGGTATCTTCGAGCAGTTTAAGGATAATCTTAATGATTCTATTAAGACTGTTGAAGCTGTATTTACTGATGCTAATGCTACTGACTTCTCTTCACAGATTACTTCTCTTAAGGATTGCACATTTATCTTTATGCCTATCTATTATACTCCTGCTGCCGTATTTTTAACTCAGGCTAAAGACATCATTGCCGCTGATGCCGTTTACTATGGCTGTGACGGTTTCGATGGCCTTGCAGGTCAGTTTGAAGACTTTACTGTAATTCCTCAGGAAGTTTCTATGCTTTCACACTTCGATTCTAACGCTACCGAAGGCGCTGCTGCCGATTTCATTAAGAAATATACCGAAAAGTTCGGTACTGATACCCTTAACCAGTTCGGCGCTTCCGCTTATGACTGTGTTTATGCTATCTTTAATGCAATGAAGGCTGCTATTGATGCAGGTGAAAAGATTGATGTTACCATCTCTGCTTCTGACCTTAGCGATATTCTTAAAGAACAGTTTACAGGTGAATTTTCTTATAGCGGTGTAACCGGTACTGATGTTACTTGGGAAGATAACGGCTATGTTTCTAAGGAAGCTGTAAAGTACACCCTTAAAACTGCTAATTCAGCAAAATAATTAGTTAAAAAAACATATAAGATTTTTTGCCGGCGCAGTTTTTCTGCTCCGGCAAATTGTCGTAATATATAGTAGGAATTTTTATGAAATTTATTGAAACTTTAATTAACGGCCTTAGCATCGGAAGTACTTATGCTATGATAGCCCTTGGCTATACGATGGTTTACGGTATTGCCAAAATGCTGAATTTTGCCCATGGTGATATCATTATGGTCGGCGGATATATGATATTCGTTTCATTAACAGCTGTTGGTAACCCAATTTTAGGGTTACTTGCTGCAATAATTTTCTGTGTTGTTTTAGGTATTTCGATTGAAAAAATCGCTTATAAACCATTAAGAGGTGCCTCTCCCCTTGCGGTGCTTATCACTGCTATCGGTGTAAGCTATCTTTTACAGTCAACTGCGCAGATAATTTTCGGCTCTGCTCCTAAGATGGTAAATGTTGCTGATCTTGGTAACGTTTCTTTTATTGGTCTTACCGTTCCTGTTTATACACTTATAACCTTAGGCTGCTCAATCGTTATTATGCTTGTACTTAGCTTATTTGTTAAATTTACAAAGACAGGCAGAGCTATGATTGCTGTATCTGAAGATAAAGGTGCCGCGCAGCTAATGGGTATTAACGTTAATAAGATTATTATGATAACCTTTGCCATTGGTTCTGCCCTTGCTGCCTTTGCAGGCTTCTTTATGCTTATGAAATCACCCAGCCTTACCAACACTCTTGGTGCTATGCCCGGTATCAAAGCATTTACCGCTGCTGTTATTGGCGGTATCGGCTCAATTCCAGGCGCAATGCTTGGCGGTGTTCTTATGGGTATAGTTGAGGCTTTTTCTCTTACAATACCCGCTATTGCTCCTTATACAGATGCTATTGAATTCTTGATTCTTATAGTAATTCTTCTTGTAAGGCCCACAGGTATTTTAGGTAAAAAAAGAAGGGAGAAAGTTTAATGTCAAGTTTAAAAAATGTTAAATGGAAGCATTATATTAGTTATATAGCAGTTGCTGCTTTCACCCTTGTTTTTACCATCCTCTCTTTTATGGGTGCAATTAAGAGTTCCGATATTTATATGCTTGAGAAAATAGCTATATCAATTATGCTTGCCGTTTCTTTAAGTGTTGTTGTTGGCTTTTTAGGTGAACTTTCTTTAGGACATGCGGGATTTATGTGCGCAGGTGCTTATCTTGGCGGTAAAGTAGCTTCCCTCTTAGAGCCATTACTTGGCGAATTCCCTACCCTTATACTTTCCATTATTGTCGGCGGAGCTATTGCTGCTGTTTTTGGTATTGTTATCGGTTTGCCTGCCCTTCGTTTGCGCGGTGACTATCTTGCTATTGTAACACTCGCTTTTGGTGAGATTGTCAGGACAATTTTTATGAATTCATCTAAAGAAACCTTTGGCGGTTCTTTAGGTCTTGACACCCCACGTTTTGATAAAGATTATTTATTTATTATTGCTTTTGTACTTGTCCTCGCTTGTCTTGCAGTTATTCAGAATCTTATTCATTCAAAGCATGGCAGAGCAATCACATCAATTCGTGATAACGAAATTGCCGCAAAGGCTACTGGTATTAACGTTACTAAGTATAAATTGATTGCTTTCACTGTTTCTTCCTTCTTTGCCGGCGTTGCAGGTGTGCTTTACAGTTATTCTAATTATAAAGTTCAGAGCACTAATTTCAGCTATAACTATTCAATTGAGATACTCGTTATGGTCGTTTTAGGCGGTATGGGTAGTATTAACGGATCTATTATTGCTGCTGCACTAATAACCTTCCTCGATGTTAAGCTTCAGACAATTTTAACAGGTAATCTCGCTGTTCTACAGAACTTGTTATATGCTTTAATTCTTATCGTACTTGTTATTTATAACAATGCTCCTGCACTTAAAGGTTTCCGTGAAACCTATAATTTTAAAAACCTTATAAATAAATTCAAGGAACACAGACCTGAGCATATACGCGATGATGAAGCTAAGTGGGACCGCGTACCCACTAAGATAGAAATGGATGAGGTTCTCTCTGTTGATATTCAGGTTTCTTCTCCCTACACTCCAGATAAAGCTGATAAGGAGGGTAAATAATGTCAAAAGTAATACTTAAAACAGAAAACCTTGGCATATCCTTCGGAGGCTTAAAGGCTGTTCAGGATTTGAATCTTGAAATTAAAGAAGGTCAGCTTTACGGACTTGTTGGTCCCAACGGCGCAGGCAAAACTACTGTTTTTAATATGATAACAGGTGTTTATAAGCCAACGACGGGAAAGTATATTCTTGACGGCGAAAATCTCACAGGTAAAAACCAAGAGGCTATTAACCATAAAGGTATTGCCAGAACCTTCCAGAATATCCGATTATTTAATAATATGACAGTAATTCGTAACGTTATGGTTGGTCTTCATAATCAACCCGAATTCAAATGCGGTATTTTTGCGAGTATGTTTCGTCTTCCCGTTCACTTTAAAACCGAAAAAGCGATGCGTGAAAAGGCAAAAGAAATTCTTCGTATCGTAGGTCTTGAGGAAGAAAGAAATACTCTTTCTTGTAATCTTCCTTACGGTAAGCAGCGTAAGCTTGAGATAGCTCGCGCGCTTGCTACTAATCCTAAACTTTTGTGTCTTGATGAACCTGCTGCAGGTATGAATCCGAATGAGACATCAGACCTTATGGATATAATCAGATTGATTCGTGATAAATTCAATGTTACAATTCTTCTTATCGAACACGATATGAAGTTTGTTTCAGGTCTTTGTGATGAAATTACCGTTCTAAATTTCGGTACCGTTTTGGCTCAGGGAACCCCCGAAGTTGCTCTTAACGATCCCGAGGTTATCAAAGCTTATATAGGAGGATAACATATGGCACTTTTAGAAGTAAATAACTTAGAAGTTCGCTACGGCGTTATCACCGCACTCAAAGGTATAAGCTTTGAAGTTAACGAAGGCGAAATAGTAACCCTTATCGGCGCTAACGGTGCAGGCAAGACCACTACTATGCAGAGCATTATTGGTCTTATTCCCTCTCATGCTGGCTCCATAATTTATAATGGCACAGATATTACTAAAATGCCTTGTCATAAGATAGTGCATTTAGGTATGTCTCAGGTGCCCGAAGGCAGAAGAGTCTTTCAGGAGCTAACCGTTTATGAAAATCTCGTAATGGGCGGATATTCTATTAAAAACAACTCCAATTTTAAAGAAGACGTTGATAAAATATATGAACGATTCCCTCGCCTTGCGGAACGTAAAAATCAAATAGCCGGTACCCTTTCAGGCGGTGAACAACAGATGCTTGCTATGGGTAGAGCGATGATGAGTCATCCAAAGCTTTTGATGCTTGATGAGCCTTCTATGGGCCTTTCTCCCCTACTCGTTGATGAAGTTTTTGAGATTATTAAAGATTTCAATAAGGATGGTACAACAGTCCTTTTAGTAGAGCAGAATGCAGGTAAATCACTTGCTATATCAGATAGAGCCTATGTTCTTGAAAACGGACAAATAGTTCTTTCAGGAACGGGTAAAGAGCTTATGAGCAGCGAAGAGGTCAAAAAGGCTTACTTAGGCGGCTAAATATAATATAAAAACCGAGTAGAATTTCTACTCGGTTTTTTATATTTCTTATTCATTTTTCGATTTCCCTAAAAAAAATCCGAAACGACCAAAAAGGACGTTTCGGATTTATGGTGACCCATCGGGGAATCGAACCCCGGACACCTTGATTAAAAGTCAAGTGCTCTACCGCCTGAGCTAATGGATCATATGGACAACGATAATATTATATCAACATTATTCCCCATTGTCAAGCCAAAAATTGCAAAATAAGGTATTTTTTATAATAAATTTTTAAGGTAATGCTGAAGGTGATTTTCCGCGCACTACCGTGTGCTATCGCTCGTTGCCATTTCATTGAAAAAGCACCGACTTTGTCGATGCTTTTTTTCTGAAAGGGTTGCACAAATTCGAAGCCTTTTATTTTTTGAGCTATATGTTCAAACCCCTACATATTTCAGGATGATGTTTTATAGTTATAATATAAGTTTTATATCTGCTCGACATATTGGAATTTGACGAATTAAAAAATACCCTTGTTATATTTAATCATGGCACGAAAACTTATAACAAGTCCAAGAATAATACCAATAATCAAAACAGCAGTTCCAACTAAAATTAAAATATCGTTTTCAATATATAGGGTTACAGATGACAGAACACTAAATACGATTATGCTAATACCGACAATAATAATACCCAAGCCCACTTTTTTTCCAAATGGTATTCTATCTTCTTCTGAAACACGACTCCTGTGATATGAATGAAGAGATGATATGTTTCCTCGCATATTTGAAATTCCAAGAAAAATACATACAACACCTACAAGAAAAGTAACAATATTGCCTGCCATACTATAGCCTCCTTCAAATTCTTATTTATCGGTTAGATTATACCATAAATTATATTTATAATCAACGCTTTGCGAAGCAAAGCACCGAAATTATTCATTATTCATCAGCGAAGAGGCTTCATCATTCAATATTCATTGAAAATCCTGTCGAATGAATGATGAATATTGAATAATGAAAAATGAATAATACAAAACGAAAATCCTGCCGACAATAATCGACAGGATTTTCGTTTTGGCACGCTGAAAGGGATTCGAACCCCCGACCCTCTGCTTAGAAGGCAGATGCTCTATCCAACTGAGCTATCAGCGCAAATCGCTGTGTTTTTCACAGCAAGATAGATTATATCACAAAAGATTGTAATAATCAAGTGTAATTTTAAATTTATTTAATAAATTTTGTGTACCCCTTGCCATATTGTACGCAACGGGAAACTCGGCTAAGGGTAGCGGAAGAAATGTCAGTTTCTTTAATAACATCATTATAAGTTTTGTTTTGCATTAAAAGCTTGGCAGCTCTGACTCTTTGCGCCATTTGAGCAATCTCTTTATTGGTGCATAAATCTTCAAATAAAATTTTGCAATCTTCCCTACTCTTTAAATCAATTATTAAATCAAAAAGCTCATTTATCATTTCCTCGGAAGCTTTTTTAGATAGCATAAATATACTCTCCTTTAAATTTCTTCAAAAGATTTGCTGAGGAACGCCTTTGTTTTATCAGATTTAGGATTATCAAAAACTTCACTGGGTGTACCGAATTCTTCTATAACACCATCGGCAATAAACATTACTTTATCGGCAACATTTTTTGCAAACTCCATTTCGTGAGTTACAATAATCATAGTGCTATCGTGGTCTTTAAGAGATTTTATAACCTTTAAAACCTCTCCTGTAAGTTCGGGGTCAAGTGCGCTTGTAGGCTCATCAAAGCAAAGAATGTCAGGGTCAAGCGCTAAGGCACGGGCTATGGCAACACGTTGCTGTTGGCCGCCTGAAAGCTCACAAGGATAATTGTTGATTTTTTCGGTGAGTCCAACCTTTTCGATTAACGCGCGAGCCGTATTATCTATTTCTTCTTCATTACCTCTTCCTAAAAGGCTTGGAGCTAAGGTAACATTCTCGAGAACGTTATATTGAGGAAATAAATTAAAGGATTGAAAAACAAGACCAAAATGAAGACGGTTAAGCCTTAATTCATCATCGTTTTTTCCTTTTGTATCAGAGCCATCATAAATCACTTTTGAATTAACCGAAATGGTACCTTCATCTGCAAGCTCTAAAAAATTAAGACAGCGAAGCAGTGTTGTTTTACCGCCGCCCGAAGAACCAATAATAGCTAAAACTTCACCTTTTTCAAGAGAAAAGCTAATACCTTTTAATACTTCTACATTACCGAAGCTTTTTTTAATGTTTTTTATTTCAAGTACAGACATAGTTAACTCCTGAAATAGCTGAGCTTTTTCTCAACCTTATTTAAGACTATAGTTAAAATACCAACAAAGAGCAAATAAAATACACCCGTATAGAACAAAGGCCAAATCATCGCTTTTGTAGCGGCAAGTTCCTTTGCCTGCTTAATAATTTCGCAAACTACAATACAGTTTGCAAGGGCTGTATCCTTTATAAGCGTAATTATTTCGTTGGACATAGGCGGAACAATACGTTTAATTACCTGCTTTAAAATGATTTTACGGAATATTTGTGACTTAGTTAGTCCAAGCACGTATCCTGCCTCATACTGTCCTTTTGAAATACTTTCAATACCGCCTCTGTAAATTTCAGAAAAATAGCAAGCATAATTCAAAGAAAAAGCAATAAGTACAGCGGTAATTCTTCCCGCATCGGCAATTCCGTAATTTATATACATAAATCGGTCTATTTGTCCAAATAATTGATAATTAAATAAAAGACCTGGTACATAATAAATGATAAAAATCTGAAGCATCAAAGGCACACCTCTGACTATCCAGACGATTACTTTTGAAATGGCTTTGACAACCTTAAATTTGCTCATAGAACAGAACGCTATAGGCAAACCAAGCGGTGCGCCGCAAAGCAGCGTCACCGCAAAGATTAAAAGGGAGATTTTAAAGCCATCAAGTAAGAATAATGTTACTTCTAAAAACGACATTTTTTACTCCAAGAATTTAAATTATTTCTGGTCTGAGAAATCAGTAATAGCGGTATTAGAAACACCATACTTTTCAGCAAGCTTAGCTATAGTACCGTCAGCACCGAGCTTTTCAAGCTGCTCATTTACTTTAGCAGTGAGCTCGCTTCCCTTTTTGAAGCCGATGCCATAATACTCAACATCGCTTGAAAGACCATCTACGATCATAAGGTCAGCATAATCGCCCTTGCCGCAGTAGCTCTTAGCAAGCTGTGCATCTACAACTGCAAAGTCAGCAGTACCGGATTTAACTTCAGTAAGACACTCAGTCTGCTTAATAAAGCCCTTCATAGTAGCGCCTTCAAAGTCCTTACCATAGGTTTCACCTGCAGAACCGCTTTCAGCAGCGCCAAACTTACCGTTAAGGTCAGCAGCTTCCTTAACTGTTGAATCGTTCTTAACAACAACTACCAAGTCGGACGTAGCCATGTCGTTCTGTGAGCCAAGGAGTTGGCTGTGGGTGTTGTCTTCCTAAGACCGCTTGGCCTCCGACTTCCATAGGTTTCACCTGCAGAACCGCTTTCAGCAGCGCCAAACTTACCGTTAAGGTCAGCAGCTTCCTTAACTGTTGAATCGTTCTTAACAACAA
>JAZUQH010000042.1:0-3415 GCA_045605605.1 Acutalibacteraceae bacterium | reverse complement strand
TAAAACCGATGAGTGGCTACTTAAAGAGGAAAATATGGCGGTAGTAAGCTGCAGCAGAACCGGCGGCGAAAAGGGCTGGCAGCTTTACAGTGTTTCCCGCTGGAGTGCCGAAGACGGAAGGAAGTTAAAAAAGCATTTAGAAGCAGAATTTGAAAAGAAGAAAAATTGCCAGATATATTGGGATGATGTTGCGCTGTTTTGTTACCCCAACGAATATAGTTTGGGAATTTATGAAATGCAAAAAGAAGATATTATAGAAATTGATAATTTTTCAGAACTTACTGCAATAGACAGCAGTTATATAAACTTTGGAGAAAAGGAGTAAAAAAGCAATGGAAAAGAAAAAAATTGATTGGATGATAACCCTCGTTCCACTAGCGCTGATTGTGGGCCTTAGCCTTGTCTTTTTCCTTATGCCCGAACAATCTAACGCTATCATTTCGCAAATAAGATTTTTCCTTGGTGACACCCTTGGCGTTTATTACCTGATTATCGGTCTTGGCGTTTTCATTTGTTCTATCGTTGTGGCGTTTTCAAAATACGGAAATATCGTTCTCGGAGGACAGCAGGAAAAGCCTAAATATTCCTTCTTTGCCTGGGGCTCTATGATGTTCACCGCAGGCCTTGCAGCAGATATTTTGTTCTATTCTTTTTCTGAATGGGTGCTTTATGCAACCGACCCCCACATTGCAGAGCTTGGGGATATTGAACAGTGGTCGGGCGTGTTCCCTATTTTCCATTGGAGCCTTATTCCTTGGGGCTTTTATCTCCTTCTTGCAGTTGCTTTCGGCTTTATGCTACATGTTCGCAAAAGAGAAAGGCAAAAATATTCCGAGGCTTGTCGACCCATTCTTGGCAAACACACCGATGGATTTTTAGGAAGAATTATAGATTTGCTTGCGGTTTTTGCCCTACTTGCAGGCACCGCTACCACCTTCAGCCTTGCAACTCCCTTAATGGCAAGCATTATAACCGAGCTGTTCCATGTGGAAATAAGCCGAAATCTTATTACGGTTATTATACTAATCGTAACCTGTATCGTTTATACATACTCTCTGCTTCACGGCTTCAAGGGAATAAGTATCCTTGCGAAGGTTTGTATATATCTTTTTTTTGGCTTCCTCGGTTATGTTCTGCTTTTCGGCGGAGAGGCAAAATATATTATAGAAACCGGCGTTTCCTCTATCGGTAAAATGGTTCAAAATTTCTTTGAACTTTCTACCTTTACCGACCCTCACCGTACCTCATCCTTCCCGCAAAACTGGACCATTTTCTATTGGGCCTATTGGATGGTTTGGTGCGTTGCTGCGCCCTTCTTTATCGGAACAATATCAAAGGGCCGCACAATCCGCCAAACAATCCTTGGTGGCTATGGCTTTGGTGTCGGCTCAACGCTGCTCAGTTTTATAATTCTTGGCAACAACGCAATGGGTCAGCAGTTTTCCGGCAAAGCAGATTTTCTCGCTATCTACAACGAAACCGGCGACTTATATACCATGATAATCGAAATGATGAAGGCAATTCCTTGCGCACCTTTGGTTTTAATTGTTGTTTTAATAACGATGATTGCTTTTTATGCCACATCCTTCGATTCCATCGCGCTAATAGGCGCTCACTATAGTTATCATAAGCTTGGCGAAAACGAAGCTCCCAGCAAGCTGATTCAGCTTATGTGGTGCATTTTGCTTATTCTTCTCCCCATTGCGCTGACCTTCTCTGAGAGCTCAATGAGCAACCTGCAGTCTGTAAGTATTATTGCGGCATTCCCCATAGGCGCTGTAATAGTGCTTATAGCCGCCAGTTTTATAAAGGACGCAAGCAAATTCTTAAAAGAGAACGAAAAAGGAAAACAAGGCAAAGAATAGGAAGCAGTATTTTGGTATTTTGCAATTTTATTAACAGCACCATCGTTTTGATGGTGCTGTTTTTGACTCCGATTTTAGCTAGATTCTCTACGTTACACCCACCCGCAAATAAACAAACGCCACCGAATTTCGGTGGCGTTTGTTTTTTTATTTGCTTTCGGGTTTCATCGTGGGGATTTAGGCGAGATAAATATTATACCCTTATTTATCCTGCCTTTTTCTGACTTTGTTAATCCAAAGCGGTTTCATTGCAGAAAATAACCTCTCATAATATGGCATAACTTTATCCCATTTGTCGTAAAATCTGTCGTAAAAATTTAAGGGTGTTTACTATGTCAAGCAAAGAAACACATATCCTCTAAGATAGATAATTACTGTTTTTTCATCTGTCGCAGGAACATCAACACCGCCAATACGAGCAGAACGGCAGCATATCCAAGTACCCACCAAACATGAGGGAAAATCCCTGTAAAATCACCTGCAAGCACAGCCCGTTCCATATCTACGGCATGAACAAACGGGAGTGCGTAGGAAATCTTCTTAAACACACCGCCCACAAGGTCAAGATCAAACCAAACGCCGGACAGCCACGCCGAAAGGTTGGTTAGCAACGCACCGCAGATACCACCGACCTGCTTATCGTTCAGTACGCTTCCGCAAAGAAGTCCCAAGGCAATGTAGAGGATGGAAACAGGAATGATAAATAACACCGCATATAAAATATTTACCGTAATGTCCAGCCCGAGAACGATTGCGGCAATATAGCAGATAACGCATTGAGCGACAGAAATCGGCATAATAGGCAAAGTATACCCGAGAATGAAATCCAGCGGGGTCAGCGGGGTTGTATACAAACGTTGCAATAGCGAACTGCCTCTGTCTTTTGCAATAATAGTTGATGAAAATAAGGTCATAAATGCCAAACCGAAAACCGTTATACCCGGAGTCAGGTGTTGTATTTCAAACAGTTTCACGGGGATATTTGCTTGTATGGCACTTAACAATAAAATTAAAACAAGAGGAAAGCCGAGTCCAAAGAAGAGAGTCAGAGGATCTCGTAATATTTCTTTCGTATTTCTGTTTGCAAAAGTGAGCATTCTCATTTTGCCACCCCCTTGACAATATGGATAAATGCTTCTTCAAAATTATCTGTACCTACCCTTTTTTTTATCTTTTCTGCAGTGTCACAGATAAGGAGCTTGCCGTCTTTCATAATAGCGATACGGTCAGACAAAGCTTCCGCTTCTTCCATATAGTGCGTTGTCAGAATAATGGTAACCTTCCCTTTAAGTGAATGTATCAAATCCCACAAATCACTTCTGGCACGTACATCAAGACCAAGCGTAGGTTCATCAAGGAACAATATCTCCGGTTCGCTGATCAGCGCCATTGCAATACTAAGTCTTCGTTGCCAGCCTCCGGACAGTTTGCCTGCCTTTTTCTTGATAACAGATTCCAATCCGAGTAATTTGGTCAGCTCTGCAATTTTCGCATTTTGCTTGTCCTTTGTAAAACCGTGAACCCCGCACATCAGCTCAAGATTCTCCCGA
>JAZUQH010000041.1:0-5720 GCA_045605605.1 Acutalibacteraceae bacterium | reverse complement strand
GATGATCCTGCGCCTTTGGTGCGCCGGAGGCTTGTGCGCGAGATTACAGATACCGATACCATTCGTAAAATTGCGGAGCATGATGAGGATGCAAGTGTTCGAGATGCTGCAGAAAAACGAATGAGTGAGCTTTGCTGTGTTTTACAGGAAGAAGGTACAGGTGCTATATCGGTCAATTATTAGTCTGTAGAAATAAGGGGGTAGGTATATGACTCCTCATGTACTTGGTGTTGGATATTGAAAAGATTATCGTAAGCAAAAAAAGACCACACACGGAAAATGTAGCGCCAATTCGTTCCTTTTTAGAAACTGCTAAAGATTGCACAAAGAAAGGGCATCGCAGTTAAACTGCGATGCCCTTATAAAGGTATTCCAATTTATCCCAAAGCAACCATGCTGAAAACGAGTGCAAACAAGGCAACGGTTTCGCAAAGGCCGACAACGGTGATGTACTGCGAAAAGCCTTTTCCCGTTTCGGCCAAGGCATCGGCACCTGCGGCACCGGCTTTACCCTGAGCGACGGCAGAAAGAGCCATTGCCAAGCCGGATGCGAGCCCGAGGCCAAGCAAAAACGCAGGGTCGGCAGAGGCCGCTTTCATCTGCTGCATTAAAAGAAAGCCGTAAATGGTCTGTGTAAGCGGTGCACCCGCAAAAACGGTGAGAATAAAAGGTGCGGCTTTATTTACCATATAACATTTTTTCCATGCGCCAATAGAAGATTGACCTGCAATACCAATGCCGATGGCCGAACCGATTGCGGCAATACCCATAACTAATGCTGTACCTAATGCCCCAAAATCCATAATAATTCTCCTTAAAACTTAATTTTTTCTTCAAAAGGTTTAAACTTGTGCCCACTCCAGGACATCCCCAGATGAGACGAAAATTCCAAGGTATTTAGTCTAATTCCGTGAACGATGACCGAAAGAATGTTTAGAATCATATTCAGTCCGTGGCCAAACACCAACAGGACGATGGCAAGGATCATAAACATAAAATTGCCCAGCAAGGGGCCTGCCAACTCATTAACGGTAGCAGAGATCGCAGCACCTGCAAGGCCGACAGCCCAAAGGCGTATATAGGAAACGATGTCACTGAACAGATTAAAGATACCCAGTAAAACCGAAACAATATTGGTAAGACTTGAAAGGATAGATTTAATCACACTGCCTTCATAGTTTGCAAATATAAAGCTTAAAACAAATCCGATGGCAATAAAAGCAATGGCGATAGTACCGACGGGAATGCCGCCAATCACCAAGCCAAGACTGAAGACCTCTCCGTTTACCACAAAGCTAAGCACCAAATAGAACATACCGATAAGCTCGATCGCAGAGCCGATGTCACCGATCACCTTAAGGGATCTTCTGTTCCGTATAGCGCACTTAATATGAGCTACCGTCAGCTGAACAAGGGCGAACACGAAGCATAAGATCTGCAGGTTTTGCGCCGTTGTGAGCCCGGCGGTGCCGTTGGTCCAGAACGGATACCAGATCTTATCGGCATACACGTTTGAGATGACCGGGATGGATAAGCTTTTAAGCCACGCAGGCAACTGCTCCGGAGAAAGGCCGAACCAAGTGCAGGTAAGGGTTCCCCAAAGAACCGTTGACAGACCGAACAGCCCCACAAGCAAAAACGCAGGCGAGATCTGCTTTTTGGTGATAAGCGATTTTATAATCGGGAGCGCTGCAATGGCACAAATAAACAATCCGTATCCGCCGTCACCGAAAATGATTCCGAAAAATATGAGTATAAATGCCAGGAACCAACCCGAAATGTCATACTCGAAATATCCGGGAACAGTGCCCAAAAAGTCCGTCAGCGGATAGATAAGACTTACGAATTTGTTATTTTTAAGCTTCGTGGGAACGTTATCCTCTTCGCTTGGCTCTTCCACGAGAAGTCCCCACGAATGGCTTTGGGCGGTTTGCTTGAGCCGATCAAGGTTTTCCGCCTCGATATAGCCTGTGAAATATGAAACGGAAAGAGGGACTTCACTTTCGGGCGATAAATTTTCGTCGGCCATCCCCGTAGCATAGGTTTCAAATTCCATTTCCTTTTCGGTAGCACCAATGGCTCTTTTAATGCTCTCGACATAACAAGCGTAGGAGGAAATCGTATCGTCGATTTCGTCTATACGGGCGCCAAGCTCCGAAAGCCGTTGCTTCATCTCGCTTGTAGAAAGCTGTGGTAATGCCAAACGGTATGTGTTCAACGATGAAACGGCTTCATCAAGATCTTCCTTAGTGGACTTGAGCAACATAAATCTAACAGTCGATTTTGTTGCATCGATCCGAACGGTTTTAATGCTTTCGTAGAGTAGCTCATATTCGGCCTTCGGCATCTCGTAAAAGGAGACCTCATAACCTTTTGCTTGTAAATCGCTTATGCTGCTCGGATCAACGTCGCCCCAGCTTTTTAAACGGTCAAGCTCGGAGCTGAGTGTGATTCGCTCTGCCCCGCACTGCTTCTTTTCTGCATCAAGGGCCTGGATCTTTGCCGCAACGGACAAAGCCTCTGCGGTGTTCGCTTCTTTTTGCTTTACTTTTTTCTTTTTGCCGATCGTAAAGACCGCACTTTCGAGCAAGGCAATTTGCTCTTTGAGCGAGGCAAGCCGTTGCCCGGAGCCTTCCATTATTTCAATATGGACGATTCCCAATTTGCGAAGCTTTTTCAGGGTCTCATCCTTTTTGTTTTCTCTGATGATCAGAGATATTTTTTTCATAGGCACGATCATAATGAATAAACCTCCTTTTCGGAAGCCGCCGCATTACGAAGGGCGATCTTGCGTTTTGAGATTTTCGAACGCACTACGGCACTGACCTGTTGGTCTGCCATATAAATTGATATTTTTTTGATATTTTCCTCGGTTTCGGGGATCTTGACTTTTTCAAAGAGATTGACCCTTTGGGAGGTTGCAAGCAATTCACACTCTAATAGTCGGACCTGTTCATCTAACACCTCCGCCTCCAGATCGAGGGACATTGCCCGTTCTATATGGGTTGCGGCAATATCTACCCAAAGAGGTGTTTCGTAAAGATCATAATCCCCCCGAGAGAAATCTGCGCCCTCAAACGTAGGAATATCAACGCCTGCAATATTTCCTTTTCCTTTGCAAATATTGCTGACGGTTATAATTCCCTGAGGAAAGGCGTTCATTTCACTGAAAACAGCGATCCACTCCTTAAATCCAAATTCAAGATCTTCCCGTTCTTTTCTAACTGCCTTTGCTTTGGATTCAATGGTGCGGATCTCCGATTGGAGCTGCTGCTTTTTCAGTGTCAGAGTAGGCAAATATCTGCGGTACATTTTAAGTGCGTCCTTTTGTACCTTCAACTCGTTTTTTGTTAGTTTGATTTTTGCCAAAACTATAGACCTCCTTAACCTTTAGGCCAAAATTCATTGGTAAGGTTCGACTTGATCCCGGTTTCATCCTTTTCAAAGCAATCCGCCAAAATCTCCCATCCTAAATCAAGCGCATCTTCAAGCGGAAGATTAACGGAAAGCGACATCAGCTTGCTTTCAAAAAGCGCACCGTATTTCAGCAATTTTTCATCCCAACGGCTCATAGAAAAGCCCATATTTTTCTTTTCGAGCGTTTCCTTGTAGGAAGAATAAAGGCGGATCATTGCATCCATAAGCGCCCGATGGTCTTTTCGTGTTTTACCGTTTACGTTTTGTTTTAGCCGGGAAAGGGAACCGAACGGCTCAATGCGGCCGCCCTTGAGGTAATACTGACCTTCGGTAATATAGCCTGTATTATCGGGAACAGGATGCGTAACGTCATCGCCGGGCATGGTAGTAACGGCCAAAACGGTGACCGAGCCCGAATCTGCAAAGTCGACCGCCTTTTCATAGCGGGCTGCAAGCTGTGAATACAGGTCGCCGGGATACCCACGGTTGGAAGGAACCTGTTCCTGCGTAATGGCAATTTCCTTCATGGCATCGGCAAAGTTGGTCATATCGGTAAGGAGCACCAATACGTCTTTGTTCTGAAGAGCAAATTGTTCTGCTACCGCCAGTACCATATCGGGAATCATCATACATTCAACGGTAGGGTCGGAAGCAGTATGAATAAACATAACGGTCTTGCTGAGCGCCCCGCCCTTGGAAAGTGCATCCTTAAAATACAAAAAATCATCGTATTTAAGACCCATACCGCCAAGAACGATTACGTCGGCTTCTGCCTGCATTGCGATCCGGGCAAGAAGTTGGTTGTATGGCTCACCGGAAATAGAGAAAATGGGCAGCTTTTGAGAAACGACCAAGGTGTTGAACATATCGATCATAGGAATGTTGGTCCGCATCATTCGGTTGGCAAGAATACGCTTTGTGGGGTTCACAGAAGGACCGCCGATCGATCGCATATTTTCCGTAAGCGCAGGGCCTTTATCCCTCGGCTCACCGGAGCCGTTGAAGATACGCCCCAATAGATCTTCGCTGAAAGATACACGCATTTCATGGCCGAGAAAACGCACTTCATCTCCTGTAGAGACCCCTTGACCGCCGGCAAAGATCTGCAGAGAGATCAGATCTCCCTCGATTTTATTGACCTGAGCCAAGGACTTGCCGAAACGTGTGTTGATCTGTGCCAATTCTTTATACTTAACGTCCTTTGCCCGAACAGTGATAACGTTACCGGTAATCGATTCGATCCGATTATATACTTTATTCACTCTCATTCACCGTCCTTTAATAGCTTTGCCGTGGGCGAGGTCAATTTGCCGTCGCCTTTGCGATACAATTCATCGATCTCGGATTCTGCTTTTTTAAACTCGTCGCTTTCAAATTCGATATAATTCCAGTCGATGAACTTTTGGCGCATACGGTTAAAGAATCCTCTTGCATCGTCTTTATTTTGAAGGGCGTAGTTACTGCCTAAAATATACACAAGCTTATCGGTAACATAACGCTGGCGCTGTTTTGCGCAGTTTGCGTCAACCAGATCAAAGGAATTCTGTTGCAGATAAACCGCATCGAGCATTTCGGATTTTAAATAGGTAACGTAATCCAAAAGGGTAGTACCTTCTTCACCGATAACCTTCATCATAGAGCCGATCTCATCGCCGTGATGAAGAATGCTCTTGCAGAATTCCAACTTTTCCTTGTCGATAACGCTGTTATATTTTGACCACGAGATGAGCGGGTCAATGGCAGGGTACTTTCTTGCATCCGAACGCTCCCGGGAAAGACCGTGGAAAGCGCCCACAACCTTTAAGGTCGCCTGTGTTACCGGCTCTTCAAAGTTGCCGCCCGCAGGGGACACGGTACCGCCGATCGTAACAGAACCCGTGCTGCCGTCGGGGAGACGGACATAGCCGGCTCTTTCGTAAAATGCCGCAATATGGGATTCAAGATATGCGGGGAACGCCTCTTCGCCGGGGATCTCTTCCAGTCTGCCCGACATTTCACGCATCGCCTGTGCCCAGCGAGATGTTGAGTCTGCCAACAGAAGAACATCCAGCCCCATCTGGCGATAGTACTCCGCAAGTGTTACCGCAGTATAAACCGAAGCTTCACGGGAGGCAACCGGCATAGAGGAGGTGTTACAGATTATAATGGTGCGTTCCATAAGGGAGCGACCGGTCTTGGGGTCGGTCAGCTCGGGGAACTCGGTCAGGGTTTCAACAACTTCACCCGCACGTTCACCGCAGGCGGCGATAATAACGATATCGGCAAGTCGGAGGCCAAGCGGTCTTAGGAAGACAACACCCACA
>JAZUQH010000040.1:0-49659 GCA_045605605.1 Acutalibacteraceae bacterium | reverse complement strand
GCTGTGGGTGTTGTCTTCCTAAGACCGCTTGGCCTCCGACTTGGTCTGCCTTACGATCAGGAGTAGGAATGTAGCTGTCAACAGCATCCATAAGTTCCTGAATAGGAGCATAGATAGGATCAGAAGGATCTTTAGAATCACTGTCAAGAGCCTTGAAAGCAGAACCCTTGATGATAGGAGTATCGTCGCCGGGGAACTCATACTTGTCAAGAGTCTCACGGATTTCCATCTCAACGAGCTCGAGAAGCTCTTCATCGTCAACAAGGTCAGTCTTGTTCATAAATACAACGATGTAAGGAACGCCTACCTGACGAGCAAGGAGAAGGTGCTCCTTGGTCTGAGCCATAGGACCATCGGTAGAAGCGATAACGAGGATAGCGCCATCCATCTGAGCAGCACCGGTGATCATGTTCTTAACATAGTCAGCGTGTCCGGGGCAGTCAACGTGAGCATAGTGACGAGCGTCAGTCTCATACTCAACGTGTGCGGTATTAATTGTAATACCACGCTCTCTCTCTTCGGGAGCCTTATCGATGTTTGCATAATCCTCAAAAGAAGCCTGACCCTTAAGGGAAAGGTACTTAGTGATTGCTGCGGTAAGAGTGGTTTTACCATGGTCAACGTGGCCAATGGTACCAATGTTTACGTGGGGCTTGTTACGTTCAAATTTTGCCTTTGCCATTGTAATTTCCTCCTTAGAAATTAAGTTTATATTAGGATATTTATAGTTTATCAAATTTCGCCCGAAATTTCAAGCATTATTTGATTATTTATGCTAATTAAAGCATTAGTCGTTCTTTGCGCGGTTAGAAATAATCTTTTCAGCAATGCTCTTAGGTACTTCTTTGTAACCGTCGGGTTCCATTACATACTGACCACGGCCCTGAGTTTTAGAGCGAAGGTCGGTAGCATAACCGAACATATCACCAAGAGGAACTCTTGAGTTAATCTGCTTAATACCGCCTGAACGGTCCTCAAAGCCCTGGATTTCACCACGGCGAGAGTTAAGGTCACCGATAACATCGCCCATATATTCCTCAGGAACGATAACAGTAACCTTCATAATAGGCTCTAAGAGTACAGGGTTAGCCTTGCGGCAAGCCTCCTTGAATGCCATAGAACCGGCAATCTTAAATGCCATTTCAGAAGAGTCAACCTCGTGATAAGAACCATCATAAAGAGTAACCTTAACGTCAACTACGGGGTAACCTGCAAGTACACCTGCGTGTAACGAGCCCTGAATACCTGCATCAACAGCGGGGATATACTCCTTAGGAATGGAACCGCCGGTTACTGAGTTAATAAACTCATAACCCTTACCTGTCTCGTTAGGTTCAAGAATAATCTTAACGTGACCGTACTGACCGGAACCACCAGACTGACGCTTATACTTAGTTTCGTGGTCAACCTTAACCTGAATGCTTTCCTTATATGCAACCTGAGGAGCGCCAACGTTAGCCTCTACCTTAAATTCACGAAGGAGACGGTCAACGATGATTTCAAGGTGCAACTCACCCATACCGGCAATAATAGTCTGTCCGGTTTCCTCATCGGTATAAGCACGGAAGGTAGGATCTTCCTCAGCAAGCTTTGCAAGTGCAATACCCATCTTTTCCTGACCAGCCTTGGTCTTGGGTTCGATAGCTACGCGGATAACAGGCTCGGGGAAGTTCATTGATTCGAGAACAACGGGATGCTTTTCATCACAAAGAGTATCACCTGTGGTGGTGTTCTTAAGACCAACTGCAGCAGCGATATCACCTGCATAGCAGGTTTCGATATCTTCTCTGTGGTTAGCGTGCATCTGAAGAATACGTCCCATTCTCTCACGATTTTGCTTAACCGAGTTGTATACACCTGCGCCTGAATCAACAGAGCCTGAATATACACGGAAGAAGCAAATTTTACCAACAAAGGGGTCGGGAGCAATTTTGAATGCAAGAGCTGAGAAAGGCTCATCATCTGATGAATGTCTTACTTCTTCCTCATCGGTATCAGGATTTACACCCTTGATGCCCTCAATATCGGTAGGAGCAGGCATAAAGTCAACAATTGCATCAAGCAAGGGCTGAACACCCTTATTTCTATAAGAAGTACCGCAGCAGATGGGAACCATCTCATTAGCAATAGTAGCCTTGCGGATAATCTTCTTTATTTCTTCAACAGAGGGCTCCTCGCCTTCGAAATACTTTTCCATAAGCTCTTCATCCTGCTCAACAACAGCCTCAATAAGAGCGGTACGATATTTCTCAGCAAGCTCCTTCATATCATCGGGAACGGGTTCCTTTCTAACATCCTTACCAAGGTCATCATAATAAACCTCAGCCTCGTTGTTAATAAGGTCAACTATTCCCTTAAAAGTATCCTCACATCCGATAGGAAGCTGGATCGGAACTGCATTGCAGTTAAATCTTTCCTTGATCATATCAAGTACGTGATAGAAATCGGCACCCATAATGTCCATCTTATTAACATAAATCATTCTGGGAACACGCTATTCATCAGCCTGACGCCAAACGGTTTCAGACTGAGGCTCAACACCGCCCTTTGCGCACAAAACGGTTACAGAACCGTCAAGTACACGGAGTGAACGCTGAACTTCAACGGTGAAGTCAACGTGTCCGGGAGTGTCGATAATATTGATACGATGGTCCTTCCAGAAACATGTTGTAGCCGCAGAAGTAATGGTAATACCTCTCTCCTGCTCCTGCTCCATCCAGTCCATGGTGGCGCCGCCATCGTGAGTTTCACCCATCTTACGATTTATACCCGTATAGAAAAGGATACGCTCAGTAGTAGTGGTTTTACCGGCGTCAATGTGGGCCATAATACCAATATTTCTTGTCATTTCAAGAGATACCTTTCTTGGCATATAATCCTCCTTGTCCGCTTACTGCGGATAACAAAAATATCAGTAAAGTTAAATGTTCAGAATTACCATCTGTAGTGAGCGAATGCTTTGTTAGCTTCTGCAGTTCTGTGCATTTCTTCACGCTTCTTAACAGCATTACCCATACCGTTAACTGCATCAAGAATTTCAGCTGCAAGACGCTCTTTCATTGTGCGCTCGGAACGAGCACGGCTGAATGTAGTCAGCCAACGCAGAGCTAAGGTCTGCTTTCTTTCGGGACGAACCTCAAAAGGTACCTGATAAGTGGCACCGCCCTTACGGACAGCCTTACACTCTAACTGCGGCATAACATTTTCCATCGCAGTATCAAACACCTCAAGGGGATCCTTTCCGGTTTTCTCGGTGATGATATCAAATGCACCGTAAACTATCTTCTGGGCAACGCCCTTCTTACCGTCAAGCATAATGTTGTTGATAAGGCGAGTTACCTTCTTTGAATTGTAGATAGGATCGGGCAATACATCACGTTTAGCAATAAAGCCTCTTCTTGGCACTTTGCTTCCCTCCTTCATAATAATGATATCATAGGTACTCGAGCGACAAAAGTCCCGTGGCACCAAGCAAGGCGAATATAATTTATATATAAGCCGCTGCTTGTTTCACAGCAGAGATTTCGTCATCTTCTAAAAATTACTTCGCACCTGCTTTTGGACGTTTTGCACCGTATTTAGAACGGCTCTGCATTCTGTTAGCAACACCCTGAGTATCAAGTGTTCCTCTTACGTTGTGGTAACGCACACCGGGGAGGTCCTTAACACGTCCGCCACGAATAAGAACAACTGAGTGCTCCTGAAGATTGTGTCCGATTCCGGGAATGTAAGCTGAAACTTCGATTCCGTTGGAAAGACGAACTCTCGCAATTTTACGAAGAGCAGAGTTAGGCTTCTTAGGGGTGGATGTCTTAACTGCAGTACATACGCCACGCTTCTGTGGAGAATCGTTATCGGTAGGCTGACGCTTCATAGAGTTATAACCCTTGAGAAGTGCGGGAGCCTTAGCCTTCTTTTCGATTGTCTCACGGCCGTTGCGAACTAACTGGTTAAAGGTAGGCACTATTACATTACTCCTTTCTTTAATAATTAGTATTGCAAAATTGCGCACAATTCCGCATACTACTGTATGATAACATTAAAACCCCGATTTGTCAACAAAAATTTTGCAAATCGGGGTTTAATTTTTAAAACTTAAATTTTACTTAAAAAATTAGTACATTCCGCCCTGAGCGGCAGCTGCGGCTGCGGCTGCATTAGCTGCGGCTGCATCTTCGGGTTTATCAGCAACAAGACTCTCGGTTGTGAGCACCATAGATGCCACACTTGCGGCATTCAAGAGGGCTGAACGTGTAACCTTAGTAGGATCAACGATACCTGCCTCAATCATATCGGTATAGGTTTCGCTATAAGCATCAAAGCCATAGTTAACCTTACCGCTACCGATTATTTTATCTATGATAACCGAGCCTTCAATACCAGCATTAAACGCTATCTGACGGATAGGAGCCTCTAAAGACTTGAGAACGATTTTTACACCTGTCTTCTCATCGCCCTCACACTTTTCGGCTGCTTCAGCTACTGCAGGGATAGCGTTAAGGAGAGCAACACCGCCTCCTGCAACTATTCCTTCCTCTACTGCTGCCTTTGTTGCAGAGAGAGCATCCTCAACGCGAAGCTTCTTTTCCTTCATTTCTATTTCGGTTGCTGCGCCCACCTTAATAACGGCTACGCCACCCGAAAGCTTAGCAAGTCTTTCCTGAAGCTTTTCACGGTCAAACTCAGAGGTAGTATCAACTATCTGATTCTTTATCTGAGCGATGCGGTCCTTGATTTCATCAGCATTACCTGCGCCGTCAACGATAACGGTATTTTCTTTTGTAACCTTAACCTGACGTGCGCTGCCAAGCTGAGAAAGGTTTGCATCCTTAAGCTCAAGGCCTAATTCCTCTGAAATAACCTCACCGCCTGTGAGTATAGCAATATCACGAAGCATTTCCTTTCTTCTGTCACCAAATCCCGGAGCCTTAACTGCAACACAGGTAAAGGTGCCGCGAAGCTTATTAACGATAAGGGTAGAAAGAGCCTCGCCCTCGATATCCTCTGCGATAATAACAAGCTTTTTACCTGCCCCTACGATTTGTTCAAGTAAAGGAAGGATTTCCTGAATATTGGAAATCTTCTTATCGGTTATAAGAAGAAGTGCATCATCAATAACGGCCTCCATCTTATCGGAATCGGTTACCATATAGGGAGTGATATAGCCTCTGTCAAACTGCATACCCTCAACAACCTCGGTATAGGTTTCGGCAGTTTTAGATTCTTCAACAGTAATAACACCGTCAGCCGATACCTTTTCCATAGCCTCAGCAATAAGCTTACCAATAACCTCATCGCCTGAGGATACGGTGGCAACCCTTGCGATATCCTCACTGCAAGAAACCTTCTTTGAGTTATTAACAATTGAATTAACTGCGGTATCAACAGCGGTCTTAATCCCTTTTTTTACAACCATAGGATTAGCGCCTGCGGCAACGTTCTTCATACCCTCAGCAATAAGAGCCTGAGCAAGAACGGTAGCGGTAGTGGTACCATCACCTGCGGCATCATTAGTCTTAACAGAAACCTCTTTTACAAGCTGAGCGCCCATATTCTCAAAGGGATCTTCAAGCTCAATTTCCTTAGCAATTGTAACACCATCATTAGTAATAAGAGGTGCGCCGTACTTTTTATCTAAAACAACGTTTCTGCCCTTAGGACCTAAGGTTACCTTTACAGCGTTTGCAAGCTTATCAACACCCATCTGCAAAGCTTTACGGGCATCCTCACCAAAAACTATATTTTTAGCCATAATAAATACTCCCTTTCAATTATTCTACAATAGCAAGAATATCAGAGATGCGAAGAATTGTATATTCCTCATCATCAAGCTTAATCTCGGTGCCTGAATATTTAGCGGCGATAACCTTATCTCCTACCTTAACATTCATAACGATTTCCTTACCGTCAACCATACCGCCTGGGCCTACTGCCACAACCTCTGCTATCTGAGGCTTTTCCTTAGATGCAGATGTGAGCACTATTCCGCTCTTGGTGGTTTCTTCTGCTACTGTTGCTTTTATTACAACATTATCAGCTAATGGTTTAATAGTCATAATAAAATCTCCTTAACATTTATTTTAGTATATTATACGCCTTTTAAATAAAAAATCAAGTCGTTAAAATTAAATATTTGCTAACCTATTTGCAGCAATACTTTTGGGCAATACGAACTTGATGGCATTTTTTACAAGCTCGAATTTCATACTATGGGTTTCTATGATTTCTCCGTCAAGATTTACAGGTATTGGCTTATCTGATTTAAACTCCATACTCGAGCATCTTTTTAAGGTACAACAATCAAGAGCTTTATGTTCGCCTCTTTTATAGAGACCTAAAAACTTAAGTATCTTAAGTTTGGATATTTTATCGACAAGTGTAAAATCAAGCTCGTTATCATAAGGAACTGCATCGGGAGCGCCCATATAGCCTCCCCCATAATAAGGGGCATTGGCAATTACTGCAAAAAGGCAATTTTTGCGCTCGAAATTACCGCCATCAACCGAAATATCTGCTGTTATACCAAGCTTGCCTAAAAAGGTTCTGGCTATTGCCAAGGTATATGCAAACGAGCCTGAAACAAGCGGCCATCTTTTAAAGGTTGACATTCGACTTGCTACAACCGCATCCATACCTACAGAACAACCGTTAAGGCAGTACATACTCCCTGCCTTTATTAAATCCATTTCCACTGCTTCGCCGTTTATTTGTTCATTGATATCTGCGAATGCCTTACGATCTTTAAAAAACTTTAAAAAGTCGTTTGCGGAGCCGCAAGGAATAACGCCAAGCTCAACGTTATCATAGCCTACCACACTATTAAGCACCGCCATAACCGTGCCTTCGCCACCGCAAGCAAACATCCTTACATCGCCTTTCTTTGCCTCCTTGCTTGCAGACAGCATCATATCATCTATATCGTTCTTAAAATGGATTTTATATTCGAGCTGTTTACCTTTGCAATAATCCTCAATGGTTTTTATTACCTCTTCTTGCAGGGTGCCTTTACCCGCCAAGGGATTAACATAAAAAACATATCTCATTAGTTTATATTCCTTTTTGCTTTCTATTTATTCTTGAAATACATAAACAACTGACATTTTATCATTCCGTTGTAAAGCTTTCTTCTCTTATCGGCTTCACTTCCGTATAGCTTTTCAAATTCATCGTGGGGACTAATAATAAAATACTTCTTGCCCTGTTCCTTAACAAAACGCTCACCCATAATCTTATAAAGGCGCTCAGCCTCTTTAATATCAAGAAGACGCTCGCCATACGGTGGGTTAGTTATAAGAAGACTTCTATCGTGTTTAATGGAAAAATCCTTAACATCTCCAATAGCCGCTTTAACATATTTTTCTACTCCGGCTTTTTTGGCGTTGGCAAGAGTAAGCTCAACACAATCGGGGTTTATATCAAAGCCAAAACCCTCAAAATCGATATTATGAAGGATGTTATCCTGCGCCCTCATTCTCTCTTGTTGCCAAACGGTTTTAGGAATTGCCTCAAAACGCTCAGCGGCAAAATATCTTCTAAGGCCGGGGGCGGTTTTTGTAGCCATAAGCGCGGCTTCTATAAGAATTGTACCGCTTCCGCAAAAGGGATCATAAAGCTTAGTATCAGGATAAATTCTTGCAAGGTCGCACATAGCGGCGGCAAGGGTTTCCTTTAAAGGCGCATCGTTTGAATTTCGTCGATAGCCTCTTTTATGAAGACCGTCACCCGAAGTATCTATCATCATAGTAACTAAATCTTTTCTGATAGAAAATCTTATCTTATATTCGGGACCCGTTTCGCTAAACCAACTAATACCGTATTTCTCACCGAGCCTTGAAACTATCGCCTTTTTAATGATTGACTGGCAGTCAGGTATGCTGTGGAGTACCGATTCGTTACTCCATCCTTTTACGGGGAAGGCATCATCACGACCTATAAAGTTCTCCCATGGAATAGCCTTAACGTTATCAAAAAGCTCAGTAAAGCTTGTGGCAGTAAACTGCCCCATATTTATAAGGATACGCTCTGCAAAACGGGAGTTAATATTGGCTCTTGCCAACATATTAAAATCACCCGATAAAAGCACTCTGCCGTTTTCCACCACAACATCCTCAAAGCCCATACGTCTGAACTCATCCGCCGCAACGCTCTCAATACCAAAGATGCAGGGTGCTACTAAATTTATCTTTTCACTCATTTTATCACCGTTGATTTATGCCTTGTAACGTGGCAACCGATATTAACTGCAACGGGTAGCCCTGCGATATGGGTAGGCGCAGTTTCTATATTTACAGACAAAGCAGTAGTATCACCGCCAAAGCCTTGCGGTCCAATACCTAAGGCATTTACCTTATTTAAAATTTCTTCCTCTAATTCTGCATAAAAGGAATTATCGTTTCTCTCATCTATACTTCTGAGCAGCGCCTTTTTTGAAAGATAGGCGCACTGCTCAAAATCACCGCCTATACCAACGCCGATTATCATTGGTGGGCATGGGTTATCCCCCGCCTTTTTGACAATCTCTAAAACGGCATCAATAACACCCTTTCTTGAATCAAAGGGAGTAAGCATCTTAATACCGCTCATATTTTCACTCCCAAAGCCTTTGGGAGCCACCGTGATTTTTACATTATCGCCTGATACAATTTTTGTATGAATAACGGCAGGGGTATTGTTGTCAGTATTTATACGGTTAAGGGGGTCTGCCACCACGGATTTTCTGAGCAGCCCTTCGGTATAGCCTTTCGCTACGCCTTTATTAACGGCTTCGTATAGGTCACCGCCCACCAAATGCACATCCTGACCTATTTCAAGAAAAACAACTGCCATACCCGTATCCTGACAGATAGGTAAGTTAAGCTCATTTGATGCATCAAGATTTTTTTCTAAATCCTCAAGCACTGATTTTGCAAGAGAATTACATTCGCTGCATTTAGCATTGCAAATACCTTTTCTTATATCCTCAGGCAGTTGTTTGTTTGCTTCAATGCAAAGCCTTGCTACTGCATCCGTTATTAAGCTCACATTTATTTCCTTCATATTTTACCTCATTAAAAACAGGGCAGTTTCACACTTCTTGTGAAAACCGCCCTCTTTATTATCTTACATTAGCGCCACGCTTAGAACGGCGTGTTTCAGGATTCTTGCGTTTTAAATCAGAAAACTTTTCATCACTGGTCTGCTTAAAACGATTCATCATATCTTCGAAATCCACAGGCTCACTTTTTTTGGCGGTCCAGGTATAAGAACTGTCAATCACCTGAGGCTGACGTGGCTTTTTTTCAAAAGACCTACCGTTGTTTTCTCTTTTTTCAGGCTCTAAAGCCTTTTTTATGCTAAGAGCAATTTTACCGTCATCACCAATTGAGACAAGCTTAACCTTAACGGTATCGCCCATTTTAACATGCTCATTTATATCGTTTACAAATGTTCGTGCTACCTCTGAAATATGTACCATACCCGAAGTATTATCGCCCAAATCAACAAAAACGCCGAATTTGGTAATGCCTGTAATTTTGCCTTCGTAAATTTCCCCGATTTTTAACTCCATAAAACCGCAAGTGCCCCCTGTTAATTGCCAGAAATATCAATATAAATAACTTCATCGGAATAAACATAGCCAAGCCGCTCTCTCGCCGCTTTTTCGACTATATCGGCCTGAGAGCCTTCTTCAAGAAGCTCGGTAAGCTCGGAGATTTCGGCCTGCTTCTGATTATAGGTTTCTTCAAGACCTGACAGGGTTTTACGGCTTTCGTTTAATGTATTCCAAAGATTAAAGAGATTAAAAATCATATATCCCGCAACGCCGATAACCAGCAATCGCAAAATAATACTTTTTCTCTTTTTCTGCTTTGTTGCCATACTACCCCTCTCCCTTCCGTGAGGTTTTGCCATTTTTCTTAGTATATAACATATTATACCTATTTTTCAAGAGTTTTTTTAAGTTTTTAAGCCCTCTTTTACTACTTTTTGCAAATTTTGCCGAAACTTTTGCTAAGAATACCGAAAATCTATCATAAAAGCTGTAAAAAACATTGTGAATTTGTTTATAAAGCTTTACCGTCTGGCAAAAGATAAAAGACAAAAATTTAAAGAGCAATTTTGAAAGAGTAATTCTAAACACAAGAAACCCAATAAGTGCGGCTATTAGCACATAACCCCTTATCTCCCCTTTGGTTCTTGCAAGTAAAAAAAGAAAGGTTAAAAATGCTATAACAATCCAATATATGACATCGGCTATAAAAGTAGCAATAAAAGAGTCGAGTCCTGCCCTTCGCAATGCTCTGAACACATCGTAAATAGCGCTGAATATAACGCCTAATATTATTGAAAGCAAAAAGGTTAAAAGCTGATTATTTATATCTATTTCCCACATAGCTACCTGAAAAGCTTAGATAATAATCCGCCCTGAGTTTTAGCATCGGACATATATACGACAGCGTGTATTTTACCTGCCGCTGTTAAATCGCCCGACTGGGTATTAAAGCTCTCTATATGAAGCTCCTCTCCCTTAACTGTTATTCTGCCCATTACCGAATCAAGAAGCAGAGTTTCTTCATCAAAGGAAATAACATCCTTAATTCCCGATATTTCTAAACGCTTTCTGTTCTCAATAATTATATTCTGCGATGAATAATTCTCTTCCAAAGCAAACACCCCATAAAAATATTTATTCAATCTAAATATATTTACGGGGTGTAAATCTTATTCTATTATTTTATAAAGAGTTGCCGCATCATCCTTGCGGATAACCTCGCTGACATCGGTTACCTGCGCCTTAAAATCTCTTGCACCGAAGGATATTTCAATTATATCCCCTATCTTAACATCATAGGAGGCTCTCGCTACCTTGCCGTTTACTAAAACTCTACCTGCATCGCAGGCTTCGTTGGCAACGGTACGGCGTTTTATTATGCGGGAAATCTTTAAGTATTTATCAAGTCTCATAAATCAAACCTCATAAGAAATTTTAAAAAAATAGACGAGCAAACTTGACGTTGCCCGTCTAAAATTTCAAATAACGCAAAAATTATTTTGCAACTGCATCCTTAAGAGCCTTACCAGCCTTGAATACGGGATTCTTGGAAGCGGCAATCTTAATGGTCTGCTTAGTGCGAGGATTGATACCTGTTCTTGCTGCGCGAGTGCGAACCTCAAAAGTACCGAAGCCTACGAGCTGAACCTTATCGCCAGCCTTAAGAGTATCAACTACAGAGTCGATAACTGCTGCTACAGCCTTTTCTGCATCCTTCTTAGAAATTTCTGCCTTTGCAGCAACTGCTGCTACTAATTCTGTCTTGTTCATTTTAGAACCTCCAAATAATTTTTATGATACGCCTGTTGGTGCAAAAACTTAATCCCACACCTTACTATATACTTTTAACATATTCTTTCAAAAAAATCAACTGTTATTTAGTAAATTTTCTGTTTTTATCAAAATATTCGCAAAAAATTAGATATTTTCACCATAAAAAACACTAAAAATTGTGTTTTCAGAAGCTTTCACACACAAAATTTAGGTATTTAATAAAGAGCTGACTTAAGGTTTCACCCTCGTTTTTGTTCATATCGTTATAGCTTTCTACCGCCTCATCCCCTGCATCGTCTGAGATGCGGCGGATAGCCATAAAGGGAATATCAGCAAGGTGACAAACAGATGCGATAGCACCCGTTTCCATATCACAGGAAACAGCATTAAAGGTATCCTTTAAAAATCTTCTGTCCTTATCACTGCTTACAAACCTATCACCGCAAACGGCAGTACCTACCACGCCCGAAAAAAGCTCTTTTGCAAGGCTTAAAAGCTTTTGGTCGGCTGAGTATATATATTCCTGTCTCGGCTTCTCACAGGGCTTATAGCCAATAACTGTTAAATCAAAATCGTGTTCGAGATATTTATCGGGAAGTGATATCTCTCCCCTTCTTACTCTGCTTATTCCGCCTGATAAGCCGTAATTAAGTATGATATCACATTTATCTGCCAAAAATGCGGCGGCAGTTGCGGCATTTACCTTGCCTATTCCGCAAAGAATACAAATAATTTCATTATCGCCGATATTAAAGGTTATAGCATCCTTACCGTAATAATCGTATTTTTTAGGATTATATATTTTTACATCCTCAACAAAGGGTAAATATTCATCAACATCGGCAACAACAATACCAATTTTCAAATTACTCATACTACACCTACTTTAACTTCTCCCCGCAAACACTGCAATATACAGAATTTTTGGCAATATAGCTTTGACAGTGAGGGCAAACAGCCTTATTCTTAGCCTCGCTTATTTCTTCCTTAAGCTCTGATATTTTTAAAAGCTTATCCTTAATATCGGCAAAAATCGGTTTTGCCTCTTCGGGAACATCCTCGCTATTCTTATAAAGCTTAAAATAAAGCTCACCTAAAGCCTTATAATCCTTATCAATTTTGGAATTAAGGGAAGCAATATCAAAACGCTGTTTTTCTGTAGCCACCACCTCTTCGGTTTTCTTATAGGCAACATCAATAACCTCTTTGGCTTTATTTAGCGCATTATCAAAAAAATCCATAATCTAAATTCCTTTCACTTTATATTTTTGATAAAATCTCATAACGCCTTTTTTTCTTTCCAGCATATCATCAAATCGGCTTATGTATTCATAGGGATATTTGTAGTTAAAAATTCGCTCGATATTTTCACCCTTTGGTTCTCTCAGCTTTGTAACTGCTGAGGCTCCGCAGGCAAGAATGGTATGTGTTTCATCCATAATATAAACATTATAAAGACACTCTTTACCTTGCTTTGCATATCCTACATTTTCGAGATTACCCACCGTTTTGCTCTGGCGGTACATATAATAAGGCTTTATACCGCTATGTGTGAGTCTTTTACGGGCATATTCCACCATTTGTGTTGCCTCCACACCCGCTTTAATATCGGGAAGCTCTCCCTTAACGGTAAGTGATGAGGCTCTTTTCATAGAAAGAGAATGAACTGTAACACTTTCGGGACTAAGCTTTAAAATTTCTTCAACTGAATACTTAAAGCTTTCTATCGTATCTCCCGAAAGACCTGCTATAAGGTCGGTATTTATATTATCAAAGCCCACATCCCTTGCAAGCTTAAATGCTTCTCTCATTTGCTCAGCAGTATGCTTTCTGCCGATATTTATAAGCACATCATCATTCATAGTCTGGGGATTTATGCTGATTCTTGTAGCCCCGTTTTCTTTGATAACATTAAGCTTTTCTCTTGTAACGGTATCAGGTCTTCCCGCCTCTACGGTAAATTCCAATACCTCGCTCATATCAAAGCTTTCTCTAATGGTTTTAAGTACCTTATCAAGATATTCAGGTTCTATAGAGGTGGGTGTGCCACCGCCAACATACACAGTTTCAAGCCTTAATCCTATACTTTCGACTATTTTTGCCGTTTCCTTTAGTTCTATACACAAATGCTCGATGTAATCAGGAATCAGTTCCCCTGCCTTTTCAACCGAATGAGAAACAAAGGAGCAATAATTACACCTTGAGGGGCAAAAAGGAATAGACACATAAAGGCTAAAGGACTCAGGACAGGAAAGATTTATGATTTTTCCCTCACCGTTATGAGCTTCTTCACAAAGCGAAATTTTATTTTCACTAACATATAGCTCATTTAAAAAGCGTTCTCTTGCTTCTGTATCACCTAAAGCCGAAACCGTTCTTGAAAAAAGTCTGGCAGGGCGGACACCCGTAAGTATTCCCCAGGGTGAGCGGTATCCCGTAACAAGCGAAAAACAATCAAAAAGAGTTGTAGCAACTACCCTTTCGCATTTCTTTTCAAAGCTTTCAATATTAGTTTCGCTTCTATCTATGCTCTCAGAAAACTGAGCGGTCTTACCAAACAAAGAAAGTTTTGAGGTTATCCTTGCACCATCAGTATATTCTTCGACTGTACAAACAGCCACATTATCCTCTTTGATTTCCTCGTGGAAAATCTCGATTTTTTCAAAGGGCAAAAAAATTCTTGCTAATTTTTCGGTTTCGTAATCAAAATTATGACCTATATTACAAAGCTTCATACATCAAAATCCAAACAAATCAAATTCGCTTCCTATAGTAGTTTCGGGACCGTGACCTGAAAGCACGGGAGTTTCATCAGAAAACATATTTCTAAGCTTCTTCAATGAAGCAAAAAGCTGAGCCTCATTGCCCCCGTGGAAATCGGAACGGCCTATGCCACGGCAAAAAAGAGTATCCCCTGTAAATAGAACACCGTCAACATAAAAGCAGGAGCTACCAACGGTATGACCTGGGGTTTCTATTACCTTAAAGTCCATATCTCCTACGCTGAATTCATCACCATCATCCACCGTTATATCTGCACTGAAAGGATTGATATTCACTCTGAAAAGCGCCGATTCATTTACTACGGGGTCAGATAAAGCAGGATTATCTTTTCTGTTTATTAGTATCCTAACACCATACCTATTTCTTAGCCCCTCTGCGCCGCCGATATGGTCAAAATGGGCGTGGGTGAGTATAATAAGTCTTTCTTTATGACAATTTCTTTCAAAAAACTCATCCACCTCTTCGCATTTAACACCCGGATCAATAACAACGGCAGCCTTTTCAGTATCAAGAAGATAGCAATTAGTAGGACTACCTCCTATGGCAAGAACCGAAATATTCATAGCTTTACTTCCTTTTCCAGACATCAGTATCAAGAATTATGGTTACGGGGCCATCATTTACAAGGCTTACCTTCATATCGGCTCCAAATACACCCTTATCCACCTTTTTAATACCGTTATTTAAAAGCTCCTCGCAGAATATATCATAATATTCGCAAGCGGTCTCGGGACCCATTGCATTTATAAAGGAAGGTCTGTTACCTTTTTTAGTATCGGCGGCAAGGGTGAACTGAGATATACACAAAATCTCACCGCCAACATCAAGGATGGATCTGTTCATCTTATCCTCTTCGTCACAAAAAACCCTCAAGTTTGCAACCTTTCTTGCAAGTAAGGATATATCCTCTTTTGTATCGCCCTCTACTGCGCAATAAAGTATCATATAGCCCTCTTTACAAGAGCCTACGGTTTTACCTTCTACCACAACAGAGGCTTCGCTTACGCGCTGAATTACTGCCTTCATCTTCCTAACCTTTCAACGTGGAATACGCCCGAAACCTTTTCGAGTCTTGCATTTATACTGCGAAGATGCTCTACGCTTTCGGCGTTTATAGAAATAATTATGGTACAGTTACCGTCCTTAGTCTGCTTAGCAGATACAGAATGAACTGCTACTCGCATATTATTGATGGCATTCATAACGTCAATGAGAATACCCTCGCGGTCAACACCTGTAATCTGCAAGGTTGATATAAAGCTTTCACTGGCAGAGTTATTTGCCCAGTGGGCAGGAATCCATCGCTGAGGCTCCTGAGCCTTTGATATATCATCAGGAACATTACTGCAATCTCTTTTATGGATAGATACGCCGTGACCTCTTGTTATAAAGCCGATTATTTCGTCACCAGGTAGAGGTGCGCAGCAACGGGATAATTTAATAAGGCAATTATCAATTCCTTCTACAACTACGCCCTCAGGAGAGTGTGAAGCTCTCGGCTTAATTTCTTTAATTACAGGAGGCTTAGCCGCCGCAGTACGCTTATTATAATCCTCTCGTATTCTTGGCATTATTTTAGATAGCAAAAGTCCGCCATAACCAATTGAGGCAAAGAATTCATCACTATCTGCTAAGCGAAGGCGCTTAGCAAGGTCACTTATAAACTCTTCAAACTCATTTTCGCTTAAGGTTATTCCGTTTCTGCGGAATTCACCTTCAACCATACTTCTGCCCTCTTCAATATTTTCGGCTTTTCTCTCCTTCTTGAACCAAGAACGGATTTTAGCCTTTGCCTGATTGGTAACGGCTATCTTCATCCAATCTCTGCTTGGTCCGTGACCTGCCTGATTAGTAGTAAGAATTTCTATAACCTCGCCCGTACTAACAACGTGGTTGATAGGAACGATTTTTCCGTTAACCTTAGCCCCTACCATTTTTACACCCACGGCAGAGTGAATTGCAAAAGCAAAGTCGATTATAGTTGAGCCAACAGGTAGATTTATAACATCACCCTTAGGAGTAACAGCAAAAACATCCTCTTGAGATAGGTCAACCTTAATACTTCTGACAAGCTCCGAAGCATCGCCCGATGAATCCTGCCCCTCAAGAATCTGACGAATCCAGGCGAGGCGCTCTTCCATACGCTCGTTATTCTTTGAAACGCCCTCTTTATATTTCCAATGCGCCGCAATTCCGTATTCGGCGGTATGGTGCATATCAAAGGTTCTTATCTGAATTTCAAAGGGAATACCCTCTCTGCCTAAAACGGTGGTATGCAAGGACTGATACATATTAGGCTTCGGAGTGGATATATAGTCCTTAAACCTATTTGGAATAGGTCTGAACATATCGTGCATTATACCAAGGATATTATAACAGTCTGCTACCGTATCAGTAATGATGCGGATGGCATAAACATCGTATATCTCATCAAATTCTTTACCCTGAAGGTACATTTTACGGTAAATACCGTAAACCGATTTAACACGGGATTGGAAGGATAATTTAACCTCGGGGATTTCCTCCAAAAGTCTTTCTTCTATTTTCTTTCTGATGCTTCCTAAAAGGTTTTCTTTATTAGAATCTCTATCCTCAATAAGTCTTATTATCTCATCATACGCAACGGGGTCAAGATGCTTAATTGCAAGGTCTTCAAGCTCTTCCTTAACAGGTCTGATACCTAAGCGATGGGCAATAGGAGCATAAATCTCAAGGGTTTCAAGAGATTTCTCCCTCTGCTTATTATCAGGCATAGCATCAATGGTGCGCATATTATGAAGTCGGTCAGCAAGCTTGATAATAATAACCCTGATATCCTTACCCATAGCGATAAGCATTTTTCTAAGGCTCTCTGCTTGTTGCTGTTCTTTTGATGAAAACGAAAGTCTTCCGATTTTGGTAACACCGTCTACCAAAAGAGCTACTTCGGCGCCGAATTCCTTTTTAATAAAATCAAGAGAGGTTTCGGTATCCTCAACAACATCGTGTAAAAGGGCGGCAGCAACCGATTGGCTATCCATTCCGAGCTTAATGATTAGCTTTGCAACATTAAAGGGATGAATATAATATTTTTCATTGGTCAATCGCTTCTGGCCCTCGTGGGCATTAACGCAGAAATCAAACGCCTTTTTAACAAGGTCATAATCATAACTGCCGTTCTGCGCCTTCATAAGCTCGGACAGTTCGTTAAAATCTCTGTTTTCTACATCGGTCACTTATCTCACCTTCTTTAACAGGTTATTATATGTTTTTGAATTACTAAGCTCAGTTTTAGGGACTCCCTTAACCCCATAAAGAACTCCGTCCTTTTCGGTTACAAGACCTAATTCCAAAAGAGTATCTACGGCTATCATAGTTTTTGCAAAGCCTAAGCCGTTTAAATTGATATGCTTTACTCTTTCGGCCTTTATAGGAGCATTTAATATAGTCTTATAAAGACCGCCAACCTCTTCTCTGCTTGGAAGAGCCAAAGCCGCATCACCTGATGCTTCACTTAAAAGTCTATCATAATTTTCGATTTCACCAAACAGTCTATTTTCATCAACGCCTGAAATTCTCAGCGCCTTTATCTGAATACTGAGGGTATAATCATCGTGATATAAATTAGGCTCAAGATTAACTGCAAGGTCAAGAACATCACCCTGTTCAAAGCAGAATTGCTGTGGGGTAACGCCAAAAAGCAATGCCTGAAATGCGTTTCCGTTTTTGGCAAAAAGGAGTCTTAAATGCTTGCCGTTGCCAATAGGTGTGATTTTTTGAAGTGTAACACCCATAAGTGCAAATATTGGGGTTGGATTACCTGAGCCAAAAGGCTCTAAAGCCTTTATGGCAAAAGCCATATCTACACTTAGCCCCGCAGGGTTAAGCTTTAAATCTATATTTATACTTGCAGGGACAAAGGGTTTAGTAACTGCAAAATCGTTTATCTGCTCTCGGAACTGCTCTAATTTATCAGCCTCTACGCTTACACCCGCCGCAAGCTCATGACCGCCAAACTTCAGCAAGCAAGCTTCACAGGCAGAAAGCGCATCGTATAAATGAAAACCCTTAAAGCTTCGTCCTGAGCCGTGACAAACCCCATCGCTTTCCGAAAGCACGAAGGAAGGTTTTCCGTATTTTTCGGTGATTTTAGATGCGGCAATACCTAAAATACCGCAATGCCAATCTTTGCCTGAAACCACTATAACACGGTTGTGATGATAGCCGTTTTTCTCAATTATCTCACAAGCCTCAGCAGTTATTTTTCGCTCTAAGCTTTGCCTTAAGGAATTTTCATTATCAATTTCATTAGCTATTCCTATAGCCTCAAGCATATTAGTGCAAAGCAAAAGCTTAACGGCGCGAGAGGCATCACCCATTCTGCCTGCCGCATTTATACGGGGAACTATACCAAAGGATATTCTGCCCGAATTTATAGTTGTTCTATCAAAGCCCGCAACGCTTATAATAGCGCCTACGCCCACTCTTGCTTTATGCTTTATGGAATTTATACCCGCTTTGACAACACAGCGATTTTCGTTAACAAGGGGCATAACATCGCCTATGGTTGCAATACTTAATAAATCTGCATATCTGTAAAGTAATTGCTCGGGCTCCTTATCATCAAGTACACAAACAAGCTTAAAGGCTACCATAGCGCCGCAAATTTCTTTAAAAGAGGATGGGCAATCTTTTCTATGGGGATCTACAACTGCAACTGCATCAGGTAATTCTTCGGGCGGAAGGTGATGGTCTGTAACTACCGTTTCAATACCCAAGGACTTGGCATAGGCTATTTCCTCTTTACAGGCAATACCGTTATCAACCGTAATAATAACTTCTACTCCCTGAGCCTTTAACTTATCAATGGCAGAGTTATTCATCCCGTAGCCTTCTTGGACACGGTCAGGAATATAATAGCTTACATTTGCGCCTTTTGAATAGAGATAATCATATAAAATAGCGGTGGAAACCACACCGTCACAATCATAATCTCCAAAAACGGCAATAGATTTATTATCATTTATAGCTCCGTTAATATAATCTGCAGCTATATCTATATCTAAAAGCTCGTTAGGGTCACATAAAAGCGGCTCATCCGAAAGCATAAGCTCAAGCTCTGAAGAATCGGTGATACCTCTTGTGCAGGCAACAAGGGCTGTAAAAGGATCTATATCAAATTCCTCTGCCAAGCTCTTTGCTTTTTCTCTATCATAGGCTCCGATAATCCATTTTTTAAAAGCCACCTTTATCACCCACCTTATATCTATACTAATTCATAATATTATAACATTTAACCGCTCTTTTTTCAACATAAATATATAAAAAATATGGGGCTGATGTAAAATCAGCCCCACAGAAAATCAATGCTTATTCTTCCTCATCAAAAGAAGGGATATCGCACTCAAGGTAGTTGCCCTTAACACGATTTCTGTTAAGATATAAATCGATAGCCGCCAAAGCGCCCACAACAGCAGTTACTGCAGTTGCAAGAACGGTAATAAATTTTAAAAAGCCTTTCATAATGAGTTCCACCTTTCTTTAATTAAATATTACCACATTTAATACCATAAAACAAGAGAAATTACATAAATGGAGAAAAAATATGAAGTATTGCCCTTTTAAGCCTTGAATACCAAGGACTTTTTCTCCACTTTTCATACTCAATTTCCTGAGATTCCTTTAACATTTCGTTAAAATGAGCCTTTATATCCATAACGGTATCATTATCAGAAAACCAAACTCCGCACTCAAAATGCAATACAAAGCTTCGGTAATCCATATTAACCGTTCCCACTGTGGATACCCTATCATCCGATACGAAAATTTTAGAATGGATAAAACCGGGGGTATATTCGAAAATTCTTACTCCCGCCTCCAAAAGCTCAAGATAATTATACTGTGTAACGGGATGGACATACCATTTATCAGGGATATGAGGTGTAAGTATCTTTACATCAACCCCTGAATTTGCCGCCATTTTAAGAGTATCTATCATAGTATCATCAATTATAAGATAGGGCGTTGCAATATAAACATAACGCTGAGCAGTATTAAGAATCTGCATATAAATTCCCTCAGCGGGATTTTTATTATCAAGAGGGTCATCGCTATACGGCAAAACAAAAGCATTGCTCTTCACTTTATAATCAGCAATTCTTGAGGACATATCAATTTCTTCGCCCGTAGTAAACTTCCAAATGCTGCAAAACATAGCAAGAAAGCTTTTTACCGCTTCACCCTTTATAATAACGGCACAATCCATCCAGTAGCCAAAGCGTTCATACTCGTTAATATATTCATCGGCTAAATTAACGCCACCCGTTACGGCAACCTTACCGTCAATAACAACAATTTTGCGGTGATTGCGATTGTTCATAAACACATCAAAGGAAGGTTTAATTTTATTAAATACGGCAACGCTGATTCCCTTTGATTTAAGACGGCTGATGAAATTTTTATTCTGCCTTTTTATAGAGCCGAAGTCATCAAATAAAACCTTAACCTCAACTCCCTCTCTTGCCTTGCGTTCAAGGATATTTGCGATACTATCCCACATTTTACCTTCGGCGATAATGAAAAATTCAATATATATGTATTTTTCAGCCGCTTCAAGCTCTTCTAAAAATCGAGGCAAAAAGATTTCGCCGGGTGACAGATATTCAACCGAAGAGTTTTTATATAGAGGAAATCCAGATTCCGCCGTAAGATAATCCGCCTGCCTTGAATGAGGCAAATCTTCGTATCTGAGAGTTTCGTGGGTGGCAGAATCATCATCAAGCTGAGATAAATAGAATTCCTCACATTTTCTCATTTTATTTTTAAGGTGTGGCAGCACACGTCCACCACCGAAAAGCATAAAAAGAGAAATACCAAAAATGGGGAAAACAAGAATAAATATAATCCAAGCAATTTTATAATTAGGATTACCGCGGCGGTTGATGATAAAGGCAACCGTAATTATAGCCAAAACCTCAAATATCCAAAAGACCGCTATCGAGTTTGTTGTAAAATTATATGCAAGGCCTATTAAAAAGGCCAACTGAATTATTAAAAAGAAGGCGGAGAAAACAACATGAGCGGGGAATGGTATTCCACGCTTATTTTTAACCTTACCGTTTTTCATAAATTTTCTCCTTTCCTTATTTTTTGAATATTTTACCATATTTTTCACTTAATTTCAACATTTTATGCTTAAAATTCAAAAACCCTTCACATTCAGTGAAGGGTTTTCAAGGTAAATTATTCTGCAGCTTCTTCGGTAACTTCGGGAGCGGCTTCCTCAACTACGGGAGCTTCTTGAGCTTCCTCTTCGGCTACAACTTCTTCTACTACCGGCTCATCCTCAAGAAGAACACTTCTCGAAAGACTTACACGCTTCTTTTCGGTATCAACAGCGATAATCTTAACCTCAATCTCATCGCCAACGCTAAGCTCATCCTGAGGCTTGGCAACGTGCTTTTTAGCAATCTGAGAAATATGGATAAGGCCATCAACACCTGGGATGATGCGGGCAAATGCACCGTAAGCGGTAAGGCTTACAATCTTAACAGTCACAACATCCTCAACATTATAATTATTGGTAAAGATAGTCCAAGGATTATCCTCTTCCTTCTTATAGCCTAAAGAAATCTTTTTCTTTTCAGCATCAAGGTCCTTAACATATACCTCAACAGTATCACCGACAGCAAGAATCTCGTTAGGATTCTTGATTCTCTGCCAGGAAAGCTCAGAGATATGTACCATTCCGTCAACTCCGCCGATATCAACGAAAGCACCATAGGTAGTAAGGGACTTAACAACACCTGTGAAACGGTCGCCAACAGCGATGGATTCCCAAATCTTAGCCTGGGCAGCCTTACGCTCCTCACGAAGAACAACGCGAACAGAGCCTACTGCCTTGCGGCCTCTGCCGATTTCAATAATGCGGAAGGAAACTTCCTTACCCTTAAGGTCCTCTATAGCTTCGTTTCTTGAAGCAGTTGCCTGAGATGCGGGGATAAACACGCGGATATTATTTGCATAAACAACCACGCCGCCTTTAACGATATCCTTAACGGTACCGCTTAAGATTTCGCCTGATTCTTTTGCGGCTACTATCTTATCCCAACCAGCAATAGCATCGTAACGGCGCTTTGAAAGCATTGCGGTTCCTTCCTGATCGTTTATCTTCATAATGATAAGATCAAGAGTATCTCCGACCTTAACTTCCTTTACAAGATCAACATTGGGATCAAGGGAATATTCATCTGCAGAAATATAGCCTGCAAGACCTCTTCCAATATCAACTTGTATTTCGGTATTGCTAACTGCAAGAACAGTTCCGCACACCTTCTGATCGCCTGTTAAATTGCTGAGCGATGCTTCAAAAGCTTCTTCATCTGTCATTTCCTCGAAGCTCTTCTGAACAGGTTCTTTTACCTCCACCTGTTCTTCAACTGGTTGTAAATTTTCCGACATGGTTCTAATAACCTCCTTAATTATACCTGCAGGTGTAGATGCACCCGCAACAACTCCGACCTTTTCACAGCCTACAAACCACTCAGGCTCTAACTCCTTTGCAGTTTCAATAAGATATGTTTTTCCGCAAAGAGAAGCGCATACATCAAAAAGCTTTGAGGTATTAGAGCTGTGCCTACCGCCTATAACAATCATAACATCGTTACACTCGGCAAGTGCCCTTGCTTCACTCTGGCGCATCGAAGTAGCATTACATATTGTATCAAAAATTTTTGGATTTGTATAGAGTTTTTTTAATTTTTTTTGAACTTTTTCCCATTTTTTTGCGTTAAAAGTGGTCTGAGCCACAACAGAAACCTCTTTTTCGAGGATTTCGGGACGTTCTTTTACTATGTTTTCAAGCTCCTCCTCAGAAGAAAAGACAACCACATCACCGTTACAGTGACCGACAATGCCCTTAACCTCCTGATGCTCTTTATCCCCTGCAATCATAATAAGATTACCCTGATTACTCTCATCATCCACTATCCTGTGAATCTTAGCAACAAAGGGACAGGTAGCATCTGCGATTTCCACGCCGCAACGCTTAGCGCTTTCATAGGTTTCTCTATCAACACCGTGGGAACGGATAACTAGTATACTTCCCTTCTGAGCTTCTTCGGGACTGTTTACTATGCTTACCCCTTTTTCCTTAAGCTCTTCAACCATTTGAGCATTGTGAATTATAGGACCTAAGGAGCATACCTTTTTATCTTCATTTACTAAATCGTAAACCATTTGAACTGCTCTGTTAACTCCAAAGCAGAAGCCTGCGGTTTTAGCAAGTGTTATCTTCAATTATTATCTAACCTCTCTTTTATTATGGAAAGAATCAATTCTATAGATTGCTCTAAGGTACAATCGGAGGTATCGGCAATTACCGAATCCTCAGCAGGCTTTAAGGGAGCTATTGCCCTGTGAGAATCGTTATAATCACGCTTTTCGATATCCCTTAATACATCCTCATAGTTTACATCCATACCCTTCTCAATCAGCTCTTTGCAACGGCGGTTAGCCCTTTCCTTTGCGGAGGCGGTAAGGAATATTTTAACGGTGGCATCGGGAAGAACTACGGTACCTATATCTCTGCCATCCATAAGCACGTTATTTTCTCTTGCAAGGCTTCTTTGCATTTCAAGAAGAAAGGCTCTTACCTGAGGCTTAGCCGATACGGCAGATGCCATTAAAGAAGCCTTTGGCGTACGGATAAGTCCTGATACATCCTCGCCGTTCAGATAAACTCTCTGTTCACCGTCAACAAACTTAATATCAACCTTTACCCCTTCTAAAATCTTGTCTATATCACAGTTAAGGTCTTCGTCATAACCGTCATTTATAAACTTAAGACCTATGGTTCTGTAAAGGGCTCCTGTATCCACATAAATAAACCCGAGCTTTTTTGAAACAGCTTTAGCAATAGTGCTTTTTCCTGCACCTGCGGGACCGTCTATAGCAACAGAAATCATTTTTATTCTCCTTCGCTAACTGAATTTTTTCCTGCAAGGAAGCCTGTTGAAAAGGCTATCTGCAGATTAAATCCCCCTGTATATGCATCAACATCAATTATTTCACCTGCGAAATAAAGACCTTTTATTATCTTTGATTCCATCGTTGAGGAATTTATTTCTTTAACGGGAATTCCACCCCTTGTTATTATGGCTTCCTCAATAGGTCTTGTCCCCGTAATTTTAAGGGTTAAATTTTTGATGAGATTTACAAGACCGAGCCTTTCTTCACGGCTTATCTGATTAACCTTTGTATTAGCAGAAATGCCTGATAACGACACTATAACGGGTATAAGGCTTTTGGGAAGCAAGGCATCAAGAGAATTTGCAAAATCCTTATTAAGCTCTTGTGAAAAATCCCTTAATATCCTTTTATCCAACTGTTCTGCCGAAAGGGCGGGTTTTAAATCGATAACCGCCTTATAAGATTTTTTATCCAGATACTTTATATGGGCAGAGGCGCTAAGCACCAAAGGCCCCGAAATACCAAAGTGGGTAAATAACATTTCACCAAGCTCTGTAAACACGGGCTTTTTCTTTTCATCCTCAAATACAGAGAGAGTTACGTTTTTAAGACTAAGCCCCGAAAGGCGAGAACAAAAGCCCTCGTGACACTCAAGAGGTATAAGAGATGGCTTGATTTCGGTAACAGTATGGCCGACAGCCTCAGCCATTTTATAACCGTCACCCGTAGAGCCCGTTACCGGATAGGACATACCGCCCGTGGCAAGAATCACACTATCGGCTTCAAAAAGTTCTCCGCTTTCAAGTCGCACTCCCTTAACGCTACCGTTATTTACGGTTATGCTTTTTACGGTTCCCTCTACTATTTTTGAAACCCTTTTTGCGTTATTAACAAGAGCATCGACTATATCCACCGCTTTATCGGATACAGGGAAAACTCTGTTACCTCTCTCGGTTTTAAGTGGCACTCCCCATTTTTCAAACTGTCCGTATGTATCCTTTGCCGACAAGGCATTAAAGGCAGAATAAAGAAATTTGCCGTTTCTTGAAACATTTGAAATAAGGGTATCAATATCACAGTTATTTGTTACGTTACATCTTCCCTTACCCGTAATCATAATCTTTCTTGCAGGTCGGGAATTTTTTTCTATTACGGTAATAATAGCCGAGCTATCTGCCTTAGCGGCGCTTACAGCCGCCATAAGACCTGCTGCACCGCCACCTATAATTACCACTTTTTTCAAACGCTTCACCACCCTTAGCTAACATTTCTATTGTACAACAAAACTTTTAAAAAGTAAATATAAAACCGAGCAAAACTGCTCGGTTTTATGTAATAAACTATATTTTAAACATTTTTGAAATTTTAGGATGAAGTCTTGCAATATAAAACATAGACATACGGGAAACTGCAATATCATAAAGAACAAACACTATATTTGCCGCCGCCCAGAAAACATACAAGCCATATTTTCCTATTACTCCAAGCTCCTCAAAGGATATGCCAAGCAGAGAAACAGAAAGCTTATAATAAACAATAGCGCATACATTAAACACCAAAAGCTTAATAATCCACTCTAAAGGCAATTTGTTTATCCTTTCAACTATTGCTTTGATAATGGGATAAAAGCCAAAAAGACAGATATAAAGTATCTTAGTTTCGGGCTCGGCGGTAATAAGCACCAATACAGCGCTTGTTAAAAATGCGCCCACAGAATATTTGATACCGACCTCAATGCATACTATCATTATAAAAAGACCTGCAACGGCGGGTATAGCATAGGTAAGATACGGAAAATAGCTCGTTAACATAAACACTGAAGACAGCGCGGCACAAACTGCGCTAAAGGTGATTTTCGCAGTATTCTTCATATTAACAGCAACGAATCAGGTCGCCGCCCATACATTCACAGCAACAGTCTGCGCAGATAAGTCCCTGACAAACGTCACAGCCTGAACAGCCGCCTGCTGAACCGTAGGAACGGTAGGGGTTATTATACTGACCCGCGCTCTGTCTCTGAGCGTTGCGGACAGCATTCTGATACTCCATATTAGATGGATCCATACGGGAAGCGTTTACAAAGCTTGTATAGGCTTGGTCAAACCAACCTCTTCTGTAAAGCACGGTACCGTTAAGAAAATACCATTCGGCATTTCTTGACTGAGGGGGAACCCCGTCAAGCACCTCCTGAGCCTGTTCAAGTCTACCCTGATTGATAAGTGTTCTGACTTCGGGAAAGCTTGACGGTCCCGAAGACCTATATCCGCCATTATTAGAAGAACCACCCTTGCGCTGATTCATAATAGCATCATAAGCCTCATTTATTTCCTTCATTTTTTCCGATGCCAAATCGGATAAGGGATTATCCTCATAATTATCGGGATGATATTTTCTTGCAAGATTTCTATAAGCATCCTTTATCTGCTCATCTGTAGCGTTCTTACCAACGCCTAAAACTTCATATGGGTCTTTCATTTGTTAAATTCCTCCGTAAATGTAGCTTCCAATCCTAAATATACTATATTTCCAAGAATTGTTCCATACTTTTTTATATCCAACAGCTCAAAGGCCTTTGCTGATTCGCCGATACAAATATATAACTGTGCTTTAGCCTTTTCCTTGGCTTCGTTTTCATCTATAAACTTAAGCACGTTATAAGAGCCTGATTTTTTATCTCGCTCTAAATCGCAAGCCGCATCTAAAATATAGATATATCTGCCTATGCAGTAGCCAAGCCTTTCTAAAACCCGCTTTTGATTTTTATCCTCACTGCAAAGGGAGAAAAGCTTTGAAAGCATTTTAGCGGTAGGGTCTGCCGCCGCATCAATGCTATCACAATTTCTGCTTTCAAGCTCAGTTTGCCCTTTAATATACTCACTTACCCATTCTTCTATCTGAGGGTAATGCCTTGCAGCTTTTTTATGCGCTCTTGAAAAAATTGGTTTAATAAGCCGAAAGCCTAATTTTTTAATACCCTTTTCATCGGATATATTATCGAGAATTTTATAATAAAGCAGTATCATAGCCGCCGCAGCGGGCATTTCAAAATCATCGGTATCTTTACAGTAATTACATTTTTTAAGGGGATTAAAGGTGCAGTGTTTTTGCTCATAGCTCGGGCAACCGTCCTTAAGAGCCATATTAAGCATAGCAAGAAAGGTAAAGTCATAGCTTAATGTTAACCTTGAAAGAAATCCGTAATCCTTACCAAGTCTTTTACAAAGAGTACAATAAACCGCTTTATAGGCTTCAAACTCTTTAATTTTAAGCTCGGGCTTATTAGCCTTTATATAGCCAAACACTTTCCTTTCCCTCCTTTTTGCCATTTTATAGCAAAAATTTTTTCTTTTGATGAACAATGTGTAAATTAGCCAAAGCAGTTAAAGTAATTTTTTAAGAAACTTACCTGTATATGATTCTTTGCACTTGCAAACCTCTTCGGGTGTACCTTGGCAGACAATAAATCCTCCCCTATCGCCACCCTCGGGGCCTAAATCGATAATGTGGTCGGCTGTTTTAATTATATCAAGATTATGCTCAATTACAAGTACTGTATTTCCGCCGTCAACAAGTCTTTGTAAAACCTCTGTTAGTCTATGCACATCTGCGGTATGAAGTCCCGTTGTAGGCTCATCAAGGATATATATGGTCTTGCCCGTAGGCTTTTTAGAAAGCTCGGTTGCAAGCTTAACTCGCTGCGCCTCACCGCCTGAAAGGGTGGTTGCGCTCTGACCTATCTTAATATAGCCAAGTCCCACATCAAATAAAGTCTTAAGCTTTCTATGGATTTTAGGTATGCTTTCAAAGAAGTTCATACCCTCCTCCACCGTCATTTCGAGCACATCGTATATGCTCTTGCCCTTATACTTAACGCTAAGTGTCTCTCGGTTATACCGTGTTCCTCCGCAAACCTCACAGGGAACATAAATATAGGGCAAGAAGTGCATTTCTATCTTTAATATACCGTCACCCTGACAGGCTTCACATCTTCCGCCTTTAACGTTAAATGAAAATCTACCCGCGCTGTATCCGTGAGCCTTGGCATCCTTGGTGTTGGCAAAAAGGTCACGTATATCGGTAAACACACCCGTATAGGTGGCAGGGTTACTTCGTGGCGTTCTGCCTATGGGGGATTGGTCAATATTTATTACCTTATCGAGATTTTCGATACCCTCAATAGCTTTATACTCACCGGGAACAGTTTTTGCTCTGTTAAGCTTATTTGCCAAAACCTTATAAATAATATCATTAACAAGTGATGATTTACCGCTACCTGAAACTCCCGTTACACAGACAAACTCACCTAAAGGTATTTTTACATTTATATTTTTAAGGTTATTTTCCACAGCGCCCTTAACCGTTAGATAGTTGCCGTTACCCTTACGACGCTCCTTTGGAATGGGTATTATCTTTCTGCCGGTAAGATAATCAGCGGTTATAGAATTTTTGCATTCCTTAAGCTCATCGGGAGTTCCCGTAAAGACAACGTTACCTCCGTGAATACCTGCGCCCGGACCTATATCAATAATATAATCGGCTTCACGCATAGTGTCCTCATCGTGTTCAACAACGATAAGGGTATTGCCCAAATCTCTTAGTCTCTTAAGTGTTGCAAGGAGCCTTTCATTATCTCTCTGATGAAGACCGATGCTTGGTTCATCAAGGATATAAAGCACTCCCATAAGGGATGAGCCTATCTGAGTGGCAAGTCTTATTCTTTGACTTTCACCGCCTGAAAGGGTTGCAGAAGAACGGGAAAGGTTAAGATAATCAAGGCCGACACTTACAAGGAAATTAAGCCTTTCCTTAATCTCTTTTAGTATAGGTCCTGCTATCATTTTATCCATTTCGGAAAATTCAAGACTATCTATAAACTTAAATTCATCCACAACCGACATATCGCAGAATTCTTTTATATTTTTTCCGCCAACTGTTACTGCAAGATACTCGGGCTTAAGCCTTGCACCCTTACAGTCGGGACAAGCGCTTTCGGTCATATAGCTTTCATATTCCGCTCTCGCATACTCACTGTTTGTATTTTTATAACGGCGTTCAAGGTTATTTACAACACCCTCAAATGCGGCATAATACTCACCGCCGCCGAAATCACCCGTTCTTTTTAGCTTTAATTTTTCTTCTCCCGTACCGTAAAGCACGGCATTTTTAGCCTCATCGGGAAGCTGGCGCCAAGGAAGATTTACATCAAAGTTATATTTATCGGCAATGCCTCTGTAATACATCTCTGCAATGGAGCCTGCATCGGGGTTAAACCAGGAATTAACTCCCCATCCCGCCGCCTTTATACAGCCTTCTACAAGAGATTTATCCTCATCGTTAATAATAAGGCGGCTATCTATTTTCATAAAGCTGCCTATACCCGTGCAGGTGGGACAAGCTCCCATAGGATTATTAAAGGAAAACATGGTAGGGGTAAGCTCAGGGATGCTGATGCCGTGTTCCTCACAAGCATAGCTTTGAGAAAACTGCATTTCCTCTCCGCCTATAACATCTATTGCTACAAGACCGCCTGAAAGGGATACGGCAGTTTCAATACTATCTGTAAGACGGGATATAATAGAATCCTTTATAACGAGGCGGTCAACCACCACCTCTATCATATGCTTTTTGTTTTTTTCAAGCTTGATTTCTTCAGAAAGGTCATAAATATTTCCGTCAATTCTAACCCTTGAATAGCCTGATTTACGGGCGGACTCAAGTTCTTTTACATGTTCGCCCTTTCTGCCTTTAACTATTGGAGAAAGCACTTGAATCTTTGTGCCCTCTGAAAGCGTCATAACAGTATCAACTATTCTATCGGTGGTTTGCTGAGAAATTTCCTTACCGCAAACGGGACAATGAGGCACACCCACTCTCGCATATAAAAGGCGAAGATAATCATAAATCTCCGTTACAGTACCAACGGTTGAACGGGGGTTTTTAGATGTGGTTTTCTGGTCAATGGATATGGCGGGAGAAAGTCCCTCTATGCTTTCAACGTCAGGCTTTTCCATCTGCCCTAAAAACTGACGGGCGTAGCTTGAAAGGGATTCAACGTACCTACGCTGTCCCTCTGCATAAATCGTATCAAAAGCTAAGGATGATTTTCCGCTACCCGAAAGGCCTGTGAAAACCACCAATTTATCCCTTGGTATTTCAACGTTAACATTTTTAAGATTATGCTCGTTTGCACCCTTAATAACTATTTTATCACTTGCCATTATTACTTTCCTTTTATTTGGATTTTCTAAGCTTTTCTATGCGGTCACGAAGATATGCCGCGTGTTCGAATTCCAGTATTTTAGCAGCCTGACGCATTTCATTTGTAAGTCGCTTGATAAGAGCCTCTTTTTCGGCACGGGAAAGCTTTGCATCGCTCTTTTCTTTTTCTACCTTGGTGCCTATCTCAATAATATCCCTTACATCCTTAATAATGGTTTTAGGAACTATACCATGCTCCTCGTTATATTTCTGCTGAATTGCTCTTCTGCGCTCGGTCTCGCTAATCGCTCTCTCCATAGAGGGCGTCACACTATCGGCATACATTATTACCTGACCGTTTGCATTACGGGCGGCTCGTCCTATAGTTTGCACAAGGGAGGTTTCGCTTCTGAGGAAGCCCTCCTTATCAGCATCAAGAATTGCCACTAAGGACACCTCAGGTATATCGAGTCCCTCTCTTAAAAGATTGATGCCGACAAGCACATCGAACTCGCCAAGTCGCAGGTCACGGATGATTTCCATACGCTCTATGGTATCAATATCATAGTGCATATATCTTACCTTTATGCCTAAATTTTCAAGATATTCAGTAAGGTCTTCTGCCATTTTTTTGGTAAGGGTTGTAATCAACACACGTTCGCCCTTAGCAGAGCGGATATTTATCTCGGAAACGATATCATCTATCTGCCCCTCGCTAGGCTTTACGGTAACAAGAGGGTCCAAAAGCCCTGTAGGTCTTATAACCTGCTCTACTACTCTTGCGGCGTGTTGCTTTTCAAATTCACCTGGGGTTGCGGATACGAAAATCGCTTGATTTATATGAGAATAAAATTCCTCAAAATTTAATGGTCGGTTATCATAAGCAGATGGCAGACGGAAGCCATATTCGATAAGATTATCCTTTCTTCCCCTATCACCGCCGAACATACCTCTGACCTGAGGAAGCGTTACGTGGGATTCATCTACGAAAAGCAGAAAGTCATCAGGGAAATAATCAAGAAGCGTAGTGGGAACGCTACCGGGTTTTCTGCCCGATAGCACACGTGAATAATTCTCAATTCCCTTGCAAACGCCGATTTCTCTGAGCATTTCTATATCATATTCGGTTCTTTGCCGTATTCTCTGAGCTTCGATAAGCTTTTCATTTTCGGTAAAGAATTCTACCCTTTCTTCCATTTCTCTTTTTATTTCCTGAAGGGCAGATTCCATCTTATCCTGAGGAACAATATAGTGGGATGCAGGATAAATTGCAGTATGATTTAAAAACTGCTTAACCTCACCCGTTAAGGTGTTTATCTCACTTATTCGCTCAATTTCATCGCCGAAAAACTCTATTCTCAGGGCATCTCCGTAGGAATAAGCGGGATAAACCTCAACAGTATCGCCACGAACCCTGAATTTATTGCGGACAAAATTTATATCGTTTCTTTCATATTGCAAATCAACAAGCTTTGAAATTAGCTCATCTCTTCCCTTTTCCATACCCGTTCTGAGAGAGATAACCATATTTCTGTAATCAATAGGGTCACCTAAAGAATAAATACAAGAAACCGAAGCCACTATTATAACATCCCGTCGCTCCGATAAAGCGCAGGTAGCAGAGTGGCGAAGCTTATCTATCTCATCGTTTATGGATGAATCCTTTTCAATATAGGTATCGGTTCCGGGAATATACGCCTCAGGCTGATAATAATCATAATAGGATACAAAATACTCAACCGCGTTTTCGGGGAAGAATTCTCTGAACTCCGAGCAAAGCTGTGCGGCGAGGGTTTTATTGTGAGCGAGAACAAGGGTCGGACGGTTTACTTTTTCAATAATATTTGCCATTGTAAAGGTTTTACCAGAACCTGTAACACCTAAAAGCACCTGCTCTTTATCGCCACGATTTAAACCCTCAACCAATTTTTCAATCGCTTGCGGCTGGTCACCCGTTGGCTTATAATTTGAATGTAAAACAAACTTGTCCACCTGTTCTCACTCCTTTCAAGCAATACTCTGTATTAGTATACCACAAATATTTTTATAAGTAAACAAAAAACAGGGCTTTCACCCTGTTTTTGCAATATTGTATTTTAATTTGCTAAATTCATAATAATAGGCGAAGACAACTAAAATAGCGATAAACACCCAGGCTGCTGTGTCAGTTAACGGCACCACACTAAATCCTAAAGATTTTGAAAAAAACAGTGGAAACAAAAACCGAACACCAATTTCCAAAAAACCGGAAAGTGTTGAAAAGAAAGGTTTTCCGATGGCAGGTAATAAGCTTTTGTAGATGGCGGCCGGGGTTAACACAATTGTCGAAACACACCGAACGCACAAATAAACAAACCCTGCAGATACCGCCGTTTTATTGCCATTCAACATAAAACGCAAAAATGGTTTCGCTGCAAAAAACACAAGAACTAAAATGCAGGCGTTTATCAGCATTACAAGCCTTAAAGAAAAAGCAACACCCTTTTCAATTCTTTGGTAATTTTTAGCACCATAGTTTTGAGATGCAAACACACTAACCGCAGTTGCAAAGGCGAAAATGGGAGTTGTTAAAACATAACCGGTTTTAGAAGCTACAGAATATGCGGCAATATAATCGGTTCCAATCATATTTGTAACAATGTTTAAAAGTAAAACGCCTATCATTACAACAAAGCTTGTAAGCGCCATTGGAAAGCCAATTAAAAAACATTCTTTTAATATGTTGATGTCTAATTTTAAGGATTCAGGCGAGAATTCAAAAATTTTCTTTTTTTTGCAAATATAAATTCCACCCAAAGTAATAGTCACAATGTATGAAAGAACTAATGAAATAGCGGTGCCGCTCACGCCATAATTGTTTGTAAATGGGTATAACACCGCAAGGTGAATAACGGTGGAAATCACCAACAAAACAAGTGGAATTTTACTATTGCCAACAGCTCGCAACATTTCACTCGTAAAGTTATAAAGCATATTAGGAAGCAAACCTAAAAACAAAACAAAAATATATTTCTTAGCGATAGGTATTAACTCGGGCGGCGTTTTTAACAGTAATAGCATTTGCTCCGTAAAAACAATGCCTAACACCGAAACCACCAAGCACAACAATGAAGAAATTATAAATGAATTATAAAATGTTAAATTTGCACCTTTTTTATCCCCTGCGCCAAACTTTTTACTTGTTATAATTGCAAAACCGGATACTAAACCTATAAATGTATCATTAAACAATGCATATAAGGAAGCCGATATTCCTATTGCAGATAAGCTCTCTATATCTAACGCTTTCCCTACTACCAATGAATCTATAAGCGGATATAGATTTTGAATTATTCTTGCTAAAATGCAAGGCATAGCAAATTTTACAATGCTTTTTCCTATATTTCCATTAATCACAATATCCTCCATTTATTGAACAAAAAGACGATGTATGAAATTTACTGATATATTATATCTCCTTTATAAAGCTATTTAAATAGATTTTTCAAACACATTATATTGAACTTTTCGAACATTTATAGTAAAATGGGTTTGGTGATATTATGAAAGAAACAAAAATCGTGCCCTTAACTAAAATCAGTTTTTTGGACTTTAACCTAAACTCTATTTATGCACAACGGCAAATTTGGGTAAATGGAGCACTTTTCATCAGAGAAAAACCGCGGCATTCAAGTGGACTTATATTTCTAAGCGGTTGCACCGGAGTTTATACCGATTTAATAAGCGGAGACAGTTTTTTTGCTCCTTGCAAATCATTAGTGTATTTGCCGTACAATAGCAGATATAGCGTGCTAAACATTGACAGTAAAATACACAAACCGGATGCCTATCTCGTTGAATTTAATATGCTTTTAGGAAATGATAGCTTTTCCCTTTCGGATAAACCATTTATTATTAACGAACAAAACTCATTTTATATAGAAAAAGCAATGCGGGAAATCGTTGAGTGCTACGAATCCTCACCACTTTGCTATTCCCTTTTGAAATCAAAGATTTTCAATATTTTAGTACAAATATCATTAAAAAACAACCTTGACAAAAGCAAAATTTACAACATTATTTCTCCTGCTCTTGAATATATAAATAAATCACCTTATGATGCCATTTCGGTTGAAGAATACGCTAAGATGTGTGGACTTAGTGCCGGAGGGTTTCGACGACTATTTAAACAATATATGGGCAAAAGCCCCAGAAAGCATTTAATCGACATAAAGCTTTCAGCTGCAAAATCATTGCTTGAAGAAAGCGAGCTTACTGTAGAAGAAATATCCAAAATATTGAACTTTGAGAGCACATCGTATTTTTGCCGCTTGTTTAAGGAAAGAATCGGAGCAACACCGTCTGAATTTAGGAAAATACAGAGAGATAAGACCAAGAAAAAGACCTAAATTCGCTCTACACGAATTTAGGTCACAAATTTATTTGGTTTATGTAGTGTTATTACGTGTTATCCTGTGTTAAAAAGCACCTAAAAACACGGATTTTATATTCACAAAAAAATGACACATTGCACAGTTCAGGTGAAAGTGTCATAGTGGGTTACATATTAATTTTTCGGTTTATTATGTGAAGTTTTTGCTAACGCAAAAGAGAAGTTGCTCGTTTTACTCGTAAGGGCAAGCTTAGTTGAGGCGCACTTCCTTACGGAGTGCGCCTCAATGATAGAGTCTTTTGTTTTAAAAAATATCTTTTTGGAAAATGTTATACATTATCTGTGCGATTTCGCAGCGTTGTGCATTACCCTGAGGTGCGATATAACCTGATTTTCCGTTTATTACGCCCTTGTCTATTGCCCAGATTATAGGTGTTTCGGCAAAATCGGTTACGGTGTTATAATCGGGAAATGCTTTGGCTTTTGTATCGGTTACATTCTCCACATCTATGTTTTTATATTTTGCATATCTGTAAAGGAAAGTAACAATTTGTTCCCTTGTTATCATATCGCCTACGCCGAATTTTCCGTTCATATAGCCTGTGGTTATTCCATTTTGTACGCCCCAGTTTACTGCGGCTTCATAGTAGCTATCGCGTGCTACATCGGGCATATTGCAATCGTAACCGTACTGTGTTAAATCTACACCGTCAAAGCGGGCTAACATTACAAGGAAATCCTGACGCTGTATTCCGTCCGAAGGACCGAAATTACCGTTCTGATAACCCTTCAAGATACCTCTGCCGTAAGCATATGCCACCGCTTCAGCATACCAAGCTTCACTATGAGTATCAGGGAATAGATTTTGCTTTTCGGGTTTTAAGTCAAATTCAGGATTAGTGATTTCCACGCCGTTATACCTAAACATAACGGTATACTCCTGACCTTCAACTAAGGTCCAACCCTGATTTGCTTCATCGAACTTAACCTCGTTGCCATCCTTATCAAGCACTACGATATCCTCAATATCTACGCTTTCGGTATCCACCTTAAATACTCCCGTGCCGTCAGCAATGATTTCCCATCCGCCGTAAAGGTCGCCTTCTGAATATCCGTTAACTATTTCTATCTGGAAGGTGGCTGTTTTACCGCCGTATGTTACAATTAAGGTTTGATTTCCTAATACTGTATTATCAAAGCCTGAAATCATATTGGGGGTAATGTCAATTATTTCGTTGGTATCATTATTGTAATTGAGTTTTATTTTACCGCCCGTTAAATCCAATGCATCGGTATCAACGGTATAGGTTAGCTTATCGGGAAGCTTATTGATTTCAATACTAACCAATGATTTAGCTATGATTTCTACTTCATAAGTTGCAGTTTTACCCTCATAGGTAACGGTCAACGTCTGCTTACCTACCTTGGTATTATCAAAACCTGAAATCATATCTACTGTTATATCAATTACCTTGTTAGTACCATTATTGTAATTAAGCTTAAGCAGACCGTTTGTTGTATTGAGAGTATCTTTTGCTTCAAGATAGCTTAATTTCTGGGGACGATTATAGATTTCGATGCTGACTAACGATTTAGCTACGATTTCAACCTCGTAAGTAGCCGTTTTACCCTTATAGGTTACGGTTAAGGTTTGTTTACCTACCCTGTTGTTTTTGAAGCCCGAAATCATATCAGCTGTTATATCTATTACTTCGTTAGTATCGTTATCATAATTAAGCTTAATTTTACCGTTTGTTACATCAAGAGCATCTTTTTCTTCAAGATATTTAAGCTTTTCGGGTAGATTTTCAATTTCGATGCTAACCAATGATTTGGCTATGATTTCTACTTCATAAGTAGCAGTTTTACCCTTATAGGTAACGGTTAAATTCTGCTTGCCCACCGTAGTATTATCAAAGCCTGAAATCATATCGGGAGTGATATCTATTACTTCGTCAGTATCGTTATTGTAATTAAGCTTAATCTTTCCGTTTGTTACATCGAGAGTATCCTTTAACTCAAGATATGTAAGCTTTTCGGGTAGATTTTCAATTTCGATGCTAACCAATGATTTGGCTATGATTTCTACTTCATAAGTAGCAGTTTTACCCTTATAGGTAACGGTTAAATTCTGCTCACCTACCTTGGTATTATCAAAGCCTGATATCATATCGGGGGTAATATCAATTACTTCGTCAGTATCGTTATTGTAATTAAGCTTAAGTTTACCATTTGCTACATCAAGATTATCTTTTGCTTCAAGATATGTAAGCTTTTCGGGTAGACTTTCAATTTCAATGCTAACTAATAGTTTAGATACAATTTCAATATCAAAAGCAGTAATATAACCATTATAGGTAACGGTTAATACTTGTTTACCCAACGTGGTATTATCAAAGCCTGATATCATATCGGGGGTAATATCGATAATATCGTATGTATCGTTATTATAATTAAGCTTTATCTTACCTCCGGTAACATCAAGCGTATCCTTAAATTCAAGATATTCCAGCTTGGTTGGAAGCTTATCTATCTCGATATTTACGGGTGATTTGGCAATAATTTTTACGATATAGGTTGCACTCTTACCACCATAGGTAACGGTTAAGGTCTGGTCGCCTACCACGGTATTGTCAAAGCCTGAAATCATATCAAGAGTAATATCAATTGTTTTGAAGGAATTATCGTTATAGGTTACATAGAGCTTTCCGCCAGTTACATCAAGCTGCTCTTTGCCTTCGATAAATTTAAGCTTAGTCGGCTGCTGTGAAACACTTATTGTTGTTACAACAACTTCAACAACCTCAACCTCAAAGGTTGCTGTATAATTCTTATAAGCAACTTGGAGTGTCTGAGTTCCTGAAACGGAATTATCAAAGCCTGAAACCATTTCTAAGGACATATCTTTTTCTTCAAAAGTGCCGTTATTATAGTTTATTCTTATTCTTCCGCCCTCAACAGAAAGTGCTTCCTTGCCCTTGAAATAAGTAAGCTTATTAGGAGCGGAGGCAATCTCAATTTCCGTTATGCTTTTTGCCACGATACGAATATCAAAGGTAGTGGTTTTTCCTTTATAGGTTACCGTGATAGCTTGTTTTCCAACTACGGTATTATCAAATCCTGATACCATTTCATCGGTTATATCTATAACGGCATCATCATAATAATCGTAGTTAACTCTGATAGTAGCTCCATCAAGATTAAGCTCACCAACGCCCTCTAAATATTCAAAATTTTCAGGGTCGGACTCTATGGATATTTCTGTTACGGTTTTAGGATACGGAATGGTTCCGTTAAGACTTATACCTGCTATCTTATAATCAGAAGCATCCAAGAGAATATATGCTACGTCTCCCTCGTATTGAGCTTCAAAATCAGTTTTATAAGACAACTTGATTTTCCAAAAATCACCAAAAAAGCTTACTTCAAAGGGATGGATTGCATATAACCAATTTTCGCTGTAAATATGCCTTATTGCATCGGCTTCTGCATCGTAACGTCCTGAAAGCGAAAGGTCAATATCATCAAGAGCATAACGCTCTGAAAGCTTTTCTCGGATAGCATCACCCTTATACCAGAAGGAGCCATCCCAATAGCCTGCAATATTATCCTCATCTTCCCATAAAAATGAATCATACGGAGTGATGCTTTCAATAAGGGCATCGATATTTTCCTCTGTAACGTCGCCTGTAAACTCCGTAAGATTGGAATTAAGTAATTCGCCATTAAAGATAAAAGCTTCGATAGCATCAACATACTCGCCGCCTGATATGGTATTGCTTGTTATATTTTCCTCATCATCACCTAAGCGAATAGTAAGAGTATTATTCTGCTTATCCCTAATGAAACCGAAATTACCGAATATACCCTTATCGGTATAAACATTACCGTGTAAGAAGTCATCTCCGCCATCATTTATTTCTATATAAAGTATTTTCATTTCGGAAGAGGGATTATTACCGTTATTAAAGGTAAAATACAAGGATTTATCGGAGTCTTCCCTTAAAGTGATGCTCTCTACAAGATTCTCATTAACCGTTATATCGAAGCTTGCAGTTTTACCTGAAACACAAAGGGTAATGGCTTCATCCTCCGCAGTAAGATATTCGCCGTAACCATCATATAATTCCAGATACAGTTCTCTGCCAAGCTTTTCAGAGTATATCACACTTGGCATATATGGATTGAAATATTGGGTTTGTACAAAATCCTCGTAACCGCCTTCGGTATAATGGACTCTATATTCAAGACCTCTAAGATCTAAAACCTCACCCTCAAGATACTCGGTTTTAGGAAGCTTGGTAATTTCAATGCTTTCAACGGGGCATTCTTCAATGGTAAGAGTGAAGGTATCGGATATAAGACCTATACCTGCTACAAGCTCATAGCTTCTGCCTGCTTCAAATACTATGTCCATCCTTTCCTCTTCATCAATGCTAACAATGCCGAGGTACTCTTCATCAATAAAGAAGTCTTCACCAACACGGCCCTCAATATTTCTGCCACCAGTAAGAGTTGCAGTAAATTTTGGACTCAAATAATATTCATAAGCATCAACATCCTCATAAAGAGTGATGTCCTCAATTTCTATACTTTCAATGGGAGATTTCTTAATAATAACGTTAATCTCATCCGTAACTCCCATAAATTTGACGAAAGCAGTATGAGTTCCAACACCCCAAGGCTCTTCATCCTGATTATCTGCCACTTCATAGTTAAAACCAAAGGTTGCATCGTAAAATTCGCCTTCAATATATACGCCCCAAGGACCCATCATACCAGGTATGAATTTTTCAACGCTTTCTATAACCGTACCGTCCTTAAGCTTAACTGAGAATGGCAATCTGTAATAAAGCGTGTTTATATCGTACTCAATATATTCATCTTCGCCGTCAGATACCACCGTGCCGCCGAAGCCCTCATAAATCTCTCTATCCTCTACTGTAAGCTCCACAATAGGATTCTCAATTATATTGATGTTAAAGGTTTTGGTCATACCCGCAACTGTAACGGTTGCTTCATAGGAATTACCTGCAATCCAAGGAGTTAAATACTGACCTTCTAAATTCACCTGTATAAAAAAGCTATGATTTTCAATATATAATTGTTGAGCATCGTTTTTTACGGTTTTGCCGTTCTTTAAGGTGGCGGTAATTTCAGGATAAATTTCAGTATATTCAAACTGGTATCCGTAATTAAAGCCATGCGTATTTTCTATAATAGTAATATCTGAGACTTCTATGTTTTGTATCGGAGTTTCCTTAATTGTAACATTAAAGGTATCGGTTACGCCGCCTATAGTCGCTGTAGCCTGATAGGTGTTACCCGCTACCCAAGGCTCATCATACTGGGATGAGGCATCAACAGAAAGAAAATATGATTCCCCATCAATCCATATACTGCCTAAACCTCCGTATATAATTTCTCCATTTGTGAGGGTTGCTGAGAAATAAGGCTCAACCCGATAATAGAAGAAATCCTCGCCTAAATATTCACCGCTTGAATATTCTATTATTTCTATATCGTCTACGCTCAGACTTGCTATCGGCATAGCATTTATGGTTATGTTAAATGTATCGGTTACCTCTCCTAAATTAGCTGTAACCTCATAGGTATTACCTGCTACCCAAGGCGCTTCGGCTTGAAGCTCATATAAATTGGTTTCTAACGGATACCACATACCGTCGATTTCCACGCCTGAGCTTCCGTTACTCTTGATTACACTTTCATCATCAAGCGTTACTTCAAATTCGGGCATAAAAGCGCCGTAAATAAATTTATCACCCTCATAATAGCCTCTGGTGAATTCGGTAAAGGACATATCCGTTACGTTAAGGGATACGATAGGATATGGTTTAATTATTACAGAGAATTCTGCTTCAAATCCCATAAAGCTGAAGATAGCCTTATGCTCACCTAAATACCAAGGATTATCTGCAGATTGGTCATTTTCTAAATAAAAGTTCTCGCCGTATCTGTCATATAGTTCATGGGGGCTTCCTATGAAGCTGGTTTCATCCTTGAATTTTATAGTAATGGTATCATTAACACTTACCCAATAATACCAATAACCGTTATTTTCATAGCCATTTGTATTCTCCACAATGGTAACAGGAGAAATAGTGATGCTTTCAACGGGGCTTTCAACTACCTTAACAGTATAATTTTCAGTAAAGTAACTATACTCCATTGAATAATGATAAGGATTGTAAAGCTTTACCGTAACTGCATACTCACCAATACCCCATTGGTTTTCAAAGCTTTGGTCGGAAATAAAATCAATATTTAAGCCCATTTTTCTGGCAACAATGCTGTATTCATCGGAAAGAGAGGAACCGTTCTTAAAAGAAACGGTTATGCTTTCAGGATAAATATCGTAACAATACCACTGCTCCGTTGTTCCGTCAGGTTTATAAAATTCTTGCCAATTACCTCCGCAGTTAACAATCTTTTCTACATCTTCAATTATAACGTCACTAATTTCGGTATATGTAATATTAAAGGTATCAGTAAAGCCTAATAAGGTTGCGGTAAGCTCATAGGTCTCACCCTTTACCCATTCAGAAGTAGGAACATCACAATAAATTTCGGGCCAAACGGTATTTGCGCCCTCAAGCCATACTCCGCCTGTGCTTTCGCTAGTATCACCCATAGGATAGCTAAACTTTATTCCTCTGAAGGTAACAAAGCTTGCGCCATGATGTTCATTGCCAATTTTATATTTATCTCCAACTTTTACGGAGCTGTATATAGTGGGGTCAACTTCATATCCATCTTCTATATCAAATGCTGTAAACGGATTAGGTCTTACCTGAACAATAAAGGTATCGCTTACACCGTTTACGGTAGCGGTTACCACATAAGAGCCGCCCACCTGCCAAGGTGAAGCATCCTGATTATCATCAAACTCAACAGTATATTCATATCCTTCGTATGAAAAGGTGTTGCTGGTATAAAAATCGTTACTGCTATGGCTAAAACCATTGTCAAAATAAATAATACCGTAATTATTTAAACTGAATTTACCGTCACTTGACTGCATACCGTCATAAACAGTAATATCATCAAAGCTTAAGCTTGTTACTTCTATGAACCTTATAAATTCGCAATTTTCACAGGTGCTGTCAGACTCACCTAAATATGAATGCTCGCCTGCAGGACAGGTATTATAATGCCAGGTAGCATTTAACAAGTACTCATTATTGCCCTCTATTGTAATATTTTCTTTATCCTCTTCGGTTCCCTCGTAATATACATCACTTATATTACTGCAATTAGCAAACGCATAAGAGTAGATTGATTTGATGCTTGTAGGAAGTACAACTCTTCTAAGATTATAGCAATTATCAAATGCCCAATAACCTATCTTTTTGACACTGCCACCAAATGTTATACTTTCAAGATTATCGCAGCTATAAAAAGCCTGCATTTCGATGTATGTAACGCTATCGGGTATAGTATAATGACTACCGGTTTTTTTAGAAGGGTATCTGATTAAAGTGGTTTGTTCCTCATTGAATAACACACCGTCAATCGAACTAAATGCAGTATTATCAGGTGAAATATTGATTTCCTTCAAATTGTAGCAATCAGTTATGCAATTGGTAAAAATATCATCAGCCACGTCAACCACACTCGCACCGAATGTTATACTTTCAAGTGCTTCAAAATTCCAAAAGGCGCTTTGGCCTATTTTTTCACAATTATCACCAACAGTTACGCTGGTAACCTCTTTATATCCATAAAAAGCATATTGGGCGATGCTTGTTACAGGGCAACCTTCTAAGTAATCGGGTAAAACAACATCCCCACTCAAAGTAGTATTTGCTCCTGTGATTTCCGCCTCACCGGCAACGATGTTATATATATAGATATCCTCATCTCTGACGGTTTGAGCCTTAGTTTTAGTCGTAAAAGTAAAGGTGCCGAAAGGCACTATGCCGACTATAAGGCATATTGTTAAGAAAACCGCTAATACTTTTTTCATTCTAAAGCCTCCTGAAAACAATAATAAGATAAGCTTAAATCTAATTTCAGTTTAACATATATTTTATGTAAATTCAAGGAGTATATATAAGAAATGACAACAAAACATACCTAAGTCTTGTTGACAATTTATCTTACAATGATATAATTGTTTTTGAGGTGATAATATGCTGCTTACTGTTACGGCAAATCCTACTATTGATAAGGTTTATTTTGTGGATAGGCTTAAAATCGGTGAGGTGCACCGCCCTTTTAAAGTTACCGCTTCTGCGGGAGGCAAGGGTATAAATGTTGCAAGAGTTGCTAAGCTTTTAGGCGAGGATAGTATGGCTTTAGGCTTTATAGGCGGAAGCAACGGTCAATTTATAAAAGAAGAAATTATAAAATTAGGTATCAAAGAGGCCTTTACCTGTGTTAAGGGGGAGAGCCGTACAAACTTTAATATTTCGGATAATATGGGGTTTTCTACCGAGCTTTTAGAATCAGGTCCCTCAGTTTCAAAAGAAGAAACGAATGCCCTTTTGGAGCAATTTAAAGCATTTGCCGATAATAGTGATATCATCTGCGTTTCGGGAAGTCTGCCAAAAGGTGCAGATAGCTCACTTTACAAAGATTTTATAAAAATTGCCAAGATTAAGAATAAAAAAATCATTGTTGACACAAGCGGAAAGGTAATGCTTGATATAATTGATGACGCACCCTTTATGATAAAGCCAAATAGGGACGAGCTTTTTGACCTTTTAGGCTTTGAGGCTAAGGATGAGGCTGATATTAAAAAGGCTCTTTTAACCCTTTGTGATAAGGGTATAGCTCTTCCTATTATCACCTTAGGCAAGGATGGAGCCTACGCTTATATAGATAATAAATTTTATCGTTTCCACTCCCCAACCGTTAAAGTTAAAAATGCCGTCGGCTCAGGAGACAGCACGGTAGCGGGTATAGCTGTGGGCATAAGCCGAGGTTTTTGCTTTAAGGATGCTATAATGCTTGGTATGGCGTGCGGAGTAGCAAACACCCAGTTTGATGAAACAGGTTTTGTTTCTAAAAAATCAGTAGATATGTACCTTAATGAAATCAAATACGAGGTTATCTGATTGATGGGTAAAAATTGTCCAATCAAAAGTCAAAATACTCTATTGATTTGTTAATTTGCTTGTGATAACATACCATATATATAAACCTTGAAAGAAGGATTTTATGAACGAAAATATAAAAAATTCCATTATCTACAATGTTTATCCCACCTCCTTTTATGATAGCAACGGTGATGGAATTGGTGACTTAAACGGAATCGCTCAAAAGCTTTCTTACATCAAGGATTTTGCGGATATAATATGGATAAATCCTATTTTTAAATCCCCTTTCAGAGATGGCGGATACGATGTTGAGGATTATTACGCCATAGACGAAAAATTCGGTACTATGGACGATTTGGATAATCTAATCAAGGAAGCTCATAAACTTGGCATTAAGGTGCTTCTTGACCTTGTTGTTGGTCATACCTCGGATACTCACAAATGGTTCTTGGAATCCTCTAAACACGAAAGAAACGAATACTCTGATTACTATATATGGAATAACAATACCTTTGATGCATGCCCTATGGCGCACATAAGCGGCAACAGTGAAAGGGATGGATGCTATGGCGTAAACTTCTTCTGCTTCCAACCCGCTCTTAATTTTGGTTTTGCAAATCCTGATAGACCTTGGCAAAACCACTATTTAGATGAACCTTGTCTAAAAATTCACGAAGAGGTTATAAAAATCATAAAATTCTATCTTGCTAAAGGCGTTGACGGTTTCAGGGTTGACATTGCTTCAAGTATTGTTAAACGGGATATAAACGGAAAACATTCCTGCGAAGTATGGAGAAAGATTTTCGGCAAAGTAAGAGAAGAATATCCCGAGGCCATTTTTGTTTCCGAATGGGGTCAGCCTATGTATGCCGTGCAAAACGGTGATTTTGATATTGACTTTTTAACCCACGATTTTAACGACGGCTACAACCAACTTTTTAGAAAAGAATCGGGAGCAAATGTTATATCCTCTGAGGGACACAGTTTTTTTAGGCGTGACGGAAAAGGCGAAGCTGCTACCTTCTTTGAATATTTTTTAGATAATCTTGCTCAGATTGAAGGCAAAGGTTATATTTCAGTTGTTACAGGCAACCACGATCTTCCTCGTATTGCGCTTAACAGAAACTCGAATGATTTAAAAACAGCTTATGCTTTAATCCTGGCTCTCCCCAATGTTCCGCTTATTTATTACGGTGATGAAATAGGACTTCCTTACAACCGTCTCAAAACGAAGGACGGCGGATATTCAAGAACAGGCTCACGAACTCCTATGCAGTGGTCAGATAAGAAAAATGCAGGCTTTAGCGCCACAGATGGTGAAATATATCTACCCATTGATAAAAATTACGAAAAAACAAATGTTGAAGTACAATCCAAGGATGAAAATTCTCTTATTAACGAAGTTAAAAAATTAGTTGAAATTAAAAGAAATAACCCTGAGCTTTTTTCGTGTGGTAATGAATTTGAGTTAGTATCGGATACATATCCTTTGATATTCAAAAGAAAATCAAAGGGAGAAACTTTTATTTGCGCAATCAATCCAAGTGAGCGTGAATATACCGCCAACTTTAATGTAAAAGAAACCTTATCTTCTTTAAATGCGCTGGTTAAAAATGACTCTATTGTATTAAAACCCATCTCTTATATCTGGGCAAAAATATAAGAAACAGCAAAATCCCGTGTACACAGTTAAGGGGAAGAGCCGTACAAACTTTAATATTTCGGATAATATGGGCTTTTCTACTGAGCTTTTGGAATCAGGTCCCTCAGTTTCAAAAGAACTGGTGGATAAATATCTAAAAAAATAAAGTATAAAATAATTCATTAAAGAATGACTTGACACCCCCGTGCAAACACGGGGGTGTCAAGTCATTTTGAAAAGAGAAATAAGTCGAAAGGAAAACCTATTTCAAGCGAAGTTTATTGCTCTGCTTCCTGCTCTTTTTTCTTGCGCTTAGCAAGGATTATGAAGAAGGTTACGCCTGCTGCTACAACAACTACAGCCACGGCAACAATAATTATCCAAAGATAATCGAAGCCTCCGTTGCCACCCTTGCGGACAACTCTAATCTTCTTTTTCTTCGGCTTATCATCATCCTCATCCTCAGTGTCATCAAATACGGTATCCTCCACTTCCTCAGTGTCATCAAATACGGTATTCTCCACATCCTCAGGCTCTCCGGTGACATCTTCATCACCCTCAGTATCATTATCTTGTGGATCTTCATCCTCGGGCTTAAGCTCTATTTCTGCAAAAGCGCCGAAAGCAAAGTGTGAGAAGACGGCATTATCAAAGGTTGCGCAACAGTAACCGTCTATGACTTTGAACTCAATCATATCAAAGGCTCCCCAACCGCCGTGAAGAAGGAACACGTCCTCGGTCTGACTAATCAGCTTCTGCGGTATACGATAGGTTACCGTTCTGCCTCCAAAATCGGTTACGATATTTCCGTTAACGTCAATGAGGTAGACTTCATAAACATCAGAAAGAATATCCATAGAGTCGCTCTGCATAACAGCCTTACTTTCATCTTCTGTTGGAGCCCTCTTGGTAACAAGGATATCTTTAACTCCTCCGTAAACATCGTTTTCTCTGAGAGCGCTTATATCAACAGCTATGCCTGTAGCTTCATCGGTAAAGGAAGCCACGATACCATCCTTAGTGCTACTTACGATTTCAAGACCGTCAACTCGAATATCAGCAATAATTGCTGCAATCTTATCGCCGTATTTTTCTAAGGAATAAACAGTATCATTACTGCGAAGAATTTCGATTCTTACATACTGGGCTAACTGTGGTACGAACTCATAGGTAAACTTGCCGTCCTGAGCCTTAGTTTCAAAGGTCTTTGCGGGTTTTATATCTTTGTTGAACAGCTCTACATCGGAGGTTCCGAAGTAGAAATTAACCTCGCTTGGCCAGTATTCTTCATTACTTCCTGCAAAAAGGGTTATTCCGTCGATAGAATTGAGTGTTCCTGTATCGAGCAAGAAATTGATGCTTCGCTCACCGTTCTTACCGCCGTAGAAGTCAAATACAGTATCGTAATCATTATCGAAGGCGTTTACCATTGGGTAGAGAGTTGAATAATCATAATGCAAGAACTTATTAGCCTGTTCAAAGGTGGAAACTATATCTCCCGTATCCTTATACTGCTGCCATAAGGTAACGATTTCGCTTTTTTCTTCAACAAGATTTAAGTAGTTAAATTCCTGATCGTTTCCGCCCAAAACCCCAATTTCGGCAGGTTCTAAAACAGAACCCTCAATTTCCTCAACTACAAACCTTATGTAGCGCATCTTAATGGGATTATCGCCGAAATCCTTGAATATTTCATCGGTGAGCAGACCTTCATAATCGTAATCGTATATAAGAGCGTCTTCCTTATAGATTTCTTCCTCCGAAGAGGCAGCGTATACCTTCATACGCTTAATCGAAGGTGTCATTGTCTTAAAGCGTAGCTGCTTGATTATCTGATCTGCTGCAAGATTATATACGAACTCTAGCTTCTCGCCTTGCGCCATAGAAATATCGGCACTGGTCTGATTTGAGCCATCGTATACCAATTTATGCTCTGCGCCGTCATATTCATTCTCACCTACGTGAGCAGACTTACCGTTTGAATCAATACGGTAAAGGTCCATAGGAGTATGACTTGTAAGGTTAACAATTTCATAGGGCTTATTGTATCTTTCGCCGTAAACACCTAATTCGTAAATACGGGCATACAGACCCTCTCTTTGATATCTTTCATTAGCGATTTCAAAATCACTGATAGAATAAGTGATATTGAAGCTTACATAACGGGCAATTACAGTTGATTTAAGGGTAAATAGCTGAGAAGGATATGAACCGTTTGGGCCCTTATTCATATTATCATAGGAAACTATTCTATTTCGAGATGTGAAAAGGGAGGGCATATCGGTGGAAGCATATATCTCGTATCTACCAGTAGCAAGTGCATTACTCCAACCTTTAATGGACTGGAGGAATAGCTTATCAATGGTATAGGTAGCTCCCAAATCGTAGTAGATATGGAAGGTAAGTTTATCATCAGCGGAGGTTATCCTGGTATAACCTTCGGTCGGATTAATGCCTACGCCTGATGTGGCAATTCCATCTGTGAGAAGTGAGTAATCCTTTACCTTCCCATTCTCCTTAGCCACAGCACTCCAATTTAACTTTGTTTTAATCCTGATTTTAGGAACGATGCCCTTTAAGAGATTATTACCGATATTCTGTATATCAGCATCGCTAAAGCTACCCTTTTGGACATCGTACATCACTACTTCGCCGTAAGCCGCAAACTCGGCAAGAGCGACATTATTATCAGCGCCGTAAACCCTGATACTCACAAATTTACCGCTTATGGTGGGTTTGCCTGTGAAGTTGAAGCGCTGAGCAACAGATGTACCGTCAGTCTCATAGGCTACAACCAGATTTTCGGAAAGAGTAAGCTCTGAGCGGGTATCGGCTACATATATATAGTATTTAAGGGGTTTATTAGCGCCATCAAGGGCAACAACGAAATCCTCTACAGTAAGCTCACCGTTTATTTCATAAATGAAATCGGTATAGGGCTCTTTCTCGCCGTTTTTAGCAAGATTAACAGAGCCTACGGTACTATAGTCACCGTCGCTAACGCTATTAAATGCTTCATCAGTGATTTCGGTTGTTATAGCACCGTCAAAATTCTCAACAATTGGAGCCGTGCCTAAAATCACATTTTCATGCGCGATATCCGAAAGGTCGATATCGGTAAGGGCTGGATACTCTGTTTTGTTACTGCTCTTGCTTATAAGAAGGTCATCTCTTACCTTAATAGCATCCTTGATAGCCTTTTCAAATTCGGTTGTATCGAAGCAGCCTGTGGTATCATACCTCTTAGCGGCATAAATCCAGTCAGCAAGGTTCCAACCCTGAGTGTTCTCAGGTAGAGCGTTTACGCGGTAGAAATTAAATGCGCTGCCTACGGTAACGGAGTCGCCGTCACCTGCAGAAAAGCTGACATCGACACGGAAAAGGCCCTGATCCTGAACGATGCCTTCTTTCCACTCATCGCCATACAAATCCTTAAAGGAAATCTTCACCCACTGACCGCTTTTATCTGCGGGAACGGTGACGATAGTCTGTATGGTTCTAGAGGGACCATTTTCGAGCAAATAGCGGAATTTAAGTTTTAATTCGCTACCGCTTGTAAGCTCAGGCTTAATCCAGAAGTAGATATCATCTATATTTGCTAAAACTTCCGTGCTTGCACCGCTTGGATATTTGAGCAATAATACCTGATGGTTTGTGCTGCCAGTCATTGTGCCTTCGCCTGCGAGGGTAAACTCACCGTAATTAGCGCCAAGCTCTACGCCCTCGGGAACGCTGAGGCCATCTGTACTCTGCTTAACATAGCTTTCATCAACTGCGCTGTTAAGATAATAGCTGTTTGGCTCAAGAATTCTTGAATCCTTTTTAACGAGCGCTGCCCAAGCATCCTTAATTGCGGTGATAGCGACAACCTCAGGAGTATTTACAATTCCGTCAAGACGGTCAATAGCGGCGATAAAGGCTGTTGTGTCATTAAGAACGCTATCGGTCTTTACTTTCTTAGCGGCGGCAAGCCACTCGGCACCTGTCCAGTCCTGTGTATCGGTAGGAAGGGTTGCTTTTTTAACACCGAAAAGGGAGCTTACGGTGATTTTATCCCCTTCTGCTGCTGAGAAACAAACATCCAATCTATGAAGATTATTATCGTCAGCAGGTATGGATGCCTTCCAGTCTCCTCCGTATATATCCTTAAGAGAAATCTTAACCCACTCGCCGTTCTTAGCTACGGGAACGGTATATGTTGTGGATATATATATGGTTTTGCCTTTTGGTGCACAAAGAATACGGAATTTCAGAGTAAGGTCATTTTTAATATCTCCCTTCACCCAGAAATATAAATCGGTGAAGTTTGAATCCATAACAAACTTACTGCCGTTATTTTCAAACAGAA